>DATEOC010000080.1:0-26894 GCA_035274425.1 Chloroflexia bacterium
TGCGCCCTAGCGTGAATGGATATTGTGCCCGACCAGGGCGCGGCGTGCAGCGCCCCTACATGTATTCCTCTCCTCTTTTTGCCACTTCATACCCATTCAGTAGCACCGCTTCCAATGTGCTTTGTGGTATACTTATAGGCTGAGCCGTAATCCAGGGTCCTATTATGAAGCAGTCACAGGGCAACCTCATAAAGGTAGATATGCATTGCCACACGCGGTTGAGCAAAGATTCGCTCAATGACCCGCGAAAGCTGGCGCACGTCGCTGCCGAGCGCGGGCTGGGTGCATTGTGCGTGACCGACCATAATGGGTTGGCGAATGCGCTGGCATTATCCCGTATGGACGACCTACCTATCAAGATCATCCCTTCGGAAGAGGTGAAGTCAAGCGAGGGGGAGATTATAGGTTACTTTCTCTCCGAGCTTGTGCCAAAGGGCCTCACACCGGAGGAGACGGTTCGACGCATCAAAGGGCAGGGTGGCCTCGTGTGCGTGCCCCACCCCTTCGACACCATGCGTACCGCCAGCCGCCTCGATACCTCCGCGCTCGACAGGCTCGTGCAGGCAGGGCTTATAGACATCCTGGAGGTGTTCAACGCGAGGGCTGTGAACGCCGCAGACAATGAGCACGCCCTGGCTTATGCCCAGGAGCACGGCCTGGCGATGTCCGCAGGCTCGGACGCTCACACACTGGTGGAAGTGGGAAGGGCTTACGCCGAGATAGCCCCATTTGAGACCCCGCAGGAGTTCCTTGAAGGTTTGCGTACAGGCAGGGTACGCGGCACACTCAGCAGCCGCCTGATCCATCTCGGCAGCACCTGGGCGCGTGTCGCTAAGGCTATTCCCGTTGTAGGCGATAGGCTCAAGTAACTTTGAACTTTGGACTAGATTATGGCGCAGTATAAGAGTCAGGGTAGGATAGACAAGGTGGTGCCGGATAGCCCGGCGTCTCGCGCTGGGGTGCAGGAAGGGGACAGGCTCCTCTCTATCAACGGCACAATAGTGAAGGACGTGGTCGGCTACGAGTTCCACCAGGTGAGCAATCGCCTCACCATAGAAGTAGCTCGCGAGGGGTTGAGCGCGCCGTTGGTCCTTACGGTGAGGAAGCCTGAGCAGCAGGACCTCGGCCTTGAGTTCGTGGACCCCACTTTCGACGGCATCAAGCGCTGTAATAATCACTGTCCCTTCTGCTTCGTAGACCAGAACGCCCCCGGCCTGCGCCGCACCCTCGACATCAAGGATGACGACTACCGCTATTCCTTCCTGTATGGCGGGTTCATCACTCTCACCAACCTCAAAGAGTCCGACTGGCAGCGGATAGACGAGGAGCGGCTTTCGCCCCTATACGTGTCGGTCCACGCCACCGAGCCTGAGATGCGCCGCGCGCTCCTCGGCAACCCACGCGCCCCGGAGGTAGTGCCGCAGCTACGTCGCCTGGGGGAGATGGGCATCCAGACGCACACGCAGCTCGTCCTCTGCCCCGGTCTGAACGACGGTGCGCAGCTTGACCGTTCCATAGCCGACCTCGCCGCGCTCTACCCACACGTGCAGACGGTGGGCGTCGTGCCCATCGGCCTCACTCGCTTCCGCCGCAACAACCACTACCAGATCAAGCTCGACCTGCGCCCCTATACGCGTGAAGAGGGCACTGCCGTCCTTGAGCAGGTCGAGGCGTGGCAGCGGCGCTTGCGCGAGGAGATAGGCACGAACTTTGCGTTCCTATCGGACGAGTGGTACATCATGGCGGGGCGGGACGTGCCCCACGCCAGGGAATACGAGGGTTACGCCCAGCTAGAGAACGGCGTCGGCCTCGTGCGCCAGCTTCTAGACGAATCGAGGCGCACCGCGCGCACCCTACCTGCGAGCATCGAGCGTCCCCAGCGCGTTGTAGTGGTGTGCGGTGAGATGCCCCGGCTGACCCTGGAGCGCGCCCTTCGCCCGTTCAGGAATGTGGAAGGTCTGGACGTGCGCTTGGTGGTTGTGGAGAATAGCACGCTCGGCGGTAACGTCGGGTGCTCAGGCTTACTATTCGGCGCGGAAGTCACGGCTGCCCTGCGACCTTATTCCGCTCAGGGAGAGGAACCTGCCGACCTCATCTTCCTCCCGCGCCGAATGTTCGATTTCACAGGCGTGCGCACTCTTGATGAGTGGACCGTCGAGCGTTTCCAATCTGAGCTAGGCCGTCCTGTCATAGTGGCCGAGTGGACCCGCGACATCTGGTCTACTATCCAGAAAGCCTCCAAGGGTGAAGACTGCTATACTCGCACGCCGGAAGTTGTGCGGCTCTCACAACTGGGCTAAGCCAACATGAATCGAAAATCGGGACGCTTCGCGTCCCGATTTTCGATTAAACTGCATATTGAAGCTCGCGTAGCTGGCCGAAGCCTGGGAGGACGCCACACTCGGCGTCGTAGTCCTCATCCTCGTCAGTGGCTTCCGGCATGTCAAGCACCTTGATGAATGCCTCCACCACCTTCGCATCGAATTGCGTACCGGCACAACGGTGCAGCTCGTCGCGGGCGCGCTGGTCGCTATAAGCGTCTTTGTAGCTCCGCTTGGTAATCATGGCGCAGTAGGCGTCTACCACGCAGACGATGCGCGCCGCGATGGGTATATCTTCTCCCTTGAGGCCCTCCGGGTAGCCTGAGCCATCATACCATTCGTGATGGTGCAGCACGACGTTGGCTACCGTTTGTAAGGCGGGCACCCTGGCGAGGAGATCGTGCCCCACACGGACGTGGGCGCGCATAAGCTCGCGCTCTTCGGGCAGGAGCGGGCCGGGTTTGTTCAATACGCCATCGCTCACGCAAATCTTGCCCACGTCGTGCAAAAGCGCACCATAGCAGACCAGGCTCCTCTCGTAGTCCTTGAGTGATAGCTGCTCGGCGGTAAGGCGCGCGTAGCGCGATACCATCTCGCAGTGGCCGTGCGTGTACGGGTCTTTGGCCTCTACCACGTCGGCCAACATGCTCACGGTGGCTAGGTAGGCGCTCTGTAGCTCCTGTTGCAGGCGTGCGTTCTCGACGGCGACGGACGCCTGGTCTCCCACGCTCAAGAGTATCTCTACATCTTCCTCGTTGAAATCGCCGGTCATTTTATCGGCGACTATCACGATGCCGTCGAAGTTCTTCATCAGTACGACAGGCGCGACCGCGCAGTTCTGAAAGCGCTCACTCGGCCTGGAAGGGTCGGGCAGATCGGAGAGGTCATCATGGGTGCAGACTACCGTATCTCTCTCCTCCAGGGCCTTGTGGCAGAGCGCCTTGATGAATTCGGAGGGCGGGGCTGCCGGATAGCCGTCAATATCTACGGCAGCCCGAATCTTGAGAAAATCAGCGCTACCCCTGGCGGTCATGTAGAGGCCCCGCGTCGCGCCGGTGGCGGTCAGACATGCCTTGAGTATGAGGCTGTAGATGTTGCCGTCGAAGAGCGCGCGATGCACGTCTTTGAGGCAGGTGGCCAGCTCTTTGGAGCGATTACGCTCTCTGTGGGCGCGCTTCCTCTCCTCATCCAAGTGCTTCTTCGTAGCTTCGAGCTGGGCGGCTAATCGCTTACTTGCGTTTTCTTCATCTGCCAGCTTTGCGGTTGTCGCCTCAAGCTCTGCTGATTGCTCGTCCCAGAGGGCACGAAACTCTTTGTACTCCTCTTCGGCGTCGTGGAGAGCGCTGAGCACAGGGTCCCCAGGAAGGGCCAGTGCTTGTTGGTGATTCTCGCTTTTCTTAGTTTGGGTTGTAGCCATAGTAAGTCCTCAATTGGTCATGGGCTGTAACGTTGGACCTTGAAGCTCACAGCCGTCTGCTCTTTGGTCGGGGTAGGATGAGTATACCCTGCATATCGGTTAGTATGAATACCCCGAAGGGGGTAACTTTACGTAATGCTCGCTATAGCATAACCTGTGCCCTGAATAATATGTTATTAGGTGACTGCTCGATGGCTCTTTGACAGGCTCACGCTGGAGTGGTACAACAGACTATTCAAACACGAGAGGGGGCCAAAGAGTGATCGCTATAAAGGGTGGACGTGTAATGTCCATGACGCCTGACGACAAGGGGCGAGATATTGTATGGGACCGGGGTACGGTCGTGATTGGAGACGATGGCAAAATCAGTGCAGCCGGGCCGGAGTCGGAGGTTACGATTCCCGATGGAGCGGAAGTGATAGACGCCTCCGGCAAGGTAATTACGCCTGGCTTCATAGATGCCCATACACATGTAGGGATAGGGGAGCTGGCGGTTGGCAGGGAAGGGGCAGACACAAACGAGAGCGCCGACCCGGTGACTCCCCAGGTCCGAGCCATTGACGCCACATACCCGGAGGACATCGCCTTTGCCGATGCGCGTGCGGCAGGCATCACCGCAGTAAACGTGATGCCGGGGAGCGGCAACGTTATAGGCGGTCTGACAGTGCTGCTCAAGACGTATGGCTTGCGAATAGACGACATGGTAGTGCGCCACCCCACCGGACTCAAAGCCGCGATGGGGGAGAACCCCAAGCGGGGAGGGGGCGATAGCAAGAAAATGCCAACCACCCGCATGGGCGTGGCGGCCCTCATGCGTGAGAATCTGGTGAAGGCATCCAATTACCTCCAGAAGCGGGACGCTCACGAATTAGCAAACGATCCCACCAAGCCGTTCGAGCGCGACCTGAAAATGGAAGTAATAGGGATGGTGCTGCGACGGGAGATACCTATGAGATGGCACGCCCACCGCAGTGACGACATACTCACCGCCATGCGCATCCGCGACGAATTCGACTTCGACATGGTGCTAGACCACGCCACCGAGGCACACCTGATCGCGGACGAGCTTGTGAAGCGCAACATCCCGGCGGTAGTCGGCCCCACCCTTAGCTCGAAGTACAAAGTTGAGTTGAAGAACCGCTCGCTGGTGACGCCGGGAGTGCTCACGAAGGCGGGTGTGAAGGTAGCGCTTACTACCGATCACTGGGTGGTAGCCGTGCAATACCTCCATCTGGCGCTCGTTATGGCGGTTAAGGAGGGGTTGGAGCGCGACGTAGCACTGCGGACGGTGACAATCAACCCGGCGGAGATAATGGGAGTGGCTGACCGCATCGGCTCCATCGCCCCCGGCAAGGATGCCGACCTCGTAGTGTGGTCCGGCGACCCTCTCGACATCTACCAGCGCGCCGAGCAGGTGTACATCGATGGAAAGAAGGTCCACCAGTACGGTTCTTAGCATCGCGTCCTCAGCATGGGAGCGGTTGCTTGACGTACTATACCCGCCTCGTTGCGGCGGGTGCGATAGGAGAGGCACGCTCCTGTGCGACGATTGCTACTCGCAGATAGAGCCTCCATATCTCGATGCACAGGTAGAGGGCATAGATGCATTTGCGAGTGCGGGGCTATTCAAGGGGCCTCTGCGCGAGGCGGTCCACAAGCTAAAGTACCAGAGCGACACGCCCCTGGCGAGACCGCTAGCCCGGCTCCTGTCGGAGGCGCTGTCACGTGACGACCCCTGGTCTGTGCTCGACGGCAACCCGCCCATGCTGATGCATGTACCCTTGCACAGCCGCAAGGAGCAGGCACGCGGATACAATCAAAGCGCGTTGCTCACGCGCGAGCTGTCCCGCATCACAGGTTGGCGCTTACAGGCAGGGTTAGTGCGCATCAAGGAGACCCAACCCCAGGTAGGTCTATCGGCTGAAGAGCGCCAGCGTAATGTCGCTGAGGCGTTCGCGTGGGAGGGCGACGAAATAGATGCGCCTATTCTGCTGGTGGACGACGTTTGCACTACAGGTGCGACCCTCTCCCAATGCGCCGCTACGCTAAAGTCGGCAGGCGCGGGGCAAGTTTACGCTGTGACGGTGGCAAAGGCGGTGGGAGGGGATGACATGATGTAGAAGTTTTGAATTCTGACTTTTGAGTTATTTATGCCCTAATAGCTTGACATTGTACAAAGCCACGAGGGCTGTTCTAAAACCCTGGCCTACTATTTCCTGAAGAGGCTGGGGGTGGTGAAGTAGTACATTCCTGCGAGGCAAGCCCATGAGCCTTCCGAACTCCGCAGACACGATCACTGCTGCCTACCTCGACTCTCTTCTGGGTGTTTACTCCGGTGAGCCGTACCAGGAGGTAGCCAGCTTTAGTGTAGAGCCCTTGGAGAAGGGCACATCGGGCGCTGAACTTTACGTGGTCACGATCAATCTGGCGTCTGGTAGTGCGCCTCTGAGGTTTGTCCTAAAATTGGCTGGTGGTAGGGATGAAGTTTTCTTCTATCGCGAGCTTGCCTCCCGACTCCTTATTGATACGCCTCGTCTACTCGATGCTCGCATCCTCAACGATGGCCGTACCTGGCTACTCATGGAAGAGATTACTGATGTGAAGGATGGCCTGGCCTGGGATGAAGCGGACTATAAGGCTGTCCTCTCTGACATGGCTCGGCTCCACGCCCAATTTTGGGGACGGGCCAATTTGCTGGATGACTGCTCCTGGCTCTGGAGACCAGATGACCCATCGCTCCAGGCACTAGTCGCAGCACGGAAGAGTGACCTGGATGCAATCTCGGCATCATGGCTGCCGCAGGCTCTGCCTGAAGTATTCGGGGCGGAGCGGCTGACGCTTGCCATGCGCGTTTTAGAGCAACCAGAGAGGCTATTTGGCCCCTTGCTGGCTACCGGGACTACCCTCGTCCACGGCGATTACTGGTTCCACAATGTCCAAATTACTAATACAGGGCGCCGAGTGCTTGTGGACTGGCAAGACCCAAAAATCTGGTCGGGTCTCTGGGAGTTGGCTTACTTCTTGAACCTGTTACTGCCGGTGTCGTCACACGCCTACCGAGAGAAGCTTCCTGTCGATGAAGAGCTCATGATAAGCTGGTACGCGGACGCCTTGGCCGAAGCTGGAGTGGTTCTGTCCAAAAGCGATTTTGATCTGGCCCTGCTCTCTGCTCGCATTTGGCACCCCTTGCAACATTGGGTTCGGCAAAATAGTAGCGCGGCCACCCTAGGTCGGTTGCCCGATACAAGCATTCGAGATAAATATCCTGCCGCGGTACGGTTCCTGGAAGCCACGTTTGCTCGCTGGGAGCAAGGCGTGCATACCTTCCTGAGTATGTAGTTACAGGCTAGACCGAGCACTCCTACAAAACCGAGCTTGGAACTCAAAACTCATGACTACCGAATGGCGTGAAGATAATCTCCGAAGTTCCCCGCAAGCTCTATCTCGCCGTCGAGGTCTGCCCAGTAATAACAAAAGACGTACCCTTCGTGGTCAGGGACTGCGCCGCCGCTCGTCTCGATCCACTCCCACATGTCAGGCGCCTCCTGTGGAGCTAGTAAGAGGAAGACGTGCCGCTCGTGCACATTCCCCGTAATGGGATGTAGCCACTCATAAGTGGCGATTTCCCGCACAACTTTGAAATTGGTTAGCCCCGTCTCCTCGGTGACTTCCCTCCTAAGAGCATCTTCTATCCCCTCGCCCTCATCAACCGTGCCCGCCGGGACCTGTAATCCTGCTTCCGGGTAATCCCTATGCGTAAGGACGAGCAACTGTCGCTTCCCCTCCACCTCACGCACAATATAAGCAACAACCTTCGTCCATCGCATCTCTATCGTCTATCATCACGTTTCACGTTTTACCGTCTTTCGTCTGTCGTCCTTCGTCTTTCGTCCACCTAAATATCCCCGTGCACGCGGGCGAAGGACCAGCGGAGGTCCACCAAATCGGGGGGCACCTTGAGCATCTTGCCTAGCTGTGGTGCGGCTCCCACTTTATAGCTCTCCTCTATTACCCTCAACGGCACCAGGAGGCACGCGGCGATTAGCTGAGCCTCGCGCTCGTCCCTGTGGCGCGACCAGTCTCTCGTCTTGCAGACGAATAGCTGGTGGGGCTGGTTGGCTATCACGTGCGCGGCTTCGTGCGCCAGCGCCATCCTCTGCCACGTTGGGTCGAGGTTCTTGTTGATGCCGATGTGCATCTGCTTGGCGCGTATCAGCGTGAAGCCCATAGTCATCGGCGTGAAATTGTGCTTATGTATCTCGAAGCGCTCAAGGATGGGGCTGAGGTCCACCGGCACACGGGTATGGAGCCTGTGGCGATGGATGAAATAGTCGAGGGTATCGAGTATGTCGTCGGACAGCGTGCTCATGAGCGCGGCTCGCTTTCTTCGCGGATGATGCGATGTATCTCGCCCATGATGAGGTCGCGGTCGCGCTTGGGCAGGTCGCTTAGCCTGCTGGCGTACCCTTCCAGGACAGGCTCAAGCGTGGGGTCTGACTCTGCAAGCAGGTGCTCGATCCCGGCTGCGCGGTACAGATCCGCGACGGGTATCTGCAAGGCTGAGGCTATGCGGCTTAGGACCTCAAAGGAGGGCTGTTTATAGACGCCGCGCTCCAGCTTGGAGAGGTAGCCGCTGCTGACCTGAGCGGAGCCTGCAAGGGTCTCCTGGCTCAGGTTGCGCTCCTGTCGCAGCCTCCTGATGGTGGGACCTATCATGGTCGTGCATACCGGCCAGTGCCGGTTCATCCTGGTGGTAATAAGGGATCAATTATGCGCGGAACACAGGCAGATACGCGCCCGCGCAAAAGCGGGGTATTATAACACAATTGGGGAATGTTAGCCTGCGACGACGGACGACGGACGACGGATAAAACACAGAGACACAAAGAGCACAAAGGTAACACAGAGTTTATTATTGGTTACTATAAACCCTTATAAATCGCTGTGCGTCCTCTGCGTCTTTATGTCTCTGTGTTTTATCCGTCGTCCGTCGTCCGTCGTCTGTCGTCCGTCGTCTTTTAGGGCTGCATCGGCGGGGAGGGTGCCAGGCGGGAGGCTTCCGCGTAGGCGCGGGTGGCTTCAGCTTCCTGTCCCGCGCCTTTGTAGGCTCTGCTGAGGGTTAGCCATGCGTCGCTGGAGTTTGGAGAGAGACGGGTGGCTTCGATAGCAGGTAGGATGGCCTCGGAGTAGTAGCCGCGCCGCACCAGGCTCTCCGCGAGCATTGCGTGAGCGGCAGCCCACGCAGGCTCAAGGGACGTTGCTGTACGAAATGCCAGCTCGGCGTCATCGAGGGAGTGCTCTAGCCCGGTTACGGCCAGGTATGCCAGGCCCATGTGGTAATAGGTGCGTGCATCGTTGGTGCCGACGTTGACCGCGCCCTCGAACTGCTTGATAGCCTCCTCGAAGTTGCCCAGCTTGTACTGCTCGATCCCTTTATCGCGCAACTGCTCCGCGCTGGCCGTTATGTCGGGCTGTGGAACCTGGGTAGGTTCCTGCTTTGGGGAGGGCTGAGCCTGGGCTGTTGCCTGGACTTGCTGACCGCTTATCGGAGGTGTCGTGGTAGCGACCTGCGGCGCAAAGAGCGTAGAAAGCCAGCCACTATCTATCAAGGCATAAATACCGCCGCCTACTGAGCCTCCCAGGATTAGAACTACCGAGAGGGTTAGCAACAACCGCTTGAGGCCCTTTGGGAGCAGCGCTTTCTTCGCGGGGACCATGCGCGCGGGGCCTGTCTCGTGATGCCGCATACCGGAGGGCACGGGCTGCGACCCCAACTCCTCTTCCGCGAGTAGCTCTGTAACAGGGTTCGCTTTGGAAAGCCTCTGGACCCAGTCTACGGCAGGGTCATCTGCCGCCTCCTGGCGATCACCTGAGACGCCTGCCGGCTCTATTTGTGTGCCTCGCAGGTTGGAGCTGTTCAAGCGATTCGTGGGCAACTCCACATCGCCCGTACCGTCGGAGTGGTCATAACCATCAGAGGGGCTTACCTCTGACCTTTCTAACGTGTGTACCATATTCTTACTACCTCACCAGTGCGCCCATTGTGCTTAGGAAACGGCCTGAATGCCAGTTGGGAGGTATATTATAGCAGCGCTCATTCCCCTGCCAGGACCTTTCCACATCCTGTAGCTTACCCTGTTCTGATAGCAAGCTTATGTTATTCTAATAGGGATATATCTTGACCCTGGAGCTTGTGATGCATGTAATTTCAACGTTGAGAAGAGTAGCGCCCTTCATGGCGATAGCACTTGTGGCGATGGGCCTATCTGGGTGCGGAGAGGATGAGAAGCTGCCCGCCATATCTGCTGATGAGGTTATAAAGAAGTCCAGCCTGGCTATCCAGGCTCCGAAGTCGTTCCACTTCAGCCTCTCAACGGAGAATATGCATACGCTGCCGGGATTGTGGCTGACGAAGGCGGACGGCGATGCGCTGAAGCCGGACAAGATGCTGGGGAAGGTTACCGCGCGCAGGTCAGGCTTTACCTTTACAGCGGAGGTCGTTGTCGACGGCAAGAACCAGTGGTGGACCGATCCCCTGAGCGGCAGGTGGGAGCCAATGCCAGCTTACTTCGACGTATCGCAATTGTTCAACCCGGCGAAGGGTGCGGCTGATATACTCAGCAGCGTCAAGGGCCTGTCGAGCGATGGAGACGAGAAGATAGTGGATGTGGTCTCTTACCGAATAAAAGGGGAGGTGCCCCCCGACTCCCTCAGGGCGCTTACGCCGGAGGTGAATGTAAAGACCAATATCCCCGCCACTCTCTGGGTGGGAGGGCGTGATTTTCTGCTACGGCGCGTGCGCTTGCAGGGCGCGCTCATCGAGGGCGAGCCATCGGAGGTAGTTCGAATAATCACCATCAGCGACTACGACAAAGAGGTCAAAATCGAGACGCCCGTCGTAAAGTGAGCAGCGCAGCTATCTCACTGCTGCCGCTATCTTTCGCTATCTCAAAGGGGCGTCTTACCCTCGTAATTCACCAGGGCTAGATCAGCACCGTGCGAAAGTAGCCACTTAGCCATATCCGCACAATTGAACATCGCCGCTCCATGTAAAGGAGTCGCGCCTCCTGCGCCTACATTTACGTCTGCGCCGTGCGCCAGCAGCATCTCTGCTATCTCCCTGTGGGCCAGCTGAGCAGCCGCTTGTACAGGCGTCTCGCCCTTGGCCCCGAATTTGCATGGCAAAAGAGTATCATGTCCGAAGGGCCAGAAGTACATCGCATATCAGCGCAGCTCAACGAAGAGTTCGCTGGGAGCCGCATCGTCGCGATAGACTCGCGCCTCAAGAAGGCGAAGGCGTGGCTGGAGGCGCACACCGGGTTGGTCGAGGGGAAGGAGGTACGGCGCGTATACCCGGCGGGCAAGAACATCCTGTGGGACCTGGAAGGGGACATCTATTTCCACATCCACCTGTTGATGTTCGGAAAGATACGCACCTACTCGCTGCGGCATAGGGTCGAGTATGACCGCACCACGAGGGCGCTTATCGTCAGCACGGCGCGCCAGGCAGTGCTGATAAACGTGCAGGTGTTCAATATCGGCGTGGGCGATCCCTTCAGCCAGGTCCCATCGCTACAGGAGATAGGGCCGGATATGTGCTCCCCCACGTTCGACCGCGCCCTCTTCCTCCACAGGTTGAACGATCCAGGCAACCTCGACCAGGAGGTAGGGCCTGTGCTCCTCTACCAGAGCGTGGCGGCGGGGCTTGGCAACTACCTCAAGAGCGACATCCTCTTCGAGTGCCGCATCAACCCCTGGACCCTCGTACGAGACCTCACGCCTGAGCAGCAAGAATGCCTCGCCAAGACCGTCCCGGACATTGGGCAGCGCGCCTTACGCAATAGAGGCCAGACCGTAACCGACGACGTGCTGGCTCATCTACAGGCAGAAGCTGAGGAGAAAGGCACAACAGTAAGGTGGCGCGACAAGCACTGGGTCTTCCGCCAGTCGAGCCGCCCGTGCAAGGTGTGCGGCACGCCAATAAAGCAGGCGCGTCAAGGAGTGGGGAAGGGGAGGATTACGTTTTACTGCCCGCAATGTCAGGGAGTAGGAAGCAGTTAATCACTGCATGTCAGCTGGAATCGTAAAGGTTCAATTCTTCTCGTAATTTTGGCCCCAATTGTACTTTGATGGCCTTATATGACTCTGCGTCTCGTTCGTCCGATGGCAATAAATTCCCTACGAAAGAAACTGAGATTAGGTTGACTAGTCGTGGGTCCTCCGAAGCAATAGCACGTTCCATTAGCGCCAAACTTCTGTTTACGAACTGACTCCAATTCTCAGCATCAGACATAGAAGTCATAGACTTGCGATATGCATCAAACAAGAATCTGACGAAGTCACCCATCAACACATGTGGCAATAACTCATCGTTATCACTCATGTGTTCTTCGTAGACGGTCTGGAATTCTGGAGCCACCACCATTAGCTCCTGTATGAACTTATCTAAGGTGAACGCCGATTTCCCCATCTTATCTGTCGAGAAACAGATCCTTTACGCCTTACGCTTTGCTCCGATTGCGTTACACCCTATTTCTTACTCCAGGGTGTGGCACTTCGACCTCCATGAATTGGGAGGCCAAGCTGCTTATCTGCGGTATAGGGTCACGATCTTCCAAGATGCCCTCTAAATGCATCTTTAGGGCTTCACGGAAATGCGCCAAGGTCTCCTCTACAGTATCACCAGCAGACGCGCAGCCTGGCAAGTCCGGGCTGTAGGCAGAGTAATTATTGGGCCCTTGCTCTACAATCACAAGGTATCTGTGCATCAGGTTGTCAGACTACCGGAACGTGGAAGGCAATATCCCCAACTGGTTCCTATACTTCGTCACTGTCCTTCTCGCCACCCGTATCCCTTGCTCGCGCAGGTGGCTTACGATCTCTTTGTCGGTCATGGGGTCCGACTCTTTGGTGATCAGCTCTTTTATGAAGTCTTTCGCGGAGAGAGAGGCAGCGAAGAAGTCGCTGAAAGGGATTACCTGCTTGCTGGGGAGCATCACGTACTTGCTTGCAGTGGCGCGGCTCACGGTGCTTTCGTGGATGCCCAAATATTGCGCGACCTGGGCGCGGGTGAGGGGTCTCAGATAGCGCACGCCATAGCGTATGAACTTCTCCTGCAAATCTATCAGGCAGGCCGTGATGCGGCGCATCGTCTCGCGGCGCTGGTTGATGTTCGAGATGAAGAGCTTCGAGCGGTTCACGTAGCGGCGGATGTGGTCGCGCTCGCCGTCCGACAGGCCACCATCCGCGTGTACGCCATCACTTGCAAGGCGCTGGTATAGGGGGTTGATGCGGAGGCTGAAGCGGAACGTCTCCACCACCTCCGGCTCAAGCTCCCCATCACGCTGATGAATTAGCACATCCGGTACTATGAACCGCGTCGGCGACGGTGATCTCCACGCCTTACCCGCAGGAGCCTCCTGGAGCGGGCGAGGCTGCATCTGCCGCTTGATGAAGTCGCGCACCACCACCACGCTCTCATAGGGGATGCCTAACGCCTGCGCGATGATTGTGTATTTGTGCTCCCCAAGCTCCGTCAGGTAATCGGAGATAATAGTTCGGACGTGCGGCGCGACTTCCGGTTGGCCGCGCTCCTCTATATCCTCAAGCTGGATCAGCAGGCACTCGCGCAGGTTCCGCGCACCGACACCGAGGGGGCCGATCCTCTGTAGAGTGTGCAGTACCCGTTCCACGCTCTCCAGCGGCACGTCTAACCGTTTCGCAGCCGACTCCAGCGTGCAGCCGAGGAAACCCTGCTCGTTGATGTTGCCCACCAGGTATTCGGCGATGGGGTAGTCGTCAGGGGAGAGGGAAACGGAGAGGTCGCTCAATAGCTGCTCGGTCATGCTAGCCTCGGTGGCTACCAGGCCGAGGGGGTCGAACTCCTCTTCTTCGGGCGCGGCTGCCGAGTCGCGCGCTCGATAACCTTCATATTCATAATCATATTCGTCTGAAGCGCCGCTTCCCATACCCGCCTCGGCCTGCCGGGTCTGGTCGGTACCCTGTGTCTGCGCAGGGTGGACCGGCTGCATACAGACAGGGCAATAGCGCCCCGTCGTGCCTGCCCCGCACGACGCGCAGGGGGTGTTCTCTACCCCTTCAAGCGCGGGATTCTCTTCAAGCTCCGCCCGTACCATGTGCTGTAGCTCGACAGATGAGAGCGCGAGGAGTTGATTGACCATGATGAGGGTGGGTGACACCCTCATGCTTTGCTCTTGGACCGCCTGCATTTGCTGGTCCACGCCTGCCCTCCGGGAATTACGAATTACGAATTACGAATTACGGGAAACTTTCACGCATCACGCTTCACGTTTCACGTTCTCGTTTCAAGCACCACAATTCGCATTATAACGGCGATTTTTCGCATACGCAAGTGTTTAGGCATCCTGTGGCATATATCTTGCAAAAGTACGATAATGACAACGCAGGATCGTGGGCGCGCGAGACTACCGGGAGGACGTGCCATGCTATTGAACGAGGCCGAGCTTGCACAACGTGCATCGGAGCACGACCAGGCGGCATTCGCGGAACTGTATAACGCCTACGTCGATAAGATTTACAAGTACATATTCTACAAAGTCGGTGACGCCTCAGACGCCGAAGACCTGTGCGAGCAGGTCTTTCTGAAGGCGTGGGAAGCTATTGGCCGCTATACATGGTGTGGCTACCCATTCTCTTCATGGCTATACCGGCTGGCACACAACCTGGTGGTTGACCACTATCGCACCAGGCGCGAGTCGGTGCCTCTTCACCAGGTCCTTGCTACATCTTATGAGCCGGAAGACCCCCAGGACGCTCTCCTGCAAACGCTCGATGCCGCCGAGTTGAAGGACGCTATCTGCCAGCTCACAGAGGACCAGCGCCAGGTCATCTCTCTGAAATTCATCGAGGGGTACGAGAACGCCGAGATCGCTCAGATGCTCAACAAGAAGGAAGGGGCGATTCGCGCCCTCCAGTACAGGGCTTTGCGGAGCTTGCTCGGCATTTTGGAGGCCGAAGAGGTCAAGAAGCTGGAGTTCGGTTTGGGCCTTGTAGATGCCGCTACGAGCTAGGCTCCCCGAAAGCCGTTAATGGCTACATCCTTTCGGTAACCGCACCCAACTATGCGAAAGCTCAAAACAACCTTTACTTCACTCATAAAAATGAGCGCCTGCGGCGCTCATTTTTATGAGTGAAAAATCTCCTCTGGAATGGGGAGGTGTAAGCGCTCATGGCTGCACAGCCTCCACCCGCGCAACATCAAAATAAAGAAGATAGCGATGCCTTGACAGCTTCGCCGCTTGATGGTGCGCGGGCTGAAACCACGACCGAGCGCCATATAGCCGGCATGGCTGGCGCGAGGCGGGTTGCCCCTCTTATGCGGGCATGGTGGGAGAGCAACCGGGTTGCCGTAACGCAGGCATTTTTTCTATTCTTGAGCCTGCGCATCGGGTTGAGCCTGGTGGCCCTCCTCGCGGTAGCTTTTCTGCCGGAGCAGCAGGGCCTGCACTATACCCTCCACCCCAGCAGCAATGTACTGCTCGACGTATGGGCGCGTTGGGACTCCGAGCATTACCTGAATATTGCGCAGCACGGCTACTCCTTTCGCCCGGAGCTGACTGCCTTCTTCCCACTTTACCCCCTGTTGATGGTCATTGCGGCCCCTGCCCTGGGCAGCGATTACGTGCTGTCAGGGGTTATCGTATCGAGCGTGATGTGCTTTCTGGCTCTGGTATACATGTTCAAGCTGGCCGCGCTGGAGTTCGGTGATGAGGTCGCGGGCAGGGCGACTCTGTATCTGGCGGTCTACCCGATGGCTCTGTTCATGCTCGCGGTATATGCCGAGTCTCTATTCCTAACGGTGAGCATCGCTGCTTTCTATTACGCGCGGCGAGCCAGATGGGGTATGTCTGCCCTGGCCGCGCTCCTGGCCGGGCTGACGCGTCCAACCGGGTTGCTACTGGTATTTCCGCTTGCATACGAGGCGTGGCGACAGTCGCGTGGGAACCTCAAATTGCTTTTTCTCACGCGTTTATTGGCTGTAGCGGCTGCTCCGCTGGGCTGGCTCCTTTGGGCCGGATACCTGGCATGGACGACGGGGGATTTGCTGGCTATATCTCACACTGTCGACCAATCTCCCTGGTGGCGCGCAGCGAGGTGGCCCTGGGAGACCCTTGCGATTGAGTTCGGGCACCTGGGCGACGTCGCTATCACCCCCTTGTCGCGCATTGTAAACAGCCAGGACCTGGTATACGCCGTCTTCCTTATTGAAGCGAGTGTAATTGCGTGGTGGGCGCTGCCTCGTATCTATGCCATCTATTGCACGGTCTCGACCTGGACGCTCCTCTCGTTCACGGTAGTCGACTGGCCTATGCAGTCCCTGCCTCGTTACTCTTTAGCTATCTTTCCGATATTCTTACTCTTAGCGAGGCTCGGCGCAAATCGACATTGGGACCGGGCTATTGTGATTACCGGAGCTACTCTCCTGGGACTGAACACGACGCTCTTCGCTACGTGGTACTGGGTGTTTTGAGCGCCGATAGTGGTGATGGTATGGGACGGCGATATCCAAAACCGAATACAGTTGCCTGGGTGTGCCTGCTATTGATGGCCGTCGTGGTCATGGCTGCGAATGGGGGAGTGCTATCCCCTGCTTCGAGTAGGCAAACTTATGCGGACGTACCTACCAACAGCGTGTTTTGGCCCGCCGTGGAGCAACTGGCAAGGATGGGGGTTACTACCGGTTACCCCTGCGGCGGGACTGGGGAGCCTTGTGATGAACTTAACCGTCCTTACTTCCGGGTATTCGAGCCACTTACGCATAAAGAGCTGGCGATGATGATAAGCAAGGTGAAAGGTGGGAGCGAGATGCCAGTTGTGCAGCGCCCGGATGCCGCAGTAACCAGAAGAGAACTGACCGAGGCCATATCGTTGGCTGACCCTGCGCTCTTCAAAGATATAAGAATGCCTGGAAGGTCCTCCTTCCAGGACGTGCCGCAGGAAGCCCCTTACCGGCAGTATATAGAGGAGGTGTACGCGCTGGGCATCATGAAGGGGTATGGTTGCGGCAGCATCAGCCCTCCTGAGCCATGCGTGCCGCCGGACAACAACCCATATTTCCACCCTGATAGCAGGACCACATTAGGACAGTCTGCCACTGTCCTCGCCGCATGGATCAAAGCTGGGAGGCGGTAGGGGAGGACGGACGACGGACGACGGACGACGGACGGATGGCTAGTTGCCCTTCGTCTTTCGTCCTTCGTCCGGACCTCCAGCCTACCCTTCTTCGCTGGTAACCACCTCGAAGTCGAGCGCGCACAGAGCTACGTGGGCTAGAAGGCCCTGGTGGTTCACGGTGGCGACGAAACCCTGCTCGCGCTCGACCGGTGAGTAGAGGTTGTCTCTCCCTTTGGCGAAAAGCTCCTGGGCGCACGCGGTTATTGCCTCTACACGTGGCGGCTCGGTAATTACCACAAACTTGTCGCCCCCCATGTGCCCCACCAAATCGTCACCCTCTCCCTCCTGCCGGACGGCCTGATCAAGTGCATCCGCTGCTTCCTTTATCATGTCGTCCCCTTCCAGGAAGGTATAGGACTCGTTGTAGGCCGTAAAATTAGTTATGTCAATGTAGATGATAGCCCAGGGGCGAGAGCTATCTTGCGTGCGGCTCTGGATGGTCTCCTCTATCACCTGGGGGCCGGGTAGCCCTGTAAGCTCGGCTACGGTGTCGTGGTAAAGATGGTGGAGCTGGGCGCGCACTCGCACGCTCAGTTCCTCGGGGTCGAAGGGCTTGACCACGTAGTCGTCCGCCCCTCGCTGGTAGCCCATGACTTTGTTGGGTATGGCGCTCCGTGCAGTTACCATGATGACCGGGATGTGGTTGAGCCGGGGGTTTAGCTGCATTAGGCGGCAGACCTCGTAGCCGTCCATGCCGGGGAGCATGAGGTCGAGGATCACCAGGTCGGGGGTGACGTCATCGAGCACCTGCAACGCCTCCTCGCCGGAGAATGCGTGCGTGGTGTCGTAGCCCTCACTTTGAAGGTGCTCCTCCAGGAGGTCTACGATAGTTGGCTCATCGTCTACGATAAGAATCTTACTCATAGCTTAGGACTTTGTGGTCAGGCAAGGTGTACTACTGTGCACCGCCTAACATATAAGCAAGTCTTGGACCATCTTTTAGCAGGGGCACAAGTCAGATGCCCTTCGCATGATTAGTCTACTCCGAACGATAAGCAAAGTCACTAGGCACAACTGCCTATACCCTTCTCCAAGACTGCGATCCCTTGCACCTAAATTAGGCAAAGTTGCCGTTTCGCACTTTGGAGGCAGGTGCTACAATCAGTCTGGGAGTGACTATCGCAAGGATGATTTAGACAGGAGAGGAGGGAATTATGCCGGAGAGTAACAATAGCCTTCATTTCACGTGGGCTGACGTCGAGAAATGGGTGAATGAGGGGCTTATTACGGAGGAGCAGTCGCGCACCATACGGCGTCATGTTGAAGAAACTGGGCCTTCAGCGATAAAGGCACCTGCCGGGCACGAGCCTCGTAAGGCGCTCGACATGGTTACGATTGCCTACTACTTTGGTGGGTTCATGATCTTGCTGGCCTATACCTTCTTCATCGGTATTCAATGGCGGTCCTTCGGTTATCTGGGGCAGTTCCTCATTTCCGCTTTTACCACCGCAATCCTTTGGGGTATAGGCGCGTTTCTTAGGCGTGGCACTTTCTCGATGGCAGGTAACATACTCATCTTCGCCGGGACAGGTATCATACCTCTTGTTGCCTACACGTTGGCGCAGGCCCTGGGTATATGGCCCCAGGTACCTGGCTACGACAGCACTGACTACAAGGACTTCCACCAGACTATCAGACCTTACTGGGTCTACCTTGAAGTGGTCAGCATCCTCGCCGCCGTAATCGCCATACGGTTAATCCGTTTCCCCCTCATCACGATGCTTATCGCGTTCTGGGGTTGGTACCTTTCAATGGACCTCGCTCGATGGGTGGCCCAGGCACCCTTCGCAAGTTATGACGACATGGAGCAACTGGTGAGCGTCGCGGTAGGAGCGGCGATGCTGCTGATAGGCTTTTTCTTGCAACGCCGGACGCGAGAGGACTACAGCCGGTGGCTTTACCTCTTCGGCCACCTGGTGCTACTTGGCAACCTCTCGGCTCTCACATACAGGAAGGAAGGCCTCCTGGGGCTTATCTTTATCGTCGTTTATCTGAGCTTTGTGGCAGCCAGCGTGTGGTTGCAGCGCCCCGTATTCCTGGTCTTTGGTGCCCTCGGTTGTTACGGCTATCTGACCTACCTGGCATATAGAATATTCGAGGGTTCAACGGCATTCCCCATCGCGCTGGCCGTTATCGGCCTGATGATTGTACTGACCACTGTGGCATACCAGAAATATATACATCCCTGGTTGGAGGCGAACATCGAGAAGTACAGACCCAAGTCTACGCGAATACGCCCTACACGAGCGGGGTGAAGGGGAAAAATATAGCACTTATTTACTTATCAAAATGAGCGCCTGCGGCGCTCATTTTGATAAGAATAATAGATTTAGCTAGGAGGAAAGCCCGAATTCTTTCAACTTCTCATAGAAGACCGGGCGCTCCAGCCCCAGCAGCCTAGCGGCCTCGCTCCTGTCCCCTTTGGAGGACTGCATCGCCTCGGTGAGGGCCTGCTTCTCTACCTGCTCTAATATCTCCATGAGGGGAGTGCCCTCACGTACCAGGCGGCCTATGTCCATTACCTGGCGATCGCTGAAGTTGGAGAGGAGGATGTGATGGCTCGTGATGATGCCACCCTGCGAGAGGACGATGGCGCGTTGGACCGTGTTCTCCAGCTCGCGCACGTTGCCCGGCCACTCGTGCTTTACCAGCACCTGCATAGCTTCTTCGCTGATGCGCGCCGGGGGAGAGTCGGGGTTGTAGCGGTGCTTGTCGAGGAAGTGCTCCACCAGCAGGGGGATGTCGTCCAGGCGCTCGCGCATGGGGGGCATATTGATGCGGATCACGTTCAGGCGATAATAGAGGTCTTCCCGGAAGCGGCCCGCGTCCACCTCTGCTTCCAGGTTCTTGTTGGTAGCCGCGATGATGCGCGTGTCTACCTTGATGGGGAGGGAGCCGCCGACGCGCTCGAATTCACGCTCCTGCAATACGCGAAGCAGCTTGCGCTGGGTGCTGAGGGTCATCTCCCCTATCTCATCGAGGAAGATGCTACCCTTGTGGGCCATCTCGAAGCGGCCTTTGCGCTGGGTGAGGGCGTTGGTGAACGCGCCCTTCTCATGTCCGAAAAGCTCGCTCTCCAATAGCGTCTCGGGGAGAGCGGCGCAATTCACCTTTATGAGGGGGCCGTGCCTGTAGGTAGAGTTGGAGTGGATTACGTGCGCGACAAGCTCCTTGCCCGTGCCCGTTTCGCCCGTGATCAATACGGTTGCTTCGGTGGAGGCCGAGCGTCCGACCATCATGTAAATCTGGTGCATCGCCGGCGAGTTGCCGATGATGCGCTCCGAGGGGTCACGCGGCTCCATTTGCGAGCGGAGAGTGCGCACCTCTTCCATCAGCTGCTGGCGCTCGAAATAGCGGCTTATCGTGAGGAGCACGTCGTCAAGCTCGAACGGCTTGGTGATGAAGCTATACGCCCCCAGAGAAGATGCCTGGATGGCGATGTTGGGAGAGCCGTAGGCGGTCATAAGGATTACGGGCACGTTGCCTTGCTTCTCCCGCAACTGTTTGAGCACGTCCATACCGGTCATGCCCGGCAGCCTCATATCGAGCAGTACGAGGTCGTAAGCGCCGCTCCTGACGCCATCGAGCGCTTCCTGGCCGCTGGCTGCTTCTGAGACTGTATACCCTTCATCTTCGAGGAAGGTCTTGAGGAGGATGCGTATATCCGTATCGTCGTCCGCAACCAGGATGCGGCGTTCCGTGACTGCTGTGCTGCTAGATGGGGCGGTAGTGGCTGTGACTGCGGGGGAGGCCTCGATGGTGGTCATAGTAGTCTTTTCTACCGGGTTATCCCCGTTCAGTAGAGGTTTAGAGATATTCGGCTTGGTGGTGTTACGACTGGTAGGCATAAATTTCGTTACCTGCTGGACGTGTGGGTACTAGGTAGCACGAATAAGGGTCCTGAGGCAGCCAGGAGAAGAGCAGGCGATCATACAGATATGCAGAGATAAGGTTGAGCCGCACTAGATTATACAAGGATAGGTTACGTTCCGTCAATCGCGTGGAAGGGAATAGAGGAAAGTGACGTTGACAATGCACGCGCACACTACGTATAATTTTTGATTGCAGGGCGCGATTCCAGTACCGCATAATCGTGGATAGATGGCCTCTCACACGCAAGGAAGGAGTGCGAACTATGGATATGCACAACCAGGCTTTGAGCTCTGAGCGAAGCACAAGGCGACGCGGCATTGGACCCGCCGTCATGGCGGTGACGGCTATAGGCGCGCTCCTGGCACTCACAATCGCGCTTACATCGGCAGTCGCGCAGGCGGGTGGCAGCCCACACAATGCCGCGGCGAGCCGTCTCAACTCACCCAGCACGCTACGCTGGCAGGAAGCCCCCAGGGTGACGACCCAGACGCTGCACGACGTAGATATGCTATCGAGCACCAGCGGGTGGTCGGTGGGCGTATCGGGCACGGTGTTGTACTACAACGGCACCGCATGGTCTCCTTTCCCCATCTCCACCACGGGGCGGCTCGTGGATGTCCACATGCTGAGCGCCAACGACGGCTTCATCCTCGATAGGGAGAACAACAGCGTCTACCGCTGGAACGGCACGCAGTGGAGCCTCTTCCATACCGCCCCCCGCAATCTCAATCGCCTCGACGCGGTTTCAGCCGATAACGTCTGGGTGGTGGGCCTCGGCAAGATATACCACTGCAACCCATGTCCCGCCTCCGGGGGGACGTGGGTAGAGGAATACTCAAGCCCCGGCAGCGCCAACATCTTCTCATTACAGATGTTTGTGGGCACCCAGGGGATCGAGGGGTGGGCCACAGGGGCAGGAGTAGCCGGGGAAGGCGGGTTAGTAGTGCACTATCTAAATGGCGTATGGACGCAGTACCTGCCCAGCCCCTCCTCCAATACTATGTACGACAGCTTCTTCACGGTACCCAGCGATGGCTGGGCCGTCGGCTTCACCAGCACAACGTTCATAGTGCGCTATGACGGTGTCCAGTGGTACAGGGCCTATACCATCACCCAGCAAATAGACCGCATGTATATGTTCTCCCCTAACGAGGGGTGGATGAGCGGGCCGGATAGGGAGATACTGCATTTCCTCAACGGGAACTTCACGTCTGAATATACGGCAATGAATACGGACTTCCTGGCGAGCATCTTCATGGTGTCGCCGACCGACGGGTGGGCGGTAGGCCAGGCCGGGATAATGGTGCATTACAGCGATGACGGCACGCCAGGGCCAACCGCTACGAGCGGTCCGGCGACGGCGACTGCCACGCGCACAGCCACCAGCGTACCCTCGAGCACACGCACAAGCACGACGATTCCGACCTCTCCGGCGGCAAGCCCTACAGCGCCGGCAGCGACCGCGACCACAGTCGCCGCTACCGCGACGCCATGCAATATCACCTTTACCGACGTGCCGAGTGATCACACTTTCTACTCGTTTATCAGGTGCTTAGCGTGTAGAGGGATCATCTCAGGATATTCTGATGGTACGTTCAAGCCTGGTAACGAGATCACACGTAGTCAGATAGCCAAGATGGTGAGTAATGCGGCAGGGCTAGAGAATGATCCTGGTGGGCAGATATTCGAGGACGTACCCCCTACCCATACCTTCTATGCCTGGATCAACCGTCTGTCCCAGTTAGGCTATATGGGAGGGTATCCATGCGGCACCATACCCGAAGAGCCATGCGAGCCTCCTGATAACCGCCCATACTTCCGGCCTTTCGCTAATGCCACGAGGGGGCAGTTGGCGAAGATAGTGGCTAACACAGCGGGGATAGGAGGAACGCCGAGCGGACTGTACTTCACAGACGTACCTGAAGACCACCCCTTCTACGTATGGATCATGCGCCTGACCAACCTGGGCGTGATGAGTGGATACCTGTGCGGAGGGGAGGGCGAGCCTTGTGACGACCAGAACCGTCCATACTTCCGGCCCTTCGCCAATGTCACGAGAGGGCAGGCTTCAAAGATAGTGGCTAACACCTTCTTCCCCGGTTGCGAGACCCCTGCCCGGCGATGATGAGTAAAATATGAGGCGAGATGCGTAGCGGGGTAGAACGGAATCGAGCAGAGCGCGTATTCGCGGTATCTTTCGCGGCAGGCGCGCTGCTGCTAGTTCTGGTGGTCGCACAGGCAGTGAGGGCAACGGTAGGCTGGGAGGGTATTCTACCCTTTCAGTTTACCGTCGGGTCAAACACCAGTGTTGAGCAAGCGAATCTCCCTTCAGCACTCCGCATTCCGCACTCCGCACTCCGCGCTTCCCAGTGGGAGCAGGACCACCGCGCCACCCAGGACGCAGGCGGCTGGGGCCAGCACGAGCCTGCGATAGCCGCCAATCCCCTCGATCCTGACAACGCTGTGGCCGTCACGAAGGATATACGAGGGGCGACGGCTCACAACTACATCTACACGACCACCGATGGGGGCGTCACGTGGCTGGAGCAGCTTTTCCCGCGGCCGAACCCCGACCTTCCGTTGGATACCGACCCGGCGGTATTCTTCCGGCAAGATGGGCGCGCCTACATCGTCTGGACCAGCTTCAGCGATTTTGGGCACGGCGGCCTCTTCTGCGCATGGTCGGACGACGGTGGGCAGACGTGGGGAGCCGCTACACCCATCACACCTGCCGAGGGGCACTTTGACGACAAGGCGTGGCTCGCCTTCGATGAAACGGGCGGAGCGCATGACGGCACGATCTACGCCGCCTGGACGCGCTTCGGCAATGCCGAGATAGCGTCGGCCCGCTCCACGGACCAGGGAGCCACATGGAGCGCGCCTATCTTCGCCAGTAATGGGCAGGCAGCTATCAATAACGACGGCGCGCAGCCGCTTGTGCTGCCGGACGGCACGCTGCTCATTTTGTTCATCCATAACGCAAGCCCAGGGGTGACAGGCACGCTCGCGCTCGCCCGCTCCACGGACGGAGGGGTCACCTTCTCGCCCAATACCCTGTTGTTCGACGTACAGCAGGCCCCCTATACCCTGCCGGGCGAGCAGTGGCGGGACTTCACTTACCACAGCCTGGCCTATGACCCCGTGCGTGCGGGGCTGCACGTAATCTGGCCCGATTATCGCGACGGCGCGACCGAGGGGATAAACATCCTCTACAGCCACTCGACCGACGCTGGCGCATCGTGGAGTGGCCCGGCGCGCCTGAATGATGACCCGCCCGGCATCGTGCGCGACCAATGGTTCCCTGCCCTGGCGGGGACGCCCGACGGGAGGCTGACCGCCCTCTGGCTCGACCGGCGCGACGACCCCTCGAACAGTCTCTACCATGCTTATGCCCGCACCTCTGTAGACGGCGGGGCGACCTGGGCGGCTTCGGTGCGGGTAAGCAGCGCGCCTTCCGACCCCAACATGGCTATCCCACCCGACTCCGGTGGCATGGGGGATTACATAGGGATTTCTGCCGGGTCAGGCGTGGTATGGGGCGTGTGGACCGATGTCCGCAGTGGCAACCAGGACATCTATGCAGCTCGCGAGCTATTCACACCCCAGGTTACATCTACATCTACATCTACCCCTACCACTACGGCCGTTTCTGCAAGCGCAACCCCGACAATCATAGCGACAGCTACTCCCAACATGTGTACTATATCGTTCACCGACGTGCAGCCCGCCGATTACTTCTACGAGCCTGTGCGCTATCTATATTGCCGGGGAGTGGTGTCGGGCTACGAAGACGGCACTTTCCGCCCATACAACCAGACAACGCGCAGCCAGACCGCCAAAATAGTGGTGCTCGCAGAGGGGTGGGTGCTCGCTAACCCCGACAGCCCGACATTTGCTGACGTGCCCTACGGCTCTACCTTTTATACTTATGTAGAAACGGCCCACTCTCAGGGTATCCTGGGAGGCTATCCCTGCGGTGGTGAGGGCGAGCCATGCGACGATGTAAATAGACCCTATTTCCGCCCGTATGCCGAAGTGACGCGGGGACAGGTCGCGAAGCTGGTGACGCTGGCGCGGGGGTGGCCGATCCTGGAGCCGACTGATCCCACATTCAGCGACGTGCCCCCCGGCACGACCTTCTATGGGTATGTAGAGACCGCATCGCAGCGCGGCATCATAGGCGGCTACCCATGTGGAGCGGAGGGGGAGCCATGCGATGAGCAAAACAGGCCATACTTCCGGCCCACGAACCCGGCTACTCGCGGGCAGATAGCGAAGATTGTATACTTGGCTATAAGCCCTTAGGGCACGGAGCGTAGCGACGCACACCGTGCCCCTACACTCGACCTCTAAGGAACAGGATGAGCAGCAAATCACGCGATACAACTAACACCACCCGACCTAACTTCGTCCAACTCTCATCCAGTCCGGCGTTCCTTATCGTCTTGCTTGTGGCAGGGGCGTTGATAGGCGCTGGGATGTACTTTATCTTCGCGGGAACGGGTGGCGGGGAGGACAAGAGCAAGCCCTCCATCAAGTACGTCAATAAGATTGGCGAGGATTCGACGCAGGGAGTGGTAGACGCCCCCCTCACCGTCAAGGTGCGCGTACCCTGGCTGGATGGGTCGCCCAGTAATATGATGTCGGGCATCATCCTCCGATTGCTGGACGAAAATGGGCAACCGGCCGAATTTGGGGGGAGACGCGACTCCCTGCCAATGCGCTCCACCATTGAAATAGATGTGTGGGAGTACGTCGGCTCGGTCCCCAGCAGGCCGGGCACTTACCACGCCCAGGTGCAATTGATCCCTTTCGCCACTGACGCGCAGACGCAGACCCTCGACCTGCGCGAGCCACCGTTACGAGCGGTAGTCGATACCGCACCCCCCTTGATGAGCGGCTACGTGCTCGCACGCGAAAACGACCTCTGGATGCTCTCCACAGACGGGAAGAGGGAGCGGCGGCTGACTTTCCTGACGCCATCGCCCGGCGGGGAATACGCAGACGACCCGGCGTGGTCGCCAGATGGAAAGATTATAGCCTTCGCCTATTCGCCTACGGTAAGCAGGGCTGAAGTGCCTCGACCGGAGATATGGACAATCTCCCCTGATGGCACCAACCCCCGCCAGATGATCGCACACGGGCCTGATGAGGGCCTGTACGCACCAGCATGGTCGGCAGACGGCAAGTACCTCTACTTCACGGTAGAAACTAGCAAGAGTGACCCTACCGCCGGGCAGAGCCTGACATACCGCACCGACCGGGTGGAGGTAGCAACTGGAGTGCGCTCGCAGGTGGCCGCAAACGCAGAGATGGCGTCGAGTGGCGGCCCCGGCGGCGACCTCGTCTACCTGGAGAGCATTCCTGCACAGGAGGGTGCGACTACGTTCTCTGGACAGAGGATAGTAATCGCCGGAGCGGATGGCTCTGGAAAGCGTACAGTGGTGCCGGAGAACATTTACCCAACGCTGTACGCCCCGCGCGTGTCACCAGATGGCGAATGGCTCGTCTTCGCGTCGGTCAATCAAATTGTGCCAACCCCTGGGGCGGGGTTCGCTCTCTTCAAATGGCTGATGTTAGAGCCGGAAACGGCCAGCGCGCATGGTATCCCCTGGGAGCTTTACATCCTGCCCACAGCCGGAGGCACCCCCGCCCAACTCACCAACCTGAGCGACGACGAGCCTTTCCCCGCATGGCACGACAACAGCACGCTGTCATTCCTGGGTCTCAAGGGCCTCCAGACAATGCAGATAGATGTACAGGGTAAGGCTGTAGGCAAGCCACAGTGGATAAGCGACGGCGTACAGCACGGCAAGCTTACATGGCACGGGCCTTGAGAGAAGGCAGAGGGCAGAAGGCAGCAGTATCAAGCAAAGTGGCAATGTATCCCTGTCATTCCGAACGGAGTGAGGAATCTCCAAGCTTGCACGTGTGGATAGAGTTTTAGAACCAATGGTGCTAGTTTAAGGGGTTGACAAAAACAAGGGGTTTTCCGAAGCTGTTGTAGCTCAAAACCACAGCGAAAGGAGAAACCCCATGTCTACCACAGATTTTATCACAGAGTTGTT
>DATEOC010000081.1:0-144726 GCA_035274425.1 Chloroflexia bacterium
GTTACTTCCAAGCAAGGCTTGCTTACACGATGGCTATGTTCAATCTTCTCGTTAGCTGGCATGGCTTGCAACCTGATCAAGATGGTAGAACTCATCTTTCTATTGCTCAATTCTCCTTGTGAACTAGCACCATTGGTTCTAAAGCTGTATCCATACGTCCAAGCTCGGAGATTCCTCACTCCGTTCGGAATGACACTCTTCTTACGTTTGTTGTTAAACACCCTATAAGACGGGGCTACGGAAGGCGAACTCGTAAGTTGTATAATAGAGTGCTTACACCCTTACAGGCACAGGAGAAGGCCATGCCCCGCGCTTCATCAAAAGACAAAGCTGGAACAGAACCAGCTGCGCAGCCTAAACAGTCCTCACCCCGCAACCCACCCTCCGCAATCGAAGAGGAGATAGAGCTTGCGCTCTCTTACGATGACGTGCTGCTCGTCCCGCAGCGCACGTCGGTAGCATCCCGGCGCGATGTCGATACATCGACCCTTCTCTCGCGCAACATCTCACTGCATATCCCTATCGTGAGCGCCAATATGGACACCGTGACCGAGTCCACCATGGCGATAGAGATGGCGCGTCAAGGGGGGATAGGCATTATCCACCGCTTCCTTACGGTCGAGGTCCAGGCCGCCGAGGTGCAGAAGGTGAAGCGCGCCGAGTCCTTCGTCATCACACAGCCCTATGTGATAAGCCCCGACCTGACGATTGAGCAAGCCCGCCACGAGATGGAGCGGCGCGACGTGAGCGGCCTCATCGTCGTGGACGACCAGGGGAAGCTGATCGGCCTGGTGTCCGCGCGAGACATCAGGTTCAACCGCAACCCCGATCTCTTCGTGCATGACGTAATGACCCCGCGCCAGAAGCTGATAACAGCCCCCGCCGACATCTCTGTGGAGGAAGCGCAAGACCTTTTCGACAAGCACAAGGTGGAGAAGCTCCCACTGGTCGAGGACGGAGCGGTGGCAGGTCTCATCACCGCTAAGGACCTGACGCACGTTGGAGGCAGCCCTATCGCCGCCAGGGACAGGCGCGGGAGGCTGCTGGTGGGGGCAGCCATCGGTGTCACAGGAGATGTGATGGAGCGTGCGGAGGCGCTACTGGCGGTAGGGACGGATGTGCTGGTGGTGGACGTTGCACACGGCCATTCCGACGCGGTCATAGAAGTAGTAGAGCGATTGAAGGCAAGATGGCCCGATGTAGAGGTTATAGCGGGTAACGTCGCCACGCCTGAGGGCGCGTACGATCTGATAGAAGCAGGCGTAGATGGTGTGAAAGTAGGAGTTGGACCTGGCTCTACCTGCACCACCCGTATCGTCACGGGCGCGGGAGTACCACAATTCTCCGCCGTTCGGGAGTGCGCGGTCGTATGCCAGGCGGCAGGGGTGCCCCTCATCGCGGATGGGGGCATCAAGGCATCAGGGGACATCACGAAGGCGCTCGCGGCGGGCGCGTCAACGGTGATGCTAGGGGGCCTCCTGGCAGGAACGGACGAAAGCCCAGGGCAGACCGTTACCCGCCGGGGCCAGCGCTTCAAGACCTACCGGGGCATGGCCTCCCTGAGCGCCTCTACCGCCCGCCGCAAGCGCGAGCGCGAATTATCCGACATGGCCCAGCAAGAGGATGACGAGTGGCTGAGCCAGGTCGTGCCGGAGGGGGTAGAGGCGATGGTGCCGTACAGAGGCCCCGTGCGGGAGCTACTCTTCCAGCTCGTAGGCGGCCTCCGCAGCGGCATGAGCTATAGCAATGCCCACAACCTCAAAGAGTTATGGGCCAACGCCCGCTTCCGTCGCATAACCCCCTCCGGCCTGCGCGAGAGCGGGGCGCATGATGTTGTGCTAGACTAAGAACTGATTCCAAACCCCCTTGGGGACGCTCTCATGTTGGCTGCTCCAGGATAGACTTACTTTCATATGGAGGCGAATCATGGATGTACACCTCGAAGCCATCAAGTTCAATCACGATCCCGCGTCCGCGACGTTGGACGCTATAAATATCCGCAAGAACGCAACAGAAGAAGTGCCCGTTCCAGAGTGGCGACGCGGTTCCAATTCTATCCCTGAGGATTCAGTCGCAGCTTATTCCATACGGGACCGAATGGGGCACAAGCTAACGATTCAAGCACAATTTAGCCGAGAAGCCAGCTCAAACATTCCAGAGACAATATGGATACGAGCTATGGACCCAGAGTTCTACCCAAATGGCGATATCGGGCTGGCGCCAGGGGTCTCTACGACTCAGGAGTCTCAACGGCGCGGGTGTGCGTGGGTCTTCTCCTGGTTTTTCTGGCTTATTATACGTGGTCTAATCGGAAGCGGCATTCTCGGCGATGTCGTCGCAAAGCAGGTCAGGTTTAGAGCTGATAACCTGACAGAATTCGAGACATTTGAGCTAGATTTTGACATGATTGGACGGGGAATTGATGTCGGGACTACAACCTGGCTTTGGCAGTACCGTGTCTCATCAAGTGACCGCTGGACAACATTTGATGTAAGCAGGCATAAGATATATGCGCTCTTAGCCACGCCTGGAAGCCCCTGGCAGCAGAGTGGTTTCCCCACTAATAGACAACTTCCCTGGACTGAAGTTCTGGATTATGCTACCAATTGGGCCCGCAGGGCTCGCACAGTTGACGATGTAGCCACTCGTATTACTCAGTCCATAAACCGTATTGGACCATCAATCCTAAGGTACGATTGTGAGAGCACAATTGGTATCCCGAACTACTCTACACGGTACACTATTGATCCATTTCAGTGCACCAAATTCCTAGAGCGACTTCGCGGCGGTCCTGGTAACGGTCCTCACGTCAACTGTGATGATTGTGCTGCTGCCGTCACGACATTTTCGAATGTGCTCGGCTGCGAGCTCTCGACGGCGGTGATAGGCAATTTTGGCAGTACCGGCGGTCCACAAGGCGAATTTTACCTGAATCCAATTCGGGTAATTGGATACGACGGCTGGCAAATTCCCGGTGATCCAAGACCTTCTACCCACGGCGATTGTCTTGCCCTCATTTTGTATTTTGAATATCACAATGTGGCCTGGACGGGAGCTTGCACGGAGAGCGATCAGGTTTTCGATGCCTGTCTAGAGGTAGAAGAAACTCCAGGCAGTCTCCGGCCACTTGTGCCAACCAATATGACCTTTGGGGTTGAAGGTGATGGCAATTACCGAGATAAGGTAGCACGTATTGGTCAGCGAGGATCATTCCAACCGAATCCGGATCGGGCTACTCGCGAGTGGACAATAGTTTAGACCCTGGCGCAACGCCCTAAGGTCATGAACGTGCTCCAAGCCATGTAGTCCAAAGATAGAGAAGACAAAAGCCCTCGGTCTGAGGGCTTCTTAGCTAATGTAGAGATTATACTTTCTGATCAGATCAGGACTCTCGCACCTCATCCTCGTGCGCTGTCTGCTGAGTATGGCTATCAGGGCGCGATGGCTGGCTTGACGCCCCCTGGGCGATAATCTCGCGAATCTCGTTCTGCGCCTTTTCGAGCGCCAACCGAGCGCGGCGTACTGTGTCTGGGTCTCCACCGTGCATAACGGAATGCACTCCACCTCGAACCGTGCGAATTAAGTCGTGCAGAGCGTCGTGCAGGAACTTCAGCTCGTGGCGGCTGACGTTGGCCGGCGTCTGGTCGGCGAAGCGAGACCAGAAGTGTTGCACGTGCTCGGCGTGCCCCTCCAGCTCGGCACGGCCTTCATCCGTAAGCTGGTATGTCCTGCGCTCACCTTTCTGGTCGGCGCGCACTAACCCCAGGTCGTCCAGGTACTGCAACGTAGGGTAGAGCGTGCCGGGGCTGGGAGCATACTGGCCTCGCGTCCTCTCCTCCAGCTGCTTGATAATGTCGTAACCGTGCTTCGGTCCATCGCGTAGTACATCTAAGATGATGTAGCGGAGCAGGCCCCGCTCAAGCCTATCTTTGCGGCCCCCTGGCTCGTCTTGCGAGCCTCGGCCCCAGGACCCCGCTCCACCCCATCGACCAAACTCAGGCCATTCCTCTGAATGGCCGTGGCGGCCATGACGGCCAGACCATCGCCCGCGTTCGTGTCTCAGATGATGCCATGCCCCGTGCCCTCGCTCGTGGCTCGTGCCATGTGCATCGTGTAACTTATCTTCTCTCATTTTTTCCCTCCTTATTCTATCTTGATATAGCAAAGATATATCTTTAGTGTTACTATACAACAACCAAAGCTTCGTGTCAAGACCTTTTTGCGGCGAATCTCTACCAAAATCTGCGGGAAAATAAGAAGGAGGTTCGGTGCAACCGAACCTCCTTCTTATTTTCCTTCCAAGTCAGCCTAGCCTTGCTGCGATTGCAGCGAAGTCGGCTGCTGCCTGGCTCCTGATGCGGTCATACGCTTCATCCTGCTGGCGCATGATATACGAAGGGTGGTAGGTCATCAAGACCTGGCTCGACTCCATCCCTTCTATCGGTAGCCCGAACGGCAGCCACTGGCCCCGCTCCCTGGTCATTTGCACGTCGCGACCTAACATCGCTTTGGCAGCTACTGCTCCCAGGCAGCAGACTATCTCCGGTTTGAGTATCTCAAGCTCACCCGTTCGCCAGATCGCGCACGCCTTGATCTCCGGCACGCGAGGTGGCCTGTTGGTGACGCGATTGCCGGTGCGGTTCGTTGGGCGCGACTTGACTGTATTGGTTATCCAGATGTCCTCGCGCTTGATCCCCGCTTCATCGAGCAGGGAATTCAGCACCTGTCCGGCCCTACCTACGAAGGGGCGGCCCGCCTTGTCCTCCCCTTCACCCGGAGCTTCCCCTATGATGAGCAGGCGCGCTGTGGGCGAGCCTTCCCCGAAGACGACATGCGTGTGCGTAGCGCACAGGTCGCACCGGCAGCATCGCAGCGCCACCTCTCTAAGGGCAGCGAGAGCCGTCGCCTTGTCGGCATAGTAGGCGTCTCCTGCTGCTTGCTGAGGTGTATCCGCAAGCATATCGTCATGGGGGACGACTATCTCGTCTACATTCGTGTGCGTATGCGGTTGCGCTACCTTAGGCATCTTTTACCCCTCCCAACGAAAGTACGACCTTCGGCTCATAGATAACAGATTCGGCTTGATAATGCAAGCAGCCCGCTACAGGACCTCAGGGTGAGGTAGCCTTCCCGTAGGGGCAGGTCCCCCTGCCTGCCCTGGTATAGAGCACACAGACTATCGCGAACAACGCAGGCAGGGGGACCTGCCCCACCCCCACATTGCATCCCGATGTTGCGTCTGCCAGTTATCTGTATAATAGGGGGAACTTCGAGCATAGATTAGATTGGAGACTTCACATGGCTATTGAGCCGGAAAAGGGACTTACCAAAGAGACTGTATACGATGGCAAGCTGTTCAAGGTGATAAAGGAGAAGGTGCGCCTCGCGAATGGCAGTGAGCGCCCAAGAGAGATAGTAGTGCACCCTGGGGCCGTCGCCCTGGTGGTCGTGGACAACGATGAGAAGCTTATCCTCGTGCGGCAGTACCGCCGTGCTGCTGATCGCGTGCTCCTGGAGATACCTGCCGGGACGCGCGAGCCTGGGGAAGACTCCGAGGCTTGCGCCCGCCGAGAGCTGGTAGAGGAAACGGGCTACGAAGCAGCAAATGTGAGGCACCTCGGAGGCTTCTATTCCGCGCCGGGATTCTGCACTGAGTTCCTGGAATGCTACCTGATGACCGGCCTCAAAGAGAAAAAAGGCATGGCCGATGACGATGAAAACATCGAGATCGAGCGCCTTAGTACGGACGAAGCCTTGCGAGCCATTGAGCGCGGCGAAATCTCCGACGCGAAATCGATATGCGGAATATTGATGTGGAAGAATCTGGTGCGTGATGGACGAAGGACGAAAGACGAAGGACGAAAGACGATCCCTATTTCTAACTTCTAACTTCTAACTTCTAACTTCTTTGAACTTTGAACTTTGAACTAAGCAATAGGAGGGTTATGGGATGAAGGTCTTGATGCTGTCCTGGGAGTACACGCCGCATATCGTTGGGGGACTGGGGGCGCACGTGGTTGACATCGTGCCTGAGCTAGTGGCCGATGGCGTAGAGGTGCATCTGGTAGTGCCGCGCCTAGGAGGTGGAGAGTTCACCGAGCCGCTGCCGATGCCCGATGGTAGCCCCGCTACCAACGGCAGCCGCGTCTACCGCGTCGATCCGTCAGGTATGCAAGGCGACTTCTTCACCAATACCTGGCACGATAACATTCAGGTAGAGAGCTTCTGCGCCCAACTGATTAGGCACGAAGGCGGCTTCGACCTGATCCACGACCACGATTGGCTGAGCGGCTTCGCGGCCATTGCCCTCAAGCATAATTACCGACTCCCCCTTCTCTCAACCATACACGCTACAGAGATGGGGCGCAACCAGGGCAAACTGTACGGGGAGATGCAACGCTCGATACACATGGCCGAGTGGTGGTTGACCTTCGAGTCGTGGCGTATCGTCACTTGCAGCCAGTATATGGCGTGGGAGGTACAGACCTACTTTGGCGCGCCCCGGGAGAAGATAACCGTGATACCAAATGGCGTCGACCCCAGGCGCTTCGATGCATTGCGAGGGCTTGACCTTGCCTCGTTCCGAGCCGCGTACGCCAGGCCGGACCAGCCTATTGTTTATTATGTAGGGCGGATGGTGCCGCAGAAGGGCTTGCAGGTGATAGTGGAGGCCGCGCCGTACGTTCTGCGAGAATGGCCTGGGGTAAAGTTCGTCCTTGCGGGCGGAGGGAGTGGATATACCAACGAGCTTCGTGCAAAAGCTCTCGAGCTTGGTGTGGCTAATAATATAATCTTTCCAGGACGGGTGTCCGATGAAGTGCGCGACGGGCTGTTCAAAGTAGCAGATGCAGCGGTCTTTCCAAGTATCTACGAGCCATTCGGCATCGTAGCCCTGGAAGCGATGGCGGCGGGAACGCCCGTCATCGTGAGCGACGTCGGGGGCCTGTCGGAGGTGGTAGACCTGCACGAGACAGGCATCAAGGTCTACCCTGACGACCCGCAGTCGCTCGCCTGGGGCATCCTGCACACGTTGAAGCACCCTGACTGGTCTCACCGGAGAGCGCGCAACGCCGACCGGGTAGTGCGTGAGCAGTTCAACTGGAGCCTGATCGCCGACAAGACGTTGGACGTGTACAAACAGGTGGTCGCAGAAGCGAAGGCAGGGGATTGGGCGTACAAAGTTTAGAGGGGGAACTTAGAAATGCTTTTGTCAGACAAGCGGATCAAGGAAGAGATCGAAAATGGGAACCTGATCATTGAGCCGTTCGAGCCGCGCCAGCTTGGTACGAATTCTTATGACGTGCGGCTCGGCCCTTACTTTTTCATCCCCAACCACAATATGACCACCGTCAATTTCACCGACGAAGAAGATGCCAGCTCCTTCTGGCTGGGGCCGTATTACGCCGAGGACGGCTTCATCAACATCAGGCCTGGCGACACCATCCTGGCGCACACAGAGGAGGTCGTAGGGGGGCGCAACGGCTTCACCACATCCATGCGGGCGCGCTCCAGCATCGGGCGGTCGTGCCTCTCCGTATGCAAGTGCGCAGGGGTAGGCGACGTTGGCTACATCTCCAAGTGGACTATGGAAATATCGAACCACAGCCACGCCACAGCCTCTCTCCCTGTGGGCCTGCGAGTCGCGCAAATCCTCTTCTACGAAGTGGGCGAGACCCTTCGCCAGTACGGCGGCAAGTACGGCTCCTGGAAAGACTGGTCGCCAAAGGATATGCTTCCGAAGCTGTACCGCGATTATGACCTCGGCAGTGTTGGCCCCAACCGCACAGTCCGCCGCAACGGCGTCGACTCGCTAGTTGCGAGTAACCGGTGAGCAGGAGTAGTAGCATAAAGCAAAGCGACAATATGTACTTGTCATTCCGAACGGAGTGAGGAATCAAAAAATCTAACCACAACATCCGAGCTCGGAGATTCCTCACTCCGTTCGGAATGACAAGTTGAAGTGTACAGTTCTTAATCGCAGTCGCTGCCACTCACATCTATCAGCCCTCCTCACGCATCACGTTTCACGCATTATCGTCTATCGTCCGCCACCAACTTTGGCAACATGGCGTCGTTGTGTTAGACTCATGCTGTGAGAGTGCAACTTCCTAAAGAAATGAGCTATTGAAGGCTGTATGCCCCTACGCTGCGAGAGTCCCATCACAATATGTTTCCGTACCCCGGCGGCCCAGTGTATCATCTGTAGCCGCCACTTCTGTGCCAGTCATGGCAACGTCGAGGCGTCCGTATGCCGTCTCTGCCGCGCTGCCTATGGCCGCAAGCTGGAGGAGGAGGCCGCCCAGGCAGCCGAGATCGAGCGGCGTGAAGAGGCGGAGCGCCGCAATAACGAAGAAGGGCTGTGCGGTTGGTACGACTGCCCCAATCCCCTCTACGTCCGGTGCGAGCGATGCGGCCACTCCTATTGCCCGAAGCACGCGGGCCGGCATCGCTACAGCTATCGTTACCGCACCCGGAAGGGCGTCTACAGGCGTCAGGCCGAAGTAACCCTTTGCGACGCCTGCAAGCACTACCTCCACGACTATCGCACCGAAAAGTCCTGGCGAGATTGACCCTGGGAGTGTGGTATGCCCGATAGACCGCGCCCTGTTGTACTTCTGATACTTGATGGCTGGGGGCTTGGCCCCGAAACCGAGTACAACGCAGTCGCGCTCGCCCAAACCCCCAACATGAACCAACTGTGGGAGGAGTATCCGCACACCGCGCTCAACGCATCCGAGCACGCGGTAGGCTTGCCCGGAGGGCAAATGGGCAACTCAGAGGTCGGCCACCAGAATATGGGGGCCGGCTTCGTCGTCTACCAGGACCTCACCCGCCTCGACGTTGCCATAGAGGATGGCTCATTCTTCGAGAACCCTGAGCTGGTTGGCGCGTGCGACCATGTAAAGTCGCATGGGTCGACCCTGCACCTGCTCGGCCTGCTCGGACCAGGCGGCGTCCATAGCCACTGGGCGCACCTCTTCGCCCTCCTTGAGCTTGCGAAGCGCAGGGGCATCGAGCGTGTCGTCTATCACGCTTTCACCGACGGGCGTGATACCGCTCCGCAGAGCGGCATAGGCTACATGCAGCACGTCCTTGAGCGGATGGCCGAGATAGGCGTGGGGAAGATCGGTAGCGTATCGGGGCGTTACTACGCGATGGACCGTGATAAGCGTTGGGAGCGCGTGCAGAAGGCGTACATGGCGGTCGTGCAAGGCATCGGGCCAAAGTTCAGCGATCCGATTGAGCCATTCAGGACATCTTACGCGGCAGGCGTCAGCGACGAGTTCCTCGTGCCGGTAGTGATCGCGGGCGAAGGTGAAGAGCCTGCCCACATCAAGAGTGGAGACGCAGTCATATACTTCAACTTCCGCTCGGACCGCGGCCGCGAGCTTACCCGCGCCATCGTTGACCCCAACTTCACCGGCTTCGAGCGTGGAGTTGTGCCCCAGGACCTATACTTCGTGACCATGACGCGCTATGAGGAAGACCTGCCCGTTCACGTCGCCTACAAGGCTATGGAAGTCGAGGTGCCGCTGGCTAAGGTGCTGAGCGACCTGGGCATGAAGCAATTCCACATCGCCGAGACCGAAAAGTATGCGCACGTGACCTTCTTCTTCAACGGGCGTGTCGAGACGCCCTTCCCTGGAGAAGAGCGCGAGCTTGTGCCCTCGCCCAGGGTAGCGACCTACGACCTTATGCCTGAGATGAGCGCGTACGGCATCACGGATGAACTGGTGAAAAGGATAAGCTCAGGCGAATATGACTTCATCGTCGCCAATTTCGCCAATGGGGACATGGTAGGGCATAGCGGCAAGCTAGACGCGACGATCAAAGCCATAGAGGTCGTGGACTCATGCATAGGCCGCGTGCTCGAAGCGGTACGCGCCCAGCGCGGCGTGCTGCTCATCACAGCCGACCACGGCAACGCCGAACAGCTTATCGACCCTGAGACGGGCGGCCCCCACACGTTCCACACGACGAACCCTGTGCCATTCATCCTGGTGGCAGACGATGCCTCGCCTCTTCGACGTGCGAAGTTGCGCGAGGGCGGTCGCCTCTGCGACATCAGCCTCACAGTGCTTGACATAATGAACGTCAAGCCACCGTCAGCGATGGATTGCAAGTCGCTCTTGGCCTAGGCTGCTGCATAAAGAGGGGAATCTTCTTTTCTTCCAATTATTGACCTGCAGGTCAATAATTGGAAGAAAAGGAAACACGTTTCACACGTACCGTGCGTTCGGCTCAATGTCGAGGCTAAGGTCTTTTTGCACCGAGTCGGCATAGCGGTAGAAAGCGGCGGCGGCAATCATCGCCGCGTTGTCTGTGCAGAGTATAAGCGGGGGATACCTGAAGGGGATGGTGAGACGCTCGCCGAGCCTCTCACGCAGGGCGCTATTCGCCGCCACGCCCCCCGCGACGAGCACCTCGCGCACGCCGAAGGCCGTTGCGGCTTCCAATGTTTTCTCCACGAGCATATCGACAACGGCAGCCTGAAATGACGCCGCGAGGTCTGCTACAGGCAATTCTTGCTCCGCCTCGTTGCTCACCTTCTGATCACCTTCTGCCGCCCCATCTGATCCTTCCAATGCCAGACCTGGGCGCGTCGTGTACGACTTCTCGGCCAGTTCAGAGGCTGCCCGCTCACCATTCTGCCCTGCGGTTTCTGGCCTTGCTTCTTTAGAAGGTGCGTCGTGATTAGGCTTGGTTTTTGAGCCGGTATCCTGTTGCTGCCAGGGCTGGCCTTTTCTTGCTGAGCCGCCGTACTCCTGCACCTTGCGGAGCAGCGCAGTCTTGACGCCGCTGAAGGAGAAGTCGTACTCCCCCTTGAGGCGCGCCCTGGGGAAGCTGAAGCGTCCTGGGTCGCCACTCCCTGCGGCCTTTTGGATAGCGGGGCCTCCTGGGTAGCCGAGGCCAAGTATGCGCGCGGCCTTGTCGAATGCCTCGCCCGCCGCGTCGTCAACAGTCTTCCCCAGGAGACGATATTCGCCATGTCCCGTCATCAGCACAAGCTCTGTATGCCCGCCCGACACTACCAGGCACAGCACAGGAAAGACCGGCTCTGCAACGCTCTTGCCTGCCGCCGCGTCTCCCTCCGGCACGAGCCAGTTAGAATAAATATGCCCTTCCATGTGGTTCACCGCGACGAGCGGCTTCATGCGGGCGAATGCGACAGCTTTACCCGCGTTGATGCCCACCAGCAGAGCAGGTGCCAGTCCCGGCCCTTTCGTCACCGCGATAGCGTCAATCGTCGCCCAGGTCGCGCCTGCCCGCGATAGCGCCTCTTCCATGACCGGCACGATGGTCACGACGTGCTGGCGCGATGCAAGCTCAGGCACTACGCCTCCGTACTTGCTGTGGAGGGCGATCTGGGAAGCGACGACATTCGAGGCGATGTGCCTGCCATCTCTCACGATAGCGACGGCAGTTTCATCACACGATGTTTCGATGGCGAGGATGTTCATGGTTACTGTAACTTACTCGTATCGACGGGATGAGAGGGGGGCCGCCGTTGGGTGAAACTGGAGCGCAGGCGCTCCGCAAGCTGGGCGCGCACTTTCGAGAGGCGATGCTGGAACTGGGGTGAAGTGACCGGCTCGCTCCACATGATATAGGCGTCCTCGCCGTTATCGCTGTAGTAGCGCCGCCTCAGCCCGGCGATGTCGAGTCCGAACTTGCGGTAGAGGGCCTGTGCCCCGGTATTCGACACCCTAACTTCGAGCGTAACGCGCAATGCGTTTAGCTCTGCGGCGAGGTCGGCCAGTCCCAGGAAGAGCAGTTCGCCTGCTCCTTGCCCCCGATGGTCGGGATGGACGCCGATGGTCGTAACGTGAGCCTCGTCAACCATGAGCCACAGCCCCGCATATCCGACCACCGGGAAGCGCGCATGGTTACGGTCTATCTCAGGCAACCTGTTTGCGGCAGGCCTGCGCCAGGGGAGTAAGGTGTCAAGCCAGCTACGTCCACTCCGCCCGCCATCCATCTCGTGCCCGTTCGATGTGTGGAGCATCGGATGGTCGAGAGCCGTAAGGTTCTGCTCGTTAGGTAGCTGGAGTCCTAGCGCGGGAGCATCTTCCGGGGGGATGAATCGGACAACGATGTATCTGTTGGTGTCGGGAGTCTTCAACTCGCGCTTGTATGCAGAGGTAGGCCAGGGCATGCTGAAGCATAGCCGCTCGATGGCGGCCACCTGTGTGATGTCTTCAGCAGTCATGTTCTCTAGTATGTACGGCACTTCTTAACCTTCTACGAGCTCACCGCGACCTGCTCTGCCTGCGGAATATGGATCGCCTGCAAGGTAGCAGGATCATCCCTTTCGCCCCGGTCTGCCCTCTGCAATGCCAGCTCCGCCATGTACCCGGCGCGCCTGAGTGACGCCGCGGGAGGGGACACCGATGCCTGCACTCCCATTACCTCTTTTATAACCGTAAGCGTCTCGTCTGACAATTCTCCGCAAAAGAGAGTGGCGAGATTGCTCTCGTACTCCTTCACGCTCGCAGCCATTTCCGATGCCGTGCTGTTGGCGTAAGGAGTGAGCCTGCGCCACTGCGTGCCCCTGGTCCGATAGAGCGCCCACGCCAGCCGGCTGCGCCCCATGCTCAATACGGCGCATACCTGGGCTGCCGTAACGGCGACATGGCTGTACGCCAGCACGTCGAGACTTGGAACTCCCCACAAGGGAACCTCCAGGGAGTAAGCAAGGCTCTTGGCCGTGCTTATCCCTATCCTCACGCCGCTGAACGACCCAGGTCCCGTAGCGACGGCGACGCCATCGAGGTCGTGGGTCGTAACGTCAAGCAACGTCATCAGCCGCTGAATATTGGGCAGGAGTTGCACCGTCTGCTGTCTGCCTGATAGCCAGCTTTGCTCACCAACTATCCCCTCGCCCCGTTTGTAAAGTGCGATGCTTGCGGTATCGGTTGATGTGTCGAGTGCTAAAATCATGTAGTCAGGGGTCAGGGGTTAGGAGCTAGAAGCAGAATTATTCTGACCCCTAATCTCTCGTTCTCAAAGCCCATACGCCGATTTCGTAAAACTTTCCATAAGCGTTTTGTAGCGTGTGCCCTCGCTGAAAAAGCGCAGGGTACGTTTCGTCTCGTTGAGATGCGAAAAACGGACCACCAGGGCCTCGTCGGGGAGCCAGGGGGATGCCTCATCAGGCCACTCTATCACCGTAATCCCCTCGCCGTCCAGGTAATCATCGAGGCCGAGGGTGGCTACCTGCTCGACCCCTTCCAGCCTGTAGAGGTCCATATGGTTCAGGACAGCTTGCTCCCCTCGGTATTCATTTATCAAAGTAAAGGTAGGCGAGTTCACGTAGCGGCTCTCGATGCCCATACCCTGTGCTATCCCCTGGGTGAAGGTGGTCTTGCCCGTCCCGAATTCGCCCTCTAGAAGCACGAGGTCGCCATCCCGGAGGAGCGCTCCCAGGTGTGCTCCTAAGCGGCGCGTCTGCTCGGCACCGTGGCTCACTATATCTAAATCTGGTATCGCGCTCGCTCTGAGCGGCGCTCGTAGTTCCTGTTCCAAATTCACAAGCTGTTACATATAAGACTTCATGCTCGCCGCGCCACGCCGCGCACTTTCCGGTTCCGGTGAGACAGCGCTTTGCGATAGACCTGGAGAGTCTCTTCGGCGGCTCGTTGCCAGTTGAACTTTTGCGCCTGGCGCAGACCCCTGGCGGCAAGCTCTTGCGCTATCGCCCGATTGTTCAGGAGGTCCATGAAGGCCGTCGCCCAGCCGGCTGCATCTTCAGGGTTGAGGAGCAGACCCGCGTCACCCACGACCTCCGGCAGCGCAGAGGTGTTTGAGACCACCACCGGGGTGCCGCAAGACATAGCTTCGAGCGGCGGCAGGCCGAACCCTTCGTAGAGCGACGGGTAAGCGAAAACGTCAGCTACATTATACCATAGGGGTAGCTCCTCGTCAGGCACGCGCCCCAGGAAGCGCACGCGGTCCGTGCCCGTCAGCCCCAGGCGCTCGGCTGTGGCGAATATCTCGTCATAATACCACCCCTTGCTCCCCCCTATAATTAGCTTCACGTCCGCGTATTCGGGGCGCGCCTCTATCTCTTTGAAGGCGTCGAGTAATAACGTAATGTTCTTACGCGGCTCAAGCGTGCCCAGGTAGAGGATGGTGCGCCCGGAAAGATCGTGCTGCTGGCGGAAATGCTCGATTTCCTCTGACGGCAGTGGGATGAACTGCTCACCCACCCCGTTGTGGATTGTCGTCACGCGGCACGGGGAGACACCCAGCATCTCTATAGCATCCTGGCGCGTCGCCTCCGACACTGCGATGATATGCCTCGCGTGCTTAGCTGACCACCTACTCATAGCTCGAAGGTAGAACTGCTTGGCTGGGTGATAGCTCTTCGGGTAGCGCAGGAATATCAGGTCGTGGATGGTAATTACGACAGGGCACGGGCTGATGAACGGGCGCACGCTCACGGGGCAGTGTAGCAGATCGAGCTTCATGCGTGCAGCAGCGAAAGGGAGCACCAATTGCTCCCACGCGATACGCACAGGCGCTCGCCCCGTCGGGAAGCGGCTCCGCGACAGCTTCAGGTTACGTGGCATATTAGCCGTGACGTCGGGCGGGATATCGCCATTCCCCACGAAGGCGACGAAGCTCGCGGTAGGGTCGGTCCTGGGCAGGGTAGTCACTAGCTCGTAGATGTGGCGGCTGAGGCCAGCCTGACGGTAGTTCTCGGTAAAGGCGAGGAGGTGCGCGTTGATGCCTATCTTCATGAGGGACATTATACCTTAGACGATGGACGACAGACGACGGACGACGGACGACTCTCGCCTTTTACTCATCACCATTTGTCGGCTTGCTAGCGATTTCTTTGCAGCCTTGCGTGAGGCTCAAACTAAGCTTCCCACCTTAAGAGGGGTCTATGTGAAGATAAGATTCAGTCAGCATCAGAAGCCCTATGCTCCCGATAACCTAACCTCCGATAGGGATTCCTTAACGTCGGAGGTTAGGTTGCTTGACGTGAATATCCCCATGCAGTATAATTGTCTATGCTTGGTCGTGCGCCTGTCTAACAGGCTCGTAATCAAGCGACATGGGGATGTAGCTCAGTTGGGAGAGCATCACACTGGCAGTGTGAGGGTCTGGGGTTCGAGTCCCCACATCTCCACTCTAATATTTTCTAAATCAGATATATAAATGCCCCTGTTCTAATCCACAGGGGCTTGTTTCTATGTTTGGGACAACGGTTTTTACGACAATTGGGATTATTTACTACGGCTGAGTTCTTATACATGGGTACATAAGCAATCCCAGCATTCCTTCGTTACCTATGGACTCAATGGCGCTTAGGGGACGGGCAGTTCCACCCCTCGCCTGTGCCGCAACGGCTACCGCTAGCCGTGAAATGGAAGGATGTACTTCAATGTCTGGGAAAGAAAAACGTATTATCGTCACTATTGCGGTTTTAGAAGTTTTCTCAGGCATATCGCTGAATGTTGTAGCGAATCTACTTGGCGTTGATAAGTCATTGTTGTGGCTTTTTATATCAGCAGTTATTGTATTCAATCTATTACTGTATGGTATCAGAATTCGCTGGGCAGCAGTAGGAAGTCCACAACCTAACCCCAAGGTGGAAGCTTCTCTCAAAATTTGCTATGCAGATGAGTTGACATACCTGCGATTGAAGGTAGACAATTATGATGCGAGTATAGTGCTGCACAGACTTCGAGTCAGAATGGTAATTAGGAATACATCGCGGTGCTGGCCGTTTATAGATGAATTCGACTATTACCGGAACTATGAGTATCCTAATGGCTTACCAACCGTGCCAGCGAGTAGCTCTATATCAATTGATACGGAAAAAGACCTGGATGTGTCCATTTTGCGAGCGGGCTGGAAGTATTTAAGTGCCGTCATTCCAGGTAGTTATTACCCCTCCAATGGACCAGCTCGTATTATGCGGCCCGCTGGTTTTCCTTATAACTTTACAATCCGCCCATATGATTCTCCGCCCAGCCGGCCGTTACAGGTAGATATAACTATTAGGTATGCCCTCAGTGCGGTTGGTGAACCACCAAAGCCGAAACACGAACGCTGGCTGCTGTATCCTAATTGGAGGGAAGAACGGCAGAGAATAATCTGGGGCAAAACAAAAAGGAAGCCTGGTTATATTATGATCACCGAAGACCAGGACAGTTTATGAACTGCTTCGACCTCTTTGCAAACTGATATTGCTTCCGCAGGCTGAAAAACAAAACTTCTTCATCTACTATGATACATGCGCCCTCAGACAGTGGACTGCGCTAATTCGTGCCAACCCTTCTCGCAATCGCAGAAACCCTCCCAATCAGCATATCTAGGTCAAACGGCTTCGACAGATAGCTCGCAGCCTCGGCAGTCGATCCACGTTGCGCTGCATCTTTAGCGGCAGTGACGACGATGATGGGTGCACGCTGGTCATATCGCTCGCGGTAGAGCTTCGCGAATTCCCAACCGTCTATGCCCGGCATCTTCATGTCCAGGAGAATGATGTCGGGGTGCTGCCGGTCTATCTGCTCCAGTGCCGCCTCTCCATCTGACGCCTGATCGACCTGGTAGCCCTCGTCGCCCAGTGCATAGGCAATAAGCTCACGAATGCTCAGATCGTCGTCAATCACAAGAACGCGAGTCATATTCGCAAGTCCAGGGCTACCAGCCTTTATTAGACGCTTACCGAAGGAGGCAAGGAGACCACGAAGCGTGAGCCGGATTGCTCAGTCCCCTCGATCCGTACGGAACCCCCATGTAGCTCAACGATCTCGCGGATGATGTACAGGCCGAGGCCCATACCGGAGAGGTGGTGCCCATCGTGAGCTTGGTGGAAGCGGTCAAAGATTCCCTCGCGCTCGCCGAACGGAATCCCCAGGCCCTGGTCGGTGACGGAAAGCTCGATTCCGCCTTCGGCGTCTTGCCCCAATTCGACCGTCACGCTCCCACCATGCGGACTGAACTTGACGGCGTTGTCGAGCAAATTGGTCACGACTTGCTCAAGCCGAAGCGGGTCGACCAGTGCCTCTATATGCTCAGGGGCATAGAAGGCGAAATCGTGATTCTCAGTGCCGTGTTGCAACGCCAATGCTGACCGGACGAGGGCGACAAGGTCAGTTCTTTCAGGCTCGATCCGCAGCTTGCCCGCCTTGATTTGAGCGGTATCGAGCAAGCGCGAGAGCAAATGAGTCAGCTTCCCGGTCTGCGTCTCGATGGCGCTCAATGCAGACTCGATTCGCTCTGGAGAGCTTTCCCGGTTACGGCGAGCATCTCGCAGGAGCAATTGCGCGAAGCCGCGCAGACTCGTAATAGGTGTTTTCAGCTCGTGCGCCGCGACCGACAGGAATTCATCACGCGCCGCGATAGCCTCGCGCAGCTCCTGGTTTGCTTCTCTGAGTGCCTGCTGAGTCTTCTTACGCTCCTCAACCTCAGCTTCGAGGGCTTGCGCCTTCTGCTGCAAAATCGCGATTGCGTGCAGGCGCGCCGCATCAGTAGTTAGCGAGGTGTAGCTTTCATCCGGTAGCACGTGAGAGTGTGTCGCGCAAATCTCCTCTATACATATACTATCCTCCGAGCGGCCAAAAAAGCTTGTAGGATAGGCGCAACGGAGATTGAACGCGTGCGTCTGAGCCAGGCCGTTCCATAGCTCTTCGAGTCTGATTGCCGCTTTCGATTTTCCTTCCGCCCACAACAAAGCGACCATCTCGCCGAACGCGGCGACACGTGGATAGTCGCCCCGGGCGGCCAGCGTCGCGCCGGCAATGGTGCCACCTATGAGTTCGGTGAAGCGCGCTTCATCGGGCCATCCCTCCACCATAAACTTCGACAGCGTCTCCGCCGCGTCCAGTGAGACGTACCGCCCCTCCCTGACGATATGAGCGATGTCCAGGCCACGCGCCTTCAAGCGCATTGCAAGCTCGTCGCGGTGCTCTTTGGTGGCAATCACGATGCTGGCATCGCCTGCCTCCAGGGCAGAACCGATGAACCTGCTCAGCTCATCGAGAAGGAACGCGTCATCCCCGTAGAATTGAACCGTGTGCGCGTGCGCGGCGGAATCGCCCCAGGTTACCGTTGGCGCGACTGCAATCTCAGAATAAGCCGTCCTGATATCTATACTCAATTCGATTTACCTCATGATATATACGTATTCTAAGTCCTTCGTGGTCAAAACCTCCGAATAATCTTCGGCGGCTTCTTTATCCCATGTAAAACTATTCTTGGAGCAAGACATATGCCACTGCCCTCTTCTTCTCAACGTTATTTGCCACTGTTTCACTCGCCTGACCACATTATAAGAGTTAGCTGTCCAAATTACGATCTTTCCACCAACAGATATGCATAGTAGGGGCAGGTTCCCCTGCCTGCCCTCCAGGAGCAGGAGTACGCCTCTATAAGTCCAGGGACCGATTGACACACCCTGGTCTTCTCGCTTATAATCTCCATAACAAGCCAAATATACAGGCATCGAACCGGAGTATTAGGCCGGTCCATACCTATACAGCGAGCGGAGGGAGGTGCAAGCTCCGCGCATGGACGGACCCCTCAAAGGGTAATGGCCGAACTCGCCGGGGAGCCGCACGGTGAAGCGCCAACGCGCTAGCCGTAGCCGGGAGAGCGCCCGTTATAGCGCAACTTGAGTGGGTGGCCCCACGGGGTCGCCAAGTAGGGTGGTAACGCGGAAGCATGTGCCTTTCGTCCCTTGTTGGACGAAGGGCGTTTTTGATTCGTACAGTTTGGGAGGCGACATACGATAGACGACATACGACAGACGATAGCCGACGAACAAAATAAGACGCATCATTCGTCTTTCGTCTTTCGTCCTTCGTCTATCGTCCAAGCGATCACAGAGGAGGCAGCTGATGGAGAAGAGAGACAGATACAGCCCGCAAGATATAGAGCCACGCTGGCAGCGTATGTGGTCTGAGACGGGTATGTATCACGTTGAACCGGTGGAGGACAAGCCAAAGTTCTACACCCTGGTGATGTTCCCGTACCCGTCGGGAGACCTGCACATGGGACATACGCGCAACTACACGATGGGCGACCTAATCGCGCGCTATTACACGATGAAGGGCTACAACGTCATGAACCCCATGGGGTGGGACGCGTTTGGCCTGCCCGCTGAGAACGCTGCGATCAGTGAAGGTGTGCATCCCGCCGTTCGCACGCCCACCAATATCGCTCGCATGAAAGATCAATTCTACAAGATGGGCATAGTCTTCGACTGGCCCCGTGAGGTAGCATCCTGCCAGCCCGATTATTACAGGTGGACCCAGTGGATGTTCCTGACCTTCTATAAGCGCGGGCTGGCTTACCGCAAGCTGGCCCCCGCGAACTGGTGCCCCCAGGACCAGACGGTGCTGGCGAACGAGCAGGTGGTCAACGGTAGGTGCGAGCGGTGCGGTGCCGAAGTGACTAAGAAGGACCTGACGCAGTGGTTCTTCCGCATCACCGCCTACGCCGACCAGTTGCTGGACGACCTGGACACCCTGGACGAGTGGCCTGATCGCGTACGCACGATGCAGCGCAATTGGATTGGCCGCTCTCGGGGCGCGGAGATGGACTTCCCTGTCGCTGGGACGACAGAAGATGTTATTCGAGTCTATACAACCAGGCCCGATACGGTGTACGGCGCGACCTTTATGGTGCTGGCACCTGAGCACCCGTTGGTCGCCAGGATCACGATCTCGGATCGCAAAGCCGAGGTCGAGGGGTACGTCGAACAGGCGCGCAAGGAGACCGAAATAGAGCGCCTGTCAACAGATAAAGAGAAGACCGGCGTCTTCACGGGCGCATACGCCATCAACCCTATGACCGGCGACCCCATACCCGTCTGGATAGCCGATTACGTGCTGGTGACTTACGGCACGGGTGCGATACAGGCAGTGCCGGGCGGCGATGAGCGAGACTACGACTTCGCCCTGAAGTACGGCCTGCCCATCGTCACTGTCGTCGTGCCTGAGACGGAAGTCCAAAGTCCAGGGTCCAAAGTCCAACGTTCCGATGGCGAAGCCAACAAATCCGAAATCCGAAATCCGAAATCCGAAATCAGCAATGATCCTTCGGTCGCGCCTGTCTACAAAGAGGGCGCGGACGTGCCGGTCTATACCGGACCTGGAGTGATGGTCAATTCCGGGCCTTTGAACGGCATGAGCACCGCTGAGAGCAAAGATGCCATCATCGCGCTGCTGGAGGCCGAGGGGAAGGGGCGGGGGGCTACCAACTACCGCCTGCGCGACTGGCTGATCTCGCGCCAGCGTTATTGGGGCACGCCCATTCCAATCATCATCTGCCCTAACTGTGGCGACGTGCCGGTGCCTGAGGAACAGCTGCCCGTGCTGCTCCCTCTGGACGTTGAGTTCAGGCCGGGAGGCGAATCGCCGTTGGCACGAGTGGAAAGCTTCGTGAATACCACCTGTCCAAATTGCGGTGGCCCAGCGAGGCGCGAGACCGACACGCTGGACACCTTCATCGATTCATCATGGTACTTCCTGCGCTTCTGCGACCCGCACAACGATAAGGAGCCGTTCAGCCCCGACCTGGCTAACCACTGGATGCCCGTGAACCAGTACACGGGAGGTGTGGAGCACGCGATTTTGCACCTGCTGTACGCCCGCTTCTTCACGAAGGTGCTGGCCGACGAGGGGATGCTGAAGGCGCGGGAGCCTTTCGCCCGCCTCTTCACCCAGGGGATGATCACGAAGGACGGCGCTAAGATGTCCAAGAGCAAAGGCAACGTGGTGCCTGTGGACGATATGGTCGCCACTCTGGGCGCGGATACCGGCAGGTTGTTCGTCCTCTTCATCGGCCCACCCGACGAGGATGCTGAGTGGAGCGACCGTGGAGCGCGCGGCATCTTCCGCTTCCTGGAGCGCGTCTGGAGGCTGTTCGAGGGGAACGTAGTCGTTGGCTCGGAGAACCACAACACGGGCGACTACTCGCCGGCAGACCGCGACTTGCTGCGAAAGCTCCACCTGACCATCGGCAAGGTGACGGCTGACATCGAGCGGTTCCATTTCAATACGGCCGTAAGCGCCGTGATGGAGCTGGCGAATGCGATGCAGGACTACAGGCAGGTCCACGGCGAGCATACGCACGCCTACTGGGACGCGGCGACCAACCTGCTGCTACTGCTGGCCCCGATGGCCCCGCATATAACGGAGGAATTGTGGGAGCGGTGCGGCGGCAACGGCAGCATCCACGTGCAGCCCTGGCCTATCTTCAGCGCGGAGCTGGCAGCCGCGGATGTCGTAACGGTCGTGGTGCAGGTCAACGGGAAAGTACGCGACCGTATAGAGATGCCTGCCGACGTAAGCCAGGAAGAGGCGACCAAGAGCGCCCTGGAGAGCGAGCGCGTCAGCCGCTTCCTGGATGGCAACGAGGTGCGCCAGGTACATTATGTGCCAGGCAAGCTGGTGAACATCGTCGTCTAACCAGATAATGATGTAAAAGAAGTCGGGTCGCAACGCGATCCGACTTCTTTTACGTCTATGACAATAATAGTGGGGCAGCTACCTGGCCGAAGTACCTGCCGGTACTGCTGCCTCCGGCTGGCGCTCAGGCGTGGGAGGGGGCGCTACTGTGGCGGCAGGCTGCTGCGTAGCTTCGGGAGGAGCCTGGGGTTTGGGGGTACGGGGCGCATTCTTGGGTGGCTTCGAGGAGACCACCATCGTCATGCTCTTCCCCTCCATCTTTGCGGGCGCTTCAACAACCAGACCCTCGCCTAACATAAGGCGTACCTGCTCCAGAACGTCACGGCCCAGGTTGGTATGGGCCATCTCTCGGCCCTTGAATTTGACCGTCAGTTTTACCTTGTGGCCCTCTTCGAGGAAGCGGCGCACCATCCTGGTCTTGGTCTCAATATCGTGGTCGTCAATCTTGGGGCTGAGGCGCACTTCCTTGAGGACTACCTGCTTCTGCATCTTGCGCGAATCACGTTCCTTCTTCGTCTGCTCATACCGGAACCTGCCGTAATCCATCAGCTTGCACACGGGTGGGTTCTCATTTGGCGCGACCTCTACCAGGTCGAGTCCCCTCTGGCGTGCGAGTGCGAGTGCGTCGCCGGTGAACATGAGCGTGTTTTCCCCGTTATCTCCTATGAGGCGTATCTCGCGTGCTCGGATACGTCCATTTACACGAAAGTCTCTGGTGATATCTTTTCTCCTTTGGTTTGGGTTTAGTCAGAAATATGTCGCCCCAGGGAGGGCTGACGCTAAGTCTACATTATCACATCTACGCGTGAACGTCAATAGGTAATTTGGCGGATTTTTATTGGTAGTAGTTGGCTCATGCCCCTGACGAATTGCCCAGCCAATTTTCACTACAAACTATTCTTACGAATTACGAATAATGTGGTGGATGAAGGTCTCGAATAGCGAAGCATATCTCTCAATTTGCCTTGACTTATCTACGAACATTACCTTTGTTTTGTTGCGCTCGATGTCGATTCATCGATTCAAATAGCCCGTAATTGTTTCAACGCACTGTATATAGCTCGTAGACAGGTATGCCATCCCGGTGCTTGAATGTCGCATCCTGGACGGCCTCTTTACCCGCGTTAGCCACTTCCTGAAGGAAAGCCTCGCGGCGGTGGTAGGCGGTGCCCTGGTCCGTGTGGAATAGGTAGACCGTCTTTTCGTCCTGGATGAACTCACGGAGGCTCGTATAAAACTCAGGCGGCGGCTCTTCGCTGAGGCCGTAGCCCTCGATGGGCATCACCTGTTCGTTGCTGAGGAGCTGCAATGGCCTGCGGAAGCCCCAGTCCATCGCTACCACCTTGTAACCTGCTTTGTCCGTCTGGAGGTATCTATCCAGCGAATATATAGCGTCCGAAAAGGTAGAAGCCCCGCCCATCAGGGCGAGATCGTGATGGTAAATACCGTCGACTGCTGCGTCTCCCACGACTATGGCTCCCACAAGAAGGATGGCGGGGACTAACCGCAACCACGCCCAGGAGTTACCCCTACGCTTCTCTGCGAGCCAATCTCTGATGCTCCGCGTAAGCTCTACAGCGAAAGCGGCGATAACAACCTGTGGCAAGGGGAGCACGATAAGGAGGTGGGTGCTCCACAGGCCGGATACGGTCACCGTGCTCTGGACCACTAGCAGACCTATTAGCGAGAGCGCGGCGACCATCGCGCGCTCGGGGCGCACAGGGTGCTTGTCCGCACCGAGGATTACGAGAAGCCCCGCACCCGACAGCAAAAAGATTATGCCCGCCGCGTCTATGCTCCAGAGTCCGAGGAATGCCCCAGGCGCATGACCTTCTGGCCTACCCGCCCCGCCAAACCACCAGACCGCGCCTGCTATAGTCGTGATGGCAAGTAAGACCCACCCGGCGGGTGCTGTGGCATCGTCCCTACGGAGTGCAACCAACATGAGTATGACTATGCCTGACAGGCTGAGAATGATCGAAGCGAGGGCAAGGAGTGTACCTATTGTGTCGTTAGCTCCCGTTATCACCTGTAAAAATGCAATCGCAAAGGCACCTGTGAGAAGGATAGCAGCAAGACGGAAGCTATTGTTTGGAATGCGCTGGCCCATAGCCGGCACCCTGCGAGCGAGTACAAGCGCGATGAGTCCAAGAGCCGCAATCGCAAAGATAGCAGGGGTAACAGGGTTGGCGTGCGGCTGCTGGTTTACGCCCTGGAACCAGAAATAACCACCGTCCAACAACACCTTGAACGCGTCAACCTCGGTCCACAGGTTGCGTATCACGGCGCTATTGTCAACTCCATGCGAGGTCGTGCCCGGCCCCGAAAGGGTCTGGCGCAGGAGGTTGATCGTGCCTCTCGTCAGTATGTTGTACAGGATGAACGGGAGCGCGCCGAGGGAGAATGCGAGCAAGCTGAAGAATACGACACGCGCCCTCGTGCCGATGCTCTCTCTGATGAGGCGAAGGTGCTTCCACAGCAGGCGACCCCACAGGATGAGTGAAGTTAGAATGACGGCGCTTATGAACCACAGGAAAAGGAGCTTGGTGCTGAGGCCCAGGCCGAGGAGGAACATCCCCAGGTATAGCCGGCCATGCCCTCCCTTCGGATGGCTACGCACCCACGATGTGAAGGCAAGCAGTGCGCCCGTGGCGATGGGCACTACCACCGACACCACGTACACGCCCAGCCTGCTCCAGAAAATCCATGCGGGCGATATAGCCAGCAGGAGGGCGCTCATGCGCCCTACCCCACGCCCGAACCATGCTCGCCCCAGGAAGTAAGCCAGTATGACGCCCAGGACGCCCACCAACACCGTCATCATCCGCAGGGAGATGACGTTTACCCCGCCGAGCGCGAAGAATGGGAGCGCGAGATAGGTGTAAGTCACGCCCTGGTACGCGCTGCTTGACATAAGAGGCAGCCGCAATCCACCGAGATCAAGTACATCGCCTTGAAGTTCGACGTGATGGCCCAGCACCATCTGCATGGCAGGTATCACGTCGTATGCCTCGTCGGTGTACAGTCCGGGGAGGTCGAGCTGGTAGAGGGAGAATGCGAGGAAGACTAGGCAGGCAAGCCCTACCATGACGAAATCGAGCAGGGCTTCACGTTTGCCTGATAGGGTGGTGCTTGCTGTGGGGGAGCTTACAGTTTCGGCTTGCTCCAATGGGGTAGCGTCAGAGATCATCCCCCTATTTTACCCTTTGTAGCCCACTTTCCGCTTGCTGCCTCGTAGCCGGAGATGTGGCGGTGTTGAGAGCTTGCGTGAATGCTTGCAAGGCATCCGCACGATTCCCTAGCTCCTCATAAGTAAGGCCGAGAGAGAGCCAGGCGTCGGCATATCCAGGGTTGATTTCGGTGGCCTGCAATAGTGCAGCTATGGCATCGCGGTGCTGGCCCTTGTTACGGTATGCTATGCCCCTCCCCGCCCACGCTTCCGCGAAGTTGGGAACGGACGCCGTTGCCTTCTCAAACGCCGCAAGGGCACCCGCGGTGTCACCACGCTGCAATAGACCTTTCCCCTGGCTGTATAAGGCTTCCGCCCACCTGGGGCGAAGCTGCACTGCGCGGGAGTACAATCTTAGCGCCTCATCCCAGTTGCCAAGTTGAGCATAGGCGTCTCCACCGTACAGGTATGCTTCGGCGAAATTGGCGTCAAGCGCCAGGGCATCACTGAAGAACTTGGTCGCCTTTGCGTGGTCTCCCGCAAGGAGGTAGGCACGACCCTTACCGGTCAGCGCGGCTGGCTGCTGCAAGCCGGTGGCAAGCGCGCTCTCGAATACCGTTATTGCATCTGAGGCGTTACCCTGCCCCAGGTAAGCCTCTCCTGCCGCGAGCAGGCCGGACGGGTTATGGGGGTCCGCCTGGGTAGCTCTTGCCGCCAGATCGAGCGCGCTTGTGAAGTCGCCCTGGGCTGCATACACCTTCGAGGCCAGCGCGAGGGCCTCTACATATTGCGGATAAACCTGCAACGACGTGCCAAGTGAAGTGAGCGCATCGGCCCTGTTACCCAGCTCGAATTGAGCAGCCGCCTTCCACCTGTAGGGCTGCGGGTCGTTTCCGCGTAAATCAATCGCTGCCTGGGCTATCGTTATCACCTCTGAATACCTATCATCGAAGAAGAGCGCCCTCGACAGACGTATTAACGCTTCAAAGTGGGAGGGGTTGCGCTCAACCGTCGCCTGGAACTGCTCTATAGCGGATACCCAGTTCTGTTGCGCCTCAAGTGCAAGTCCCAGGAAGAAGTGGGCATCGTCCCTCGAAGGGTCCGCGCCGACTGCCTGTCTTGCCTGCTCGATTGCCCCCTGGATGTCGCCTTTACTCAGGAGCAGTTGCGAGTAGGCGATATGTCCATCAGCATTCTGCGGCGCGATGCCGGTGAGTCTCCCAAAAAGGGTCTCGGCCTCGGCAACCTCTCCCGCCAGTACCAGGAGTCTGGCCGCGCCCAATAGAGCATGTGGATCGTTCGGCTGCACTGCCAGCGCTTGCTTGAACTCGGCCAGCGCCTCCGGGTGGCGATTGGCTTGCTGTAATAGCTCTCCCAGGTTGGCGTGCGCCTCCCATAGGCCGGGATCTGCCAGGGCTGCGCGGAATTCAGCCTCGGCCTCTCCAGGGTTGCCCAACAACCTGAGGAATTTACCGCGCCACAGGTGGTCGCCGGGAACCTGGGCCGCGAACTGCAAAGCCTGCTGCAAGCTGGCGTTGGCCGACTGCAAATCGCCCGCTGAGGCGTACAGCCGGTACAGCTCCTCGTATGCGGGATAATATTTCTGCGTATTAGCGGCCAGTTCGGTGATCGTCTTGATAGCCTCAGGGAGGTTGCGTTGGGCTTCCTGGAGGCGTGCGAGGGCAAGGTATGGCTCCGGGGCTGTGGGGTCGATCTGTCGGGCAGTCGAGAGGGCTTGCGCGCCCTTCCCCGTGTCCCCCATCTGCACATACACGCTTCCCAGCTGCACGGGGATGTCGGCACGGCGCGGATCGAGGCGCGCGGCCTCTTGAAGCTTGCTTATCGCTCGCTCATAAAGCGTAGGCTCGCCTCGTATGTTGCGCCATACCCCGCCGAGGAAGCTTTCAGGTGGCTCGCTGCGCGCCTTGTCCGCCCAGGCCATCCCCTGGTACAGGTAAACCCCAGCCAGCTCACGGTTGAGCGCCAGGATACCCTCGGTAGCTATTTCGGCGCGCACGGCATCCCCGGCCAGCTGGGCGCGACCCTCTTCAGAGCGGAGCGCGCTTACCCACTCCGAATATAGCCTGGCGGCGTTGCCGAGCGCGCCCTGGGCGTCATCTGGCTGGGCCAGCATCAGGCGCACGAGGCCCATCAGGCGATATGCCGGTGCGGCGTCCGGTGTGCGCGCAAGTAGCGATTCGATCTCGGCACGGGCGGCGTCGGGCTGTGACTGGCGATACAACACTTCTGCCTTGTCCAATCGAGCCAGCGCGTAAGCCGGATCGAGGCGCATTGCTTCATCGACGTCAGAAATGGCCTGCGTGAATTCTCCCCCGGAGCGGTAACGAGCGCGTGCGCGTACCAGGTTTGCCCGCGCCAGCACCAGGTCTGACGAGTCCCGGCTGGCGATAGCACGCTCTGCCGCCGCCCGCGCACCTTCCCAATCGGACATTCTGAGTCGTGCGATGCCAAGGTTGACAAGAACCTCAGGCCAGGATGTCCCCGTTGCGTCGATCTGCTCGAAAAGTGGGACCGCCTTGCCCGGCTGCCCGGCAGCCACATTCGCCGTTGCCTCTACGAAGCGTGCGATTTCGCCTGAGCCATTGCCTTCATCGAGGGTAGCTCGCGCTCCGTATGCGGCTGTGGCGGCGGCTGAATAGTCCCCTGCACGCAGGTATACCAGCGCGAGGGTCAAAGGCACAAGAGGGTCGGTCCCCGCCTCCGGTACAAGGTAGACTCGCGCTGCCTGGGGAAAGATCAGCGCGTCCGTGTCCATTTCAGTGTACCGCTGCCACGTCTGCTGCCCAGGTGAGAAGCCGGGTGCGAACGCGATGGATGCCGTTATCGCGCCCGACGGCCCTACCTCGCCCCACCATAGGAAGTCCGCACCGAGTCGTGCCCTCTCCGCTTCGGCCTGCTCCTGGGTCAAAGGGTTGGCCTTTGCCACCCTCACCGCGACGTCCGCCTTCCCTGCTGCCGTCGCTGAGCTCAGTATATCGTTCCCCAGTGTTTCTTTGATGCTTGATTCGGGTGCCGTACTCTCGAACCGCGCGATACCGACAACCACCCCGCTTCGAGGGGAAGCTTGAGGTTGCGAAGTTGTCGCCAGGGACACTGCCACTGCGAACACCATTAGCGATATGAGCGCAAAGGCGATCACGCCCCGCCCCATCCGTGGCACCTTCGCGCTTTGCCTTCCTGAGCCACCCGTTATTGCGGGGCTGTTTGCAGGTCGCGGTTGTCCCGACCCTAGCGTTCGTATTTTGGAAATAAAGATGCGTCCAGGCAGGGTATGCCTGGGTCCCGTAGAGCTTAATGTTGAGCGTGGGAAAGCGGACCGGGGCTGCATTGGCGTCGCGTCCGGGTCCTCCTCAATCAGCGCCGTCGTTCGGTCAGGGAAGAGATAGGGCGTGTTGGATCGCTTGCGCCGCATCTGCTCGAAGAGTAGCGTTGCTATACCCAGGACGAGCAAAAGCGCGCCGACAGCTGCCAGGCATCCAACGTCCATAGTTAGTCCTTGTTCGAGGTATGGCCCTCGCGGGCCTCACGTTGGGCGTTGGCGCGCCTCTGCTCGGCCCAATCGGCCATGCGCTGCTTCAGGCGTGCTTCGTAACCCCGGTCTGTTGGGCGGTAGTAACGTCTCCCTCGGAGCGAGTCGGGGAGATGGCTCTGCTCGATCTGGCCCCCTTCGTAGTCGTGGGCATATTTGTAGCCCTTTCCGTAACCGAGGTGCTTCATCAGCCCGGTGGGGGCGTTTCGGAGGTGCATTGGTACAGGATCGTTGCGCGTGCGGGCGACGTCATCTCGAACGGCGCCGTAGGCCGTGTACAGGGAATTGCTCTTTGGAGCGAGCGCGAGATAAACAGTCGCCTCGGCCAGCGCCAGGTTAGCCTCGGGCATACCCATGAAATGCGCTGCTTGCTGCGCTGCCACGCACACGGTAAGGGCGTTGTGGTCTGCCATCCCAACGTCCTCTGTCGCCATCCGGATGAGCCTTCGCACCACGAATAAGGGGTCTTCTCCCGCTTCTAGCATACGAGCGAGCCAGTATAGCGCGCCATCGGGGTCGGAATCGCGCACCGATTTGTGCAGTGCCGATATTGCATCGTAGTGCCCCTCTCCGGCGCGGTCGTACTGGAGCCATCGCTGCTGTGCGGCGTCCTCGACGGTGGCGAGGTCTATGTGGCGGTACCGATCCTCCGCTTCAGGCGTCGAGATGGCGGCAAGTTCCAGCGTGTTCAGCATCGAGCGTGCATCGCCGTCGGAGATAGTGAGGAGATGCGCGCGACCTTCATCTGCTAATCGCACATTGAGCGTGCCCAGACCGTTATCGTCCTCGATGGCGCGCTCTATAAGCTTGTCAAGGTGCTCGGTCCCCAGCGCGTGCAAAACTATCACGCGGGAGCGCGACAAGAGCGCGGAGTTCACCTCGAAAGAAGGGTTCTCGGTCGTCGCGCCGATGAGGGTAACGGTGCCGTCTTCTACGTAAGGAAGAATCGCGTCCTGCTGGCTTTTGCTGAAGCGGTGGATTTCGTCAATGAAAAGTATCGTGCGCTGGGCGCTCTCGCGGTAGCGCTCAGCCGCCTCCTTGACGATCCTGCGTAAGTCTGCCACTCCTGCCGAAACCGCACTGACCGGGGCGAAATGGCTGCCCGTCGTGTTGGCGATTACGCGCGCGAGCGTGGTCTTACCGCTCCCCGGCGGTCCCCAGAGTACCAGGGAGGGTAGGCGGTCCGCCTCTATTGCTTTCCGTATCGTCTTGTCCGGCCCAAGTATGTGCTCTTGCCCCACGATGTCATCGAGGGTTGTGGGTCGCATCCTCGCTGCCAGAGGCACGTCAAAACGGCTGCCAGCAGCTTGTTGATCAACTGAATCCGTGCGTGAATTAGAACTCTTGTTCATATAACTATTATAACATAAGGTGCGCTGTCAGGCGCTGTTTTCCCCACGCTTAGCGAATAAGAAGAGGTATCCCTGGAATGGGAGAAATAGCAAGCGGCAACCATGCCGAAGTAACGAATCATGATGACCGATTGTTGTATAATCGACACTACGATTTATGGAAGGAGCAGGAAGAGATTGGCACAGACACGTGTGGTGATCGCAGATGACGATCCTATCATCCGAATGGACCTGCGGGAGATGCTGGCCGGCATGGGGTACAACGTCGAGGGGGAGGCGGGCGACGGCAAGACGGCTGTCGACCTGGCGCGTAAGGGCCACCCTGACCTGGTGATAATGGACATCAGGATGCCAGAGCTTGACGGCATCGAGGCCGCGCGCATCCTTACTGCCGAGAGGATCGCCCCTGTGCTCCTCTTGACGGCATACAGCGAGCCGGAGCTGGTGCGGCGCGCGGCCGAGGCGGGAGTCGTAAACTACGTGGTGAAACCGTTCAGGGAAGCGCAGCTTGGCCCGGCAATCGAGGTGACGCTCGCCCGCTTCCGCGAATTCGAGCAGGTGCATAAAGAACTGGGGGACGTTCGAGAAGCGCTCGAAGCCCGGAAGATAATCGAGCGGGCCAAAGGTATCCTGATGTCCAAATCAGGCCTGTCGGAGCCGGAGGCATTCCGGCGCATCCAGAAGCACAGTATGGATACCCGCAAGACGATGCGTGAAGTTGCGGAAGCAATAGTGCTTGCCAGCGAGATGGAGCGTGAAACGTGATTAGACGTTATTAATCACAAAGAACACAAAGACACGAAGAACACAAAGATATATTAATGGTCTAACGCACAGGTTGGATGTGTACAGGAATCATATAGAATATCTCGCCGGAAAGAGATAAACCTATGAAATCTTTGTGGCCTTTGTATCTTTGTGTTCTTTGTGATTAATCTATCGCGTTTTACCGACCATTAGCAGCGACGAATTGTCCATCCTTGACTTGAAAGAGGTGGAGGTGGGCGCGCTGGTCTTGGAGGTCGCCGTTCTGGTCGAAGGCGATCTTGCCGATGAGGCTGTCGGTATTCAGGTTCTTCATCGCCTCTTTTATCCGTGTGGGGTCTGTGGAGTTGGCAGAGCGCATGGCTTCAAAGATCGTCATGGCTGCTACATAGCCGCCCGACGAGTTGCCGCCGGGATTGCGCTTGAAAGCTGCGCGGTAGGCAGCTACCCAATCGCGGTCACTGCCCTGGTTAGACTGGGCAATGTTGGGGAAAAATGAAGAGACATAGGCCCCTTCCCCGGCGGAGCCTGTCTGTGTTATGAACTCCGGCTGGAAGAGCGTGTCGCCTCCCACGAATGCGGCTTTGATACCCAGTTCCTTCATCTGAGAGAGGATGACTATCCCCTCAGGTAAGCTCCCCGCGTAGAATATGCCATCGGGTGACTGCTCTTTTATCTCCAGGAGCGTTGCCGCGAAGTCCTTTGCGCCCCTCTGAATCTCCTTCACGCTGATGGGCGCAACCCCCTGACTGGTAGCGCTATCTGTGAATTCCTTGCCCAGGCCCTGACCATACGCGGTATTCGCTTGAATCACCGCTATCTTCTTCAGATTGAGCTTCTTGACCATGAACTCCGCTAAGTACGGCCCCTGGGTCGTATCCCTGGGGCAGACTCGGAATACGGTATCTAGGTCTCTGCTCGTTAGCAAGGGATTGCTTGAGGTTGGGCTGATCTGCACTATACCTGCGTTGTGGTAGATCACTGAAGCGGGTATGGACACGCCGCTGTCCTTGTGCCCGACGACGGCCACGACACCCTCGGATACCAGCTTGTTAGCGACAGGTTCCGCTTTCGCCGGGCTTGCTCCATCGTCTGCGGTGACGATCTCGATCTTGTTGCCGAGGATGCCGCCGTTAGCGTTTACTTCATCGGCTGCAAGCTGCGCGCCCTGCCAAATCTGTATACCGCCGTCGGCGGTATCCCCCGTGTACGGCGCGGCTACCCCGATTTTCACTGTCCCCGTGAATGTGGGGGTGGGCTTCGCACCGCTGTCACACGCCGCGAGCAGCGTTGTCGCTATCAGGAGGAGCGCGAGCAAGATCGATATGGACCGTGATTGTACTCGTATGAACATCATCTTATTGAGATATTTTTCAAAGCCATGTTGTAGAGCCGTTCGTCTATCGTCTATCGTCTATCGTCTATCGTCTGTCGTCTCCCAAACTGTAATGTTCTCTAATTGCTCAACCCGTACACTTCATCGAGTGCGTCAGAGGTGGCTTTCAGGGCTTCAACCTCTTCTTTCAGCGTATTCGAAACTTCGTCGGTAGTGCTGGATAGGCTGAGGACTTCGGACGACTTGATACGCAGCACCTGCGACAGGATCGTATCCAGGGTACTGAGGGCGTTATCGAGCTGGGCGTGCCAGCGGTCTAGCGCGTTTTTTATATCGGTGAAGTTCTTTAGCTGCTCTCGCTTCCCTTCCAGCGTAGCGCGGTACTGGTCGCGTGCGAACTCGTCGCCCGTAGTCTCGACGATACGCTCAAGGCGGCGCACATCCTCAGAGAGTGCGGTCACATTTACTTTGGAAGATTGCAGGGAATTGAGCAGGCTCTGCGCCTTCAGGGCGATGTCATAGATAGTCCCCACCAGCTCATTGAGATCATTCGTAGAGTCGAACAGGGCCTTGCGTATGCTCGGCTCCGATGTGTCAGATACGGCGACTTCGATGCGCTGCCGCGTATCGAGTGCGCGCTGCATCGAGTTGCGGTAGCTTCCGGTCAGCTTGTTCATATCAAACTTGCGAACTCGCTCCGGGTAAAGCTTCTCATTGAGCACCCGCCTCGACTCCAGGGGGTCCTGTAGGGAGCTATAGACTATGAACGCGTAGAAGAGTAGCCCTACAAGCACGAACCAGGGGCTGACCGCGATTGCTACCCCAGCGGTGATAAGCACGATGGCTATCGCCATTGGCTGGGTCATGGCACGCACCAGCAAGATGCGGAGCTGCTGAGCCCTGGTTGGTTGTGTCTGCCGTGTCGCCATATCTATTCTCTAGTCCAAAGTCCAAAGTCATTATACGTCTGTAAATTGGACCAGCCCCGTTATCCAGAGGAACATCCCTAACAGCAGGAGCGTTACCACGACGAGCGAGAAAATGAGGTCGATTCTGCGCTTGATGGGGCGCAGTATGGCGGCACGCTCTGCCAGCGCTTTCGTATTCTCTATACCCTGGAGCCAAGCCGTATCTATCGCACGCTCCAGATTGGGCCGCAGCCCGTAGAGGCCCGCGCATGCGGAGATAACCAGCAGCCACCATTCAAGGTCTGCCAGGTTATATCTAAAGAATGCGATAGACCATAACCCTGCAAACCACACCCAGCAGCCGAATAGGGTCAGAGTTTGCAGTGTTATATAGAGGGGTATGCTCTTTTGAGGCTTTTGTTGTCCTGGAGCCGGTTGTTTCAATTTCTACCTCTGAAAAACGCTCATCAGACGGTTGACCACCTCTCCAGAGGGTGGGTCTGTGATGGCGGTGCGTGGGATGTCTATCTGTAGTCCTGCGTCTTTATACTTATTGAAGGGGTTGTTGGCGTCATTATTGTTCAGGAGAGGCACATCTGGATTGGCCGGGCGAAAGCCTGCGTTGAGCGCACCCTGCTGTACCTGTGGGCTGTAGAGATATTGCCTGAGAAGTAGAGCGCCATCTTTGTCTTCGGCAGTACTCTCCTCGCTGACCAGGATGCTGAATGGATAATCGCTCCAGATGTTCATACTGGGGTAGAAGACCTTTAGCTCTGTGCCGAACCTGGTTGATGCCGTATTGATTCGCTGTGCGACGAGGCTCTCATAAATGCACACCACATCGTAGCTTGACTCGCCTAGCTGGAGCATGTCTTCAATCTGTTGGCTGGCGGTCTTCGGAGCGCTCGAAACCAGACTTCCCGCCAGGCCATTTATCCATTGGCGATATGCAGTGTCGTCTAACTTTGCACTATCAAGATTGGAGGTCTGGGTGATGGCCCCAGTAGAAGCGAAGTAGGTATAAGTTGCGAGAGTCACGGCCAGAAGGCCCGCGTTCGAGCTTGACGGGTCGGGCTGGCTGTACTTTACAGGCCCCCAAAGCGGGTCACCCCCTAACCCTTGCCAACCTTGCGGATTGGTCACTGCTTTCTGTATCTCCAGCCAATCTACCTTTCTCCCCCCCTGCTGGAATGCCTCCGCACGCCTGGCGTACATCACAAAGACCATGGGAGTGCGCACCAGCGATGTGGCCGCATACTCACCTGAGCGCAGAAGGAGGTCGGCCTGGTGCGTTGGGCGCCACTGATTGTTCAGGAGGTTGACCCAGATGGTGGAGGCGGGTATCCACGCAGTCGGCTTGCGTCTGCCTGCGAGGATGTCGCGCATGGCGTCCCCGTCGTCGACAGGCTCAAGCTCCACGTGTACCGCCTGGTCGCCTACCTTCTTGCGTTGCGCGTTGAACGCATCGGCAGCGGGCTGGAGCCACTCTCGAAGCTCCGCAGAGTATGTGACGGTGATGTTGAGGTCAGGGGTCGGGTTGAGCAGGGTGCCCTTCGACCACTTGAAGATGAATTGGCTAACGACCGCGCCCCCGGCGATCAGCAAGAAGAGTATAAATGCCAGCTGGTTTCTTCGCATTGCGAGTTCTAAATTTTGAATTCTAAATTTTGAATCGCATAACGCTAAAGTGACACTACGCAATTCAAAATTTAGAATTCAAAATTTAGAATTATCCCTTCCCCATCTTCGCTTTCAAATCAGCCAGGTCCGACTCGACTTGCTGCTCGGTCTCAAGATCGGAGAAGCGCGAGTCGAGGTCCTGTCCGGCCAGGTCGGCCATGGCATCAGCCCGCGCCAGACGCTCGTCTACCTGGGCCTCCATGCGTCCCAGGCTTTCATCGGCGGTGTGCCCCTGTACGCTCTGTAGGGCTGAGGTGATCGCTTCCTGGGTCTGGGCGCGGCGGTTCTTTGCAAGGATCAGGTCGCGCTTGGCCTCAGCTTCGTCAATCTTCGCTTCCAGCTTGGAGAGCGCCATGCGAAGCTCGCTTACCTGGTCGTGCTGCGATTCCCATTGGGCCTGGTAGCCATCGACAAGCTTCTGAGCGTTAGCCCTGCGCACGAGCGCCTCGCGTGCCAGGTCGTCCTGGTCGCGCTGTACCGCTATCTCGGCCTTGCGCTGCCACTCGTCCGCCTCCGCTTTGTTGCGTTCGTACTGTGATCGCAGACGGGTCTCATCGGCCATAGCCATAGCGGTGGCGGCGCGAGCTTCGGATAGCTCCGCCCGCATCTGGCGAAGGTACTCGTCAACCATCTTCTCCGGGTCTTCCGCCGCGTCCAGCATCGCATTGATGTTGGCGCTGAGAAGCGATTTGATGCGCGTCAATATTGACATCGTATTGCCTCCATCTCTCTCTTGTAATTTTGAGTTTTGAATTCTAAATTTTGAATTGCGACCTGGAACTTAAAATTCAAAATTCAAAATTCCCAACGCGGTGACATTGTATCACAGATGCCGTTTGCCTGACACCGGCAACCATTCACTATACGCTCACGAACGCTCTGAGGTTGCATAGCTCTTTATGGCCCTACGGTCACGTAGTCACGTATGCGATCAAGGAGGCCCGATTTGATGCCTGGAACACGGGTCAAATCTTCGACGGTGCTGAAGTTCCCATTCGCCGCCCTGTACTCTACGATGCGGGTTGCAAGAGCAGGGCCAATGCCCGGCAGGAGTTCAAGCTCCTGGGCCGTCGCGATGTTGATGTTTACCTTGACGACGTTGGGAGCTATCGTTGGCGGAACGCCGGGTCGGGCTGTGGCTCGTGCCGTGGAGTGCGTAGGCGTTGAGTTTCCAATGACCGTAGGCGCGCCCTTCACTGGAACGGAAATATGCTCCTCGTCGACGATGCGTGCCGCGAGATTGATCCTTTCGATGTCGGCTTCTGGACTCATACCGCCGGCGAGGTTGACAGCATCTGCTACCCGCGAAGCTGCATCGAGTGTATAAACGCCCGGCTTATTCACCGCTCCACTCACATAGACGGTGATCCTTTCTATGATGGGCGATGGCATGATGTCTGATTGGAAAGTGACGGGTGTAGACCCTGCGCCTGCAAGCTGCGCCTGGATGGGCGTTGGTTGTGGCGAACCTTTGCCGCTATTCGCCCGCTCCGTGGGGGAAGAGTTGGGCACAATCGGAGATGCTGAAGTTACCACGCCCGTAGGAGTACGCCCGCCCAATAGAGGCCCCAGGTCCGAGGTGTCCACAATAAGCACAGCGTCCCCAGGCGGCGCTTTCACGAGGAAGAGCCACACAGCGATCCCCACGGCGGGCACGATACTGAAGGCAAGTAAGACCCTCGATAGCAATATGCGCCTCTGCAAAGCCTGTTTTGCCTTCATCGCCAGCCTCCTTGCTATGGATAACCCCAAGCTAAAGAGCTGTTGTGGTGCCCCGCACTAGGCCCAAACAGTATGCTAATTAGGAATACCGGTATTCAATGTCGTATACTATACTCCAGTCTGCCCCTTATGCGCAATCCCCCAAAGTGAGAGCAATTCTAAAAGGGTGTGTAGCAACGATGATGAAGGCTGAGGAGCATATCGTAGCGAAGCACCCTTCTCCCTGTCATTCCGAACGGAGTGAGGAATCTCTCAGCTTGCCAGGTCGACAGAGACTTAGATCCCTCACTCCGTTCGGAGTGGCACTCTTCTTACATTCATTGTTAAACACCCTTGAACTTTGAATTAGAAGTTACTTCTCCAATTCAAAATTCAAAATTTAGAATTCAAAATTGAAGTGGCCGGAGGGGCGTAAGAAGCATAATCAAGGCCGAGTCCTATCATTTCGACTCGATAAGCACCAGCGAATCCGGCTTCAGGTCGAGCCGGAGGTCGCCCGCGTCTCGTGTCGTCCATCGCCGTAGCGTCGCATCCCCGGAGAGCGCAGGGTTGTTGTTCGTCGCATCGAAGAGCGTAAGCTCGAACTTTCGGTCCGCGTACGCCGCAGGCAACGAAACTTTCACCCTCGCTTCCTCTTCACCTGTGTACCACAGGAACATAGTCGCGCGCTCCGGCCCCCCGTACGCCATCATACCGAGTGTACCGTCCCCGTAGCCCCTTCTTAGGCTGATCGGCAGCATACCCGGTGGGCGCTTCTGGTACGCCTTATAAGTGTGGTAGATTGGCTTCGCCAGCCCGTCATTCGTCACGATCCCCCATCTTCCCCAATAGGACGCTGGACCCTTCCCATCCTTCAGTTCGAAGAGGAATGCCCGGTCCAGCCTCTCCCTCTGCATCGCTTCTATCGAAGCCAGCAGCGCTATCGCCCCCTCCACATGGTCAGTATAACCCCTCGCACTTGTGTCCCCCGCTCCACCCTGTAACACGTTGAACTCAGTGATGAATAGCTCAGGTGCGAATTGCGGGTATTTTTCCAACACCGTCCGCGCCTCTCGGATATGCGCCGCCACCGCACCAGGCGCTTGCCCGTACTCGTGCCACGATAAGAAATCTACACGGCCCCCGACCCCCGACCCCCGACTCGCCTCGTGCGCCAGGAACTCCTCAAAGTGCTCCGACGAGAAGCGGCTAACTGCTGGACCACCTATCCTCACACTTGGGTCCGCAGCCAGCGCCGCCTCCACAGTCGTATCGTAAAGGCGCAGGTAATCGGGGTAGCTCCCCTGCCAGAAACCCCACTGGTCCGGCTCGTTCCATACCTCCCAGTACTTCACCCCCAGCTTGCGCTCTACATTCACATGCGCCACAGTAGCCCGCACCAGCGCGCCCCACTCCTCATAGATGGCGGGCGGCATCGTCCGGCTCACACCAGATAGCGACATCGTTTCGGGCATGTAAGAGAGGCAGATCAGCGGCTCCCGTCCCATCGCCCGTACCCCATCCACCGCCACGTCAAACTTCGACCAGTCATAACTCACCGTGCCGTCACTTTTACGCTCCACAATCCCGTAAAAGTTGAAGATATTGTCCAGCCGCAGCAGCCCCGGTCCCAGCTCGCGCCCGATCTCTCGCACGTTATCGAGGAAATGCGGGTCCTCCGACTCCCCCCCTTGCGCCAGGTCGATCCGGAGGGGGCCATCAGGTGCCGGACTGTCATGCACTTGCAACTCGTACGTTGCCACATCCAGCGTCTTCATCGTCTCGATGCCGAGATGCCCCAGCAGCACCGGATGCTCCCGGTACTCAGGGTGATATTCGAACCTCGCACGCTCGAACCACTGGATTAGTAGGCCAGTCTCATCCGCATAAGAGGACGAGATAGGATAGCCATAAATCGGAAGCCCCCCATTCTCTCGCCAGTATGATAGAAAAGGCTCAGCTACAACCTGCCCCGTCTCCGGCATATAGACGCTGGTGTTGCCCGATTCACCTGTGTAGTCAAACTTAGTTCCTTCGTCTTTCGTCCTTCGTCCTTCGTCCACCTGGGCTTGAAAGCGCGGTCCTTCCAGTCCACTCGTCAGCTCGCGCCCCAGCAGGCCAAGCAACACTTCATATTGCGTCCCCGCGTATTCAGGGTGGTACTCAAGGCGCTGACGCTCGGTCCACTGCACCAGGTAGCTCTTGCCCCCTACAACCTCCTCTACCCGCGCGTCGGTGACGGGATAACCAAACTGGAGCACACCTCCGTACCTATCATAGAAATCGAGAAACTGCCCCGCAAGGGTCTTCCCGGTCTGTGGGTAATATCGCCCTTCCGCATCGTCCGCCCTGGCGGCATACAACACGTTCCGTCCATCGCCCATCGCCCATCGCCCGTCGTCCATCGTCCATCGTTCGTCGTCCGACGTTGAACCTTGAACCTTGAACTTTGAACTTCCATCGTCCATCGTCCATCGTCCGTCGTCCGTCAAAGATGCGCTGGGAAGCAAGCCAAGCACTATAATAAGTGTGGCAAACAGCCTGAACAATAGAGCTTTATACGACACACCACTGAGGTGCATAGAATGTCATCTCCGCGACGTTAGAAGTAAAGAGGGAAGAGGATAAATTACGAGACCTCTACTCCTTTTTATCCTTTTTTCATTATCCTTTTTCCTTTCGGAGCAGGAACCTGATGATTATAACACATTCACCCGTTTTGGCTATTGGTAGAGCCACAGGCGATTGTTATAATTGGAAGTAGGGGAAGTCTCTCCTTTCAGCCTATACATCTGTGGCTGCCCACCTTCACATTTCTGTGAACTTTGAACTTTGAACTTTGAACTAAATGACACAGGGGGCGATATTGCCGTATGCTATAACAGCCCAGGGGTTGGGGCGTAAGTTTGGAGAACGCTGGGCGGTCAGGGACTTAGACCTGCATATCGAGAGTGGTGAGGTGTTCGGTCTGCTTGGGCCTAATGGCGCGGGCAAGACCACTACGATGCGCATGCTCTCCGCTCTTATCGCGCCCAGTACCGGGCAGGCAAGCGTCTGTGGCTTCGACGTGGTGCATGAGCCTAGAGAAGTGCGACGTCGCATCGGCGTTATGACCGAGACCCCCGGCCTCTATGAGAGCCTTTCAGCCCAGCAGAACCTCGAATTCTACGCGAAGCTGTATGACATCGTACCCTCGGACGCGCAGTCGCAGATAAAACGCTATCTCACGCTCCTCGGCCTGTGGGAGCGCAGGCAGGACCCCGCGTCCACCTTCTCCAAGGGGATGAAGCAGAAGCTGAGCATCGCTCGCGCACTCCTGCATGAGCCTCCCGTCGTCATACTGGACGAGCCGACCTCTGCCCTCGACCCGGAGGGCGCGAAGCTGGTGCGTGATTTCATCGCGTCTCTCAAAGGAGAGGGCCGCACCATCATCCTTTGCACGCATAACCTCTTCGAGGCGCAAAGTCTGTGCGACCGCGTGGCTATCGTGCGCGGCAAGCTCTTGCGCGTCGGCACGCCCCGCGACCTCCAACGCTCACTCTACGGGAGACACATGGAGGTGAAGATTGGGAACGCCCTGCCCGACTTCGGCGGAGAGACCTCTTCGTCGGAAGGCCGCACGATGAACGATTTTGCTATCTCTATCGCTCTCTTGCCGGGCGTGGGTGACGTAGTTGTCGTTGAAGATTCGTTACTCATAGCAATGCTTGAGCCCGACTACGCCACGCCTGCCGTAGTGCGCGCTCTCGTTTCGCAAGGTGCCGACATCCAGAGAGTAGCAGAAGTGGAGCGCACGCTGGAGATGGCCTACCTCGACCTGGTATCGCGGCCTGAGTTCGTCGAAGAACCGATGCAATTAGCGGAGGTCGCGAGATGAAGATACGCCCATTCATAAACCGTCACGTCATGGCCGTCATCGAGAACGAGTGGGCACAGCTACGCCGTAACAAGGTCGTTATATTCACCACTATAGCTCCGCCCATCCTCCTGGTGACGGTTGCATTATCAGTCCTCCTCCTGACGGCGCTGCTTGACTTCGACCTGGCTAAGATAACTAAGGGCACGCCCGCGAACATGCTGGGCGGAAATGCCTCTGCGATACCTGGACTGACCCCCTCCGACCAGGTGCGAGCCGCTCTCCTCAGCCCTTTCCTCATATTGTTTCAGATGATACCGTTGGTGGTCCCCATCACCATAGCGAGCTACTCTATAATTGGCGAAAAGCAGACTCGCTCGCTTGAAGCGCTGCTCGCGACTCCGATCAGGACCTGGGAGCTTCTCCTCGGTAAGGCACTCGCGGCTGCGCTACCAGGCATCATCGCTACCTGGTGGACCTACGTGCTCTTCGCGACGGCTGCGAGGTTTGTGGTCAGTGATGCTGTTTACGGCAATATCATCGTAGGTCCGACCTGGGTGCTGGCGGTGGTCCTCCTGACCCCTCTCTTCAGCTTCCTAGCGGTCGGGTGTGCCATCATCATTTCATCACGCGTGAAAGACCCGCAAAGCGCGCAACAGCTTGGCTCGCTCGTGGTGCTACCCCTCATCGGCGTCCTGGTGGCACAGATGACTGGTGCTGTGACTTTGGGCCTCGGTTCCGTCTTGGGTGCCTCCTTTCTGATAGGGCTTATTGACGTTATGCTTTTGGGCGTAGCCGTTCGCCTCTTCAGCCGCGAAACGATACTGATGAACTGGCGCTGACCGGGAAAGATAAAACGTGAATAGTTGTACTTGTGAAACACGTTTGCTATCATAAAGCTATGAGTAGCTGATGTGAGCACGTCGTGGAACAGTAATGGCCCAGAGTAAGCGACAGGTGACTTATGGCAATACAGATCGAGCAGGAACATCAACTAAAACGCCACCTCTTCAGCATTGACGACTACGAGCGCATGATCGAAGCGGGCATACTCGGCAAAGATGATAGGGTTGAGCTTATCAAAGGAGATATCGTAGAGATGGCTGCTCTTGGCGAACCGCACGAGGCGTGCGTGCGGCGATTGTCCAAGCTCCTTGAACGCCGGGCTGGAGATGTAGCGATGGTATCGATACAGAACTCCATCAGCATCCCCACTAATAATTCTCAGCCCCAGCCTGACGCCGCCCTGTTGAGATTGCGTGATGACTTCTACTCCACCCAACGCCCAACACCCGACGACGTAGTGCTGCTCATAGAGGTAGCGGAGTCATCTCTGCGCCGTGACCGCAAAGATAAAGTGCCTATCTACGCGGAGGCAGGTATCGCTGAAGTATGGATAATTGATCTGAAGCATAGCGTTATTGAGGTCTACAGCGACCCGATAGAAGGCGAATATCGGCATGTCAGGAGCGCGGCGCGCGGCGATGCATTACGCCTCCCAGTAGAATCGGACGTCTCAATTGCTGTAGACGAAGTGCTAGGATATGCAAAGCTGTGACCCGTCCCTACTTGACACACCCCTCTGCGTAGTGTAGACTACACATAACAATCGAACAAAAATCGAGAGTGGTAGTGAGAGGACTGGCTCGGAGACCTACCCGGCAACCGGCAAAGCGCGGTGCCCCACCCAGCCCCATAAGGGGAGGATTTGGCCTTTCACGGCAAAGAAGATGCCTCTCCACGTAGAGGCATTTTTGATTTCGGAGTGTGGAACGAAACGTGAAACGTGATGAATTAATCACAAAGGACACAAAGACACAAAGAACACAAAGGTTTTTATTGATTTACTATTATTACGCATCACGCATCACGCATCACGCATCACGTTCCGTCGTCCTTCGTCCATTGAGAGGAGCCGCCTGTGACCACAAAAACATACCTGGATAGCCTCAGCGAGCGCGTGCTCATATTCGACGGCGCGATGGGCACCTCAGTGCAGCGATACAATCTCACACCGGAGGAGTTCGGAGGTGCTCGCCTCGAGGGGTGCAACGACTACCTGTGCGTCACCAACCCGCGCGTCATAGAGGAGATACAGGCGTCGTACCTCGAAGCGGGAGCGGACGTGCTGGAGACCGCCACCTTCGGAAGCACGCGTCTCAAGCTAGATGAGTACGGCATAGGTGATGAAGTCTACCATCAGAATTTCACAGCGGCGCAGCTCGCCCGCAAGCTGGCGGACTCCTATTCTACTCCTTCCAGGCCGAGGTACGTGGCCGGTTCGATGGGTCCGACCGGCTTCCTCCCCTCCGCAGATGACCCCACCCTCTCCAACGTTACGTACCAGCAACTCAAAGCCGTTTACAAGGAGCAGGCAAAACCGCTCATTGAGGGCGGCTGCGACCTCCTCATTATCGAGACGGTGCAGGACATCCTTGAGCTGAAGGCGGCCATCAACGGCGCTGTAGAATATTTCAGGGAGAGCGGGCGCGTTGTGCCCATCCAGGCCCAGGTAACGCTCGACACGTCGGGCCGGATGCTCCTCGGCACCGACATAGTAGCTGCGCTGACTACCCTCGCATCGCTGCCTGTGCAAGTGATCGGATTGAACTGCTCTACAGGGCCGGAGCACATGCGCGAGCCGATCCGCTTCCTGGGAGAGAATTGTCCGCGCTGGGTCTCTTGCATACCTAACGCGGGGCTTCCCATCAACGTTGGCGGTCAGGCGGTCTACCCTCTGGAGCCGGAGCCGATGGCCCGCGCCCTGTACGAGTTCGTGACTCAGTTCGGCGTCAGTGTGGTGGGCGGATGTTGCGGGACGGGGCCGGAGCATATACGTGCCCTCGTTGAGGCGGTCAGGAGCAATCGCCCGCAGACGTCGCGCCCCTCTTATCTGGAAGCCAGGGTCTCAAGCGGCATCCGCGCCACACCTCTCCGGCAAGAGCCTGCGCCTTTGATCGTCGGGGAGCGTGTCAATGCGCAAGGCTCCCGCAAGGTAAAACGACTCCTCTTGGCGGACGATTATGATGCCGTCGTACAGGTAGGGCGCGAGCAGGCCGAGGGTGGCGCACATGTGTTGGACGTGCAGGTTGCCCTGACCGAACGTCCGGACGAAGACGGCATGATGCGCAAGCTCGTAAAGAAGCTGAGCATGGCGGTCGACTCTCCCCTCGTGATTGACACCACAGAGGTGTCCACGATGAAGACGGCGCTGGAAGTGTACCCGGGCCGGGCGATACTCAACTCGATCAATATGGAGCGCGGGCGCGAAAAGATCGAAGCGGTGCTCCCCTTCGCGGTTGAGCACGGGGCCGCAGTAATCGCCCTTACCATAGATGAAGTTGGCATGGCGCACACAGCGGACCACAAGGTGCAGGTTGCCCGCATTATGTACGACATCGCCACTCAGGAATACGGCATGACCGCCGATTCCCTGATCTTCGACGTGCTGACATTCCCCGTAACCACCGGGCAGGAAGACCTCGCACGCTCCGCCATCGAGACGCTTGAGGGCATCAGGCGGGTCAAGCGTGAGTGCCCAGGCGCATTTACCGTCCTCGGCGTGAGCAACGTATCGTTCGGGATAGACCCCCATGCGCGAGCGGTCTTGAACTCCGTTTTCCTCCACCATGCCGTACAGGCAGGGCTGGACCTCGCGATTGTGAACCCCGCGCATATCACTCCTTATGCTGAAGTACCGGAAGAGGAGCGGCGCCTCGCCGACAACCTGCTGGAAAATAAGCCCAATGCGCTGCCCGAATATATCGCCTACTTCGAGGTCAATAAGCCATCGAATGACGAAGGACGCAAGGCGAAGGAGGACGAGCAGTGGCTCAGCATGAGCGTAGAGGAGAAGATACATTTCCAGATACTCCACCGCAGGAGGGAAGGGATCGAAGTGCTTCTAGAGGAGGCGCTGCAAAAGCAGGATGCGGTAGGCGTCCTCAATAACGTGCTCCTCCCTGCGATGAAGGACGTTGGCGACAAGTTCGGCGCTGGCGAGCTTATCTTGCCTTTCGTGCTGCAATCGGCGGAAGTTATGAAGCGCGCCGTCGCCCACCTCGAACAGTACTTTGAGAAGAAAGAGGGCTATACGAAAGGGCGGGTCGTCCTGGCGACGGTCTTTGGCGACGTTCACGACATAGGCAAGAGCTTGGTGAACACCATCCTGACCAATAACGGCTACACGACCTACGACCTGGGCAAGCAGGTGCCCCTGAACGTCATCATCGACAAAGCTGTGGAGGTTGAGGCGACGGCGATTGGCCTGAGCGCGCTCCTGGTATCCACGTCTAAGCAGATGCCTCTCTGCGTGCAGGAGCTGCATAAGCGCGGGCTGGACTATCCAGTGCTGGTGGGGGGCGCGGCCATCAACAGGCCATTCGGCTATCGAATCGGCTTCGTTGGTGAAGGGGCAGATGAGAGGTACGGCCCTGGCGTCTATTACTGTCGCGACGCCTTCGAGGGCCTCGATACGATGGAGGTGCTGACCGACAACGCGCAACGCGACGCCTATATAGAGAAGAAGCACCAAGAAGCGCGCCTGGCCCGTGAGCGCGAGCAGAGCGCGAGTGAGGCGACCCAAATTACCACACCTGACGTTGCGCGCTCGAACGTGCGCCAGGATATACCTGTTCCTACACCACCCTTCTGGGGCTATCGCGTCCTAGACCAGCGACATATCCCCCTAGATGAGGTATTCGACTGCCTCGATTTGAAGTCGCTTTTCAGGCTGTCGTGGGGCGCGCACAAGCTACATGGGGCAGACTACCAGCGCGTGGTCGAAGCGGAGTTGATGCCTCGATTGCATAGGATGCAGGCCGAGATGCGCGGCAGGCAAATCCTCACACCGAAGGTGATCTATGGTTACTTCCCTTGCCAGTCCGAACGGAACGACCTTCTCGTCTACGATCCTGACACGGCAAATACAAGTAACGGTTCTCAATCCAAAATCCAAAATCCAAAATCCAAAATCCATCCCAAAATCCGCTTCACCTTTCCGCGCCAGCCTGACCGCGAGCGGCTCTGCCTGGCCGACTATTACGCTTCGGTAGAGTCGGGCAAGATGGACGTAGTGCCTTTGCAAGTGGTAACGATGGGGGACCGGGCAAGCGAGGTCTTCATGCAGATGCAGAAGGCGGGAGATTATTCAGAGGGTTACTACATCTACGGTCTGAGCGTAGCCCTGGCCGAGGCGCTTGCTGAGTGGACCCACAACCTCGTGAGGCGTGAGCTTGGCCTCCCTGAAGGCCAGGGACGGCGCTACTCCTGGGGCTATCCCGCCTGCCCCGACCCCACCGAGCAAGTGAAGCTCCTACAGGTCCTCCCCGCCGAGAAGATAGGCGTGAGCCTCACGGAAGGGTCTGTGCTCGTCCCTGAGCAATCAACCGCCGCGTTGGTAGCGCACCACCCGCAAGCGAAGTATTACACAACTCGCCCGCTCAATCGAGGCCGCACGCTCACTGACGAGGAGGAGGAAGCGGAGGGGAAGGGGTACGTCGAGCCTGGGGCTGCATCTGAGGTAGCCGGGGTAGCTTAGGTACTAGCTATCAAAGGATGTATAGTCAGTCTCATAAGGAGCGCCCGCATAACGTGCCCGTATGACGGAGGGTATATTGTGGCTAATGTGATTGAAGCAACCTTTGATGGCAAAGTGTTATGCCCCGATGAGCCATTAAAGCTGGAGCCCAATACTCGTGTACGCCTTGTTATAGAAGAGGTCTTGCCAGCTGCTGATAAGACCTCTTCCTTCCTGGATACCGCGTTATCGTTAAAGCTTGACGGCCCACCTGACTGGTCGGTCAATATTGACCGCTACCTGTATGGGGATTTGCAAGGTGATACAGCAGATGAGGCGGAATGATGCCAGGTGAAGTCCTCTTGTAGCTCATCGCCAATTATCTAAAGTGACGCGCGTGCTGCGACTTTGCATAGAAGTAGAAATTCGATATGTAAAATGTGCCCCTGGTGGAAATAGTGAGAGAATCTATCGGTTGAAGCGCAATAAGGCCAAAGAAGTCGCTATCCGGTAAAAATGATACACCTGATACTCTGTGAATCGTCCCATCGCTTAGCGTAACCTCAAAAGTGGCCTTCTCCAGTCCTTGCTGATATGTGAGAGCTAATGCGTAAATATCGTTTGAGAATTCATAAGTGCTATCCTTTCCCATTGAGCGTAAGCTGACATCGCCTCTATTTATTTGCCGCGGCGTACTTTCGCTTAGCTTTATAGCAGTGGGGTAATGGCTTATCTGTACGGTCTTCGAGTCAGCTATATGTTCGATTAGGTGATGAGAACGTGCAAGCTCACGTAATGTCCTGATTTCATCAACGATGCTCAATGTGCTGGTCCGTCGGAGACCAGTTTGTCGATCAACTCCTAGTTGTGCAATCTTCTCAAAGATGGTGCCTGTTCGCTCGTCTATGAAGCCCTTTAGCTCGACTGTTTGCTCATTGATAATCTTCCTGACTGTATCTTCGATATTACCCAATGCCGTGATGAGGCTGGATTCGCTACCTCTAGGGTTGGTCTCCAACTGGCGCTTCCAGAGGACTAGCTCGGTCAAGAGGACCTGTGCTCCCTTAGAATCATGCTTCAGTTCCTCGATGCCAGACTCTAGTTCTGCCAGGAATAGGAGTTGAATAGCATTTCGCGCCTTGTCGTTGGTCTTTAGTTCCTCGATGAAAAACCTTGCTAGCTCGTCAGCAAAGCGGTCGCGCATGTAACCCGCAAGTAGTTTATCTTCGTCGTGGATGAATAGTTCTATGTGCTGACTGAGGTTGTTACGTGCCTCGTTCGCGTTCGCCCCTACCAGGTCGCGTATGTTTCCTTCATTTTCGGCCTCAGCGAACAGTGTGTCGAACCCGTTGAGCAGTTCAGCAAAGACATCCTTGATAACTCGTCCCTCATCCCGCCCTGGGGATGGAGGATAATCTTTGCGATAGTCTCTCTCCAGTTGCTCGAGTGCGTGCTTGTAGGCTTGCTTCAGGGCGTTTCTGATGTCTGGGTTGACAAGCCACTTCTTGCCCACACGCCCCGATACGGCCCTTGCACCCCACTGTAGGATATTGGAGATAAGGTCGCCGCCGACACCAAATACGAAGGCTGCTACACCTGGGTTCAGGCAAAGCGTGCCTGCGTACAAGGCCGCGCTGGCTGCGATAGCGGTTGCAATTTGCTCTTTGTTTCTAGACATGAGAAGGCTCCTGAGTGCGATACTTGGTCAAATTATATCCGGCTCCAAGTGACTTGTGAAGTCTCACTCTAATGTCGCGAAATTCGCTGTAGGAAACATCCCGCCGCGCGTGGTATAATACCCGCGCAGTTATTATCATTTACTTCAGCGAGCTATAGCCCTGCATGTCAGCTTCTACCTCCCTCTACCGTAAATACCGCTCACAGACCTTCGACGAGCTTGTCGGCCAGGAGCCCGTGGTGCGTACCCTCAAGAACGCCATCGCTTCCGGGCGCATCTCCCATGCCTACCTCTTCACAGGCCCGCGAGGCGTCGGCAAGACCAGCGCGGCACGCCTCCTCGCCAGGGCAGCAAACTGCCTCTCCGAGGGGCCGGACAAGCCATGCAACGAATGCGCCAACTGCACAGCAGCCAACCGTGACATCGCCACCGACCTGATCGAGATAGACGCGGCGTCCAACACGGGCGTTGACAACATACGTGAGGTAATCGAGCGCGCCAACTTCGCCCCTTCAGTCTGGAACACGAAGTTCTATATTGTGGATGAAGTGCATATGCTCAGCATATCGGCCTTCAACGCGCTTCTCAAGACGCTCGAAGAGCCTCCCCCCCATACCGCCTTTATCCTCGCAACAACCGAAGTCCACAAGGTGCCCGCCACAGTGGCTTCACGCTGCCAGCGCTTCGATTTTCGCAGGGTGCCGCTCGACGCTATGGTCGCGAGGCTGGAGCATATCTGCAAGCAGGAAGATATCCCCGCCGAGAGGGAGGCCCTGGAGCTTGTCGCTCGCCATGCGACCGGCTCGTTGCGTGATGCAGAGTCGCTATTGGACCAGCTGCGCGTATTCGCCGAGGAAAGCATTACGCTTGAGAGCGTGCAATCTCTACTGGGGTCGTCAGGCTCTAAAGAGGTAGCTGAGTTCATAGACAGCCTTATTGCCGGGGACCTTGCGACGGGGCTTCGGCACATCAACCGCGTGCTGGATGACGGCCTCGACCTGCGGCAGTTCAACAGACAGATAGTCGAGTACCTGCGCGGACTGATGCTCGTCAAGACGGGGGCGGCCTCCGGCGAGTCGTCAATGCTCGACGTAACGGAGGAGATAAAGTGGCAGATGCGCGCACAAGCGGAGCGGGTTACAGTGCCGGACCTGTTGCGCTGGGTGCAAGCCTTCGCCGAGGCGGACGCCGGGTTGCGTTCGACAGCGTACCGCCAGTTACCATTGGAGATGGGGCTTGTGAAGGCGGTTCTCAAGCCAACTGAGGCTACGGAGTTGTACCAGGTCCGTGAACGGAGTGTGGAACTTGCAGCTGCGGTTGAGCAGGTAGCAGTGACCCCTCGCGTACAGCCACGCCAACCTGATGACCGGCGCGAGGCTGCACCCAGCACGCGGCAGGTTCGCCCCGATGCTGTCGCCGGGCCAATTCACACTCCGGAGCCTGCATCCCCGCCCCCCCCTATCCACATGGAAATGAATCTCCCTGTACAACCCGCCCATGAGCCTGTTCAGGCGACTACCCGTGCAGGCGCTGCCGAGGAAACTGAGGATAGTGTGGAGCTACGCTCCGAGAGGGCAGCGACAGATAGTGACGAGTTGCGTCGTTTGCAGGAATTGTGGGGTAAGGTCGTTGACCAAATAAACGCGCGAGCCAAACCTATAGCGGCAGCATTTCGCGATAATGACCGCGTGCGTCCGCATAGCGTGATCGGCAACACAGTTACCCTTAGCTTCCGATATCCGATCCAGGCCGACAGGGCAAAGCAGGAGCCTTCGCGAGGTATAATTGAAAACGCGATAGGCCGCGTGCTTGGTTACCCTGTACGCGTAGAAAGTGTACTTTTCGAGCAAGCTGGCGGCTCGAACGACGCCGGCAACCTGGCAGGGACGGGGAACGGGAGTAATGGGCCTTCGGCTGCGGGTGGCACAGCACGCTCCGCACGCCCGGCGCAATCGCCCTATGAGACCACACGTGGCAAGGCTGCCATGAATATTTTTGGCATCGATAAGTTCGAAGACCCCCAGTAGGAGACATTGCAGTATGGACCCGAGAATGATGAAGCAGATGCAGCAAATGCAGAATAAGATGCTCAAAGCCCAGGAAGAGCTGGCCAATGAGTCGGTTACGGCGACATCAGGCGGCGGTGCCGTCACAGTCAAGATGAACGGCCACCATGAGGTCCTTGAAGTAATGCTAGACCCTGACGCCGTAAGCCCGGACGACGTTGAGATGCTCCAGGATATGCTCGTCGCTGCCTTCAATGAGGCCCTTACGAAGGCGCAGGATATGGCACAAAAGAAGATGAGCGCTATTACGGGGGGATTGAATATACCTGGATTGTTCTAGCCGGTCACGACTGGCTCATAATCGTAGCTGGAGGCGGGAAGCTGATAGCTATCACTCCTGGTTTCAAACAACTTTGTCAAACGCGTAGAGTTGCTTTTGCAACCCTGCGCGTTTGCCTGCGTAACTAAATATACAAGGCGTTAGTTGGGTCGAAAGGAGCTTCTCATGTTGTTCGGACCTGATGGCCTGTCAAATTTCTTTCTGTTCATGTTCCTCTTCGGGCTAATCTTCACGATAGTCTCGTTGCTGCTTGGCTTCGCGGATGCGGGCGACGTGCATATCCCGCATATAGGAGGTCACGGGCACGATGGACATATTGGAAGCCACGACGGCATCGAAGGGCCAAATGTGCTCAATTTGCCGACGATAATGGCATTCATCACCTGGTTCGGTGGGGTCGGCTTTCTACTGAGGCAGAGCATGGACTTGACCGCCTTTATCGTGGTGCCGGTCGCGGTGGTCAGTGGCCTGGTGGGCGGGGGCATCATGTTCGCGCTCCTGGTGCGGGTACTGTGGCCGATGATGACGCCGCCACTAGATACGAAGGACTTTTCGCTGCCCGGCACGCCCGCCAGGGTGGTAAGCTCTATCCGCTCCGGCGGCGTCGGTGAGATCGTCTATACCAAAGGCGGTGCTCGCTTTACTGCGGGCGCTAAGGGGGTTGATGAGAACCCAATCCCCAAGGGTGCGGAGGTGGTGATATTAAGCTATGAGAAGGGCCTGGCACACGTCCGAGGTGTGGATGATTTGCTGCGCGATGAAGTACCGGACGTTTCGGGAGACGAACAGGCAGTCAGCAATTAATCGCTGCTGCCCAATGTGAAAGGAGATTGCGGTGGAAATACTGGTTATTGGCGCATTGGTGTTCATTATCATCCTGGGTATGGCGTGGATCGTGACCCTCGTGCGGAAGGTGGGGCCGAACCAGGCGCTCATCATCTACGGCTTGGGCACGGGCGGCACGCCGAAAGTAATCAAGGGTGGAGGCGCCCTGGTGGTGCCTCTCTTGCAGAGCGCCCGCGAGCTTTCCCTTGAGTTGATGTCCTTCGACGTGGCCCCGACCCAGGACCTGTATACTCGCCAGGGCGTTAGTGTCAACGTTGAGGCGGTGTCGCAGATCAAGATCAAGAGCGACCCACTCGCGATACGCACCGCCGCCGAGCAACTGCTGACAAAGACCCCCATTGAGCGCGAAGGTCTGATCAGGTTGGTCATGGAAGGGCATCTGCGTGGCATCGTGGGGCAGCTATCGGTCGAGGAGATCGTCAAGCAGCCTGAGATGGTCGCTGACCGGATGCGGGCGACCTCCGCAGACGACATGGACAAGATGGGCCTCGAAATCGTCTCTTTCACCATCAAGGAAGTGCGAGACAAGAACGAGTACATCACCAACATGGGGCGGCCCGACATCGCTCTCATCAAGCGGCAGGCGGACATCGCCACCGCCGAAGCCGAGCGGGATACCGCCATCAAGCGCGCCCAGGCGATGCGCGAGTCGGCAATCGCCCAGGCGCAAGCCGACCAGGAGCGCGTGCTGGCCGAGACCGCCTCAGCCGCAAAGCAGGCTGAGGCCCAGCGTGACCTGGAGATGAAGCGTGCGGACTACATGTCGGCGGTCAGGAAGCAACAGGCTTCTGCCGACAAGTCGTACGACATCCAGGCCAACATTATGCAGCAGCAAGTCGCCGCCGAGCAGGTACGCGTAGAGCGCGTGCAGCGTGAGGAGCAGATACTGGTGCAGGATGCGGAAATCAAGCGCCGCGAGCGCGAGCTTGTGGCGACTGTGCTCAAGCCTGCCGAGGTGGAGCGCCAGCGCATAGAGACGATAGCGGAAGCCGAGCGACAGCGCCACGTTCTCGCCGCGCAAGGCGACGCCGAAGCAGCCCGCCTGGCCGGTAAGGGTACGGCGGATGCCAGCCGCGACGTCGGTCTTGCGGAAGCCGAAGTTATCAGGGCGAAGGGCCAAGCCGAAGCTGATGCGATGCACCTGCGTGCGGGCGCGTTCCAGGAGTACAACCAGGCCGCAATCCTGGATAAGCTCCTCACAGGTCTGCCCGACGTCGCGAGGGCGATGTCTAGCCCCCTGAACAACGTAGACAAGATAACTATCGTCTCAACGGGCAGCAACGATGGGCGAGGGGCGGGCGCTAACCAGATTACCGCCGACATAGCCCGCATGATAGCCCAGGTACCTGAGCTTATCGAAACTCTGACCGGGGTGAAAGTGGGCGACCTCATGTCGCGGGTAGCAGGGCTTGACGGCGCTGCCCCTCAGAATGGCTCCCAGCCTCCCGTGAGCTCCTCCCGCCCCGTGATTGACGGCACGGCCACCCCGATGCCTCCACATGATGCTAAATCGGAAGGTTAGTCGAGAATAGTAAATATGCGACTTCTCCTTCAGCAAGCGTGGTGACGTACCACTCTTCTTGGAAAAAGCATAAAAATGAAGGTCTGGCGCCGCCAGACCTTCATTTTTATGCTTTTTCCAAACGCCCCTCCCCAGTGGGGAGTGGTTGGAGGTGGGGGTTCTGATCTGTAACTGTCGCGCTATACCTCTCCCACTGCTTCACCTTGCAGTATGGGCCGCGCCTGCATAGGAAACGGCTGTTCGCTGTCGAGCCACACGAAAGGCAAGAGGCATCACCTTCATTTTCGCTCTCCACCGCAAGGCTCGCCGCGAGCAGTCCCGCTGCCTTATGGTGCACTCGTGGGTTGAGAGGGGCGTGTCCCTGCCTGACTCGCGCTTCCTGGCGGTGTAGCTCGAATGCGTCCCAGACCAGCGTCAGCCCTACAATCCCAAGTGTGGCGGAGAGAAGTTCCGCCGGTGTCTGGGTGCTGATAAGGAGAGCGATCAGACCTAACAGCATAATTATGGGCGCGGGCCGCGTGCCGAAGTAATAATGTACTATACGTACCAGCACGTGCCCCCACCAGATGGTCAGGAAAGTGACGAGGGCCAGTACCGGCCCGGCTATCTGCAACTCCATCCTCTATATCACCTCGCCTCAGAACCCCTTTACAAATAGCACCATGAAACGAACAATCTCAAACAACGAAGCACCACTTCCCCTGTCATTCCGAACGCAGTGAGGAATCTAGAAATCTATCCACTTGGCAAGCTTGGAGATTCCTCACTGCGTTCGGAATGACAAGGAGAACAAGGCTGTTCTTACTTACACCCTTAGAAGCTCCACCACTTGCCTAATCCGGGTCTCGCACCGTGAGAATGGTCATGCGCGCCCTGGTTGGCGCGGGGCCGCGTGTGCCGCAGAGGGTGCGCCTTGAACAGACCGTGATCTACCCTCTCCTCCTGGTGCGGCAATTCCACGGCGCCCCACGTTATGCTCCCCCCGGTTATACCTAGCAGGGCGGCCAGCATGAAGTTGGGCATGAAGAGGGAAGCCGCGCACAACGCGATCCCCACCAGTGCCACCCATTTCCACCTGTACGCTCCAAAGAAATACTCAAACCTTATCACCCACATGAAGCCAAGCCCGATGGCTAGGGCCGAGAATACGCCTAGGATTATACCGGTCCAATTCAATCTATCTTGCTCTCCTGGAGGTTGTTTCTGTTAGCCTCGAAGCGTAGCGAATCTACCGAGGGCGCTTCTTGCCGTCTCTTGGCTCGTCAACCACGCTGTTACTCTGGGAGTCTATCCACTTCCCGACCAGGAGCGCGAAACCCAGAGTGGCGAGGGCAAGGATGCCCACCACCAATACAGGCACGCCCCAGCTTGCGAGAATATCCATCAGTTGCGGTTTACTTTGGAGACTTCCCTGGCTTCACTTGCAGAGTCTGGATGCGTGCTACCATTGCTGCCATGACTGCCGTTGGCATCTTTGCCAGGTTGAGCTAGTCCACCATTTTCCGCCCTCGTTCCAGCGTTTAGACGAGGCCAGGTACCGTGCCCGGATGTGGCTTGCCTTCCACTCTGCGCGGGCAGCGTCACCCGCACCGTCGTCCCAACGCCCTGCGCGCTGCTTATCGTGAATTGCGCGCCGTGGGCGTGAATTATCTCCTGGGCTATCGCCAACCCCAGGCCCAGGCTCCGGCCCTCACTCACGCTACGCGACTTGTCGACCTGGTAGAAACGCTCCGTCACTCGCCTCAGGTCATCTTTGGGGATACCCCGGCCCGTATCCTCTATCTGAACGGTCACGCCGCCGCTTACCTCTTCCAATCTCACCGTAACGGTGCCCCCTGGAGGCGTATACTTAAGGGCGTTCTCCATGAGATTCGCGAATGCCTGCTTGAGACGGTCCACGTCAGCAAGCACGACTGCATTCGATCTGGTGAATTGCGCGGACAACTGCACGCCCGCTTGCTCTGCCTGTGGCTGCATTGACAGCACGAGTTGAGACAGCACCGAAGCGATTTGCACCGGCCTCATGTCCAGTGATGCGAGGCCATTTTGCAGGCTGGCGAGGCTGAGTAGCTCCGTCACCATGCGGTTCATCCGCTGGGCCTCGGTGTTGATAATCGAAGCTGCCTGCCTGTAGTCTGCCTGTGTCTTAGTCGCCCCATCGAGGATTGCCTGCGAGAAGCCCTGGATCGAGGTCAGGGGCGTTTTCAGGTCATGTGAGACATTTGCCACGAAATCGCGCTGTATTTGGTGAGCGCGACCCACCTCGGAGGCCATCTCGTTGAACTGCTGCGTCAGGGTGGCAAGCTCGTCATTCCCCTCGACGGGGACGTACTGGGAGTAATCGCCCCGGCCCACAGCTCGTGCCGCGTTCGCGAGACGCGCAACCGGACGCGAAATCTGGCGTCCTAGAAGGTACGCGGCTGCGAAAGAGATAGCCAGCGCGACCAGAATCGCGGGGATGATATAGTCTCTAACGTCGTTGAGTAGAGCGCCGAGCTGCTGCACCGGCTGGGCCAGGACGACGATATAGGGGGCGAACGGTGCCTGGGCGAGACGTCCAGGCTTCGCGACTCCGGAACCCTCCGAACCCTCCGGGCCGGCAGCTATGGCCTCAAGCAGGCTCTTTGCAGGCAACTCCATCCGGATGCGCTGAGCGATGTACTGGTACTGGCCTCCGCCTCCCGGGAGAAGTGCGGTATCGCGCACCTCACCATTGGCGAGCTGCTGGTAGAAGTGAGTCGTGTCCTCGTCATTGAAAAGGAAACGCTGGCCCTCGGCGTTGAAGCGCGCCGAAGTATCCTCCGTGACTGTCATCGTGTTGGGGTCCACCAGGAGCACGCGTAGCCCGGAGCCTCCTATGCTCTCACGCACTCCGCTTAAGATACGTTTCGAGGCGGGCGGACCCGCAGCATCGCCCCTCATCTCTCCGGCCACCAGGAGCCTCACGTAAGGGATGACCAGGGCCTTCTTCTCGTCAAGGGTCTTGAAGCTGTTCCTTTGAGCATAATCCCGCGCCAAAAGCAGCAAGACGCCCAATGCAAGTATCAGGCAAAGCACCGCGATGCCTGCGTAGGTGACTATTAGCTTGGCTCTAAGGGTGCGAAACATCTTCTTTCGCCTGGCTACCATCGAGTACCATCTTGTACCCTACTCCCCTTATCGTTTGGAGGTTGAGCGTGGAGTTTTGCAACCTGTCGCGCAGGTGGGCGACGTGGACATCAACGGTACGCGTATCGCCGAAATATTCGTAGCCCCATACGATATTGAGGAGCTTGTCTCGCTCCAATACGAGACCGAGGTGCTGCACGAAGGCTAACAGCAGATCAAACTCCTTCATCCTCAGCTCGACAGGCTCGCCCGCGATATGGACTTCGTGCCTCTCCCTGTCAATGGTCGTGTTCCCGAACTGGAGTGGAGCTGCGGGTCTGCTTTGCTCGACCTGGCGCTGGGAAGCCCGGCGGAGCACCGCCTTGACGCGAGCTACGAGCTCCCTGGGGTTGAAAGGCTTGGTCAGGTAGTCGTCCGCGCCAAGCTCCAGCCCCACTATCTTGTCAACGTCGTCGCTACGTGCGGTGAGCATTATTATCGGCACTTCGCTCTCTCGGCGGATGCGGCGGCAGACCTCCCAACCATCCACTTCCGGCAGCATCAGGTCAAGTACGATGAGCGCGGGCTTGACCGACGAGAATTTCGAGAGCGCCTGGCCCCCAGTGCGCGCCACCTCCACAACATAATTTTCATTCGAGAGATAGAGCCTCGCAAGTTCCACTATGTGCGGTTCGTCGTCAACCACCAGGATGGTCTTGTCGCTCATAACGCTATTATAACACAGGCCGGTTCAACCTCAGCTTGCGACATGCGCTATAATAGTGGCGAATCATCCCACTCTGGAGGAGCGTCAAATAATGCCAACTGAGAATAATGGTGCCGGAACAGGCGAGTATCGTGTAGAGAAAGATTCTTTAGGTGATGTGCAGGTGCCGCAGGATGCGCTCTATGGCGCGCAGACGGCGCGGGCCATCCGCAACTTCCCTATAACAGGCTTGCGTCCCCACCCGACGATGGTGAAAGCTACCGTGCTGGTGAAGCGTGCCGCCGCCGAGACAAACCGCGACCTGGGCGTCCTCGACGCCGAGCGGGCCGATGCTATCATGGCTGCGGCAGATCGCGTGCTGGCGGGCGAGCTCCTGGACCAGTGGCGCGTTGACCCTATACAGGCGGGCGCGGGCACATCCCACAACATGAACACGAACGAAGTGCTGGCGAACATGGCGAACGAGGCCCTGGGTGGCAACCGCGGTGAGTACCGTCCAATAAACCCCAACGACCACGTAAACATGGCGCAATCGACGAACGACGTCTTCCCAACCGCCATGCGCGTCGCCGCTCTCCTCCAGCTTCGTGAGCTTTATCCTGAGCTGGAGCGCTTGCAAAAAGCGTTCGCTGACAAAGGGAGAGAGTTTGACCGCATCATCAAGTCGGGCCGTACCCATATGCAGGATGCCGTGCCTATACGCCTCGGTCAGGAATTCACCGCGTACTCAATCACCCTTGGGAAGATGCGCCGCAAGATCGAACACGCCGCAGAAGCGATGCTGGAGCTGAACATAGGGGCGACTGCCGCCGGGACCGGCCTCAATAGCGACCCGCGCTACCAAGAAGCGGTTGTGAAGAAACTGTCGGAGCTTACCGGTTTGCCATTGCAGCCCGCTGGTCACCTGGTTGAAATGACGCAGACCCAGTACGCGATGGCCGAGGCCCACGGCGCGCTGAAGCTGCTCGCACTTGAGCTAACCCGAATCGCCAATGACCTTCGCCTGATGTCGTCCGGCCCGCAAACAGGGCTTGCGGAAATCGTGCTACCACCTGTCCAGCCAGGCTCCTCTATCATGCCCGGCAAGGTCAACCCGGTCATGGCCGAGATGCTCAACATGGCTTGCTTCCAGGTCATCGGGAACGACACGACTATCACGATGGCGGTGCAGGCCGGGCAGCTTGAGCTAAACGTAATGATGCCGGTAATGGCCTTCGACATGCTCATGTCTATTGACATTCTCAAGAACTCGATGCGCGTCTTTGCCGAGTTCTGCGTGGAAGGGATCACTGCTAACGAGGAACGCTGCCGCCAGTACGTTGAGAACAGCATGGGCCTGGTAACAGCGCTGAACCCCCACATCGGCTACAGCGCCGCTGCGAAGGTAGCCCAGGAGAACTACCGCACGGGCCGCCCGATACGCGACATCGTTCGTGACATGGGCGTCCTCTCAGATGAGCAGCTAGAAGAAATACTCGACCCGGTGGCGATGACCGAGCCTGGCATCCCTGGGCGAAGATAAATATATGATAAGGGGATTAGGGGTCGGGGATCGGGGATCAGGTATCCCCAGGTCATTAGTCTCCAACTCCCGACCCCTGATCCCTGACCCCTAAACGCATGTCCATCCCAACTTCTACATTCGAATCTAGCGTGCGCTGCCCCGCCCTCGCGGACCTCATGGAGGGCTACCGCGAGGAGATCGTGGCGGCGTGGGTGCGCTTGCTTTACAGCATGGATGACTCGCATTACCTGGACCGCCACTGGACGCACTACCGGGAGCGGCCCGTTACCGAGCTACAGAGTGCGGCGCGGAACTGCGTTCTTGGGCTGGTCGCGCTGTTCCGCACCGGCGACCATGAGAGGCTTGCCGAGTACACCGAGCAGATGTGCGAAGTACAGGTCGGCCAGGGATTCGACATCGCGGAGGTCATAGAGGGTCACCTGCTACTCAAGGACGCAGCGCTCCCAGTTATCGAGCGTGAATCAGGTTGGGACCTGGGCGACGAGGCATCAGTCAAAATGCTGAGTGCGCTCGACGCGGCTCTGCGATGGCTCGTCATCCGCTTCAGCAAGCTCTACTCGATGACGCTGAACTCGCGGTTGCAGGAGCAGGTAGAGTTACTGGACAAGCAGCGCACCCTATTGGAGAGAAGAGTGCGCGAGATTACCGCGCTTGTGCATTCAGGCGCGCTCCTCACCTCGACCCTCGACCTCGATAGACTCCTCTCCCTCATACTTGAGCAACTGGAGGAAGTCGTTGAGTACGACAGGGCCTCAGTCCAGATGCTCATCGAGGGCCGTCTGCGCATCATCGCTGGGCGGGGCTTCATGCGCCCCGACGAGGTGCTTGGCCTCTCGTTCGATCCACGCGAGAACGTCCTGACACGCAGGATGCTGGACGACGGTGCTCCTATAATCCTGTCCGACGTGGCAAACGAGCCAGGTTTCGTGGCCGACCCGGGCGACCCCACCCGCGCCTGGATTGGCGTACCATTGGTGGCGCGTGGTGAAGTCATAGGCGCGCTTACCCTGGACAAGAAGGAGCCTAACTTCTACGATGAGGCCGATGGCGCGACGGTGCTGGCATTCGCGAACCAAGCCGCCATCGCCATCGAGAACGCCCGCCTATATGACCGCGCACGAGAGCAGGACATACTTGCTGAGAGGAACCGCCTGGCGCGGGAGCTGCACGACTCCCTTTCCCAGTCCCTCTTCAGCATGGTGCTGAACGCCGAGGCTGCAAACCACTTCTTCGACACCGACTCCCCCAGGGCGCGTGCCCAGATAGCTATCCTTTATGAGACCGCGAATGCCGCACTTAAGGATATGCGCAGCCTCATATTCGAGTTGCGGCCCGCCAACCTCGAAAACGAGGGGCTGGCGACTGTGCTCACCAAGCACGCCAAGATGATTGGTGAGCGTTATGGTATAAAGATACGTACTCATATCGCGGGGCAGCGCAGATTATCGTTACCTATCGAAAAAGCTCTCTTCAGAGTAGCGCAGGAGGCGCTGAATAACGTCGTCAAGCACGCCAACGCCACTGAAGTAACGATTACTCTCTCGAATAACGAAAATTGGGTTACTATGAGCATCGAGGACAACGGCACCGGTATAGCTCCTGGCGCGATCAAACCTAATACCCTCGGCCTCACTTCAATGCGAGAGCGGGTAGAGCAACTGAGCGGTACAATAGAGTTCACTTCAGGGCCGGGCGGGGTTGGTACTATCGTGAAGGTCAAAGTGCCGTGTGACAGGTAGGGGCACGAAGCATAGCGACGCACGCCGTGCCCCTACGAGGTAGCCCTCAACACAATGGGAGGTATGCATGGATAGCACGCAGATGCGAGCTAACGACAAAATAAACGTGATGCTGGTCGATGACCACGCCATAGTGCGGCAGGGACTCCGCACATACCTTGAGCTACAGCCGGACATCCAGGTCGTAGGTGAGGCAAGTGATGGCAAGCAGGCTATCTCTATAGTTCGAGATCTGCTCCCCGATGTCGTCCTGATGGACCTCGTGATGCCGAACACCGACGGCGTAGAGGCTACGCGAGCCATCACCGCGCTCTCTCCAAGCACGCGGGTGATAGTCCTTACCAGCTTCAGCGAGGACGAGAAGGTATTCGCCTCAATAAAGGCGGGTGCGCAGGGCTACCTCATGAAGGATGTGCTGCCCCAGGACCTGGTGGCGGCGATACGCACCGTCTACCGGGGCGAGGCCCAGCTCGACCCAGAGATCGCACGCAAGTTGATGCAGGAGTTCACCAACCCCCAGCCCACCGCGCCGAAACACGACCTCACCGAGCGCGAGCTTGAGGTCCTCACCCTCATTGCGCACGGCAAAAGCAACAAAGACATCTCCGAAGAGCTTGTGCTGAGCGAAAAGACCGTCAAGACCCACGTCAGCAACATCCTCCAGAAGCTCCACCTTTCCGACCGCACACAGGCTGCCGTATACGCTCTCCGCCAAAAGATCGTGGATTAATCACGCATCACGCATCACGTTTCACGCGTCGTCTACATCTGTAGACGTATATGCATTACGTCAATTAGCCCGTGACATTTTGATTATTTTGATTTATCATTGAATCACTACATTGTAATTGGCTTGCTATGCAAAAATCGCGGTCTGAAAAATGCAGAGTAGCGCCTAGAAGGTGCTTATTGGTATGAACTATCTAGCAGGATGTTGCTCAACAACGATGTTGGCACAACAAATGGTCGCTCCGATGGATTACCCGGGCGGCCACCGCCTCGCCCGCGCCTCCTCACAGTACGATTACGCGCCACAAACGGCCCCCAGGGTTATCCGGGTCCTCATAGCAGGCGATCACGATTGCTTACGCGCAAGCCTCAAGACTATGCTTGAGCTTGACCCTCGTATCAGAGTCGTTGGAGAGGCTGCCGACGATAGCGAGACTATCAAGGCCTCTCGGAAGCTCCACCCCGACGTCCTTCTCATCGATTTAGATATGCGGTGCTGCGACCACCTCGACGCTCTCCGCGAGATTACACAGCGAAAGCTCGCGTCGTCCGTGGTAGCCCTCTCCATACATGACGACAAAGAGGGCCTCGCTGAAGCCCAGGCGGCGGGAGCGAACGTTATCCTCGAAAAAGGTGTCCCATACCGGCAATTGATAAGCGCGATACGCCTGGCCTCCGCAAATTCCTCCCGCTAAATCTCCCCTCCAATTTTCCTCCATCAAATCATAAAATTCAGGTAAAAAGGCCTACATCTCCAGTGGTATCTATATCACCTGGAAGACTTAGCATACCTTACTCCGCCAGAACGAGTGTTCTGGTACCTGGGGTGTACTTCCACACGTGGCAGCTAGGGCTTGCGCAGGCGCAAAGATACCCCTCCGTTCCGATGCGTCAACGCCCTATAGAGGGTACAATATGCGTGTAGTAAAGGAACGAAGAGAGGAGGAAAAGGAAGTGAATTACAATATTTATACAGCAGGTCTCATAGCATACGATATTATCAACGACCGAAAGCGCGAAGCAACTAAGGAGCGCCGATGGGCGCAGGCCCTCAAGGCCAAGCGCGATCAGGCTAAGAGCACCAGCTAAGAGTATCTCGCTCGCAAAAAATAACCTCCAGACGAAATGTGTCTGGAGGTTATTTTTGCTGCGATTTCTATTCGGTGGCTGGGCGACCTTCCTTGAGGGTCATGCTGCTGATGACCAGACGCTGTATCTCGGAGGTGCCTTCGTATATCTCCGTGATGCGCGCATCGCGGTAGAGGCGCTCCACAGGGAAGTCGCGCAGATAGCCATAGCCGCCGTGTATCTGGACGGCCATGTGCGCCGCTTTCGTCGCCGCCTCGGAGGAATGTAGCTTCGCGATGGCTGCTTCCTTTGTGTAGCGCGCCCCCTGGTCTTTGACCCAGGCCGCGTGCAACGTGAGCAGCCGTGATGCCTGCACCTCCATAGCCATGTCGGCTATCTTTATCTGGATAGCCTCGATTTCCGCCAGGGGCTTGCCGAAGGCGTGGCGCTGGTGAGCATATTTCACAGCTGCGTCCACGCACGCCTGCCCGATACCCACCGCCTGTGCCGCGATGCCTATGCGGCCCCCATCCAGGGTCTGCATCGCGATCTTGAAGCCCTCGCCCACCTTGCCCAGTATCTGGGCTTTAGGCACGCGGCAATTCTCGAAGTGTAGCTCAACAGTGTTGGAGCCTCTTATCCCTAGCTTTTTCTCCTCCGCCCCTACGACGAAGCCGGGCGTGTCGGCGTCCACTATGAAGCAGGTGATGCCTCTGTGCTTCAGTTCGCGGCTCGTCTGCGCCCACACGATGGCGACCTGCGCGACGCCGCCGTTCGATATGAATATCTTAGACCCGTTGAGGATGTAATGGTCGCCGTCTTCGGTCGCGGTCGTCGCCATAGAGGCCGGGTCCGATCCAGCCGACGGCTCGCTGAGGCCGTAGCAGCCTAGCATCTCACCCGATGCGAGCGGAGGGAGGTAACGGCGCTTCTGCTCTTCGTTGCCGAAGTAGTCGATGGGCCAGCAGACGAGCGAGTTCTGTACCGTCATCGTCACGGAAGTGGAAGCACAGCCCCGGCTTACCTCCTCCATCGCCAGCACGTAGGAGACGGTGTCCAAGCCAGCGCCTCCGTACTCCTCCGGCACCATCATGCCCAGGAAGCCGATCTCCCCCAGCATCTTAGCCTGGGGCGCTGTGAATTCCTCGGTCCGGTCATACTCGGCTGCCAGGGGCGCGAGCTGCTCGTCCGCGAACTCCCGCGCAGTCTGCCGGATCATCTTCTGCTCGTCAGTCAATCCGAATTCCATCGCTCTTTCCTTCTAGTGGTCCAAAGTCCAAAGTGTCGGACAGCCTGCTTATGTGATGTCGTCCTAATGGATAACTCTAGAGCCTATCCAAAAAATGATAAAGACCTAGAGGTTCGCATAACGAAGTACTCTTTTACCTGTCATTCCGAACGTAGTGAGGAATCTCCGAGCTTGCCAGGTGGATAGAGACTTAGATTCCTCACTACGTTCGGAATGATACTCTTTATACTTTAGTTCGTACCCGTGCTCTAGTATTTGTAAAATCCTTCGCCACTCTTGCGTCCCAGCTTGCCTGCCTGGACCATTTTTACCAGCAGAGGACAGGGGCGGTACTTGGGGTCTTTGAAGCCATCGTAGAGGACATAGAGGATGTCGAGGCATACGTCGAGACCGATGAAGTCTGCTAGTGTGAGCGGCCCCATTGGGTGGTTCATGCCGAGCTTCATCACCGTATCTATATCCTCTTTGGATGCTACCCCTTCAAAGAGGGCAAATACCGCTTCGTTTATCATCGGCATGAGGACGCGGTTCGATACGAAGCCGGGGTAGTCTTTCACCTCCACCGGCGTCTTACCCAGCTTCACAGCCAGATCGCGGATCGTGCTGTATGTCTGATCACTGGTTGCGAGGCCGCGTATTATCTCAACGAGCGACATGAGAGGCACGGGGTTGAAGAAGTGCATCCCTATGAATCTATCAGCCCGACCCGTAATCGCGGCCAAGCGGGTTATGTCTATGGAGGAGGTATTTGAAGCGAGTATTGCCTCTGGACGCAAGAGCGCGTCCAGTTCGCGGAACGCAGCGGCCTTGGCGTCGAAATTCTCGAAGATCGCTTCCACTACGAGGTCGCAATCTTTCATATCGCTGAGACTGGTTGTGGTCGTGATGCGCCCCAAAGCGGTCTCGCTATCTTCCAGTGAGAGCTTGCCCTTCTCCACGAACTTGCCGAGGCTCTTCTGGATGGAGCCGAGACCCCTGTCTAATTGAGGATGTCCGACGTCGCGCATCACCACATCGAAGCCGGAGCTTGCGAACACCTGCGCTATACCGTTCCCCATCGTGCCCGCGCCTACAACGCCTACTTTGCCAATGTTCATTTCTATGATGCCTCCGGGATTTGTTACGTTTGAGTATCGGCTATTGAGCTATCGTCGGTCGTCGGTCGTCGGTCGTCCGTCGTCTGTCGGGTGTCGTCCGTCGTCCGCAATCAAGTCTGCAACTCCACATACTGCGGTAAAGGCCCGCCGATCAGGGGGAGAGCGTAATCTATAAATTCCTGGGTGACGTAATTCTCCGAGTCGCTGATGAAGCTGCGTGGCATTCGCTTCTCGACATTGGCGATTTGCTCAAGCTCGGCCATGCCGATAGTACAGCGATAGGCCGGACCCTCCGCACGCTCCAATATGACCATCTGGTCGGTCGAGCCTGCCAACGCCGCGCGCACCGCCGCCCGCCCGCACTCCTCAGCCTCGATGAGATCGACTTCGCTCTGGTGGGCCTGCGACATCCTTTGCAAGGTGCCTGGTTGGTCTACGCGGGCGCGCAGGTCTAGCCTTCGCGTGATGAGTTGACATAACACCCACCCAGCCCCAATGCCTCGATAATAAGCGTGGCCGAAGGAATCAACGAAGTTAGGTGCCGTGGCGCTCGATGGCCCGGTGCCCAGAGCTTCCATACCTGCCACCGAGAGGGGCCGCCCGTCCCGGCACTTGATGTTCTCAGAGAGTGCCACCACTACCTGGCCCCTGGCACGATACACTTCGTGTATCTCTTCCAGCAGTTCCTCTATATCTTTAGGGCATTCCGGTATGTAGATGAGATCGGGCGTGTCCCAGCCGGTCGTGCCTGCAAGGGCAGTCGCGGCGGTGAGCCAGCCTGCGTTGCGCCCCATCGTCTCTATGAGCTTTATTGGGTAAATGTCGGGCATGGCTCGCGTGTCAAGTGTCGTCTCTAAAGCAGCGACGGCCATATAGCGGGCGGCGGAGCCGTAGCCAGGGCAGTGGTCAGTCACCGGCAGGTCATTATCTATCGTCTTGGGCACGGCTATGACGCGCAGGTCCATGCCAGCTTCCAAAGCGGCGTTGGCGAGGCGATGCGAGGTATCGGCTGAGTCATTGCCGCCAATGTAGACCATATAGTGGATGCCATGCTCCTGGAGGGTGGAAAGGACCAGGGGCACGTCAGCATCGGTCAGGTGGTGGCGGCATGCACCGAGCGCGGCTGATGGAGTCTGTTGCAGTGCAGGCAGCACCTCCGGTGGGAGGCTGCTGAGGTCGAGTAGGTCGCCGGAGAGAAGGCCTCGTATACCGAAGCGCATACCGTAGACGCGCTTGATTCCCTGCGCCCTCGCTTCACGCAATATCCCGGCCAGGGAAGAATTTATGGCCGCGGTTGGACCCCCGGACTGTCCGACGATGAGAGTAGCAGGAGGGCCAGGGCGCGTCCCTACTCCCTCGACCTCCAGGATATGCTCGTCCGTCTCCATGAATAGCGATACTCCCCTGGCAATATGAAATGACCCCCAATGGGGTCCCGTCGCCCGGCGGAACGCTGTGCTCATGCGCCAGGGCAGCACATGATAACATAAGCGCCTGGGTTGGACAAGGAGGACGGCGGACGACGGACGACGGACGACGTCTAAACACAAAGACACAGAGGGCACAAAGATTACACAGAGTTTATTATTGGTTACTATAGACCCTTAATAATCTCTGTGCGTCCTCTGTGTCTCTGTGTCTCTGTGTTTAAACCCGTAGTCTGCCGTCCGTCGTCCCGTTATGGTCGCGCTGGGCCTACAACTGACGTTGGCGTTGTTGTGGCTGTAGACGTAGATGTAGATGTAGCTGTCGGTGTTGCAGTTCTTGTTGAGGTCGGCGTGCGTGTGGGGGTTGGGGTGGGTGTTGGCTCGGTGATGGCGAGGGTGACGAGCTTGCTGATCTGGGCGCGTGTCGCATTATTGCCGGGGCGGAAGTATGGGCGATTCTGCTCGTCACACGGCTCCGTGGGGTCTCCGCATGGATAACCGCCGAGTATCTGGTGACTGTAAGCCGTCTCTACGTGCGGGAAGAAGGTGCTCCCGACAGGTACGTCCTGGAACGAGGCCGTCTGTGGCTCATTGAGACTCCAACCCGCAGCTATAACTACAATCTTAGCAATCTGCGCACGGGTGACGTTAGCATTGGGCCGGAAGTACGGCCGGTTCTGGCTATCGCACGGCTCACCTGGGCTTCCGCAAGGATAGCCAGTGATAAGCCCTCGCTCTGCGGCGGTCTCCACAAATGTGTAAAAGGCAGAGCTGTTAGGGACATCCGTAAACCTCCCATTCACGGGGCTGATCATCGGTATATTGAAGCCCAATATCACTATCTTCGTGAGTTGAGCTCGCGTGGTGTTGTTGTTTGGCCTGAACGTGCCATCCGCGTAGCCACTTATGGGAGGTGTAGGCCGACTCGCCAGGTAGTCAATGAATTCAAACGCCCAGAAATCGGTGGGCACGTCCCAGAAGCGCGTGTTGGCTACGTTGATGGCTTGAGTGGCCGCGAAGGTGGTCCGGCGCGTTGGGAAGCTCTCGATTGCGTAAGGCGTAACCTGGTACGTTTCGGGAGCAGTGCCGTTGTTAGGCGCGATAGTTATATCAGGGCTACGCCAGGTCCCGGACCTGTTGGTGCCTGCCACCAGATTGAAAGTGAAGAGCTGAGTGCCACCGCCGGGGAATTGCAGGGACGCCTCCACGCTATCCACAGGCGTCGAATCGTCATCAGAGGCGTCAACCTCAATCGTCAGCATGCCGCCGGAGCGCGTGAAGTTGGTGGCGCTGTAGCGTACGTCATGTATAACGGGTCCATTGTCAACGACAGGAGTGTAGGTAGGCGGGGGATTGCTAATGAAAGCTGCGAGCGCGCTCTGCGCGGTGCGGCCTTTGACTGACCAGTACCTGAATGCGTGGCACTGCTCATACCAGGACGCCTCGCTGAAGTCGAAGTTGAAGATGAACATCGTGCCCATCCAGGGCCAGTACGACCTTGCCCACTGGAAGGCTCGCACCAAGTAGTCAGACTGCTGTTGCGGGCTGTGGATGTAATGCCAATCTGGGGGATTGCAGGACGCGCCCACTGTGGCGGGGTCTAACGCCCACCCCATCTCAGTCGCCCAAATCTGCTTCGCCGAGTCTCCGCGCTCCACCATCAATTGGCGATGGCGTTCGGACCGCCTGAAAACGAGGTTGGTGCCAACCGCGGGGTCCACTTCCGGCGCTGATACAAAGCCATAAGGGTGGTCGCTCAACACGTCGAAGAAGGGCGCAGCACCGGCATCATACATCTGCTCAAGGAAATCGATGTCATCGAGGTGGCACCCTGGAATCTCCCGCTCGCCGACAGTTGTCACCGCTCCGGCCACTACACTTGCTGTCGAGTCGGCGGCTTTTATCTGCGGAAAGGCGGCCTGGAGTAGTCCCGCATACCTTATCGGGTCCGGGCAGAGGTTGCCCCACTCGATGTCCGTATTCGGCTCGTTCCATATCTCGTAAGCCACTTTGGGGGGACGATACTGGCTCGTGCGCACGTGGTTGGCTAGCTGGTAGGTAAACCTGCCGAAATCGGCAGCGTTACTTGGCGGGCATGTGTCCACACCGGCGCAGTTCGCGTCTCGCGCCCAGGCGGGAGTGCGGCTCACGCGGATAAGCACGTTGATATTGGCGGCCTGGGCATAGCGGATGATGTTGTCCACGTCGCCCCAGTTGAAATTGTTTCGCGTCGGCTCGGTCAGGCTCCAGTAAACGCCGTACTGCACCCACCCGAAGCCCATCCCTTTTACGTCATCGTTATTGTCGAGCAGGGCCATCACGAAGCCATATTCCTGGTTCGCGTTCGGGGCACTCGCCATTCCCCCGGTTAGGGGCGCTGTTCCCGCTTGCGTCCCCTGGACTGTGCCTGCGGGGAGCGTAAGCATTAGAGATGACAAGAAGAATAAGAGAAGGCCGAACCTGCTAAATAGCCCAAAGCGTTGTGGGCGCTGAAAACTCGAACGAGACCGACTCAACATTAATACTCCAATCTGGACTTCTACGCGTGGAAGCTTCTATTTCTGAGTATTCTATGACAATTGGCGATAAGCCATGCCATTAATTAACGTACGAGGGTGGTTTCGGTTGCTCCAAAACGCTCTGGTAGATAGAAGCTTTTCTATCAAAATGAGCGCCAGCGGCGCTCATTTTGATACAAGAGAAAAGGGTTGTCCTGCGCCGTCGCATCTTTCTGATTCTGTTGGCTCTACCTAAATGTGGCAAGCTCTGTGCCGAGCGCGCCGAGGACGACTCGCTGCCCAGGTGGCAACTCAGGGTGCAACTCCATGCGGGAGCGCTGGAACCACTGAGTCAGGTAGGTCTTGCCGTCCGAGGGGTTGACCATCTCAATGGCCGGGGAGAGGGGGTAGCCAAAGATGCGCTCGCCGCCATGATTTGCCCAGTAGTTGTAAAAAATGCCTTCAAGCGCCTGTCCGGTCTCACCGAAATAGCGTCCGTTGGTGGCAGGGATGGGTGTGGTGGGTGCTGCACTCCGGGGCCACGACAGGCCAAGCTGCGTGATACGTTCCTGCCCGACGAGGCCAAGAGTAACGTTCGGTTGAAGCCCCCCCGCTCCCTTGATCTCAGGGTGCCACTCAAAGCGGGCGCGCTCGAACTGCTGCGCCAGTACGCCGTTTCGCATCTGCTCAGGCCCGATAGGGTAGCCGAAGGCAGCCATACCACCGAAATCATTCCAGAACTTCAGAAAGTCGTGCCCAACGCTCTGGCGTGTCGTCGGGAAATAAAGCGCGGGGCTGGCTGGACGATTGTTGAAGTAGTTGTAGACGCGCTCCATCAAGACCGGCATGTTATCGTAAGCGGTCGTGTAGCTGTCGAGGTTGCTCGACATCGCCACGATTACGAACGGGCCGGAAGGTCCCCAGACTATGCCCGCGTTGTGCAATAAGCTGCCGAGATTTCCATGCTTGTGAGCGAAAGGCGTCCCTTCCGGTAGGCCGGGGGCGAGCAGATTATTCACCTGCTGGTCCAGCATGATCTCGATCATCTGGCGGCTCGCCTCGGCGTCCACCATCTGAGACGTAGCGATCAGCTCCATCTCATGTAGCACGTCAATAGGCGTCGTGAGATTATCGCCAATGCCGCTCCAGTCGAGAAGCGAATGGTTGAGGCCGTTCTGGCGCATGAAGCGATTTATGTTATCTGGACCAAGCACGCGCACCAGGAGGGCCGCCGCCGTATTGTCACTCACCGTGATCATCAAATACGCAGCGCGTCGCAAACTGACCGTCGTACCCGTAGGGAGGTTCAAGTCGCCCAGCGATGCGTCGTACCAGGCATCTGAGCCTGTGACCGCTTCGTAGCCGTCAAGGTCAATGATACCTGCCTGCGCCTGCCGAAAAAGCTCGCAGAGTACCCACATCTTATAAAGAGATGCGGAAACGTGCTGCTCGTCGCCATTATAAGCGGCATACTGCCCCGTATCGAGCTTCTTGACCGCCACGCCCCAGTCACCGCCAAGATCGCCCACGACATCCTCGACGAGCGCCTGAAGCTGGCTGTCGGGGGAGTCGGGCGCGCTCCCGTAGAGCATCGGTACGGCGGAGTCGGTCTGTGCACGGGTGATGCTGACGAGTGAGGTGCCCGTGCCCACCGGCATCAGCCCAATGGCAAGAGCTGCCACTAAGAGGAACGGAAGGAACCTTACCTTCTGTTTATACATTATTGTATGGTTTACCTTTATCTTGTTTGCCGCAGACTTCTATATAGTCACGGCATAGTCACGGCCATTATACCACAGTCGTGACTATGGGGAAAACTTGACTCCGGAACAGGTCATGGATATAATGAAGCAACGAAATCTCCGGGATCGGAGGGCACGCCTATGAAAACAATAACTTTGCGGACGACGGCCCATTTGAGGCTGTTGTCCCGCGTGATGCGCTGAACACCGGTTGCAAGCCTATGCTTGCGCCGGTGTTCGTGTTTTCAGGGGTCATTGCTTTAGTCGAGGCGTAGACCCTCCAGACGGCTTCCGGCAAGTTGGAAAAGCAGTCACAGAAATGGAGGACGGCCTACATGAATTCAAGCCTGATCGGGAAGATAGAGAAAGCGCAGAGATACGAGCACGAGCCAGAGCGCGTCAACATCACAGGTCTGCAAGCGGACTTCCGAGGCGAGCACAGCACGTACCACCTCAGTTTGAATGAAAATCACTGGAAATGCAGTTGTAGTTTCTATTCGGGCTATGGCACTTGTAGCCATGTCATGGCAGTGCAGCGCATACTCGCGCAGATGCTCAACCTCGAGAGTCGCAGCGAGACCCCCCTGGCTCAACCAACCGCACCGGTTGGTGGCTGACCATAACCTAGTCTTGTGAGAGGTCGCGGGCGCTATATGCCCGCGATTTTTCTATCTATATGAAGTGGTATAATTACAGACATGGTTCTCGCTAGAAAGGTACCTGGTGAAAGATTCAGCTAACTCTATTGATGTAATTGATTCGCTTGCCTCTGGAGCAGCGAGCCTTTTGTTTGATGCTGGGCTGACCGTGGCAGCCGCCGAGTCGTGCACGGGCGGTCTCTTGTCAGGCGCGCTGACCGCCATCCCAGGCTCGTCCGCCTACTTTCTTGGCGGCATCATCTCTTATGACAACAAAGTTAAGTCTGGGATACTCCGCGTGCCTGCCGAACTTATTGAGGCGAATGGTGCGGTGAGCGCGCAAGTCGCTCTCTCGATGGCTCACAGGGTGCGTGATTTGCTTGGTTCAGATATCGGCATGTCCGTCACGGGCATCGCGGGTCCCGGTGGAGCGACCCCTGGCAAGCCCGTCGGTACAACCTACATCGCCCTCGTTTCCGGTGGCTTTGAAGATGTCCGGCACTTCTGCTTTGAGGGAGACCGGGCTGGCAATCGAGCTTCATCCGTCCGCGAAGCTCTTACTATGCTCCTCTCATACCTGGAAGCGCGTGTGGCCGCTGGTGGAGCCGTTACTGCCCGCGAGGCGATTGCCCTATGATCGCGGTCACGTCTGGCGAGCAAGCTACCGTTTACAGCAAGATTACTCTCGCCAACGGACTCAGGGTAGTGAGCGCCCAAATGCCCCATACACGCTCCGCCGCCGTGCAGCTTTACATCGGCGTCGGCGCGCGCCACGAAGCGGCAAGAGTAAGCGGCGTAAGCCATTTTGTTGAGCACATGGTCTTCAAAGGGACCGAGAGCCGCCCGAACCCGGTGCAGATTTCGGAGACGATAGAGGGCGTGGGTGGCTCTATGAACGCGGCCACCGACCACGAGCACACCAACTACCGCGCCCTGGTGCCGAGCCGGTACTTTTCTACGGCCCTTGAGGTGCTGGCCGATATGCTCCTGCGCGCCCGCTTCGACCCCGCCGACATCGAGAAGGAAAGGGCGGTTATCCTCGAAGAGATCAGCTCTACCCTGGATGCACCTGGCGAGATAGTAGACCTCGTTTCAGACGAGATGATCTGGGGCAAGCACCCGCTGGGGCAGGACGTGGCAGGCTCTACCCGCTCGGTGAAGCGAATCACGCGTGACGACCTGATTTCGCATGTCTCTGAGAATTACTCGCCGTCCAACATAGTGATTAGCGTGGCGGGTAACGTCACCCATGAGACCGCCGTGCGCGAGGCCGAGCGACTCTGGGGCGGCATCGAGGATAATCGCGCCGAGGGGGTCGGGATCGTCTCACCCCGCGTCGAGGAAGGCCCCCGCGTGCGGGTCCGCAGAAAGCGCACCGAGCAGAGCAATTTGATCCTCGCCCTCCCCGCGCTCCCCTATACCCATCGTGACCGCCACGTTCAAGACGTTCTTGACGCGATGTTGGGTGGCGGCATGTCTTCTCGTCTTTTTGTCGAGCTTCGAGAGAACCTCGGTCTTGCATACTCGGTCGGGAGCTTCTTGAAGACATACGCGGATGTTGGCGCGTTTGGGGTCCACGCCGCTGTGGACAACGAGCAGGTGGCTCCCGCCGTCCGGGCTATAATCAAGGAGCTTTACAGAATACGCGACGAGAGGGTGCCCGAAGTCGAGCTTCGCAAGGTCAAAGAGTACATCAAGGGGCACACACTCCTGAGCCTAGAGCGTAGCGGCTACGTCTCCCACTGGGGAGGCTGGCAAGAGTTGATGCTGGGCCGTATAGAGACGATAGATGAGGTCGTGGACCACATAGAAGAGGTCACGTCAAGTGAGGTACAGACGCTGGCGGGCCGCCTATTCAACCCGGAAGCGATGCACCTCGCGGTGGTTGGCCCCTTCAAGGATAGCACCCTCCTTGAGAATCTCTTCTGAAGCAGGAGAGCAATTTCTGAGATGGTAAGGTCATTCGTCCAGGACGTAGAAGAGCTAAAGGCGCTGCTCGCGGTGGCGCGGGGGGATGCGCCTGCCGAAACCGTGCTGCGGGGCGGCAAGCTGGTGAACGTGCTCTCCGGCGAGGGCTACCCGGCTGAGATCGCCCTGTTCCGGGGGCGCATAGCAGGCGTGTCTCTGGTTGCCGGTACCTATAGCGGAGAGACTGAGGTTGACCTGGCAGGTGAGTATATAACCCCTGGCTTTATCGACGGCCACATGCACATTGAGAGTAGCCTGGTCGTGCCTCCTGAGTTCTCCAATGCCGTCCTCCCTCACGGGACCACGAGCGTCGTGACGGACCCGCATGAGATTGCCAACGTTCATGGCATCGAGGGTATAAGATTCATGCTCGCCTCCAGCGAGGGTCTGCCTCTTCGAGTCTTCGTCATGCTCTCCTCATGCGTCCCCGCTACCGATATGGAGACTTCAGGTGCCCGTCTCTCGGCTGATGACCTGGCCGGTCTACTGAGCGAATCCCGCGTGCTCGGCATGGCGGAGATGATGAACTATCCTGGCGTCGTGCTGGGTCTGGACGACATGGTACGCAAGGCGGTTATGGGGCACCAATCGGGTGTAAGGATGGATGGGCACTCCCCCCTGCTCAGCGGGCAGGCACTCCAGGCTTACGCTTCAGCCGGCATCGCCTCGGACCACGAGAGCGTGTCGGCAAGTGAGGCGCTGGAGAAGCTGCGGGCCGGGCTGCACGTCCTGATCCGGGAGGGGTCTACCGCTCGAAACCTCGATGCACTTCTACCCGTCGTGAATGAGCGCACATCCCGCTTCTGCTCGTTCGCCACCGACGATAAGCAGCCCAACGACCTGGCGCGAGACGGGCATATCGACCACTGCGTGCGCAGGGCAATCGTCGGCGGCGTCGATCCCGTCACCGCTATCCAGATGGCGACCATCAACACGGCCCGCCACTTCGGGCTTGACGACCTGGGGGCGATTGCCCCAGGCTACCTTGCCGATATGGTGACCTTCGCGGACCTGCGCGAGCCTCGCATCTCTCGTACGTTCTCTTCCGGGAAGCTCGTAGCGGAGAATGGGCAGGTAGTGAGCAGGTCAGAAGTCTCTGTCGCCGCGCCTCGGAACTTGATGCACGCTGCCAATTTGCGCCTGGAGTCGTTCGCAATCCGGTGCGAAGGGAAGCTTGCCCGTGCTATCGGCGTCCTTCCCGACCAGATAGTGACGCGCTCGGAGGTTGTGGAGGTATCCCAGGATGGCGGCTACGTGGTATCAGACACGCAGCGTGACATATTAAAGATAGCTGTGATAGAGCGGCACAAGGGAACAGGAAATGTTGGCCTGGGGCTGGTGAAAGGGTTCGGCCTGCGCGCTGGCGCGGTCGCTTCGAGCATCGCCCACGACTCCCACAATTTAGTGGTGATCGGGGTGAGCGATGCTGAGATGCTCCTTGCGGCTCAAACTGTGATCGGAATGGGTGGCGGCATCTGCGCGGTGCGAGGTGGCGAGGTGCTGGGGCAGTTACCACTTCCAGTCGCCGGTCTCATGTCAGACCAGCCCTGGGAGAGCGTGCGCGACGCGATGCAGAGATTACTGGAGGCAGCGCACGATCTTGGCTGCCCCCTCGACAATCCATATATGGCGATGGCCTTCCTGGCGCTCCCCGTCATCCCCGAACTGAAGCTGACCGACTTGGGCCTGGTTGACGTTACCGCTTTCCAACTCTGCCCACTCTTTGTTTAGAGCTCATAATAGAATCGGTACGTAGCTATAGGGCGAATGTCGACTATGTTAGGAGTTGCTCGATAGGAGTAAGGATTGGAATTGAGAGAAGAGTATGTTAGCTCGCAGCGTCAATTGGGCGTACTACTATGGTTGCATTGGCTCCTAACATTCTCTCCAATGCTCCCTTTCACTATTGCCATCGCCTTATTGGTAGCGCAGCTCGACTTGCATTCGGACAGGACTCTGATCTTATGGCTTGTTCTTGCGAGTGCTCTCATCTGTGCGTCGCTGGTTGGCTTCCTCCAGAGTCGCGTTCTACAAAGACATATCAACGTAGGACGGCAATGGGTAATCGCGACTGCCAGCGGGATTGGTGTTCTATGGCCTTTAGCCCTTGGGGTGTTCTTTCTTACGGAAACTGTATCCATTCCTGAATGGCCGGGGAGTTGGGAGCAATTAGGCCGCTGGGGCTGGATGATTGCCTGGTTTACCACCGGATTAGCACAGTATCTGGTCCTTGATGAGCATTGGCGACGGGCAGGCTGGTGGGTAATGGCGAATAGTATCGCCGGTATCACTGGACTGATGCTAGGGTCCATTGTCAGCAGTCAACTCAGCCCAAGTCGATGGTGGCCTGAGCTACAACCTGATCTTTATGCACTACCACAAGCCTGGATTGCGGGCATTACCGTGGCCGCCATTACATCGGGAGGAGTAACAGGGGTTGTCCTCGTTTGGTTGTTGCGGCAGCAACGCCTGGCATGGTTGGAAGCTCCGCGTTTATCTGAGAGAGGCAAGTAGCATAATGCTAACAACAAATCCGAGTGCAAAACCATCACCAAATACCATTAACGTCCTCTCGCACGAGGTAGCCTCTAAGATCGCGGCGGGGGAAGTCATAGAGCGTCCTGCTTCGGTTGTGCGCGAGCTTGTGGACAATGCCATTGACGCTGGTGCGGGACGTGTACGAGTGGAAATCGCGGGCGGTGGGCGCGACCTGATCAAAGTGAGTGACGACGGTTGCGGGGTGGCGCGTGAAGAGATGCCTCGCGCGTTCCTTAGACACGCCACCAGCAAGCTGCGAACGGCGGACGACCTGTGGGCTATCAAGACGCTCGGCTTTCGGGGTGAAGCGCTCTTCTCGATAGCCGCCGTGGGGAGGGTGCTCTTCCGCAGCCGCCCACGCGACCGCGAAGCTGGTTACGAGATGGCGCTGGAGGGAGGGCGCGTCGTTTCCGAGGGGCAGTGCGGTATCCCGCCCGGCACGTCGGTCGCGGTGCGTGACCTCTTCTACAACCTCCCCGCCCGCCTCAAGTTTCTGAAAAGCGCGCCCGCCGAGGCAGCGCATATCAGCGCGCTCGTGCAGCAGTATGCCCTGGCTCACCCCGGCATCCGCTTCACTCTCGTCAACGAGGGGCGCGTAACGTTCCAATCGCCCGGAGATGGAGAGTTGCGTGCAGCCGCTATGTGCGTCTACGGCAGCGACGTGGGACGTGCCCTCCTTCCTGTCGGCCTTAGCCCTGAAGATAATGAAGAGGAGGCGGAACTGACAGTGCCAGACGGGCTTGAGGTATATGGCTACGTTTCGCCGCCCGTGCATTCTCGCTCGAACCGCCAGGCGATGCACTTCTTCATCAATACGAGGGCTGTGGCGAGCCGCATGCTCCAATACGCCATCCAGGAGGCGTACCACACCCTCCTCATGGTGGGGCGATACCCGATCTGCGTGATAAACGTCCAGATCGAGCCGTCACTGCTGGATGTGAACGTGCACCCCGCGAAATCCGAGGTCAAGTTCCGCGACGAGCGCACAGTCTTCCGGGCGGTGCAGCGCGCCGTACGCTCCGCGCTCCAGGCACACGTTCCGGCTCCAAATTATGGGTCGCGGGGAGCAGAGGGGTGGTCCTATTCAGAGGGGACGCAAGGTATTGACGCTGAATTCGCTCAATCGTGGCAGGTCGGCAGCGCCCCGCCCGCGCAGAGCGATATGTGGCCCAGCCGTGACACGACCGCCACGGTCGAGGGTGAGCCTGAGCCTCTACCTCCCGCGCCCCCACGTAATCTACCTCCGATGAAAGTAGTGGGGCAGCTTGGCGATACCTATATCATTTCTGAAGGCCCTGACGGGTTATTCCTCGTTGACCAGCACGCTGCCCACGAGCGCATCCTCTATGAGCAGTTGGGTGACTCTCTTGAAAGAGGGGGACTACCCGTGCAGCCGCTCCTCCAGCCACTTCCCCTGGAGTTCTCTGCTGCTCAGCGCGCCGAGATGGAGGCCATATTGCCCTTGCTGAGCGAGCTTGGCTTCGACCTTGAGCCTTTCGGCGACCACGCTCTGCTGGTACGTGCAGTGCCCGCGATTTACGCGGCATCGCGGCAAGATGTCGGTAGTGACCTAGTGGCGATGATCGATTCAGTAGTTGGAGGGAGCCGCCCCGAAAAGTGGCGAGAGGAGATGGCGATTACCCTCGCCTGCCACAGCGCTATCCGCGCCGGCCAGAGCCTAGCGCTCGACGAGATGCGCGCCATGCTCGCGCAGCTGGAGTTGTGCCGCTACCCACGCCACTGCGCGCACGGGCGGCCCACGATGCTCCACCTCTCTCGCGCGCAGCTTGAGCGCGAGTTCGGGCGGCGAGCGTGATGCGTGATGCGTGACGCGCTTAGACTTGTAGGCGCTTACAGGGTGCCCAAGAAGTGTACTCGTTAGCCTGTCATTCTGAGCGAAGCGAAGAATCTACAAATCTCGGAGCATGTAATGTGGCTGAAATTCTAGATTCTTCGCTTCGCTCAGAATGACACTTATACATATACACCTTGCCTTATACTTTTCGAACACCCTCTCAGATTAATACTGAAACGTAGTAGAGGGCCACAAACTAATCTTCCCATCTTAAGAGAAGTCTATTGGTAGATAAGATTCAGCCAACGTCACAAGCTCAATCCTTCTTAGAACCTAACCTCCGATCTTAAGGGATCCCTATCGGAGGTTAGGTTTGGTCCACCTGGCCTCTACTCTCTTGTCTCACTTGCTGTCTGGAAAGAAAAAAAGTAAACGGCACATCTTAAGTAGGTCTATGTGCCGTTTACTTTGGAACTGACTTTTCATCCGCTCCGCCACATTGGATTGAGGCTTTGACAGTAAGAGGTTTAGTAAGCTAAAATAAAACAGTACACTGACAGCAATATAGATCGCACGGGGGCCTGAGGACTCAGGCTGAGAGGGTAGCCAGGACGCCGCTACCAACCGTCGAACCTGATCTGGGTAATGCCAGCGCAGGAAGCGTATAACAGCGGAACCGCTTCGGAGCGCCGGGATTCAACCCCTGGCGCTTTTTTGTTTTATGCTCGCTTATAACTCACTTTGAAGATATGGAAGACGCATCCCGTCCAATCAGCGTACATCTCGACAGGGTCTCGAAGTCCTTCCCACGCGGCAGGGGCCGCCTGGATGTATTGTGCGACATTGACATGGAAGTACCGGCAGGACGCTTTGTGACTATACTTGGCCCGTCCGGGTCGGGCAAGAGCACCCTCCTCGGCATCCTGGCCGGCTTAGACGAGCCTGACTCGGGCATAATCAATCTGTGGCGGGAAGGCGCTACTGGAACAGTTGAGCATCGCCTCGGTCGCGTGGGGTATATGCCGCAACGCGACCTTCTCCTCCCATGGCGCACGGCGCTCGACAACGCCACTGTCGGGTTAGAAGTGCAGGGCGTACCACAGCAGGAAGCGCGAGCGCGAGCAATCCCCTTGTTCGCTGAGTTTGGGTTGGAAGGCTTTGCCGAAAATTACCCAAATGAGCTTTCGGGGGGGATGCGCCAGCGCGTATCGTTCCTGCGGTCCGCGCTCGTAGCGCATGGGTTGATGCTGCTCGATGAGCCGTTTGGCGCGCTCGATGCCCTTACGCGCGCGGCCATGCAGGAGTGGCTTCTTCAGTCCGTAGTGCGGCTCAATACGACCTTTGTACTTGTAACCCACGACGTAGATGAAGCCGTGCTCCTCTCAGATCGCGTTTACGTGCTGTCACCGAGGCCTGGTAAGTTAGTGGGCATGGAGGAGATAGAGCTTCCCCGACCGCGCTCACTCGATAGTGCCTCTGATGAGCGGTTCGCCGCTTACCGTCACCGCTTGCTTGAAATGCTGCGGGAGACGGGTGGGCTGGCCGCGGCAGGAGAGGCACGCTGATGGCTCGAGGTCGCGCGCTATCCATCGGCCTTCTCCCACCTGCGCTGGCCCTCCTTGCGATTGTCGTGGTTTGGGAGGGCTACGCACGCCTGGTCCTGGGTAGCTTGCCAGGTAGTGAGCGGCTGTTACCTGCTCCAACTCGCGTCGTTGAGGTGCTGGTTACCAACACTGCGATACTAGCTCCTCATACGTGGCAGACGCTGATAGAGACCACTTTAGGCTTTGCCCTCGCGCTTGCCGTCGGGTTGGGGTTCTCTGTAATTGTGGACATCAGCCCGGTACTGCGCAGCGCGATATACCCTCTATTAGTTGTGTCGCAGACCATACCAATCCTGGCGATAGCTCCCCTCTTGGTGCTCTGGTTCGGTTTCGAGCTGCTGCCGAAGGTGCTCATCGTCGCGCTCGTCTGCTTCTTCCCGATAGTAGTCGCCGGGGCAGACGGTTTCCGCTCGGCGGACACGGAGATGGCGCGTCTCTTCAGGACATTCGGGGCGAGCAAATGGACGATATTTCGGAGGGTTCGATTCCCAGGCGCTTTGCCCTCTTTATTCTCAGGTATACGCATCGCCATAACCTATAGCGTTACGGGCGCTGTCTGGGGCGAGTATGTCGGAGCGGAGAGGGGCTTGGGCATCTTCATGCAGACGGCCCAGCACTCGAACCAGATGGCGCTCGTTTTCGCGACAATTATCATCATCGCTGCCTTGAGCATAGCCCTCTTCTTAGTAACTTCCCTGATCGAGCGCCTGGTTATTCCCTGGTACTTCAAGGGAAGAGGTGAAACGGGTGGGCGATAGACCCAGGCCCAAAACCCAGCAGATATGGGAGAAGTGTAACTCTCCACCTGTCATTCCGAACGAAGTGAGGAATCTCCGAGCTCGGACGTGGGGACAGAGTTTTAGATTCCTCACTTCGTTCGGAATGACAGGCTAAAGATTACAGTTCTTGGATACTCTCGTAAACCTCCGTGTGAAAGTAGTTTTGGAGGAAATAAACATGAAAACACTTATAGTAGCGGTTTCTTGCTTGATGGTGCTGGCTGTGGCGCTTGCCGGCTGTGGCGACCCTTCCCCGGCCAGGAGCGATAAGGTGCGATTCGCGCTTGACTGGACCCCGAATACCAACCACACGGGGCTGTATGTAGCTATGGAGAAAGGGTGGTATGGTCAGCAAGGGATCGACATGGAGATATTACCTTACTCAGCCGCGAACACACCCAGCACGCTCGTGGCGACGGGCCAGGCAGACTTCGGTATAAGCTTCGAGGAGGAAGTCGTACAGGCCCGCGCCGATAAGTTACCTGTAAAATCGGTAGCGGCGGTGTTGCAGACTAACACGTCGGCACTCGTAACGCTCAAGGAGTCCGGCCTGGACCGCCCGTCGAAGCTGGAGGGGAAGCGCTATGCAGGCTTCGGCTCTCCGTACGAGGGGCCTGTCATTACAACTGTGCTCAAGACGGATGGGGCTCCCACCGGCATTTTCAGCAACATAACCACCAACCTCTTTGGCTACCAGGCGCTGGCAGCGAAGCAGGTTGATTTCGTCTGGATATTCCTGGGGTGGGAGGGCGTTCAGGCCAGGCTCGATAAGGTAGAGCTGAATAACTTCTTGCTCAAAGATTACGGTGTGCCTGATTACTATACGCCCGTGATAATCGCCAATGAACAATTCCTCGCCGAGCACGGAGAAATCGCAAGGCGCTTCCTGGCGGCAACTGCGCAAGGGTACGAATACGGCGTTACAAACCCCACCGATGCCGCCGATCTCCTCTTCAATGCCGCCCCAGACGGAACTTTCGCCGACTCGACGCTCCCGCGCGAAAGCCAGGCGTATCTCGCCCCGTTCTACAAAGGGAGCCAGGCAAAGTGGGGAGTGCAGACGCTCGAGTACTGGACTAACTATCCGAAGTTCATCGCCTCTACCGGCCTGCTGAAGACCTCAGATGGGAAGGTAGTAAAGGCGGAAGACATAGACTACGCGGGTATGTTTACGAATGACTTCCTTCCTTAGTCCGCAAGGTGTGACAGGACCACAAGAAGTTGGCCTCCATCGAACCGGAGGCGGGCGTCAGGATTGGCGATCTCATTGCTGACCCCACGACCTCGGCCCCTTAGAAGGGTTTCGTGGCTCAAGGGGTAAACGAAGCCTTCAAGCGTGATGCCTGTTACATCGTCACCAACAGGGAGAAGGGATATGAGGTCGCCCTGTACTGCTGCAACATGGGTCCACCTGCCCGGCTTGGCAAGGAATAGTTCCTCTCTCCCATCGAGTAATCGTAAATCAACTTCCATGAGCAGTGGATGGGTAAGTAGGAGCACATTCGCCAGGGTATGGTCGAGTCGCCCCCCGATGCCGCCGAAAAGATAGATGGTACCATCCTGCCCATGTAACCACTCAATCGCTGCCATTACCGCAAGCTCTGTGTCGGTCTCGTTCTTTGTCGTGTGGCCGTAGCGCCTGATCTCTACTCCGCACGCTTCCCACTTGTCTATCAGCACCGGATCGGCGCTATCCAGGTCGCCAATCACAAGGTCGGGCACTAACCCTAGCTGGGCCGCGAGGGCGGAGCCTCCGTTGGCGGTGATGATCTTGTCAGGCTTCGGCAGCCGCTCGACAGCGGCCCTGACGCTTCCCACAGGACTGCCCGCCAATACCCAGACGCACATCTCAGGCATCGTTCGTCACCTGACGCCTTTGCCTTGCAGCCTCGAAGAGGATCACTGCGCCCGCAACCGCCGCGTTCAACGACTCTGTGCCTGCTTCCATTGGAATGCAGATGGAAGCGCCTCGCTCGCAAGCATATCTTGCCTGCGATGTAAGGCCGTGTGCCTCGTTCGATATGACAAGGGCAGCTGGGAGCTTCCACTCGACCGCATCATAAGCTAAGTTGACGTGCGTCTCTGTGCAGAAGAGCCGATCGCTCGCTATGCCCACGTCGTTGAGTTCGCGCTCAATCATATCCCAGGTCCGTTCCGCGAAGATCGGTAGCCTGAAGTGCGTGCCCATCGCTGCGCGGACAACCTTTGGGTTGTAGGTATCTACCGTGCCAGGGGTGGTCCACACGGCATGGACCCCTGCTGCCTCAGCCGTTCTCAGGAGCGTCCCCAGGTTGCCAGGATCGCGTATGTCGTCGCAGACCAGGCAGAGTGGCGCACTCTTAGTAGCGGCAGGCACAGCCCATTCCAAGAATGGAAATGCGGCCACGATCCCCTGGGGGTGCATGGTATCGGAGGCTGCCTCCAAAGCCCGCTCCGACGCCTCGTACATTGATGGTAGGGATAATCTGGTCAAGCGACGCATTAGAGCGGTGCCGCGCTCAGTTCGTGAGAGCAACTCGGAGTTGAACAAGCACGTCACAGGCTTGAAACCTGCGCTAAGGCCATCTTCGACTGCGCGTACGCCCTCCACCAGGAACTGCCGATTAGACCGGCGCGCTTTCGCCTCTGTGAGTGCTCTAAGGGATTTTACAACGGGGTTGGAGGGGCTATCAATCATCTCTTTGTTGGCAAAAAGATAGAGGGCGAGAGACACTCCTGTGAAGTCGGTCTTTCGCCCTCTATCTTTCGTTGGCGTTTCAGGAACGTTGCTGCGCGCTTATGAAGTCTCGCCTGCGGCCGGTAGCGCGGGGGTCTCTGCCATTTCTTCCGCGTCGGCAAGGGCCTCATCGGCGGCGCGCTGAATCAACTCAGGCGCAACGCTCTTGCCCCCTGCCATAGCTACCAGGTGTGCGAAGGTTGCCGCATCTCGCGAGGCCAGGTCGGCCAGCACCTTGCGGTCGAGATTGACGCCCGCAGAGGCAAGACCCGATATGAAGCGGCTGTATGAAAGCCCCCCCATGCGGGCAGCCGCGTTGATACGCACGATCCAGAGGCGGCGCATGTCACGCTTCCGCGTGCGGCGATCGCGGTACGCATACGCCCGCGACTTCATCACTATCTGGTTGGCGAAACGGACCAACCTGTTGCGCGTGCCTCTAAAACCGGAGGCTGCTTTCAGTATCTTTACGTGCCTGTGATGGCGCGTAAGACCTCTCTTTACTCGTGGCATTTTCTATCTATTCTCCTATTTCACGCCGTTGGGCAATAGACGCCTCACGCGTGGCTCCATCGCCGGGTCGAGGGGAAGCATCCTGCCGAAAAGCTGCTTGACGCGTGCAGACTTCCGGCGGCGAAAATGACTCTTCATGTGCTTGGTGCGCATTATCATGCCGCTACCTGTTATGCTGAAGCGACGCGCCGCTCCCTTGTGGGTCTTCATCTTGGGCATCGAGACTATTGCTCCTCTGTCACGATTTAGCAAATCAATCTTTGTTGGCCCCATTTACGGGCCACAGCCCAAAATTATACCACATCTGAGCGTGTGGCGCAACCTTTGGATGGGCACCGCTAAATTACGAATTTGCCATTTTCGTACAGCGTCTCGCCGTCCACGACGATCCGGCCCTGGCTCATATCGGTCACCATGTCCCAGTGGATGGCTGAATGGTTCGTCCCGCCCGCGTTGGGGTATGCTTCACCGAGAGCGCAGTGGATGGTGCCCGCTATCTTTTCATCAAAGAGGGTGTTGCGAGTGATACGGGTGACGCCCGTGTTCGTGCCGATGGCGAACTCCCCCATCTTTCGCGCCCCCGCGTCCATATTCAGCATCGAGGCTAGAAACTCCTGGCCGCTCTCGGCGCTGAAGTCGGTCACGATCCCATTCTTGAAGGTCAGCTTCACCCCCTGCACGCTACGCCCCTGGTATGAGGCCGGGTATGTGAAGCTGATACGCCCTCCTACCGTGCTCTCGACGGGTGACGTGAAGACTTCCCCGCTTGGGAAATTGCGCTTGCCGTCCGAATTGACGAAGCTGCGGCCTTCTATCGAAAGCTTCAGGTCGGTTCCGGGGGCCTCAACATGAACATCCTTCTTGTCCGCGAGCCAGTCTACGATGCGCTGCTGCTCCCTTGAAAGCTCAAGCCATCTCTCGACAGGGTCTTCGTCGGTATCGAGGAGGCACGCATGGAAGACGAAGTCCTCGAACTCAGACAGGCTCATCTCCGCGTCCTGCGCGTAGGCGTGGGTGGGGAAGAGGGTCAGGCTGTGGGGTCGGCCCTCGGTGATGCGCTGCATGTAGGCTGCGCCCATTGGGGATAGCCCTTTCTGAAGGAGTGCCTGCCTCTCAGGTGGGACGTTATTGGAGGCTCGTGTGTTCTCATCGCTCATAATGCGCAAGACTGCATCGGACTCGCGGACCATCGCCAGCCTGTAGGGGTCGCCGTGAAGTAATTGCTCGTCGCTACCGAGAGTGAGGAGCATATCACGAATGCCGGGTGGGTCGAGGAGCACGTTAGGGTGTGCGCCCACCTTCAGTACTTCGCGGTAGGCGGCCTGGACTAGAGGGATGGCCGCCGTGCCGCCGAAAATGCTCACCTTCCATCCAGGCTGAACGCCAAGCGAATAACCGACAAGCACCTTTGCCATGCGCTCGATACGCGGGTCTATAAGCATCATTTTCTCCTTCGCGGTGTCCTGGCTTAGTATCTAAAGAGACTACATAACAACTATAACGAAAGATTAGGAGCCTGCCGTAGCGAAGCACTATTTCCCCTGTCATTCTGAGCGAAGCGAAGAATCTAAAACTCTATCCCTACATCCAAGCTCGGAGATTCCTCACTGCGTTCGGAATGACAGGTAGGGATGTGCTTCATCGTACGAAACTCTTAGCTCCTGATTATTGTGCCTAAATGCGCTCCAAAGTCAAAGTCGGCCCTCACGATTTTCAAAGTCATAGACTGGAGTATCGTAGGCCAGATAAGTTGGCGCGTGCGCGCTCCGGGTCTATGCCTTTCGATAGCAACGAGACGTGAAACCTGCCGAGACCTTCCATAGAGACGAGCGCCTGCATCCCACGTCTGTACTCAAGTATCGCATTGATATCGGGTGTGCGTCCAATCTCGGCCTCCGTCGCTGAAGGCTCGCCCAAGCCGAGACCGAGCAGGAAGTGTGCCTGACGCGTGAGACATACTTGCGTCAGTCCGGCGGCTTCGGCTGCATCTTTCAAGGCGGTGAAGTCTACGAGCGCGGTCAGGTCTTGCTTGCCGGGGTGCGCGGTTATGTCGCTCGTGACCGAGCCGCCGAAGTATCCAAGCAAAGTGCCTTGCCTGCGTGCCTCTGAATAGCGTCCCGGCGCGGTGTCGCCGTAGTCGAATATAGCGGCCACCCCTCTTTCCAGCTTCCTTCCCAGGGAATGGAGCCACTGCTGCATCGCTAGGTTCACCTCGACCTGCTCTCCCGGTTGCAAGTCTATCTCGTAGCCCATTAGGAAATCTATGAGTGCAGGGTCCGATGGTTTATCTAGATATATCCTGAATCCGGCTTCTTCACCATTCCCCACGTACTGTTCCATCAGCACACCATCGCGGTTCTCTATGACGTGTACGGGGAAAGCGTCAATGAACTCATTCGCGATCAGCGCTCCCTCGATAGCGTGTGGAATCGCTTCCAGGTCCGCGGCCCAGCGGCACCTGTCGCCATATTTGGGTACTAACAGCTCCTTTTGCGCCTGAGTAAGAGATGGGCTGATTTCGACCAGCCAATATCTAGAGCGCCTATAGAGAGATGGTTGCTTAGCCTCTAGCTCCTCCAGGAGATGGGCGGCCAGCGTACCGCGCCCCGGACCGCACTCCACTATGTCGAATGCGGGCGGATACTCCAGGAGCGCGTCGACATCGGCGACGTGCCTCGTGAGGAGCTTACCGAACGCGGGGGAGGCCTCCGGGCTGGTGGTGAAGTCGCCGCGCGGGCCGATGTTCGGTCCGGTCATGTAGTAGCCATGCTCAGGGTGGTAGAGCGCCCAGGCCATGAACTGCTCGACAGTTACAGGCCCTTTGGCCTCTATCTCACGGCGAATGAACTCCGCTAGAGGTTGTGCACTTAATTGCGACTGCATATTGCCTGTGCTATACTTTCGTTGGAACCAGGGCACGCTCGTGCCCGCGAAAAGGGGTGATGGTCGTTGGCTACACAGGTTGTTTGCCCGCGTTGCAAGGGTTCTCTCCAGCCAGAAGCGCGATCCTGCCCACGATGCGGGCTGGTTATTACACCGCGCACTTCTATTGAACAGCCCGCGCCCGGCGTGGACGCTTCTTCCGCGTATGACGAGGTACGCCCTTTTGAGCCGCCCCAGCCGGCGCGCCCAACTCCTCAACGGGCGAACGGCAGAGCGCCTGAGCCTACATCCCCTTACTCTCCGAGCGAGGCAATGTCGGTGGCCCCGCAGCCCCAGCGCAGCCGTGCCTCCGGCCCTCTCACATCATCTCCGCCTGTACACTACCGGCCCGGCAACACCGGACCTCTCGTGCCCCGGGGAGCGCTGGAGCTTCTACCTGGCGAGAGCGTGGCATTCCAACTGGGAGCGCTATACCTCACCACGAAGAGAGTGATTTTGCTAGCGCCCAGCGTAGTTCGCTCGGCATTCGTCCGGGACATAGATGCTGTGGGCACATTCACCGAGCGCGCTTCAGCCTGGGTGCCCATCTTCGGTTTCTTGCTTCTTGCCCTCGGCGGCGGTGGATTCTACGGGATGCTGACCGCGCAGCAGTGGAGAGCCACTTTCCCGTTATTGGCAGACATGGGCATAGTGTTGCCCATAGTCGCTGCATTGCTCGCTCTGTGGGGCCTGTTTCTCCTTGCCAAGTACTTCTTCTGGATCAAGCGCACTCTATTCGTATCGGTAAAGGGCCGCCCCTTGATAACCGTCAGTATAGCCGATTGGAACCAGCGCAAGCTAGAGGGTATGGACTCATTCGTCAACGCTTTCTTCGGCATCAAAGACCTGATGACGGGCGAACTTGGGGAAGCCGAATAGCCTAGCCTGTCGTCCATCGCCGGCCTATTCGTCCGCCGTCAGCTTTTGATGGCCGTTGGTGGGTGGGCAGAAGTGGGGCATCCCGGTCGTGGAAAGGGGCGTGCCGCAGAGTGGGCAGCGCGGCCTTCCCCCGGCCAAGACTTCCGCGCCGTTCTGTTGAAGCTTCTCAATTTGGTCCCTGGTCGCCAGACATCGGAGCACCGGAGTTTCATCCTCTGGGGCATCTCTATCGAACGCTTCCAGGGCGACTATGTCACGCTGGGCATCATATCGCATCCCCAGCGCCCCGACATGTAGCTCCAGGGTAGGGGTAGCCGGGAAATCAGCCGGTTTGAGATTCGGGGCGAGGTCTCTCGTACTCGCAGGGCGCATCGCCTCGCCGCGTTCCATATCTATTTCAGCGAGCATCCTGGCAATAGCGTCCACGAGCGCCTGCAATTGCTCCTTCTCGAGCCAGAGCTGCGCGGTGGTCTCGCCGGCAGATACAAGCAGCCGGAAAGTGCGCTGCCCAGGCACGCCAATCGCTTCCGCTCCAATCCAGTCTGCGCGCCCCATGTTGTGGCGCGGCCTTTTCATACTCATTCTCTATCTCTCCAGGACTCTTTCCCTCGAAAATACTCTCTGGTGATGACCGGTTGCCCATTCATGCACGCCCAATTTATACCTTATTCGCAGCCTATTTGCCACTTCCGAAATCTAAATTCAAAAGGACCAAGGAAGGTTCGGCGGCGCCGAACCTTCCTTGGTCCTTTTGAAAAGTTACTTGTTCCCAACGCTTTCCTCTTGTATCATAAACCTGACGTCTTGCTGGAGTGATTTTGTTGCGAGGAAATAGATTTGTCTGAGGATACTACACAGCGAAGCCCGGCTGTCAGGCGATACCGTCCCGGTGGACGCTCACCGCAACGCAGTGGTCCTTCTGTTCCTGATGTGCTGACGAAGGAGCTTGAAGGGGTGGCGGCTGCGTATGGCGATACGCTCCTCTTCATAGGATTTGAGGTCAATGGGGAGATCGAGGTTGTGGTTTATCCTCGTTACCGCTTCGGTGCCGATGATCGTGTGCAGGGGCACATTGGTACGCTCTGGTTTGCGCCGGGCACCCCCTGGGAGAGTATCTTGCGAGAGGTGGATGCTTTACAGGAGCGCGCCACTGCGTTCTACGAAGCGGCAGTCAGTCTGCGGTCAAGAGAGCTACAGGTACATGGGGCGCGCTTTGAGCGTGCTTACGATGCGATTGCAGAAATCTTCCGCGAGTCGTGGCACGGCTTCGCGTTGAGATTGCGAAGAGAGCGAAAGGTATCGAAGGATGGCACCGTCTTCGAAGGCGCGCCCCCCGGCCCTGTGCTCGTTACATGGCGCAACGAGCAGTATACTTTGCTGGTTGCCCCTACAGGGTCGATTCTCGTCCTTCGAGGCGACAGAAGAAGCGCAGTGGGAGGACTCTTGTCTTAAAGGGGTTATTGGAAAAGAAAGTTTATTTGAAAGAGGCCTGTGAGCTACCGGCGTCATGCCGGGGAGGTCGCACTGTGCGATTTCTTGTACTCTTCCACTGCCTGCTTCAGCGTGCCGAGGGCGAGGGTCGCGCAGCGGGGCCGGCTCATGACCACTTCGCGCCCAAGCTCATCGACGATGACATCATGCTGAAGCTGTTCGATTTCCTCTAAGGTGGAACCTTCCATGCGTTCGGCCACAAGCTCGGCAGCAGCCTGGCTGATTGTACAGCCCTCCCCCTCGAACTTGATCTCTTCGACGCGCCCCTCAGGGTTGATTTTCAAGTGAAGCGTAACTATATCTCCGCAGCCGGGGTTGCCCCCGTTCACGCTTATGTCGGCATCCGCCAGCGGGCCACGATGGGTAGGATTCTCATAAAGCTCAAGAAGGTATTCAATTGCCGTTTGTCTATCCAATTCTGATCTTTCCTTGTTAGACTTCTCTTCCAGATAATTATACGCCAGATGTGACGGATAACAAAAATCCCCGGAGATCGTGCTCACGACCTGCGGGGATTTTCGTTTTTGGCTCCGCGACCAGGATTCGAACCTGGAACCTTGCGGTTAACAGCCGCCTGCTCTACCGTTGAGCTATCGCGGAACATTAGGTAGCGTCCCCTGGAATAGGGCACGAATAATTATACGGCATCAAGATAACGCTGTCAAGAAAAGGCTTTGTAGTGGAGAGGCAATGTATCTTCCAGGTGTCGGTCTGCCCAGCGCCAGTTGTGGCGCGCCCCGCTGAAGACAGCGCCAATGCCGTTATGGAGCTTGTGTGCTCGCATTATTCCAAGGAGATGCTGGGTGCGGTAATAGTTCGATTGCCACGGCTCGGCGCTCTCAGGGCCGCTCCTGATGAGCCAATGCACATCCGCGAGCGCGGAGCGCTCACCTCGCCAGATGAGATTGGAGGGGTTGTTAGCGGCTACGAAGTCGAGGTCCCTGGGGAATCCAAAGGGCGCGGCGAACATGGGGTTGCGGACCACCCGGTCTGTAGCCCTCACCGCAGCCCCCCGCTCCGTGGCATAGAGAAAGGTGCCATCAAAGGAGCCTGCGGAGCAAAACATGTCGGGGTGCTGGGCAGCTATCTTGATCGATTGGAAACCGCCGAGGGAGAAGCCATCTACGGCTCGGCCACCCCTGAAGGGGACCGTCCGGTAATGGTTGTCCACGTAAGGTATAAGCTCACGGAGGAAATAATCCTCGAAGCAGCCTGTGCCGATGCCTGTACTATACTTAGCGAGATGCGGGGCGCGGAAGTTCACAAGGAGGCCGGGCACGCGGTTGTCGTCGCTGCTGATGCCTGGGAAGACAAGTATCATCGGCCCGACATCCCCTTTCGCGAGGAGGTCCCTATATACTTCTATAGCGGTCGTGCCACGCCTTGATTTGTCCTGGTACCTGTGTATCCATTCATGCTCGTGCCCGCGAAAGAGGTAGAGGACCGGGTAGCGTCTACTGCGGTTGGCGATGCTGGAGTACCCCGGTGGAAGGGCTACGTAGAAACGCTTCTTGACCCCAAGAACCTTGCTTTGTAGCACGATGCGCCTTGCACGCAGGTCGATGGGTCGCTTGAGCCTTAGTTGTAGGAGTTCTTCATAAGTGAGATAGTCGGTGCGGGGCATAACGGGAGATTATAACGCAAATCGGTCATAGCCTGCTTCCATGCCTGCACGCTTTGACAAGGTATTGCCCTTGTGATAATATGGAGCGTCTTTTGGAATACCTTGTCGTGCGTCGTGTCGCACGTTGGTTGGACAGGTATTGATGGAGGTGCTTATATGGCAACGACCGCCAAAGAGAAGGCGGCGCCAACTGCTCGCAAGGCGCGAGCGGCGACCAGCGTGCCCAAGCATGAAGAGCTTGGGTTGAGCAAAGAGCAGTTGCTCGACATGTATTACTTTATGCTCCTGGCGCGCTCCCTCGACGAGCGTATGTGGCTTCTCAACAGGCAAGGCAAAGCCCCGTTCGTTATCTCCTGCCAGGGGCATGAGGCCATCCAGGTGGGTGTGGCGTTCGCGTTGGAGCGTGGAAAAGACTGGTTCCTCCCCTATTACCGTGACCTCGCGATGGTACTGGCGCTTGGATATACCCCCCGTGAGGCGATGCTACAGCATTTCGCCCGCAAGGAAGAGCCGAACAGCGGCGGGCGGCAGATGCCGGGACATTATGGATACCGGAAGCTCAAGATTGTCACAGGCTCTTCCCCCGTGGCGACCCAAATGTGCCATGCCGTAGGCGTAGCTCTCGCCGCGAAGATGCGCAAGACGGGCGAGGTGACGGTGGTGTCGCATGGCGAAGGGGCCACCAGCAAAGGCGACTGGCACGAGTCGCTCAACATGGCGGGTATCCATAAACTGCCCGTGATTTTTCTCTGCCAGAATAACCAGTACGCAATTTCTGTCCCGGTGCCGCAGCAGGTGGCTGGAGAGAGCGTGGCGGCTCGTGGGGCAGGGTATGGATTTCCGGGTGTAGAGGTTGACGGCACCGACGTGCTGGCGATGTATGAGGCTACACGCGAGGCTGCCAGGCGTGCCCGCGACGGCGAAGGCCCCACTCTCATCGAGGCGAAGACCTACCGCCTCACGGCTCACTCCTCCGACGACAACGACCGCACATATCGTGGGCGTGAGGAAGTGGACCTGTGGCGAGCGAAGGAGCCTCTGCCCAAGTACCGCCAGTACCTCCTCGACCACAAGATTGCGACGGAGGAAGAGCTTGGGGAGATCAAGGCGCGGATAGACCGCGAGGTAAACGACGCGACCGATTACGCCGAAACGGCGCCTGAGCCGGAAGCCAAAGATGCGGCATTGTACGTTTATGCTACACCGGAGGATCGAGCATCATGGCGGTAAAGACGATGATCGAGGCCATACGCGATGGCCTCCGCGAAGAGATGGAGCGCGACGACCGCGTGTTCGTTATGGGCGAAGACGTAGGGCCACGAGGCGGTGTCTTCGGTGTTACCGACGGCTTCTTCAAGCAGTTTGGCGCTGAACGCGTAATTGACACCCCCCTTGCCGAGTCGATGATAGCAGGAACGGCGATAGGGGCCGCCATGAACGGGATGCGGCCCGTCGCTGAGATGCAGTTCGCCGACTTCAGCCACCCCGCGATGGACCAGATTATGAACGAGGCGGCGAAGATACGCTTTCGCTCTAATAACGATTTCAGTTGCCCGCTGGTGATCCGCATGCCCTACGGTGGTGGTATCCATGGCGCGCTTTATCACTCGCAGAGCGTCGAAGCGTTGTACGGCCATATACCGGGGCTTGTGGTCGTTATACCCTCAAATCCTTATGACGCGAAGGGCTTGCTCAAGGCAGCAATACGCGACCCCGACCCTGTTATCTTCCTGGAGCACAAGGGTGCCTATCGCCTGATCAAGGGGGAGGTACCGGAGGAGGACTACACCGTGCCCCTCGGAAAGGCGGCCATCGCGCGCGAGGGGAGCGATATGACGATTATCGCCTACGGCATGATGCTTTACCAGAGCCTCAAGGTTGCCGAAGAGATGGCGAACGAGGTTAGCATTGAAGTAGTGGACGTGCGGACCATTAGCCCGCTCGACCGCGAGACCATTATCAGCTCCGTGAAGAAGACGGGTAAGGCGCTCGTAGTGTATGAGGACAACAAGAGCGGTGGGTGGGGCGCTGAGATCAGCGCATCCATCGCTGAGGAGGCTTTCGCCTACCTGGACGGCCCTATCATGCGTGTGACCGGACCTGACATCCCCGCGATGCCTTACAACCACCACCAGGAAGAATACTTTATGCCCAACCCAGAGAAGATAAAGAAGGCCGTAATGGAGTTGGCGGCGTATTAGGACGACGGACGACGGACGATGAGGTCCTGAGTAGCGAATTACGGTGAAGAGCTACTAAACAACTGACCAAAACGCAAGGAGATTATCAGATGGCAATTACGCCGGTAACGATGCCGCAGCTTGGCGAAAGCGTCACGGAAGGCACGATAGGGAAATGGCTCAAGCAGCCTGGGGATAAGATAGAGAAGTACGAATCTATAGCGGAAGTTATCACGGACAAGGTGAACGCTGAGATACCTTCTCCCGTGGCGGGTGTGATCAAGGAGCTGAAGGTAGAAGAGGGCGCTACCGTGCCGGTGGGAACAGAGATACTCACCATTGACGAGGGAGGCACGGAGAGCGCAGCACCCGAAGTGCCGAAGGCTCAACCCGCAGCCGAGCAGGCACCTCCTCCCCCAGCTGCCCCGGCACCCGCACCGCAGGCTGCCGCTCCAACGGACGGGGCGCAAGCCGCGACACCCGTGCCGGCAGCACCACAGTACACTCCCCAGGCGCAGATGCCCGCCGACATGACCCAGAGTGTAGCGGCCAGTATGCCTCAGGCCGCACCTGAGATGTATAGCGGGTCTGTAGCCACTTCGACAGCCCCGGCAGGTGGCGCTGAGAGCGAGGAGGAGATACTTCGCAGGCGGTCAACCCCGGCAGTGCGCCGCCTTGCCGAAGAGCACAACGTCAACCTGGCACAGGTCACCGGGACCGGCCTGGGCGGGCGTGTTACCAAAGAGGACATCTTGCAATACGTTGCCCAGCGTGGCGCGCAGCCTGCAACGACGGCCGCACCGACGATACCCTCTCCGGCCCTCCCCACGCCTCATCCTCCGCCAACTATGCCTGCCCAGCCAGCCGCAGCTGCGGCAATGCCCATGATGCAGGCCCCTGCACCCGCGCCCGCGCCGCTCCCCTCAACCGCCGGTGGCGATACACCGATGGGCCTTACACCGATGCGCAGGGCAATCGCTGAGCACATGGTGAGAAGTGTCCACACGTCGCCACATGCGTGGACTACAGTCGAGATAGATATGACCAATGTCGTGCGCTACCGGGATGGTATCAAGGACGCTTTCAAGCAGCGTGAGGGTGTTGACATAACATATCTGCCTTTCTTCATCAAGGCGGTGATAGACGCCATCAAGCAGGTGCCAATGGTGAACGCCATCTGGAGCGATGAGCAGGGCGTGATCCTCAAGCGCGACATCAATGTGGGCATACCGATTGACATCGGTGAGGGTCTAATCGTGCCGGTGATACATAACGCCGACAACCTCAGCGTTACGGGGATAGCTCGCCAGGTGTATGAGCTTGCCAATCGCGCTCGTGCCAACAAGCTCACCCTCCCCGACATCCAGGGTGGTACCATCACAATCAACAACACAGGGTCACTCGGTGTCGTGATGACCCACTCCATCATCAACCAGCCCCAGGCGTGCCTCGTCACAATGGAAGCGATAGTCAAGCGGCCCGTAGTGATTGACGATGCGATAGCGATCCGCCACATGATGTTTTCGACCATCGCCCTCGACCATCGCATCCTCGATGGTGGAGTTGGAGCGCGTTTCTTGCGAATCGTGAAGTCGAGCCTGGAGAGCTTCAGCGCCGATAACGCAGGTCTCTAGGAACAGAGGAATAAAAAAGAGGAGTGGGCTGCCTGCCCACTCCTCTTTTTTATTCCTCTCGAAACCGCCAGCGGGTGAGCGTCTTCGGGAACTCACTCCATGCGTAAACGACTTGAGGCCGCATCGCCGTAGAACCTGCACTCACCAACTCCTCAACAGTTGACCCGTAACTGTATTTCTTCATGGAGGCTGCTCTAATCTGCTTGGCACGCTCTCGGTCAATATGTGGGATCTGTTCGACCACCCCTTCGAGGATCACGACTTCGTCGCCGCTCTCCAGGTGGACCGATATGGCGGGGTTTTGGGCGAGATTTCGCTTCCATTGCGTATCAGGGTGGCCGTCGAAATAGAGCGTGTCTTCCACCCAGATGCCCCACACAGGGACCGCGTGCGGGCGGCCATCCGGGCGTGTCGTTCCTACCCAGTAATTCTTCGCGCTTTCAAGTCGTTCTACCACCCAATCCCAGGTAACGAATTCGTCCTTATCCGCCGGTACGCCGTACTCCGCAGGCAATATTGGGCGGCTAGGCTCAACTCCATTTGTCCCGATTGTTTGCGCGTTCGATTTCATTTCTTACCTCCTACTAACTCTCGCCACTTCAAAGATTATACATCCCTGTTCCTGACACCTCATGTCAGTTTTTCGATGGAACGCCTTCCTGTTTGAGAGAATCGGGTAGGCGTGCCGTGGTGCATAGCACTCCAGGGCTTACTATCCCCCATATATCCATGCCCACCAAACTGCTTATGTTATAATAGACGCGGTATATAAACCCGCGTAATAAAGAAGGGACAGATAACAATGTCAGATACAATAAAGGATCAAGTTTCATTTGCACCCCTCGAATTGAGGCCGTATAGTCGTCCCGGCGGACCGGCACGGCCTGTCAGCACCGTACCCGTCCCCGTCGACCGTAAGCCCCCCTGGCTGACCGTCAAGTGGCAGCAGGGAGAGAACTATCGCGACCTGAAGACGCTCATGCGCGGCCTGGGACTCCATACCGTCTGTGAGGAGGCGCACTGCCCTAACATATCCGAATGCTGGGAGCACCGCACCGCGACTTTCCTCATCCTGGGGGATACCTGCACGCGATCGTGCGGCTTCTGCGCGATCAAGACGGGGCGGCCCGGCAAGCTCGACAGGGAAGAGCCTGAGCGTGTAGCCCGCGCCATCGAAACGCTGAAGCTCCAGCACGTGGTAATTACGTCGGTAAATCGCGATGAGCTGCCAGATGGCGGAGCGGAGATATTCGCTGAGACGATAAGGTTGAGCAGGCAGTATACGCCGGAATGTGGCATAGAGGTGTTGATCCCCGACTTTAGAGGGGTATGGTGGGCCTTGCAGCTGGTAATGGACGCTCGACCCAATATCCTGAATCATAATATCGAGTCTGTGCCCCGGCTATATTACATCGTGCGCCCCCAGGCGAAGTACGAGCGTTCCCTAGAATTGCTGAAGCGCGCAAAGGATATGGACCCCACGCACAGCGATATTTACACCAAATCAGGGCTGATGGTGGGGTTGGGCGAAGAGTGGGACGAGGTAGTACAGGTGCTACATGACCTGCGCGAGCACGAGGTCGACATCGTTACCATCGGACAGTACCTGCGCCCTTCCTTCCGCCATTTGCCCGTGCTAAAGTATTACACTCCCGACGAATTCAAGGTCTTGAAGGAAATCGCACTCGAGATGGGTTTCAAGCACGTCGAGAGCGGCCCCCTGGTGCGTTCCTCGTACCACGCGCATGAGCAGGTGAAGCAAGCGGCGGATGTCAGCCATAGCCATGTAGCTGCTACAAGCCTAGCGTAATGTCTAACGAAGCAGAAGTAAATGGCGACTGATCTAGCGATAGCAGAGGGGTTGACCGCCCAATCTGCCCCTCCTACACTCACGGTGCGCGACCTCGGGTTAGTGCCCTACGAGGAGTGCTGGCAGCTTCAAAGAGATCTGGCTGCTGTCGTCATTGAGGGCCATGTAGGCGATACTCTCCTGCTGTTAGAGCACCCTCACACGTACACGTGTGGGAGGAGCGGGGGGAGAAATCACATCCTGGCGGATGAGGAAGAGCTTGGCAGAATTGGCGCTATCGTGCTGGATGTGGACCGAGGGGGTGACGTGACGTATCACGGTCCGGGCCAACTGGTTGCATACCCCATCATTAACCTCTTCGCCACCAAGATAGGGCGTGATTATCGAGCTTATGTTCGCTCTTTGGAGGAAGTGCTAATTCGCGCATTAGCTGATTTCGAGATTAGCTCATATCGCGTGCAGGGTTACAGCGGTGTGTGGGTGCGTGGTACGGCTAGTGAAGAGAAGATTGCAGCGATTGGCGTGAAGGTAGACGGGCGTGGCGTCACCAGTCACGGCATCGCGCTTAACGTTGAGACCGATCTATCGTACTTTTCCAGGATCGTTCCCTGTGGAATTGTAGATAAAGGTGTCACCTCAATGTCCCAGCTGCTTGCGCTGCCGTCTGCTATGGCCGACGTAAAGAGCGCCTTTGTGACGCATTTCAAAGAGGTGTTTGGATATCATTAGCGCCACCTTCGCGCCTGTTACCATGCCATCTTTCGTATATACGCAGGGTAGGGCATGGTAGACCTGATTTGCTTACCTTCTCTACATCACGGTAAAATAACTCTATCATGGAAGATGCTACAGGCAACGCACCGCGTCTTTTGGCCCTGGTTGCAATCGTGCGAGGACGAGTGCAAAACGTAGGCTTTCGAGTCTTCGTGTACGAGGCAGCGCGTCGCCTGGGCCTGCGAGGTTATGTGCGGAACAGCCCAGAGGGCAACGTCGAAGTAGTCGCATACGGAGAGCGTGGCAGGTTGGATGTGCTGCTTGGGCAGTTACACCGAGGGCCTGTCGCGGCCAGGGTTGACGATGTAGAGTATGAGTGGCAACATAGAGGGTCTGACGATTTTCCGGGCGGCTTCGAGGTCAGAGCCTGATGAGCGCTGATGCTCAGGCGGTAGCCGACCCCACGACGTTGCGTCTCGGTAAGCGTGCCCGGTCTGTATGGGCTGTTCTCACGCTCACCGGTATAGTCTTTCTCCTCTCATGCGGGTCGATTACCTACTGGCTTGCCGGCACGCTGGGCAATATTACAACTCCCCATTCCGCAACGCTCGAAGTGCGCACCGGCACTCAGGTCGTGGTACGGCGAAATCATATCGTTGCGCCGGAACTAGTGTCGAAAGAGACTACGCTGAACGAAGGGGACGAGGTAGAGACAGGTCCGACCAGCGGGGCATTCGTGCAACTCTTTGACGGCAGCACGATACAGACCTATTTTGATACACGGCTCCGCGTCGAGAGGTTGCGTACCGGTGCCCTATTTCAGAACCTGAAGGAAGCTTCAATCGTTGTGGATTCGGGCACGGTAGTCGTCGTCACTGCCGACCTCGGTAGCTATTCCTCTGCGAAATACCTGATAGCTACCGAAACGGGAGTAATAGAGCCGGACGTTAAATCGAAGGTGAGACTTCGAGTAGAAGGGTCCGAGCAAGGACATTTGACAAGCGCATTCGTTGATTACGGCTCAGCGAAACTCCTTTCGCATGGGAGGCAGATACAGCTTTCACCCGGCACAATGGCGCGAGTGTCAGCAGATGGCACTATCGTAGGTCCAGGTCCGATAGAGGAGGAGCTGATCAGGAACGGCACCTTTACTGAAGGGCCCACAAGTGGGGCGGAGCTAGCGGCGAATGGGGGACTCGGGATTGCGGCATGGCTGCCGATTCTTGCGCAGACTACTGAGCCTGTAGCGGAGCCGGGCGTCACTAATATAGTGACCGAGACACTCGGACTTGGAACGACCGATATCGTTACGGCTGCCAGGCTCCAAAGGGAGGGAAGTGGCGACACATACGCGACGGTGGGCATACGCCAGGAGATGAATCAGCCCGTGGAGTTCCTGAGCGAGATAGAACTTGACGCTTCAGTGAAGGTGGTGCTGCAATCGGTGGAGGCAGGAGGCCCGCAAGGTAACATCTTTCCCCTAACAATAAAGGTAATATACAGCGACTCTGAGCAGAAGCAGCATGAATGGAAGCACTCGTTTTACTATTTCGGACAGGACCAAGATCTGACTGTCACCACAAAGGTATTGCAGGGTACCTGGGGCCGCCACAATTTTGTCTTGAAATCAGCACAAGATGGGGTGGGAAGCGACATGGCGGTCATCAATGCCATAGAGATATATGGCTACGGCAGGCAGTTTCAGAGTTGGGTGACGCAGCTATCGATGATTGCGAAGTGATGAAGGACGACAGACGACAGACGACGGACGACGGACGACGGACGACGGACGATAGCTGATGGTGAATGAATGGTTACGACCAGATATGGGACAAGTAATTAGTGCTTTCCAGTAATGTATAGTTTCGTCTGTCGTCCGTCGTCCGTCGTCCGTCGTCGGGAAACATCGCATGAGGGAGGGTTGTATTGAACGGTAGAATTGCGGTTATAGGCACCGGGTATGTTGGCCTCGTAACAGGGACTTGCTTTGCTGACCTGGGGAACCATGTAGTCTGCATGGATATTGACGAGGGGAAGGTCGAGAGGCTGAAGCAGGGGAAGTCGCCAATATATGAACCTGGCCTTGAGGAGATGTTACAGCGGAACCTGAGGGCGGGCCGCCTTGAATTCACGACGAGCTATGAAGATGCGCTCCAACAAGCCGAGTTTGTTTTTATCGCGGTTGGCACGCCGGAATCGCCCAATGGCTCGGCGGATATGCGCTACGTGGCGTCTGCGGCGAAGAGCATAGGCCAGATCGCGCCAGGCCGAGCGGTCGAACCGCTCCGCATCATCAACAAGAGCACGGTGCCAATCGGGTCGGGGGACCAGGTGAGCGAGTGGGTAGGCTCGGTCAGTCGCCCCGACTTCAAATTTGCGGTGGTCTCAAATCCAGAATTCTTGCGAGAGGGGCAGGCGGTTTTCGACTTTCTGCACCCCGACCGGATAATACTCGGCTCAGAAGAGCGAGCAGCCGCAGAGAGCGTGAAGGAGCTGTACGAGGCTCTCGATACTCCCGTCATGATTACCGACCTGCGCACCGCGGAAATGATAAAATATGCCTCCAATGCGATCCTGGCAACCTATATTTCCTTTGCTAACGAAATAGCCTTCATCTGCGAGGAGTTGGGGGCAGATGTGAAAGAGGTTGTGCAGGGGATGGGCTATGACAAGCGTATCAACGCGCAATTCCTGAACGCCGGGGTCGGTTTCGGGGGAAGCTGCTTCCCGAAGGATGTAAAAGCACTGGCACACATGGCCGAGAACGGGAATGCACGCCCGCAGCTATTGCATGCGGTTCTGGAGATAAACCTGGAGGCGAGGCGGCGGTTCGTCGCAAAGGTAATCAAGCTGCTGGGTGGGGAGGTGGCGGGCAAGCGTATCGGCGTGCTGGGGCTGTCATTCAAGCCTGACACGGATGATATGCGAGAGAGTCCATCAATAGACATAGTTGAAGCCCTTATTGAAAAGGGGGCGGAGGTAGCCGCATACGACCCAATTGCCATGGAAGCTGCCCGCAAGGAGCTTCCTGAGGCTGTGCACTATTGCCGCGATGCTTACGAAGTGGCCAGGGGCGCAGATGCGTTGCTTTTGATTACCGCGTGGAACGAATTCAAGCAGCTCGATATGGAGAAGGTGCGTGACCTCATGCGCAATTGCGTGCTGGTTGACGGGCGCAATGTGTATGATCCGAAGGAAATTAGCGACCTGGGATTCACCTATGTGGGGGTCGGACGACCGCCAAAAGATGGACGCACAAGTGCCTGATATACCCGATGGGCGAAACGAATTCGTAAGCCCCAGCGAGCTAGCAGGGCTACCAACCTGGTCGATGATGGCGAGTATGTCGGTCCGCGACGCGTTAGATGGGGCCGTACAATGCGGTGTTGACCTTGTAGAGGTGGGCCGCATCCGGGAAGTAGCTCAGCGCTACGGAGAGCGGTTCCTGACAAGGGTATGGACGGAGCGCGAGCTTGTAATATGCAGAGGGAGATACCCTGAGCTGGCGGCCCGCTTTGCCGGAAAGGAAGCTACCATGAAGGCGCTCGGCACAGGCGTCGTAGGTATCGGGTGGAAGGAGATTGAGATATTGCCCGACCGGCGTGGCAAGCCTCTCGTCTTCCTTCACGATAAGGCCAAGGCCCGGGCGGCCCACCTGCGGCTCAATACCTGGGCGATCAGCCTCACGCACAGTAAGGAGCTGGCGTGTGCGATGGTAATTGCGGTGGCTGGGCCTGAGAGGGCATGACAGCGGACGACAGACGATATATCTGCATGATATATGAGTTATGAACAGTGTAGTGACCTCGTCCGAGATGCGCGCTATCGAGGCGTGTGCGGTGGAGCGAGGCGCTACGTGGCAAGGGCTGATGGAGCGTGCCGGGGCCGAGGTAGCGCGCCATGCTATCGAGTGGCTGGGGCTGGAGAGTAAACAGCCGGTGCTCGTTTTGGCAGGTCCTGGCAACAACGGTGGAGATGCGCTGGTCGTGGCGCGCCACCTGTCCGACCATGGTTGGAGCGTGATCGTTCGGGCATGGTCCAGGAAGCTCAATGATAGCCATTTGCTAGAACCTCTTGCGGAGCGGGGTATAGAGATTAGTCCCATTGTGGGAAGCGCGTCAATGGAAGAGCTTGGTACGCGGCTTGAAGAGTGTACCGTCGTGATCGATGGGCTGCTAGGCACGGGTATAAAGCGGGATGTAGATGGTGAGCTGGCGGAAATTGTGGACATGGTGCAGCGCTCTGGCCGCCGCATTGTGGCTATCGACATACCAACAGGCGTAGATAGCGATACGGGCGCTGTGAGGGGCCACGCCCTGAGCGCTCGAATGACAGTGGCGCTAGGCAGTTTGAAGTATGGACACGTGCTCCACCCAGGAAAGAGCCTGGCGGGTGACATCATTTTAGGAGATATAGGATTGAGTGATACGAAGCAAGAAATAGCATCAGGCGAATTACTAACCGAGGCTGAGGTAAAGAGGTTATTGCCCCCCCGGCCTGATGATGGAAACAAAGGGACATTCGGAAAGGTGATGGTCGTAGCGGGGTCTGTGAATTACATAGGTGCAGCCGCGCTCGCCACACAAGGGGCGATGCGTGTGGGGGCCGGTCTGGCGACGCTCGCAACGCCTGGCGATCTCCTGCCCATGCTTGGAGCCAAGCTGACGGAATGCACTTTCCTTCCGCTCCCATCCGATTTTGGGGTAATAGCCTCTCATGGAGCTGAGAAGGTACGTACGGGCCTGGAAGGTTACGATGCGTTGCTGGTCGGGTGCGGCATCGGCAAGGAGAAGGAGACGGCAACCTTCCTCCGCAACCTGCTAGCTAATAGTGACGCACACGTTCGCCCTTCGGCCCGCCCGATAGGGTTCTCGGCACGCGTTTCAGTGGATACGGACCGCTCGGAAGATGGGCATACGAAGCTACCACCGTTGGTGCTGGATGGTGACGCGCTAAACATCATCTCGGAGTGGGAGGAGTGGGACAAGACTATACCGCAAGGCTCGGTGCTCACCCCCCACCCAGGGGAGATGGCGCGGCTAACAGGCAGCACGGTGGATGATGTACAGGCTGATCGCGTTGGAGTGGCAAGGGATGCGGCGGCGCGTTGGAAGTGCATAGTCGTGCTGAAAGGGGCTGCTACTGTGATCGCGGACCCTGGGGGGAAAGTGTATATCAGCCCATTCTCCAATCCCGCACTCGCTACTGCGGGCACGGGGGATGTGCTGGCCGGGGCTATCGCGGGTCTGATTGCGCAGGGGATAGGCGGGGTTGACGCGGCGTGTGCAGGCGTGTACCTCCACGGGCTGGCAGGTGAGATGTTGCGCGAAGATTATGGCCCTGCGGGCGGGCTTGCCGGAGACCTGCCTGTGCTGCTTGCACGCGCTCAGAAGAGCGTGCGAGACTCCGGCGCTACAAAAGAAGCTAAGAACTCATAACGAACGATAGACGATAGACGATAGACGATAGATTATGGACAAATGGATACGAGTGTGATTTCCAAAGACGAGGGATTGTGGGGTAGGCCCGTGCAGGCGGAGATTGACCTCTCCGCCATCGCTGCGAACGTGCGTGCTTTCCGGGCGGCAATCGGGCCGCGTTGCCGCGTGATGGCCGTGGTGAAGGCCGACGGTTATGGGCTGGGCGCGCCCTGGATAGCCTCGGCTGCCCTTGAAGGTGGGGCCTCTATGCTGGCGGTAGCGTGCGTAGATGAGGGGATCGAGCTACGCAGAGCCGGGTATAGTGGCCCTCTGCTTGTTATGAGCTACGTTTCGCCGGATGAGGCGGAAGCGGTAGTGCGCAACGGGCTGACGATTGTGCTGCACAGGATGCGAACCGCGCTGGCCCTGGAAGCTGCGGCGGAGCGCGCCGGTCTGCCAGAGGCGGGTCTACCTGTACATATCAAAGTGGATACGGGCCTGGGGCGGTTCGGCTGCCTTCCGCACGAGTTCTTGCCCCTGGCTCAAGGCGTCTTGCGCTGCCGGCACCTGTGGCTCGAAGGGCTGATGACGCATTTTGCGGACCCTGATGGGGTTGACCTGGCCTTCGCACGCGAGCAGCTGGCGCGTTTCAACGAAGTTCGGCGCGTGGCTACCGAGAATGGTATAAACTTCGAGATCGTTCATGCGGCTAACACCGCAGCAGGGCTTATGCTGCCTGAGGCGCGGTTCGATATGGTTCGCACCGGAATAGCATTGAGCGGCCACCTACCCGCACCTCACCTGGCAGATGTGGTCACTTTGCACCGTGCGGTAACTGTGCGCACGCGGCTGGCACGCGTTCACGATGCGGATGTTGGGGATAGCATTGGTTACGGGCGCACATGGGTAGCGGATAAACCTTCGCGGATTGGACTGATACCGGTGGGGTACGCGGACGGCTTGCGACGCGCCCTGTCCAACCGGGGGGAGGTGCTGGTTCGGGGGCATCGTTGCCCGGTGGTGGGCCGAATAAGCATGGACCAGTCGAATATCGACGTTACCGGCGTGCCTGGCGCGAGCGAGGGTGACGCGGTCGTCATTATCGGGCGGCAGGGTGATGAGGAGATAACCGCCGACGATCTGGCTCACCTCACTGGCACCATCTCCTATGAAATCCTCTGTGGCCTCTCCGCGCGGGTCCCCCGCCACTATATGCACGGGGGAGAGCCTATAGAGGTGTGCAACTTGCTGGGGTGCAGCCCCACACGAGACCGCCCAAAGCAAAAGAAGGAGATGAGCAGGTGAGGGCCGCCGATATTATTGCCGCCAAGCGTGATAGCCGCGAGCTTTCGGCTGAGGAGATCAACTGGTTCATCTCCGGCATCATGTCGGGCCACGTCACGGACGACCAGGTTGGCGCGTGGCTGATGGCGGTATGCATACGGGGGATGGCCCCCCGCGAGACCGCAGACCTCACCCGCGCTATGGTGGCGTCGGGCAAGCGCCTCGATCTGTCATCCGTCGGCCCGTTTGTCGCAGACAAGCATTCGACGGGTGGGGTTGGGGATAAGACGACCCTCGTGGTTGCACCACTGGTGGCTGCGGCGGGCGTACCGGTCGGCAAGATGTCGGGGCGCGGCCTTGGCTTTTCTGGCGGGACGATAGACAAGCTGGAGTCGATTCGTGGCTTCAAGACGCAGCTCTCCGCGGACGAATTCCTTGAGACGGTGCGCAAAGTGGGCATTGTGGTGGCAGCACAGACGAGCGACCTCGCGCCCGCTGATGGCGTCCTGTACAAGTTGAGGGACGTGACGGCGACTGTGGAGAGCTTACCCCTTATTGCCAGCAGCATCATGTCGAAGAAGATCGCCGCAGGGGCGAATGGCGTGGTTCTAGACGTCAAGGTGGGGAAAGGCGCATTCATGAAGACGCATGAGCAAGCCCGCGAACTGGCCGAGGCTATGCGGGACATCGGCAGAGACGTTGGGTTGCAGGCTCGCGCCGTGTTATCGGGGATGGACCAACCGCTTGGGTGGGCCGTTGGGAATGCTCTTGAGATCAAAGAAGCAGTACAGACGCTCAGGGGGGAGGGTCCGGGAGACCTCGTGGAAGTCGCGCTTACACTCGGATCTCACCTTCTGCATATGGCCGGAAAGGCAAACTCGGTTGACGAAGCTGCAGACGTGCTCAGGAGTGTGCTCGACTCCGGCAAGAGCCTCAGCAAGTTCCGTGAATTCGTAGAAGCTCAAGGTGGAGACAGTGCTTTCATCGATGACCCCGACCTGTTGCCAAATGCGCCGGTACAACGCGAGGTAACGTCTTCCTCAAGTGGGTATATTGCTTCAATCGACGCGGAGGCAATAGGGCGGGCTTCGGTGGAGATTGGCGCAGGGCGGGCGGTGAAAGGTGATAGCATAGACCACTCCGTTGGCTTCGTGCTGCACTATAAGATCGGTGACAGGGTGGAGCGGGGAGGGTCTCTCGCGACGATACATGCAGCCAGCAGCAAGGCCGCAGAAGCTGTCGCGCCGTCCATTGAGACGGCTTTCTCTCTTACTCGAGAGCAGGTACAAGCGCCACCTTCCGTGCTGGAAATAGTGCAATAATGGACCATATAGGGGGCGGAACTTTGACTTTAAGCGCCAGGTTAGATATAATTCTAATATACGATAATTACCCATTCACTTTAGAGGTTTTTCAATCATTTTATGACAAGTCTTGTTAAAGTTGATCCTAAATTGGCTACAGCCGACGTGGGTCTTTATGCTAGTGGGCGCGTGGCCGTTGACGAGGGGAACGCGGGGCGCGAACCGCGGCACTCAACCACGGAGAGAGTTGACGGATATGTAGCGGACATCACGCCTGATATATCTCTCCTTGGGAAGAAGGTTAGATTGCCTTCCTCGCTGCGGGCGCTCAGGCATCGGAACTTCCGCCTCTTTTGGACGGGCTATATGGTGTCCCTGGTAGGCACCTGGATGCAGGTCGTGGCTCGTGGATGGTTAGTGCTGGAGCTTACGCATTCACCTTTCTGGCTCGGCATGGTGGGCTTCGCCAATGCCCTGCCTGTGTTGCTCCTTTCACTGTGGGCGGGAGAAGTCGCGGACCGGGTGTCGAAGCGGGTGCTCGTCCTCTGGACGCAAATCTTATCTATGCTCGCGACGTTTGCGCTTGCTGCGCTTACTCTAACTGGGTTGATTGAGGTATGGCACGTTATGGCGATTTCGCTCTTCATGGGAGTGCTATTCGCCTTCGATGCACCGGCTCGCCAGGCGTTCACAGTCGAGCTGGTGGGCAAGGATGATCTTCTTAATGCAGTCGCTCTCAATTCGGCTATTTTCAATGGTGCCCGCGTAGCGGGTCCTGCTGTGGGTGCGGTGGCGCTTGCATGGCAGGGTCCAGGGCTGGCCTTTTTGCTCAACGGCCTCAGCTTCTTAGCCGTGATAGCCGGCCTGCTACGTATGAACATGCCGAGATTTGAGCGCGTTAAGAAGAGTGAAAAGTCATTTTCCCGTATCATCGAGGGGCTGCGTTACGTCCGGCACCACGAGACGATCTCTACGTTGATGATCCTCGTGGTCACGTCAAGCGTATTCGCATTCCCGTACGCGACTTTGATGCCGATCTTCGCGGACAATGTGCTACACGTCGGCAAAGAGGGGTACGGCACGCTTATGGCCGTGTCAGGCGTGGGGTCGTTGGTGGGGGCATTGAGCCTCACCTGGCAGAGTGGGCGCAGCTCCGTCAAGCGTGGGCGCATGATTATCATCGGCTCGATTGGACTGCCATTGTTTCTTGGAGTCTTCGCCCTTTCGCAGAACTATCTGCTCTCCCTTGCTATGCTCGCGGGTGTAGGCTGGACGATGATCTCGGTGAACGCCACAACCAACACTGTCATACAAACCACCGTGCCGGACGAGCTTAGAGGGCGGGTGAGTGGCGTATTCGCCTTCCTCTTCATAGGGATGGCCCCGCTGGGGAACCTTCAGTCAGGGCTGATCGCGGACCATTTTGGCGCGCCTGCTGCGGTGGCATTCGGGGCTGCTGTATGTGGACTAGTCGCCTTATTCATCTTCTTCAGGCGACGTAAGCTCTTCCTGTTGCAGTAGATCTCGTCAGCGGCACTGGCCGGGTATCGCTTGCCTCACAGTTGTAGCCATCGCTGCCATCATTTGTGAGTGGTCAGGCTTGTTCGCGGTCCCATATTGCTGGGCGAGGATAGCGTAGGCTTCGACATAACGGCAGCTGTTTAGCCGGGCGAAATCGTCCATTGGCACGCGGCTGCCGGTCGCAATTCCGGCAAGTTTGTATTCAGGCTCCTTTGGCGGCTCACTACCAGCTGGCACCGGACTCCGCACGAGCCGCGACGTCAGCCCAATCCTCTGGCGCTCGAAGGCAGGTGCAACGAGGTTACTCTCGCAGGACGCCGGCTGTCCGCAAGGTTGGAAAAGCACGTAAGCCTGACGCGCATCGAAGTTGCGCTCAACGAACGATGTCAGGAGGCTGTAGTAGCTATCCTGCAACAGCTGTAGGTTATACGGCTCGCCGTTTACCCATCTCCTCTGCTCGACCTGGAAGGTCGCGATGATGTCGCGCGATTTCTCTACCAGCGCAGGACTATACCTTTCGAGGTACCCAAGATACCAGGGGTACTTAAGAAGCGACATATCCACTAGAGATAAATCGGGACGCTTTTGGAGGACATTTTGCAGATAGATAGTCGGAGCGTAGAAGTCCCAGTAATCGGTGATCAGGACGCTATGCTGAGGTAGCTCACTGAAGACGTTTTCTGCGAACTGCCCCGCCAGGTAATCATCGCTGTGGTCTTGCAGGGGGTATTGCAAGAGGGCACTCACCAGACCCAGCAAAGTGAGAAAGGCTGCCACCCCTGCCACGACCCGCCCGGTCAAGTTCCGCCCTGTGCGTCCGGCGGAGGTCTTTTCGGGTTCGATAACGCGACGTAAGGTGAGCGGGGCCGTCCCCAGCCAGAGAAGGAGTATTATGTAGAAGGGCACGAGATAAGGCTCGATCTCGGAAATGCCGTACAACGTCGCGAAGACGAGAGTCGCAACCGCTGTAATAACGGTGGCTACGAATAAGGGCCAGTACGTCCGTGCGAGCAATATGCCGGCCACGAGAGAAAGACCTAGCACCGTAGACGTTAGCCAAGACCACTGGCCGGTGACGTAGCCCCACAGTCGACCGATCAGCTCCGCTCTTTCCTGCGGATCGGTCACCACGTATGGGCGGTATTGCCAGCCGGTGATATGCCGCCAGAAGTCTCCCCACGAGTCGGTCGAACCCCAGTTCATCAGGGGGTGTTGCGAGGCACGGAACGGCAGGTAGAGGTAGAGAAGCACAGGGACCGCAATTGCTGGAATGGCGAAGTACCAATTGCGCAACATTGTCCGTATCCGCTCCGGCATGTTACTTCCCAGGAGGAGCATCATCAAAAGCCCAGGGACAAGGAGCGTGGTCATCAGGTGGTTCGATAGAGACAGACCTAACCCGATAGAGAGCGCGAGGAGCGCGCGCCTCATCCCCTTCGGGTCCTTTTGCTCGTAGGCCCAGCGAGCAAGCAGAGCGAGGAGGAAGAGGAGGGTGACGAAGAAATAGTGCAGGGTATACATCTTCGCCTGCGCCGTCCTGCTCCAGAAGGTAGAAGAAGCGCCCAGGAGGGACGCTATGGCTGCCGCCGTCGCTAAGGGGAGCCACGCGGATAGCGGCTGCCCCAGGAAGGTACGCTCCTGTTTGATATCCTGGTCTGGTATAGAAGGAGCGTGCTTTGCGCGACGCCCCCTGGGCACCTCTTTGCGAACAGGTGGGCGCGCTTTTGATTGCAGATAGTTGAAGAGCGCGACAATCAACAAGAATAGAGCGCCGACCGCCAGCGCGCCCCAGAAGGCAGAGAGTATATTGACGCGCCACGCGACCTCTCCCCAGAGAAGATGGGAGATTACATATCCCATAAGCGTGTAGAGCGGATAGCCGGGAGGGTGGGCAACACCCGGCTCGTGGAGCGCGGTGATAAGCTCGCCGCTGTCTATGAAATTGACCGAAGGGGATACGGTGGAAGCGTATATGGCGAGCCAGATGGTCGTCAGCGCGGCTGCGGCTATATATGTAATGCGTCTATGTGTGCCGAACGCCAGTTGCAGCATGGGGTCTCCAGGGGAGAATAGTCACCCATATCTTATCACGACGCGCAAAAAACAATCCAGGCCCCGCGGCACAGTGGGACCTGGATTGAGGAAGGAGTAGGGATATGTGAGTCTGGTTCACATAATCGCCTAAGAGTAAAAACGATTAGGGCGGGGGATTTCTTACATCAGCAGCTTTATTTTGTGGAATGCAACTAAGTGCCCTCCGTTATGTTATCATTAAAACCATGTTCCGGCTTCGACATTTGTTCGGCGATGGCGTGAGGGCGCGTTACATATTGGGATTTGGAGTATCAGTGATCCTCGCCCCTCTCTTCGCCCTTGCTGCATGTGATTTCGCTCCACCTGACGAGACAGTTGACCGCCTACCGACGCCCACAACTGTCGGGACCGCAGGGGTCATTATCGTTGAAGTGGTAGAGACGACCACACCGGGGACTACGCGCATCGTCACCGTCGTACCCCCAACGAGGCCGCCCGTGCCTACCAGGATCCCCACCAAGACGCGCACTCCTCGGCCCACTCGAACGCCCACGCGCACGCCGACAGTTTTGCAAACTCCCACGGCAACATCCACAAAGGTGCCAAGTGTTACGCCCTTCGCAACGGCTACGCCTTACCCGACAAGCACTGCGCTGATAGCGCCACCGACAGTTACTCCCAGACCTACGCGCACGACAGGGCCATCACGCACGCCCATAAACACGAGGGTCCCGTCCCCCACCCCTACACCCTTACCGGCTGCTACGGATGTGCCTCCTACTGAGATCGCGCCTACACTAACGCCAGAACCTTTGCCGCCTACTATAACGCCTGAGCCGATACCGGTGCCGACAGAGACATCTACACCTATCCCCGGAATCATCCTGCCGACTCCTATTCCGTAGTATCTGCTTTGTCATGAGGGATTTCTGCTGGAGATTTCCCAATCAACCCTCAGGAGGAAACTAATGGCAGACAAAGTAGGTCTGATAGGTCTTGGTGCGATGGGCCTTCCCTACGGCAGACGGCTGATTGAGGCGGGGTTCGAACTGTGGGTTTTAGGTCATCGGAATATGAAGCCCGTGGACGTATTAGTGGGGCTGGGTGCCCACTCTGCGTCCAATGTGGGCGAACTGGGTGACGCATGCCCTGTGGTGATAACGTCTCTGCCTGACGTTCCGCAGGTGCGCTCGGTCCTCTTCGATGAGGGCGGTTTGGTCACTCAGCGCCGCGACGGGATGCTATTCATCGACATGAGCACGATCACCCCTTCCGCCTCGAAGGAATTTCACGCTCGCCTGAAGGAACAAGGTATTGCTGCACTCGATGCGCCGGTCAGCGGCGGGCCGGCGCGTGCCGCCGACGGTACCCTGACTATTATGGTGGGCGGCGAGACTGATGCTTTCGAGCGCGCTCAACCCATCCTGAAAACAGTAGGTAAGCATATCACGCACGTCGGAGGCCCAGGCGCGGGGCAGGCAGTCAAGCTCGTGAACCAGCTGCTGATCTCGATTATCATGGTGGCTAATGCCGAAGCGCTCACTCTTGGCGTGAAGGCGGGTGTGCCCCTGGAGACGCTTACGGAGATCATAGGGACTTCCAGCGGGTCCAATTATCTTATGCAGAACTGGCTGCCAAAGACCCTTTTCGCGGGCGATCTGGATAAAGGTTTCGCGCTCGACCTGCTGATGAAGGACTTACGCGCCGCCTTGGAGTGGGCCAACGAGTTAGGCTCGCCTGCTTTCGGCGGCGCACTCGCACAGCAGCTCTACAGGTTGGCGAAGGCGAAGGGAGCGGGGCGGCTCGACTACTCGATTGTGGCCCAACTGTACGAAGAAGCATCTGGAGTTGCTCTCCGTAACGGCGATGCTGGGGTCTGAGTTATGCTATAATGCATTCTAGGGTCCTGATTGGCTCCGGCACGGGCAGGTGAATTATGCGAGCCGAAATTATCTCCATCGGCACCGAGCTGATGCTCGGTACCATCACCGATACGAACGCGTCATATCTCGCGCAGAGGCTGGCCGCGCTCGGAATTGATTGTTACTACGTCTCCCAGGTCGGTGATAATCCAGGGCGACTCGTTGCTGTGCTTCGGCGAGGCTGGGAGCGGAGCGACCTCATTGTGACCACGGGTGGCCTGGGCCCAACCGAGGACGACCTTACACGTGAGGCGATTGCTGCGCTGCTCGGTGAAGAGATGGTGGTTGACCCGGAGCTTGAGCGGCACCTGGTTTCGCTCTTTGCTCGGCGTAGCTGGCGCATGCCTGAAAGCAACAAGAAGCAGGCCACTCTCATCCCTTCCGCGTCGGCCATTCCAAACCCTGTCGGCACCGCGCCTGGGTGGTGGGTAAGGCGCGCTGGCGCTAATAGTGGCAGCGAGCGGATGATAGTCTCTATGCCGGGGGTGCCGTTCGAGATGAAACGGATGTGGGAGCGCGAGGTTGAGCCTGAACTGGCGGGCCATTCCTCTTCGGTGATAGTATCGCGCACGCTGAAGGTTATGGGTCTTGGGGAGTCGCGTGTCGAAGAGGTGGTAAAAGAACTAATGCACGGCTCGAACCCGACACTCGCGCCCTACGCAAAGAGCGACGGTATCCACCTGAGACTCACCGCCAAGGCCAATGATAGAGCAGAAGCGGAGCGCCTGATCGCGCCTCTCGAGGGCCAGGTGCGTTCCCGCCTGGGCGAGGCTATCTATGGAATTGATGATGAGACGCCGCAAGGGGTTGTGGCGAATTTGCTGGACGCTGGAGGCTGGACCTTTGCGATCCTCGAAGTGGGCGATGGCGCGATTGGGTCTGTAGGTCCATTGCTCGGCGCGCACTCAGCCTGCCTGGGAGTATTCAGCGGGCGAGACATTGAGGCATTCAGCAAGAATATGGCAGGCCTTATGAGCATCTCTGGAGAAGCGAACCTAGAAGAGACCGCGCGCGGTCTCCGAGTCTGGCTGCGCGCTGATTTCGTTCTTGCGGTATATGTCGAAAAGGAGCCACTGGGCAACGACCGTAGCTCGGTCCGCTTCTCTACGGAAATCCTATTATTGCACGAGGACCAGGACCGCGAAATACAAAGTGCATCTTACTCCTGGCGCACGACACCTTCCGAGGTAGCACGGTTGGTGGGGCTGGCTGCACTGAATCATATACGGCATAGCTTACTGGCAATATCACGCGAGCGAAAGCAGGGCATAGCTGTATGAAAGTCCTTCGAGAGCAAAGTAACGGGGTGCCCCGCACGCATGTTGGGTGGAATAAGCTAACACAATCCTGCCTCTATACTATGCTGATAGTGTTGGTGCTGGGCGGGTGGGTATTGTCCCAGCCAGGCGGGGCGTCGGCTCTCGAAGATGAGGTGATACCCGGAAGCATAACACCACTCCCGGTGATGTTGTCGCCCACTCCGTTGGTTTCGGAGGAAGCAGGTTGGGAGCAGGCAGCACTTACCGACCTGGCGGAGCTTCTCAACTGGCCTCCTACCGTTACGCGCGACAGCACCGGCAGGCTGATCGTGCAGCACGTGGTTACGGGGACGGAGTGGTTGAAGGCGATGATCCGGCCTCTTGGGTTCCCGGCTGCGGCGGAGGCTGCCTTCGTAGCAGAACAGGAAGATGCACGATTGGCGGGCTATAGCATCACCCTCGACAGGTTCCATTCGTACCCGGCCTACTGGGCAACCATGACGGATGGAATGGGCCTGATTGTGGAACGAAGGCTGCACTGGCAGGCGGATGCGTGGATACTGGGAGTCGATATTAGAGCGCTCGCGCCGAGCATCGCAAGCGTGCAGTCAATAAGCCAGCAATTGCTCGCGCTATCAATTCAATATGGCCTGCCGCTGCCACCCGGCGGACCTGAAACGACGCCGACTCCTATACCGCCTATATTGCCTTCAGCGACACCGACTGGCGTGGCTTGCAACATCGGCTTTTCGGATGTGCCTGACAATTTCTGGGCGCTCGACTACATTACGGAGCTTGCCTGCAAGGGTGTGGTCTCCGGCTATTCGGACAACACGTTCCGGCCCCAAAACCCCACGACGCGGGGCCAGCTTGTCAAAATGGTTGTGCTCTTCCAGGGGTGGCCGCTGTTGCGACCTCTGAAACCGACATTCACCGACGTGAGCCGGGGCCACACATTCTACCGCTACATCGAGACCGCGGCGGCAAAAGGGATAATCTCCGGCTACGCGGACAAGACTTTCCGCTCGGACGATTACGTGACACGCGCCCAGGTCGCAAAGATGCTGGTACTGGCTTATAGATGGTCTACTCCACAGGGTGCTAGCTCGACACTTTGCGACGTGCCGAACACGCACTGGGCTTCGACTTATGTCCAGACTGCCATAGAGCGGGGCATATTTACCGGATATAGCGACGGCTGCTTCTATCCTGATGCTTACGCGACGCGCGCTCAGCTTGCTAAGGTGCTGGTGCTGTCGAATCGATAGACGAAGGACGAAGGACAGAGTAAACGCCAAGACGCCAAGATTTCACCGCAGAGGCGCAGAGACGCAGAGGTCTTATGAGGAGTGGTCTTGGTGGTGTTGGTGGGTGCGGGGGTGGGGGCATGGCGTCGCCATGCCCCTACGGGCGCGTTGGGTTGTAGGATTGGGTGCCCCTGTGCCGCAACTGGTTCCTGGTGATTTATCTCGGTGCCTGGGGTGCATTGTAGTGTGGTAAGGTGAATGAGTATAGGATAAGCATCAGATGTGGGGCCGCCCGGCGGATGAATCCGCGGGCTACACATACGAAGCCTCCCTCCGGAGGCTGCCGTGTGCAGCGTGCAGCGTGCAGCGTGCAGCGTGCAGCGTGTAGCACCGTGATGATTATTCTGTTTGTGTTCACCTTTACCAATTACCACTACCACAACACCTCAGGCGGTGAGCTATGGGCATGGCGCTCCTACCAGGGGAGGATTGACCTGCGCTGTGCCCGTTGTTCGAATGTGGAGTAGCGAGTGGAGTGTGGAGCGTGCAGCGTGAGTGTAGATGGTACTCGGTACTCGATATTCTGGGCTGAGACCTCCTTTTCGGGGGTGACGAGGGAGAGTGTAATTCCCTCGATGACAGGGACACCAGCGGGACCCTTGTGGTTGGACCTCGACTGCGGACGGCGAGGTCGGAAATGCATCTCTATTTAATTAATCCCCTTTCGGGGGCAAAACGGGACAGGTTTTTGGGCCAATTTGGGAAATTGGTCTGAAATTGGTGGTTTGGGGGCTAAGAATGTACATCTCTTGCACGATGCACCCCCCAGTGTATAGACAGACCGCAGTCTCATAAATAATTCATTAACTCCATTGACAAGCTCTCAGATGGGTGATACAGTGTAGCTAGACAGGTTTAGCTGCACTAAACAGGAGGGCTACATGACGATTGGAGAGCGACTGCGAGCCGCACGCCGCGAGCGCAACATGAGCCTTGCCGACCTGGCGCGTGAGACCAAACTTTCCAGGGGCTTCATCAGCCAGGTGGAGAGTGGAAGGTCGAACCCATCGCTTGCGAGTCTTCGCAAGCTGACTGCCTCTCTGGGACTTCCGGCAGGTGCGTTCTTTGACGATGCTCAAGACGCAGGAATGCCACCCTCAAAGACCCTTGAACAGGGGATACAAAGTTCTCTACGTCCAAACCACCACAGCGTGCAGCTATTTTCCCTGGACCATACAAGTGGTCTGGACTGTCTGCCCATCGGCGATGGAGGGCTGGAAGATTTAGCGGCTCTGCTCTCTCTTCCTGTCAGAAGTGGGGCTTTCGGTTCAGCACCTTCTCTAATGATACGGGGAATGGCCTTTTGCGCTGTACTGCGCGGCACGGTCAGAATTACCCACGAGAGTAGAGCTATAGTCGCCCGGCAAGGCGAGGTGGCAGCATTTGATCCTGGAGGCGCATACAGCATTACCTGTGCGGCGGATACTGATGCGTCTATCTTCCTGACTCTCCCTTCAGGCTGCCAATTACCCACTCTTTCCGACCTCAATCTCGTAGAGCAGTCTGTGGTCCGGCCACTCGCAGCCTCCGGGCCTTTCCGCCTCGTTGAGATGCGGGCAGCTATCAGGGCTGCGGGGCGTGCGTACAGGCGCTAGGTCATGTTCGTAAAGGCGGTGGTTTGGGGTCCGGGCCAGGTGGCGGGGTACCTCACATTCGATGCAAGGGGCGGGTCAGGTATAGTTATAGATGCTCCACCTGGTGCGGCAAAGCGGTTCATCGAGATTGCCACTGCTGAAGGCGTGAAGATTGCTATGGTTATCAACACACACGGCCATTGGGACCACATCGCGGATAACCTGGCTCTGGCCGAGGCGACAGGCGCACCGCTTTGCGCGCACGCATGGGATATAGCCAGGATGGCGAACCCACAGATGACAATGTACAACGCAGAGGGCTTCAAAGTAGCTCCAAGCACACCCGACAGGATTTTGCACGACCAGGAGGTGCTGGAGATAGGCTCCATGCGGTTCGAGGTAATGCATACGCCTGGCCACACCCCCGGCAGTATCTGCCTGTACGAAGCGGCGCGGGGCTTACTATTCTCCGGCGATACACTGCTCAAGCAAGGGGTGGGACGCACCGACGTTCCAGGTGGCAACAATGAGGCGCTCAACAAGAGCCTGCGAAGGTTGTGTATGTTGCCTGATGCTACACGGGTATACCCTGGGCATGGATCGCCCACGACGATAAAAGATGAGAGATGGTTGTTGGAGCTTGCGCTCCTGTGAGACCTCAGAAATAAAGCAGAAAAGGAGAGCACAATGGCAGATGAGCGAATGAGGCTACTTGGCCTGGTGCGGTCGGAAAGCAGCGTTGGGCACTCAGAGCGGAACACTACGCCCTATAAGCTCAACACCGGCGATAACGAGTGGTTTCTGGCGAATATATCGTGCCAGTACGCCTGCCCCGCCTACACGGACGTAGCGCGTTATATAGCCCATATCGCGGCCGAGGACTACGAGACTTCCTACCAGACTAACCTGGAAGATAACGTTATCCCCGGCATCCTGGGGAGGGTCTGCGCGAGGCCGTGCGAGCCTGCATGTCGTCGTGGCCGCCTCGATGAGCCAATCGCGATCTGCTGGCTGAAGCGCGTAGCAGCCGATTACCGGGGAGGGTGGACCCCACCGCCGAAGCCACCGCGCACTAGCGACAAGACCATCGGCGTCATTGGCTCAGGCCCGACAGGCATCGCGGCGGCGCGCGATCTCGCGAAGCTGGGGTACGGCGTGACTATCTACGAAGCGATGCCTGTCGCGGGCGGGATGCTCACGGTAGGGATACCGGAGTGGCGCTTGCCACGCGACCTGTGCAAGCAGGAAGTTGATGAGTACCTCCAGGCTCTGGGCGTCGAGATAAAGTTGAGCACGCCTATAGGTTTTAGCAAATACCCCGGCGCGGAGCAGGTAAACCCGAATGCCATCGCGCTCGATGAGCTGATGCAGCGGCATGACGCGGTGCTTATCGCGGCGGGCACGCAGCACCCTCAGCAGATGGAGATTCCGGGAGAGGAGTACGAGCAGATAGAGGGCCTCTATCCCGGCCTGTGGTACATGGAGCGCATCAACCTCCACCAGAAGCTGAACATTGGGAGACGCGTGGCCGTGATAGGCGGCGGCTTCACCGCGATGGACTGTTCGCGCTCGTCGCTTCGCATGGGCGCGGATAAGGTGTACGTAATCTACAGGCGCTCGCGCAATGAGATGCTCGTATACGAGGAAGAGGCGCGTGAAGCCGAGATCGAAGGTGTGGACTTCCGCTTCCTCGTGTCGCCCGCAGAAGTGTTGCATGAGAATGGAAGAGTGGTCGGCCTGAAGTGCATCAGGAACAGGCTGGGAGAGCCGGACGCCAGCGGGCGGCGAAGTCCGGTGCCTATCCCTGGCTCAGAATTCGTGCTTGAGGTGGACGCGGTAATCGCTGCCACCGGGCAAAGCACAGAGACCGATTGGGTGCCGGAGACGCTGGGTATGAAATTGACGCGGCGCGGCAGGCCGGAGGTCGACTCCCTTACCTTTATGACGTCGACGCCGGGACTCTTCGCGGCGGGAGATTATGTGGAGGGAGCGAGGACGCTCATAGCGTGCGTCGCCGACGGCCAGAAGGCGGCAGTGGCGATGGACCAGTACCTCAAGGGGATGGATACGAAAGAGAACAAGGTGACGTTGCAGGCCGACTTCGCCCTGGTACCTTACCTCGATCACGTTTCTGACTACCATCTCGATGTCACACGAGAGCTTATTGACTGGGCCGAGGTCGAGACGTTGCGCGATGAGACGGCCCCTAACGCGACGGTCCGAATGTCGTGGCAGCCGATCTCTATCTGGACGGCGGATACGATGCAGCGCAGGCTCGTGGACGGCGACGATTACGATGGCGTGCCGCGCCAGCACATGCCGATGCTCCCGCTGGAGCAGCGGTTCAACCTGGAAACGGAAGTGGAGCTCGGTTTCCGCAAGCAGGAGGCGTTCCAGGAGGCGAAGCGGTGCTTGCAATGTCAGCTCAATATCTTCCTTGACGGGGACAATTGTATATTGTGCAACGCCTGTATAGAGGTCTGCCCGACGAACGTGCTACACATGGCGGACCTGGGCGTTGTCGAGAGCGTGAATGGACGCCCCGACGAGCCGCGCTTGAACGAGGCTAAGTCGTGGAAGCACGGTGCGGCGATGATCATGGACGAATGGCTTTGCATCCGGTGCGGCCTTTGCGCCCAAATCTGCCCCACTAACTGCATTACGATGCAGCACTATGAGCCGAAGCTGGTACAGGGTGAGTTGTTGGTACCGTAACATGACGAAGGACGAAAGACGAAGGACGGAGTACTGCAATCCGTCCTTCGTCTTTCGTCCTTCGTCCGCCGTATGATATAATCCGGCAGGTTATTCCACGCGCAGGGAGGAAATTCAAGTGCTGAGTGCGATGAGTAAGAGGCGTCGAGCCTCATTCTTGCTCGTGTTGGTGATGGTGGTTGCGCTGGTCGTGAATGGCTGCACGGGCGCTACCAGCGTGACGTCGGACGGGGGGTCAGACAACTACTCGGTTGATATAGCAATGGACCCTCCAACGCTCAATCCGCCCCAGTTAGGCTCCCTTACCTTCCAGGTCAAGGAGAGCGAAACGGGCAAGATTGTGAACTCGTTTGAGCCTGTGGCGGAGGCGCTTATCCACAACGTGATAATCCGCAAAGACTTGCAGTTCTTCAGGCATGATGCTGCTCAGCACGCGGTGCGGGACCAGGTATCGGTAGCTGCCTACTTCCCCAGCAGTGGGACCTTCTATACATATACCATGTACAAGCCCGCAGGTGCTGAAGTGCAGACATTCAAGTCTACGATAGTCTCCGGCGAGGCAGGCCCGGAAGCGCGACTTGTAGAGGAACGCACCCTCTCCAGCCGCGCAGACAAGGACTTGAGCATCGCGAAGGTCACGAACGGTCTGACCGTCGCCTGGGTGAAGGGCAGTACGCCTATCAAGGCAGGTGAGGCGAGCCAGCTCCTGTTCCACATCACCGAGCAGGGGCAGCCGGTTACCAGCCTGTGGCCCGTATATGGCGCTCCCGGCCACGTGTGGCTCGTGGACGACAAAGTGGAGAACTTCACACACCTGATGGCATCCGCCGAGAGCCGCGTCCTCGTGCCGAGCGCCACGCCCGCGCAGAAGACTACCCCGGACCAACTGTCTTCTTCGCGGCCAATTCTGACGGAGATACCAACCGGGAGCGGCACGCCGCTTCCGGTGCCGACACTTGTGCCTCCGCTCAAGGCAGCCCTGTCAACAGTCACTGCCGTCCCTTATCCCACGCTTCTGCCTGTGCAGCAGATACCCCAGGGTGGGGTGGGTACACAAGATGTGCTCCCTGCTGTCGGATACGGCCCTGACCTGGTCTTCACGCATAATTTCCCGCACGAGGGGCTTTACAAGATGTGGCTTGAAGTACGCTGGCGGGACCAGGTGGTTACGACCGACTTCGTGGTGCGGGTAGAGCAATAGGATGGACCGCTCTACAGTTCATGACCTCACGATAACCGTCAACGGCAAGAGTTACAGTACACGAGTGCCGTCGCGCAGGACGTTACTCGACCTGCTCCGTGATGATCTCCATCTGACGGGCACCAAGAAGGTGTGCGACATGGGGCACTGCGGGGCCTGCACTGTGCTGCGGGATGGCTCGCCTGTGCTCTCCTGCCTTACGCTCGCTGTCACGTGCGAAGATGCAGCGATAACCACCATCGAAGGGGTAGCGTCCCCTGGCGGCGAGCTAAGCGCTGTGCAGAAGGCATTCATCGAGTGCGACGCGCTGCAATGCGGTTTCTGCACCCCCGGCCAGATAATGTCCGCCACCGCACTCCTGGAGCAGAATTCTGCACCTTCAGAAGAGGAGATACGTGCTTACATGTCGGGCAACCTCTGCCGGTGTGGCGCTTATGATGGGATCGTAGAAGCAGTTAAGCGTGCGTCTGGTGCTATTTAGACTACTCTTTTTGCCTCGATGTACGCTCAGAGATTTCTAGATTCTTCGCTTCGCTCAGAATGACAGGCTAAAGGATGTTTCGCTTTTTGCGATTGATGGCGTGTGTAACTAGGAAGAGGAATTATGGTTCGTGTTGTCAAGACAAAGGTTGAAGTCGAAGGGACCGTTCACGAGGAGACGGTGGTTGTCGAGCGAGACGAGCCAGCCGCCTGGGAGGCAGGGCGCGAGTTTGACGTAGTTGGCAAGCCGGTCAGCCGTGTTGACGGGCGTGAGAGGGTCACGGGCGCGGCGCGATACACTTATGATATTCACCCGGCAGGTCTCCTGTATGCTGCCGTGCTGCGGTCTCCTCACCCGCGTGCTCGTGTGCTGTCGGTAGATACGTCGGAGGCTGAACGGCTCCCAGGGGTGCGCGCAGTCTTGAGTCGCGAGACTGCCCCAAGAATTGCATGGTATGCCAGCGCGAGCACATTATTTGATGAGGAGGTGCGCTTCATTGGGGAAGAGATCGCGGCGGTAGCTGCCGATGACCTTGATACAGCTCGTGATGCCATTCGACTTATTAAGGTTGAGTATGAACCTTTGCCCTTTGTCGTAGACCCGGAGGCTGCGATAAGGCCAGGAGCGCCCCAGATTCATCCGAAGGGGAACGTGCTTAAGAATGACGATGGCGGCGAAGGGGAGTTGTACTCCAGGGGCGACGTGGCTAAGGCACTCAAATCGGCTGACGTAGTTGTGGAGCGCACCTATCGCACACCGACCGCTCTGCACAACTCTCTTGAAACGCATGGCTCAGTGGCGATGTGGGAGGGAGATGAGCTGACGATATGGGAGTCTACCCAATACATATTCGGAGTGCGCAGTCGGGTGGCCGATTCGCTCAAGATGCCCCGGAGTAAAGTGCGCGTGATATGTGAGTACATGGGCGGCGGCTTCGGCAGCAAGGGTGGCACCCTGAAAAGCCCGGTCATAGCGGCCCTCCTGGCGAAGCAGTCCGGGCGTCCGGTGAAGCTGATGCTTGATCGCCGTGAGGAGAACTTGCTCGCAGGCAACCGTGGCGCGACCATTCAGAGGCTGAAACTGGGGGCCAAGCGAGACGGTACCCTGGTGGCGATTGACCTTGAAGCGATATATGACATGGGTGTTTATGGGGGTTGGGCAGGTTCCGTAGGTGGCCCCGCGAAAGAGCTGTACAAGTGCCCGAACGTCCGTAGCTATGTCATTGGTGCGCGCACGAACCTCGGCACGCATGCAGCATTCCGGGCACCGGGCTTCGTCGAGGGGACATTCGCCCTGGAGTCTGCGATAGACGAGCTATGCGAAAAGCTGGGGATGGATGGCGTGACATTCCGCCGCAAGAACCACATAGACAAGGACCAGGTGACAGGCCAGGGCTATACGGCGAAGAACTTGTTGGCCTGCTACGATGAGGCTCTGAAAGCAATGGAGCTGGACCCGAAAGCCCCCTTGCCCAAGAAGGGTTCGCTTCCCAGGCGGGGGTTATGGCAGCGCGGTATCGGAATCGCCAGCCAGACCTGGAGCGGGGGTGGAGGGCCACCTGCTCATGCGTACGTCCGCATCAACAGCGACGGCACAGTGGAAGTCATGTCAGGTATGCAGGACATCGGCACCGGCACGCGCACCGCATTGAGCCAGATTGTCGCGGAAGAGCTCGGTGTCCCCCTAGACAAGATCAGGTTCCGGCTGGGCGATACGCAGAAAGGCCCGTACGCGCCTGCAAGCTGGGGCAGCATTACAGTGCCATCTGTGGGACCCGCGGTGCGCATGGCCGCACAGGACGCGAGAGAACAACTATTGGAAGTGGCTTCATTCTTCATGGAAGTGCCCGCCAAACGGCTGGTGGTGCATGACGGGGCAGTGACCATCGAGGGGAGAGAAGAAAGCCGCCGCGCCATCGAGGATATCCTTGAAGAGGTTGGGGACTACATGATTACGGGCAAGGGATTTCGCGGCCCTAACCCGACTCGCCCCCTGAGGACGTGGGGAGCGCAGATTGCCGAGGTGGAAGTGAACGTCGAGACGGGAGAGGTGCGCGTGCTCCGCGTGGCGGCCGTCCACGACGTTGGACGCGTAATAAATCCAAAAGGGCTTGCAAGCCAGTTCCAGGGGGGAATACTCCAGGGCATGGGATTCGCACTCACCGAGGAGCGGGTGGTAGATCAGGCTTCGGGTGTGGTGCTCAACGCGAACCTCCAGGACTATAAGGTCCCAACGGCAGCCGACGCTCCTCAGATGCTCACGAGCGGCCTCGATATACCAGATATTGCTGCAAACCACGTCGGCTCGAAGGGCGCGGGCGAGCCGCCGATTATACCGACTGCGGCAGCCATAGCCAACGCCATATACAACGCTACGGGCGTGCGCGTATCGGCCCTCCCTATCACGAGGCGCAGGCTCCTTGAGGCTATAGCTGAGCAGCGGGAGGCGGCTGATGCGTAACTTCGGCTACGTGCGCGCTCCTTCTCCAGGGGAAGCTATCAAGGCGCTGGCGGGTGGAGACGGGGACGCTAGGGTGCTTGCGGGTGGGACCGACCTTATTCCCCTGGCAAAGGACGATATTGTTTCGCCCGATCTACTGGTGGACATATCCGGCTGGTCTGACGGCACAGGTATTACGCAAGGGGAAGGTAATCTAACCGTAGGTGCCCTTACTCCCTTGAGTGTCATAGCGGAAGATGTAATGGTGCGGCGCGAGTACAGTGCATTAGCAGCCGCGTGTCGTCTTGCCGCTACGCCGCAGCTGCGGAACATGGGTACCATAGGGGGCAACCTGCTGCAACAGACGCGTTGCTGGTATTATCGCGGTCCATTCGATTGCTGGCTGAAAGGTGGGGACACCTGCTACGCTCGACACGGCGAGAATGAGCTTCACTCGATATTCTCTACCTCGGCAAGCCCATGCGTGAGCGCGCACCCCTCCGATCCCGCAGCGGCGCTCCTGGCCCTGGACGCGAGAGTACGATTCGTCACTTCTCGTGGCGAAGAGGAAATTGCTGTTGAGGAGCTTTATGCACTTCCCGAACAGTCTCGTCGGAGCTTCGTGCGCTTATCAACGGATGCAGTGATCACAGCTGTGCTGCTGCCTGTCCGGTCATCAGAAACGCACTCGATCTATGTCAAGGCTATGCCACGGGCATCATGGGGGTTTGCCCTGGTGGGTGTAGCTATCGTGCTTACCGTCAATGGTGGCACGATAACCAAGGCTAGAGTCGCCTTGAGTGGGGTGTCGCCAATACCGGTGCGCGCCAGGCAAGTTGAAGAAGCGCTACAGGGTCAAGCCGTGTCAAGTCTAGAAAGTGAGGCCCTGTCCAAGATGGTGGGAGCGGGCGCGCAGCCACTGGCGCACAATGGCTATAAGGTGGCGCTGTTACGCGGTCTCTTCTCGGAGGCGCTGGAAGAGGTATGCAGGCGTTTCTGATTGACTTCCATAGCATCTTCCGATGGGTGGTTCTGCTGACGGCAATTGGTGCGTTGGCGCTCTCTATACTTGCCGCGAGTGGCTCTCGCCCGTGGGACGCGGTGACTGACCGCTTCTCCCTTTTCTTCACAATCGCGATGGACGTACAACTCCTCGTTGGCCTGGGGTTATGGGTGGTGGAGCAGCGCTGGACCATCAACGATACCTTCCTCGCCTGGCTTCACCCTATGCTGATGATCGCTGCCGTTGGCCTAGCTCACGTGGGGCGGGTGCGCGCGGACCGAGTTGAGGGTGACAGGCAGCGTGGGACGCAGGCGGCCTTATTCTTCGGTGCGAGCCTTGTTGTCGTAATCTTGGCGATTCCTCTCTCCTCATGGCCCATATAGCCTTTGGAGGTACAGTTTTGAACGATAGAACCTCGCTAGGGACTGACACGCTACCCATTGCCTGCAACTTGCCGGAGCGCGAGCTGGCAGAGCGGGCGGAGGAGCTAGAGGGCGAGCTGTTCAGTGGTTGCGCGGAAATCCGTGAATTGGAAGATGGCTATGCCTTCCGATTTCCGGGTGACGAATTGTGGGCTGAGAGACTGTTAGGATTCATAATAAGCGAGCGGAAGTGCTGCCCATTCTTCATATTTGAGCTACTCTTCGAGGTCGCTGAAGGTCCGATTTGGCTGCGCTTGCGAGGGTCGGAGGGTGTAAAGGAGTTCATCGAGGCTAATTTCACGGACGCTTTGGAGATGCCTAGCGACGTAGAGGGGCACAGGTAGCGCAACAAGGCATCTATGCTCGTTGCCCAAGCTTACGTTCCGTGCCGTTCAGCAGGCGCGAGATGTTATCACGATGCGCCGCAATGATGAAGAGTGGAATCACTATATATAGGATTGACAGCCCCTCCATCTGCCCCAGGGCGACGAATATGACCAGCACTATACCCGCTGTGATGGCCCCTAGAATTGACCCCAGGGAGACGTACTTCGATAAGAGCATGGTCGGCAGCCCTACAGCGATAGCGGCAAGGATAACGAAGGGATTGATTACAAATACTGCGCCCATGCTGGTCGCTACACCGCGTCCGCCATACCATCTGCCGAGGATCACGCGGCTATAAACGGACCACACATGGCCCACCACAGACGCGAGCGTTGCAAAGAGGCTGAACAGGGTGGTAACGGAGATGGAGAAGCCTGCGATATCGACACGGCCTCCCGGCAATTCCACCCAACTGGCTATCAGTCGCGCGACTAAGACCGCGACCACACCCTTGAGCACATCACCCACCAGGACCAGTGCAGCCGCACGCCTTCCGACGCTGCGCAAGACGTTGGTGGTGCCCATCTTGCCGCTCCCGGCGCTGTGGATATCAACTTTGTTGATGCGGGCGATAATAGCGCCGACCGGTATGGCCCCAATCAGGTAGGCCAGGAGGGTGACCACACCCAGGTAGAGGAACAGCATATTGACAACCTCCGCCGCAATATTCCACATCATTCCACAGCGCCCGCTCTGAACCTATAATATACATTGAGAGAGGGAAAAGCACAATATGCTTAGATGCTACATATCCCTTTAGCCACCAAACCAAAAAGCTAGAAAATCCAACAAAGAATGCCGCCACATCATCGGGTAAGACGGTCTCAGACCAAAGACCTAGAACATATGGGCTTATAGGCCGATTAACGATTCCGGATTAAGTGCTAAGCTAGTGGCATCCCCACTCGAAATTCTAAGCGATGCAGGTCGCATCGTAGTGCTCACCATCGGCGTGGGTTTGTAGCCGCCAAGAGAGGTTTAGAGGATTGCGATAACTTTGACTATACGCAAAGTTTTGCGAAAGGTGGTTTGTCGTGAGTCTACAAGTTGAAGAGGAGAGAATGGCCGTGTATCCCGCCAGCGAGGACGTATCCAACATTGCTGTTGACACGCCGAAGTGGATCGCACCTGCGAGTAACGGCAGTCCCTCAGTACATGATGACCGCCCGGCGGCGATAAAGACTGTTGACCTGGGGCGTATCTATAAGGTCAAAGGCGACAAGAAAGATAAGCGCAACAAGGGTGAACCTCAAAAGACCCTGGTTGCACTCGACAACGTAAACCTGGAGGTGTACCAGGGTGAGCTGTTCGGCTTGCTCGGCCCAAATGGGGCAGGTAAGACCACTCTCATCAAGATACTCACTACCCTGCTCGCACCTTCGAGCGGCACTGCGTACGCGGCGGGCTTTGATGTTGTGAAGCAGGCGCAGGAGGTCCGGCAGGTCATCAATATGGTCAGCGGGGGGGAGACGAGCGGCTTCGGCATCTTGACCGTGCGCGAGAACCTCTGGATGTTCAGCCAGTTCTACGGCGCGACCTGGAAGGACGCTCACAAGCGAATAGACGAGATGCTGCGTATCGTAGAGCTTGAAGGTAAGGCGAACGCCAGGGTCAGCACCCTTAGCACAGGTGAGCGGCAGCGCATGAACTTCTGTCGCGGCTTCGTCACCGACCCGAAGGTGATGTTCCTGGACGAACCGACGCTAGGACTTGACGTACACGCGGCGCGCATCGTGCGCGACTTCACGCGGGACTGGCTGCGGCTGAACCCGGACCGCACTTTGCTTCTCACGACGCACTATATGGCAGAGGCCGACGAGCTTTGTGACCGCATAGCCATCATAGACCACGGCAAGGTGCTGGCCTGCGATACGCCCTCCAATCTGAAGCGCCTCCTCCAGAGGCAGCCCGTCTTCGAGATCATGGCGTCGGGGATAGACGAGCGGATAGTAGCTGCTCTGGGGCGGGCACCCGGAGTGGTGCGCGTCACCGCCGAAGCTGCCGAGGGTGGCAGCGCCCACAAGCTCAGGTTCATTCTCGAAGAGGAGTCTGCTATCGGCTCAGTCGTGAGCGGCATGACGAACGAGAATGCTCGAATCGTAAGCCTGCAAAAGAATGAGCCGAGCCTCGAGGACGTTTTCATCAAGCTGGTAGGGCGTAGCCTGACCGCCTCGGAAGGGTAGTTCTGAGCAGCAAGGGGTGTATCAAGTGAGAAAGAGCACAGGTCTAGAGCTATTCTTGAGGGCGGCGTTCGCTCGTGGCTACCCGCGTATCCTGGGGGCGCAACGCGAGCTAAGCTGGGTTTTCTTCGAGATTATCGTGCCCCTCATCAATACGTCTGCTTTCGTATTCCTGTATCGTGCCCTGGGCGCGCCGGAGCAGTACGTGGGCTTCGTCATACTGGGTGGCGCAATGGCTACCTATTGGTTGAACGTGCTGTGGATGATGGCCTCGCAGTTATACTGGGACAAGCAAGGTGGCTTCCTGGAGTTGTACATCATGTCACCCGTTTCTCTCATGGCTATCATGCTGGGTATGGGCGTGGGTGGACTCTATATGAGTACCGTACGTGCCGGAGCGATAGCGGTGATCGGAACGTGGTTGTTCGGTGTAAATTTCAATGCGAGCCAATGGGGGGCGGCGCTTCTTGTATTCTTCGTTGCTATGGTCGCTCTGTATGGGCTTGGTATGCTCCTCAGCTCGATCTTCCTGATGTGGGGTAGAGAGGCGTGGCAGGTGTCGCTTGCGCTGACGGAGCCGGTCTTCTTCCTGAGCGGTATGAACTTCCCGCTCAGCAAGCTCTTCACCACGCTGCCGGGGGCGCTGACATTCGTCTCGGCCATCGTGCCGATGAGCTTCGGCCTGGATGCGATGAGGCAGCTTTTGTTTCCGGGGCAGATCGAAGGTGTACTGCCCGCAGGTGTGGAGATGCTCATACTCGCGGGTATGGGCGCGCTATTCATACTGGCAGCATACTTCATGCTCAAGCGTATGGAATGGCTAGCAAGAGTTGAGGCGCGGTTGAGTCTCAGGTGGCAGTGATACGGGACGACAGACCATAGACGACAGACGACAAAGGATTAGACCCGTGCATGTGAGCGGAGGACAAAAGATAAATCACGTTTCACAGGCCGTCGTCTGTGGTCTGTCGTCCGTCGTCTAAAAAGGGGGTTTGAGTTGATAGATGCTACAGTGGGTGCTGCCCCGCCGAACGTGCGCAGGGAGAGTACCTGGCGCGAGAACCTACGCACCTTCAAGATAGCTTCCTGGCTGGGGTGGCAGGTGGAAGGGAACTGGGCCGATCCGATAGTCTTCTTCATCTTCGCGGTGCTCAGGCCCGTGGCTTCGGCGCTGATTATTCTGGTGATGTACCAGGTGATCGCGGGGGGCACGCGTGAGGGGTTCTTCAGCTACTTATACCTCAGCAACGCATTCTTCGTGCTGGTAATCCAGTCGATGGCGGGGATGGCATGGGTGATATTGGATGACCGCGAACACTATAGGATGTTGAAATACATCTACACTTCGCCTGCGCGGAAACTAGCCTACCTGCTGGGGAGGGCCGTATCGAAGGTCGCTATCGGCCTCTTGACTACAGCCATACTCCTTGTGATGGGACTCCTCTTCCTGGGTCTGAAGCTCGACATAGCGCGTGTCGCTTGGGGCTGGCTCCTGATCTATTTCGTGTTGGGGCTGATTATACTCCTCTCTCTCGGCCTGGTGCTGGCAGGGGTGGCACTGGTAGTCGCCCGCCATGGCGAGTTCATTGGCGAGATCACCGCAGGAAGTCTGCTCCTCTTCAGCGGCGCATACTTTCCAGTGGACGTGCTGCCGGACGCATTGCGGAATATCAGCCTGGGCAATCCTGTGACTTACTGGCTGGAAGGTATGCGGCGTGCCCTCACCGGGGGCATTCTCACAGGGGAGCGACCCGGAGCACCCGGCATGGAACAACCGATCAGCCCCGCGCTAGCCTCCTTCGACAACTTGCAACTGCTGCTAATCGTGGGTATAGCGGCTGCGGTATCTGCAACCGTATCCTACCTCTTTTATAGCTGGGTGGAGCACCAGGCGAAGGAGCGCGGCATGATAGACAGGGTCAGTAACTACTAGAGTTTGAAAAGACACGAAAATGAGGTTCCGGCTGAGCCGGAACCTCATTTTCGATTGTGGGTTGACAATATTGGCCCTTGGGCCCAATATTGCACGTTAGAATGGCAAGTGACTCTACCTCTCCTTCTGTTGCGCATAGGTATCGCCGCCGGGAGTGGCTTCGCGATTTAGCAGCGTTCGCGGTGATACTGGGCTTCGCGCTGGCTCTGTGCGCTCCAGTACTCGTCGGGCGCGTTCCGGTGGCATCTGATACGTTCTATTTATGGGCACCCTGGAGCAGGCTGCCGCATGAGCCGGTGCGTAGCGAGGTGCTCGCGGACTCTGCGGTCCATTACCTGTCGTGGCTGGTGTACTCGCGAGAGGCCGTCGCCGATGGAGAGTGGCCCTTATGGGACCCATATGCATTTTCAGGGTTTCCCTATGTAGCGAATTCGCAGAACCAGCTTTACTATCCTCTGACCTGGCTGCGGTGGCTGCTCCCTCTAGGGGGAGCCGTACAGTTGCTCCCAATATTCAACATCTGCGTGGCCGGGTGGGGGATGTACGTGCTGGCGCGGTGGCTGAACGCAAGCAGACCCGGTTCGATCATCGCCGGGCTGGCCTTTGCAGGCAGTGGCATGATGCAGCTTTCGATTGAGGTGACTTGGATACAATCGGTCTATTGCTGGCTGCCGTTTATGCTCTACGCGACTGATAAGGCACTACAGAGTAAGGCATGGGCATGGGTGGCAGTGGCGGCGGTACCGTGCGGTTTGCAAGCCGTGGCGGGGAATCTCCAATGGCTCCTTTACAGCTACTTTGCGATTGGGTGTTGGACGCTATGGCGAGCCGGTGAGCGCTGGCGTGCAGAAGGCTGGCGGGAAGCAGTCAAGACATTGACAAAGGGTGTATTGGTGTTGGTGGGGGGTCTGGCGCTGGCTGCGGTACACCTCATACCATTCTTCGAACTGATAAGCCAGACCACGCGGACGCAGGGACGTGCGTCTTCCAATTCGTGGCCTATCTCTTACCTGTTGCGCATGATCATGCCAGAATACTTCAACACGGCAGTGCCTCGGCTAGGGCCGCCGATGACCTTCAATGAACTGTGGGGGGTTGGGATACTCCCAATCTTACTAACACCAATTGCGTTGGTAACGAGGTCGAGACCTTATGTGTGGTTTTGGGCAGCAATGGGGCTGTTCGCAGTCCTGGTGACATTTGGTATCGGACCATTCCTATACGTGCGGTGGCTGCCGGGGCTGCAATCGTTGTTGCCGATGCGCATCGGGTATCTCCTCATATTCAGCTTGTCGTTGCTCGCAGGGTTCGGATATGACGGGTGGCTCCGGATAGTGAGAGAGCGATACGGTGTTGCCGTGTGGGTATTGCTGACATTGGCCGCTACTTTGGGAGCAGTAATCGCATGGGCATGGCTTGGACAGCTTGCCGAGCCGAATATGGAGCTAAGCGGATTGAAGGCGGGCCAGGTGTCTCGCGGATTGCTACTGAGCGCACTCTCGCTTGCAGTGCTCGCCATACCGCTGGTGGCCAGGTCATGGCGAGCACTGCAAAGGGCCACAGTTGCACGTGTGGCGGCGCTGGTGGCCCTGGGAGTGCTGGTTGTGGACCTGTTGACTATGGTGCCTGGGTACAACACCTTCACTCCTGAAGAGGAACTGATACCGGCTGCGCCTTCGGTAGCATGGCTGAAAGCACAGGCCCCCGGCGGTAGAGTGATGGGGGTAGACAGTGCGGAGGTGACTTTCAATCCGAATACGCAATCGTTATACGGCTTTGGCTCGGTGAACGGCTACGACTCGTTTCACTGGCGGCGTTATGAGGAGTATTGGGGCGCGGTTGACCCGAGTGTAAGATCGCAGGGTGGGAGCAATGTCTATTCAAATGTCTTCTTCAGGCCGCAGGCATATACCTCTACGCTTGCTTCTTTGCTGAACGTCAGATACGTGGCAGCGGCGGCAGAATTGGAGGTACCGGTAGGTTGGACGCAAGTATACGGAGGTGAGATTGCAATATACGAAAACCCTGGTGTGCTTCCTCGCGCTTTTGTGGTCGCGAATGCAACTGTGCTCCCGGCACGGGAGGTACTGGAAAGGACGGCAGCGCCCGGCTTTGAACCACGCAATGAGCTGCTGTTGGAGCAAGAGGAGGGCCCGCCTATTTTTGGACCGTCAGGTGGCGGCGAGCCTGGGGAAGCACGCGTAACTTCCTACAGGCGAAACTCGGTGACAGTGGAGGTTGATCTCTCAGAGCCTTCCTGGCTGGTCCTGACAGATCCGAACTACCCGGGCTGGAGCGCGACTGTTGGCGGGCGGGAGCAGAAGGTGTACACCGCATATTACCTGCTGCGCGCGGTCCACCTTGAGGGGGGGCGGCATACAGTAGAGTTCAGGTACTGGCCGACCTGGTATTGGCCCGCTATCGTGGTGAGCGCCGGGACGGCTACCGTCATTCTGTTCGTAATAAGCTTCGCTCTAGTGCGCTCGCGTTACCGGCCCGACCAGGTTCCCATATATAAGCGGCATAGTGGCGTGGTACTTGCTGTCACATTATCAGGAAAGGAGATTACAGATATGTCATCAAGTGAAGATGCGATTAACTCACAGTCAAGTGGCGGCTCGAAAGATGCACCTGACAAGGACAGCGGCTCCAGCAAGACCACTGGTACAGGAGAGAGCGGCGTGCCGCAGCCGGTTCAGAAGCCCAGCCAGGCCGAGGGCGATCCGGCGACTATAGATGCGGACATACGCCAGAAGGAGCGAGAAGGGAAGCTCTAAGGGTAAGAAAGCAGGGTGGAACATGAGCTGGCCCTACGGTTGGTGAACAGCATTCCGCTGATAAGCTTACCTGTGTGCCTCAAGGCAGGCTACCCCATCCGGCCCAACTTCCGCGCCATGCCGCACGCGAGGCGGTAACTCCAGCCTGTCACCGGCTACGAGCTGGAGTCTTTGGTCATAGTCGGGCAGTATGAAGGCGATAGAGCCTTCTACGACGTAAATCACCTTATGGTAAGAATGGTCATGCACACCATACACATCGCCAGGGCCATTCGACCAGGCATAGGCTTGAAGCCCTTCGATGGACAGGAGTCTTCGGATCGCCGCCTCGGTGGGCTTATTTGCTTCTTGCCAGTGTGTGACTTGTACCATTGACAAGACCTCACTCTCCCATGAGCCGGACGTAATCGGCAGCGTTGTCGTCGAGGCTCGCTTTGCGGCGGCGGTAGCGGTCGGTGGTACGGGGGTCCTTGTGGCCGGCAGCGTCCTGCACGCGCGATATGGTAGCGCCCGCTTCAAGGGCGAGGGTGATAAAGGTTGCCCGCAGCCCATGCGGGGAAGTATCTACCTCCAGGCCCGCTTCAACTATCCGGCGCGTGACTACATTCCACACACCCCATGCCGACAATGCCTGTGTGGTTGCCTCCCAGTGAGCCTCCTTTCCTCGCCCGACGCGCTTTATGGGCGAGAAAACAGGTAGCATAGGATCGCTTGGCATAAATTGCCCGGCAGTTGTGACGTGGCCCCTGGCGGCAGCCACGAGCCAAGTGTGAATATCGGTGACGACCGGATGCGTCAGCTTTACGACCCGCCGCTTGTTCCCCTTACCAATGACCACCAACACATTATGGCCCCCCTGCACTTGAAGGTCGGCCAGTTTTGAAGAGGCAAGCTCGGAACGACGCAAGCCAGTTCCTATTAGTAAGTGTAATAAAGCAGCATCTCGCAAGGCTGGCAGGTCGCCCCTCTGTTTTGTCGCGAGCAAGAGAGCGCGAGCTTGCTGGAGAGTGAGTGCGGGCTTACCCCGGTCTCCGGCATCTTTGAGGCCGGCAACGGCTCGGCCATCCGCTGGGTTGCGCTGGGAGGTCAGGATACCAAGCTCCCAGGCCTCTGTGACGAGCCTGCGCGCAACGGTTAGCCTGCGATTGACAGTTGAAGGAGCATAGCCGCGTGCGAGAAAGGCGCGGTATCCGACGAGGGAAGCTTTGTTCACTTCGGCCAGGGCGGTCCCACGCTCCGCCAGATACGACAGAAAGTGGCGAATATCGCCCATGTAGGCCCGGCGGCTATGCTCGGACAAAACGCCAGCAATGACGATGCCTACCGCCTCAGCCGCTTTGCTATCTTCGAGCGCTGCTGATGCCAGTTGTACCAGCGCGGTCATAGATTCGTACGCAGCGTGAGGTTCGACTTGTACCGGATGTTGCGGGCTGATTACTTCAGCTGTAGATATGTTGGCGGTAAGAGTGGCACGCGGTTTGGTCATATCATTATTGTAGGCCATATTGAGTGGACATAATAAGATTTACACAACTCGACCACGATAACAGGAATTATCGTGGGTACTTTCATGCGCGCCTTAACGGCGGCCTCCGATGGTATAGACAGAATACTCCCCAACCTGCCCGAACAGATGTATATCGTATGAGCGGCGTATCCATTCCCACCGAGTGCCGGAGGGAGTGCCAAGCCATTGCGTGGTCATGCTCTTTTCTGGCACCACCAGGACATGCGGCTCGTCTCCCGCAAGGAAGTGGGCTATATCCTCTTCGTCGTGATTGTAGAAGTCGAGCATAGGCCAACCGGTATAGTGATAGACAGCGGCCGTTATGTTGAAACTCACTACGTGAGGCAGACCTGTGGCAGGTGCTGCCTCTACCGAGTCCATAACGACCGCAGCTACCCGCTTCTCTCCCGCCTCAAAAGTGGCATGCGTCAAAATCCAGCGGTTTACCGATAGAAGCCCCAGGTATGCGTCTATGCTCACGCCCAACAGCACAATGGCGGCTAGCGCACTCGCTGACAAGCGTCTGAGGGTACGACTTGATTGTAGAAGCCACTCTAGCGCGACACCTGCACCGGTGCCTATCAGAATGGCAAGCGCCGGCAAGTAGACGAGCACGAAGCGATGGGCCTGGTAAGTGCTGCCGCTAAAGAAGAGAACCGGCACCAGCCACCAGGTGAGTAGAAGCCCCAGTACCGGCCATCTTCGTTTAGCTATGAGCGCCCACACTCCCAAGAGGAGCGCTGGCACAGATGGGAGCGACAGCAGCCCTGCGTCCACGTCTTGCGGCCAGAATGGCTGTAGGAGGTAAAATACGATGTTGGATTGGGGATAGCTGGCCGTGCCATCGGGGCTGATGAAGTTGCTGGCGAAAATATTGGATGGGTTCCAACTCGATAGCCATGCGCCATAGTTGGCAGCCCCGGGTGGGGCTGCTGATAGCGGACTTACATAATAGAGCAGTTGGGGAACCAGGGCAATAGCAAAGCCCAGGATAGCTAACCCAACCTTCCTTGCATCCCCACCCAACTGACGCCACGAGCCACGCTGCCACTTCAGGAGCGCAAGGTACGCTGTGATAGGAGCGAGTAGCAGAATAGAGCCGTAACGCACCAAGACGGCCATACCCAACGCCAGGCCCATACCGCAAGCCCACGCTAACCTGCCTCGATTATCAGACACTACATTTAGATCTGACGAGAGGTACGGCGGCCAAGCCTTAAGGCAGCAGAATATCGCCAGCACCATCCAGAAGAGTGCCGGAACGTCCGCCATGATGGAGAGGCCCATGCGAGTATATGTCCCGGTCAATGGCAATATGGCGCTCCCTATCAATCCCGCCGCGATGCGAGTGACCTGAGATGCGCCGCTCCATAGCTGAGTGATAATCAGGTAGATCAAGGCAGGTGTTAGGGCTGTTAGAGCCAGAGTAATCACCCTTCCGCCTCCTGGCCCGCCGCTCAGAACGATGCCCAGAGCCAGGTGGAGAAGATAGCCGACCGGCCACCGCAATGCTTGCGCTGAAAAGAGCTGGTCGGGCGGCATTGCCTGTCCACTTATCTCCTGCCAGAGAGCGCGGGCTTGATAGTAATAGGCATAAGAGTCTTGACCGTAGAAGCCATCATAAGGATGGCGCATAAGCAGCAGAGCGAAGAGGGCTGCGCAAGCTACAGCTATCAACACCGGGGGACCAATACGCAGAGCGAGAGGGGCAGATAAGAATGCTTTCATGGCGTCTGAAAAAGATATAAGCCCGCATATTCGTATTGGTGCCGCTCTAGCAGCTTGTATCGGCTCTTCAATGTCTGCATAAATCTCCCATCTTCGTCCAACTCCGGTCTGTACACCAGCCAGAACTTCGAGGCCGGCTCAATAGAGCTTTCGAGCGTTTTGAGCGATTGCGCGTTCCATGCGGGAGGGTCATACGGCAGATAAATGGAGCGAAGATCAAAGCTCACAGGCAACCCTTGCAGAGAGCCTGAGTAATATTGTTGGAGTGTCGGGGTCAGCGCCGGGGGTGTCACATATACATCTCTTACCTCCTCACCTCTGCTACGCAACAGTGCGGCTATCTCCCGCAGGCCGTCGGCACCATGGGGAGGATAGCGGTAAAAGAGCGCCAGGCCCCCGACCTGAGCCACAAGCCATAACCCAAGCAAGCCAGCTGACGTTCGCCGCCCAGCTTCAAGCCATTTGCGGGGTTTGCCCTCTGCTTCTATAGTAGCAAGGCCGGGCGACCAACCCCCTCCAATCAGCACAAAGATAGACGGAAGCAAGAAGAGCATGAAATGTGGTATGAAGAGCCACAGACCGGACGCTGCCGATACAACCGCCGGCACCAGGAATATGGCTGCCGAAATGATTGCTATTGCCTGCACATTCGTGTTGTGGGTGCGCCTGGCAGCCAGCAGACTCGCCACCAACAACCCTGCGCTCGCAACCAGCGCCAACCCTGCCCACACCCATTGTCGTTGGAGAAGAGTGGCAGAACCGCTGCTGAATTGCACCAATGCGCCGAACACCTCGGCGGGAGTGGCGTAGTGGGTCAAGGTAGCACGAGGTTGGGCACTCATCACCCAATTAAGCACTAGAGCTATCAGCCAGGGCAGCCAGGCAGCAAAGATAGCAAAGTTGATGGTCAGCCAATCTCGCTTCGCGACCTTTGCTTCGTCACGACCTTGCACAAGGGTGAGCAGTGCGAATAAGGCCAGGATCACCGCAACAACGTAGGACGTGTAAATAGCAAGGATGCCCAGAATGAGGTAAGTCAGTCGCCCCTTCCCTGCTGCCCGCCAGCGCAAGCCTGCGGCTACTGCCAGGGTAGTCAATAGAGAGGCCAACGCGTAGAGCGCTGCTTCCTGTCCGAACTCGACGGCGTAGGGGGATAGAGCCAGCAGTAGCGCGCCAATGAGGCCAGCAGCCCGTCCGATCAGCACGGTGCCGAGCCAGTAGGTGGCCGGAAGCGTAGCTGTACTTAAGAGGACGGAGAGCATTCGTATAGCGCCATCTTCATACCCGAACAGCCCGGTCCATGCGCGAAGCAGCAAAGTGTAAAGTGGATCAGAGGGCGGATTGGAGAGGACTGCTCCGAGCATCTCCTCTAGAGTGGGTAGCTTTACGAGTTGGATGTGATAAGCCTCGTCAAACCAGATGCCATAGCTGGTGAGTCCGTAGAGGCGCACCGCTAAGCCCAGGAGCGTAATTCCTGTCAGGGCGGCAATATACAGGAGAGCAGTGCGCGGTGCCGTGAGCGCCAGCAAGCTCCCCGTGGTAGGCTTGGCGGGTGCGCTCGAAGGGGCCATAGCTCAGTCGCCTTCTTGCCAGGCTCGTTCTTGAGCCGGAGGTGTATTCGCGCCGATAGGGTTCTGGGGCCAGGTGAGGCGAAATATGTGCAGCACTTCCACCAGGATGTCGCGCCGTGCAGCTTCAACGATCTGCCAGCCTGCTATTCTTATTCGTGCGAGGATAGCCGGCACGTCAGCGGCATCTCCCAGCACCAGCAGACATGAGCCGCCCCGTGCGAGGTAGAGAGGGGCCTCCGATGCGAAGCGGTCTATCCATTCGTACTGCGCGCCGCCCATGTACGCCCTTTCCGCAAGGGTACGCGGGTCTCCCTTGAAATAGGGTGGGTTAGAGATTATCAGGTCGAATTGCTCGTCCCGCACAGGAGCGAAGAGGTCACCCCGCCGTACATCCACCTGACCCTGCAATTGGTGAGCGCGTATGTTGTGCCCGGCGCATTTCACTGCTTCAGGGTTGATGTCAATCGCAACTACCCTGCCGGCACCAGCCCGGGCCGAGGCTATAGCAGCGATACCGGTGCCGGTACCGAGATCGAGCACACTGCTCCCACTCTTTATGACCACAGGCCGCCTCAAGTAGTCAGCCAGAAAGGCGCTGGTGAAGTGTAGCGCCGGGTTGAAGACCCCTGGCAGCACCCGCAGCCGCAAGCCTGCTACCCGCACCCATCGCTCAGGCTGGCGATTGGGGTCGAAGTGCCGGAAGCGCCAGCCGATGCCGCGCTTCAGCACGAATCCCAGGGCGCGCTTCCACGCCGGGCGAGTGGGCCTCGTAGCTTGCACAATGCGCATACCCGATGATATGCCACTTTGCCCCGGCAGGTCAAGGTCAAATCTTTTTGTGTCGATTTTCGGCCCTGCAAGGGCCGAAAATCGACACAAAAAGGAGAATTCCTTCCTACCAACTGGTCGCTGTTACCGGTCACTGGTATACTCTGTATATGATTGACGCCCCTCAGGTCAGTGTTGTCATTCCTACTTACAACCGCGCTGAGCTGTTGCGCCTGACGCTACGTAGCGTGCTGGCGCAGACCTTCCCGGCGAAGGAGATCGTGGTGGTAGATGATGGCTCTACCGATGACACGGCGAGTGTAGTAAACGAGATTGCAGAGGAGGGTTCCCCTATCCTTTATCTGACGGGGCGGCACGAGAACCGGCTTGGGGAGCTTCGGAACCGCGGGGTGGAGGCTACCAGTGGCGAATGGATAGCCTTTCTCGACTCGGACGACCTCTGGCAGCCGAACAGATTGGATGCGCAGATCAAGGCGCTGGAGCGCGTGCCGGACGCAGGGCTGGCGTTCTGCAACGTGCAGCGCTTCAGCGAGAGTGGGCCTGTGGGTCCTGGCCCCTACCTGCCTATGTCGGCTGACTACAACGGCTATATACTTGGTGACCTGCTCGAGGAGCCGGTGGCCGTGCCCAGCGCCTTGATGGTGAGGAGAGAAGTATTCGAGCAGGTGGGGGGCTTCGCCGACCGGCCTATCAACGAAGACTACGAGTTGACTTTGCTTGTGGCCGCGCGCTATCCTGCCAGTTACGTCCCCGATCCGCTGGTCTTGATGCGCAAACATGGCGACAGCAGGTCTCGCGAGCGAAACGAGCTTGCGCTTCTCGAATATATTAGCATCGTCGAACGGTTCCTTGCTGTCAATCCCAGATTACCCGTGTCCGTATCGAAGAGGGGGCGCAGGGGCCTCGCCAACGTGCATTATAAGCTGGTAAGGCTATATCTCGATACGGGCGATAGGGCCGCCGCCAGGAGACATTTGCGCGAGCAGGTGAAGTACCGGCCCTGGGACCGGCGCGCTGTGAGTGCCTACCTCCATGCTATGATCCCTTTCACGACCGGCGTTGCCTGAAGTAAAAGAGTTGCTGCGGACGCGCTCCCTCACAAGAGTGCTTCGCTCTCCCCTGGTGGCGAATCTGCTCTACACCGTCGGGGGCAGGGTCGCTCAGATCGCCCTGGCGCTGCTGGGGAGCATCATCTCCGCTCGCACGCTGGGGCCGGTGGAGTTCGGGCGCTTCGGCCTGGTGATAGCCGTCATAACTATCTGTGGCACCCTGGCGGACGCGGGGCTTACCTATACCAGCGTCAAGCTGCTCTCCGAGTACGCCGACACGAATAGACCGAAGGCAGCCGCCGTCTGCCGCGCCTATTTCATGTTGCGTCTGCTCGGGGGAACGGTTGTAGCAATCGCAGGCTTCTTGCTTTCGGCACCCATAGCTAAACTGGTGCTTGGCCAGGACGACCTCACCCCTTATCTACAGTTAGCGTTTGCTACCCTTCTCGGCCTCTCCATCAGCAGCTATCCAGGAATGGTGCTGGTCGGCTTGGAACGATTTGGCCGCCTGGGGCTTTCGGGCGTGTTCAACGCGGCGATAACCGTCTCCGGTATCGTGCTGCTCTTTCTTGTGGGCAATCTCAACCTGGGCACGTTGATCGCCTGGAATGTCATATTGCCCTTGCTGAGCACTTTACCCGCCTGGTTCATGCTTCCGAAGGGGTGGCTCCCCTTTGGCTCAATCGATCCAGGTCTACGTCGGGAAGTAATGCGTGAGATGGTGAGGTTTACCGGCTGGATGGCTGTGTCTGGGGTGGGCACGATTGTGGCGGGGCAGCTTGATTTGTTGCTCCTGGGGAGGCTGGCAGACCCGGCCCTGGTTGGTGTTTACTCGGTCGCGCTCACACTGGCGCTGAGGTTGGATATCGTCAACCAGAGCCTGATACTAGTGATGTTGCCGAGGGCTAGCAAGCTACGCAGCAGGCAAGATATGGGAAGGTACACTAAACGCACTCTGCTTGCCTCACTGATGCTTGCGCTTTTGCTTGGGTTTATAGTCCTGTCCGCGCAGCCGCTTATCACATTCCTGTATGGTGAGCGCTATATGGCTGCGGCGGGTCTCTTCATGGCTCTCACGCCAGTAGTCCTCTTCGACCTGGTGACCAGCTCGCTCTTCCTCCTTGCCCTCCCCCTGAAGAGACCTGTTATCCTGGCTGTTGGCGATTGGTTGCGCGTTGGGCTTATGGGCATGGCGGGTTGGCTGCTCATACCGCCTTATGGTGGCTATGGGGCAGCGGCTGCCCGATTCCTGGCGAGGGTCATCGGCGCGATTTACACCTTCCTGGCCTTACGACGGGTGCCAGTCTCAAACACAGACGCAGCCGACTTAGATAATCACGTCGGCGATCCTACTCTCTGGCCACCATAGTGAGCAGTCATGCGCGGGTACGGACCATCTCCAGCAAGAAATGGTCGCCAAGTGCATAGAAGGGCCATCTATTGGAGAGACGGCGGTCTATACGTGCCATGCGCTTGAATAGCCGTGGTCTATTACGCACGAGACCATCAAGGTATTGAGGCGGCAGGAGCCATGGGAGTGCCATGTGCCTTGTAGTGCGGAAGTATAGGCCGAAGGTGCGCTCAAAGTGGCCAGGCGTCCAGTAGAAGATGGTGACACGCTCGTGCTGCCACTCTGCGCGTACCGTCGCTTCTGATACACCATGCCAGCGTCTAAACGCTAAACGGGGCTGTCCCGCCGCCAAGTACCAGGCTGTCTCCCATAAGCAGTAGCGATTTATGAGGGAGAGCACGACCCTTCCTCCGGGCCTGACAAGGTCGGCCAGTGCCCCTGCGATAGGCGCGAGGTCAGGCTCGCAGTTGAGCGGTCCGAAGCTGGAGTAAACGCCATCGAAGCTCTGCTTACCGAACCGTTCCACCAGGCTTCCAATCTTGCCCGCAGATATGAGTATGGGCGTGATGTGCTCACTTATAGATTTCTCATGGTGTGAGAGCTTCGCCTTCAGCACGTCTAGCATCGCGGGGGCGGCGTCGGTTGCCACCACAGATATGGAACGTCGCGCGAGATGGATAGCCTCTTCACCAGTGCCACAGCCTAGCTCAAGGAGGCGGTCTCCTGGCGCGAACGCTCTATCCAATACCTGGAGGCTGCGGGCGCGACTCCAACGCGCTACGCGATTGTGAGCCTGGTCCGCGTCGTAGAAGGGGGCCGAGAGGTTGAACGCCTGGGCGGTCGCATTGGAGTGCTCTGCCAAGTCATGCTCAACGGGGGCTGGCGTATAGGTCATGCGAAAGTATAGCAGAGACAGGTACAATTGGCCTATTGTGCCTGACAGAGTCTTATGTTAACATGATTCGGTGAGAGCCTTTCTGCGCGCTGCCTTTTACGCGGCTGCGGCGCGGGCATAAAAATCTATCCAGGAGCGCTAATGCATCCCTTCCGTGATCTACGGCCCCAGGCATCAATACGCTTTATTATAGGTCTCGTTATCGTCGCCAATACCCTTGTGCCTTTATTGGCATTGGCAGGTCGGGCGTCCATATCGCCACATAGCGCCCCTAGTACCTCCCCTGCGGTTGAGCGCATCGCTGAACTCGCAAACTCAGCCTCGACTGTGCCCGCCATCGAGGGGTGGGTGCGGAGCGCAACATCGGGTCAGGCGATCAACGGCGCGAATGTGACGCTCGATGGCCGAACCCACGCTGTTGCGGACGCGAATGGATACTTCAGATTTGATAAGGAGCAAGTACAGGTTGGAGGCGCGCCCTCGAATCAGCAAATCCAAGTCTCTGTACGTGGCGATGGGTATGCGGCGTGGTCGCTTGACGGCGCGATGTATTACGCAGGCGATACCCTGCGTGTCTATCCACGACTGCAACCTGGCACTGATCTGACTACTAATGAAGGTTCAGACAAGGCACATTATTCCGCTCATTTTGCCGGATTCAATAGAGTACCGGGGAACATGTCTCAGGCATCACTCGCGTCCGTGAATGCAGCGCCCCCGGCTACAATACGTATCTATCGCACACAAACGGGGGTTGTAGAGGTGGTCCCCTTCAGGGATTATCTCAAGCACACTCTACCAAATGAATGGATACCTTCATGGTCGCCTGAAGCATTGAAAGCGGGCGCTATGGCGGTCAAGAGTTATGCCTGGTACTGGGTAGCTCGTGGTGGCAAGCAGGTGGCGCTTGGGGCCGACCTGAAGGACAACGTCGAGGACCAGGTATACGACCCCAACGTTAGCTATGCAAGCACTGATGCGGCGGTAGAGGCTACATACAATTACTCTATGCTGAAGAATGGCGCGGTCTTCCAGGCACAATACTGCGCCGGGGCTTACGATGGCGACCCTTTGGGCGACTGTCCCTGGCCTGGGCCGTACATGACGCAATGGGGTAGCTCATATTACGCCAACCAGGGGAAGCCCTGGGGCTGGATAGTTGGGTTTTATTATACAGGTGCGGTTATCTCGCCCTCACCACCCGGCGGCGGTTATAGTGGCCCTCCACCCACAGCCCAACCAACACAGGTCGTGCCTCCGACCAGCCAGCCTACACCTCCACCCCCCGTTTCGTATGTAGTGGGCCAGGGGTCGAACCAACCTGACGTCTTTGAGGAAGCATACAGGCGCAACGGGGGAGCGGCAGTCCTGGGGCGGCCAACAGGCGCGGTACGCTGGTGGATGCAGTATGTGAGTGGGTCAAACGTGCTAGCACAGCCTTTCAGTGGAGCGCAGGGGCGAGGCGATACGTGGCTGGTACTCAATACGCTGGATAGCAACCCTCAGACTGCTCAACGCGCTTTCATGCTGTCTGGGGAGATCGCACGTGCTTATAGCGCGCACACCCCTCCCGGACCGGAGTGGGTGGGCGCTCCCACGTCCGACCCGTATACCGCCAGCTCGGTTGCGGGGGGGTTGCCAAGCCAGGGTTTCACCGGGGGCACGCTGATTTGGGATGGGCAGAACGTCGCCTTCGTACCTTCGCCTACCAGGTTCAGCGACTGGAAGGCAGAATATTTCGTAGGATACCAGCCTACTAACCCCGGAGTGGGTCCCGAACGAGATTTAAGCGGCAAGCCTGCACTCGTGACGAATGCGCTTACCCCCAGCTTCCAGTGGCCGGGTAGCTTGAAAGTGCCCCAGAGCATGGGCGTTGGCGATAGCGCCTGGTCCGTGCAGTTCACGAAGGAGATAAAGTCGGCAGGGGAGTCTTATGACTTCACACTGGCCGCCAACAGTGGCGCTCGGCTGTGGATAGACGGCATGCTGGCTATCAATGGGTGGAATTGGACCACCGGGGGAAGTGACCGCTATAACATTGACCTCGCGGCGGGGGCGCATACTGTAAGGGTACAATACTATCACGTGGACGCTACTAAGGACGCGAACCTCGATCTGACGTTTGCTCCAAGATCGGTTGCCACACCGGTACCTAAACCCGCTATGCCCCGCGATGGCACCGTCAGAATGGCATCTCTGGAGGCGCAAATCTCTATTAACCTGGAATGCTATCTCCCATAACGCCAGGAGAAGTAATGGCGGCCTACGTTCCCCATCTCCACCTTCCACCCTGACGGGTTGTCAGCCACGTAGGTCAGCACGCGCCTCTGGAAGGCCTGCACTAACACCCATTTTTGCGCGCCTGTTACCTTAACGCTGGTCCAGTATGGTTCGGTGATTGGATAGCCGAGGTCCACCAGCCAGTCGAGGGTCTGCCCCTCTGAGTAGGTCTGGAATCTGCCATTGTAGACCGGGCCGGACTGGTTCATAAAAGTCCAGAAGAGATCGGGGATATTGTGTCCCGTAACCTGTTCGTATCTAGCGAGCTTGACGTTACCGGCTCGTGCGGGGTCATCTCGGACGACGCCTGCCCGGTTCAGCACGGCGGTGACGGGTTGGCCCGTCCGATCTGCAGCGCGCTTATCGCCGTTGAGAGAGGCTACGGGCGCGAGGGAAGCGTAGGTCAGTGCATCGACGCTGTTGGTGTCTCCTGCCACAATAGCTTGCGAGGGCGGGCGTGACGGTTCGAACTGGGCATCACCTATTTGTATGCGACCTCCGATTAGCTCGACCACCAGCAAGCCATTCGTCACGTAGAAGGGGCTATCTCGGTCGCCACCCGGCCGGTTGATCTCCATGCGGGCTTTGTCGAAGTATTGGACCTCACGCTTACCTTCCGGTCCCTGGGCGTACGCCTCGTAGGCCGCGCCGAAGCTCACAGGTCCCCATATCCAGGGACGTTGGGCTTTGCCGGTAAGCACAGGTCTATCGGAGCGTTCCCATTTGTGCAGGAACTCCTCGTGGGAGAAGCCGGTGAGGGGTTGTGGCGAGGGGACCATTGCTGGCGGGGGTTTGGTGGGTACGGTAGGCGTGCTTCGCGTGGGTAGCTCACCCTGAGATGTGAATGACGCGAAATAGATGTCCTGGTCGCCGTTTCGAGTGTCCACCCAGGCGGCGTAGACCCGCCCGCCGTCACGCGATACGTCCACGGCTATGTAATCTCCTATCAGCACGCCCTCAAAGCCTACGTCCGGGTCGCTCTGGACGCGGGTGAGGGGAGTATTAGGGCCGAACGTCACGCCTCCGTCAGTAGAGCGCGCGTAGTAAGGGGCGTAGCGCTTATTGCCTGCATCTTCTCGACGGTCAAGCCATAAGAGATGCAGAGTGCCGTCCGCTCCCGCTATTGCCGCCGGGAAGAACTGGTCGCGCCTGAGTGATGCGGTATCATCGTTGACGCGTTTATCAGTGCCCCACGTTCGACCCTGGTCGGTGGAGCGTGTGAGCATTGTATCTGTATTACCCGCCCGGCTATCGTTCCAGGTGGCGTATAGATTGCCTCCCTTCGGGTCTATCGTTAGCGCAGGGAGGACGAACATCCTAAAGCTGCTGGTCGGGAGCGGGCTTGGCGGTTTGACTACGTCACTTACTTTGCGCGCTGGAGCGAACGTTACGCCGCCATCGGTGGACCTGGCTATGTAGAGGGCGCTGCCGCTCCCCAGCCCCTGGCCCGCGTTATTATAGTAGAGGACGTGCAGATCACCATTGGGAGCAACGGCGGGAAATGAGCCTTGCGTCTCGTCTTGGCCGGGGAGGCTGATGACCTTTGGAGGCGAGAAGGTCTTTCCGGCATCCGTCGAACGGGAGATGACTATCTCGCCTTTTTCTGTCGTAGGCGAGAGTTCAGTGAAGCGGGTCCAGGTAAGATAGAGATTACCGCGAGTTGGCCCTGTGGTGCGGTCAACAGCTATCCACTCCTTGTCATGGAAGATTGTGTCGCTATTGGCGGCGGCCAATGTGGGCTTACCCCACGTACGGCCCGCATCCGAGGAGCGGACGATGAATAGTCCTCCTACGGAAGAGTCGTTCTGATTATAGCCGATCATGGCAAGGTAGGCCCCCCCTTCGGCGTCGAAGGCGAGCACGGGATCGCTCTGGTTGGGAAGCTCGCTGGCAAGGTCAACGTGCCCGTCTGCCCAGGTGCGCCCGCCATCGGTGGAGCGATAATACCAGACCTGCTTCGGCCCGGTCCGCCAGTCCTTCGCGGCTACAAGCACGTTATTCGGGTTCGTCGGATCGACGGCAAGCGTAGGCTCATGCTGGTCTGCGGTCGTCCCCTGGTTGACTCGAACGTCGAAGATTGCAGCGGTTTGTTGGGCCGGGCTGGCGTACACCCTATCGAATAACCAAACCACCAGGGCTGTGAAAGTCGCCAGCATTAGAAGCCATATAGCACCGGTTACAGTTGTTCCACTTGATTTGCGCATATTCATTCCACTTTCTGACGGACTCTTTGGGGGTTGTTTCTAATAGTCTATTTTTCTTGTGCTTATATAGTCAAGCTGAAGGGATATGTAGCTCTCTTGAAACTTGACACCTGCTGCTGGGCAATCTTATAATCACCGCAGAACCAGCCACCCCTCAAAGCGTTATACTTCCGACGCCCTCTTGAAGTTCAGTACTCCCTCCTTGCAGCCCAAAGCCACAGAATGCTAGCGCGAGCACGCCAGACAATCAGCTATCGTGACCTGCTGTACAACCTTGTTGTACGCGACTTGAAGGTCCGGTATAAGCACTCGTTTCTAGGCTTCTTCTGGTCTCTGCTAAACCCTCTCCTCCTGATGGCGGTCTTCACCTTCGTCTTCACGCAGCTACTCCCTACCGACAAGGCGCGGCCCGCTTTCCCCATCTTCTTCCTCTGCGCGCTCCTCCCCTGGAACTGGTGCGCAGCATCGGTGGCGGGCACGCTCGGAAGCATCGTCAACAGCGGTTACCTCATCAAGAAAGTATATTTCCCGCGCGAGATGCTACCTCTGTCGGTGGTGTTATCGAACCTGGTGAATTTCGTCCTTTCTATACCGGCGTTGATCTTATTCATGCTTTTTCTCAAGCCGGATTTCACCATCCATATACTCTGGTTGCCTTTCCTGATTTTAGTCCAGGCGCTCTTTCTCACAGGATTGGGCTTCTTTCTCTCGGCGCTTAATGTCTTCTTCCGCGATACAAGTGTGTTGGTAGAGGTGGGATTGAGCGCCTGGTTCTTCCTCACCCCTATTATCTATGATGCTGAAGATGTAGTGCGTGAGTATGCAAACTGGATGTATTACCTGAACCCTATGGCTTCCATCGTAGCCAGCTATCGCACGATATTCTACTACGGCTCCACGCTCGGTCCCGATCCCATTTTTATGCTACGTACATTGATAACTTCTACAATCGTTTTTGTCTTTGGCTACCTCTTCTTCATGCACTTCAGCAAGAAGTTCGGTGAGGAGGTATAGCGGCGTGGCACGCGAGACTGAGCGGTCATCTGCAATAGGTTCAGAGTCGGGCAACGGGTCGCTACCCGCATGGAATGGGACGGCTCAAAGCGACATCGTCCTAACATCAAGGCAAAGCCCACTCCCGTCAGCGCGCACGAAGGTTATCAAGTTCAGTAACGTCTCAAAGCGCTTCACTTTGCACCACGAGCGCGCCAGGTCGTTCCAGGACCTTGTGGTCAGCCTGTTCGGGCTGCGGACGCCCTCGAAGCGTGGGGTCGCCCTCCCTCGACCGGCAAGAGAGGCATTCTGGGCGCTAAGAGATGTCAGTTTCGGTATATACGCGGGCGAAGTGGTGGGCATCATCGGGGAGAATGGGTCGGGCAAATCGACTACCCTCAAGCTGATCTCGCGCATCCTGGAGCCTACTTCGGGAAGCGTGTCGGTGAAAGGCAAGGTGTCCGCGCTGCTCGAGCTGGGCACGGGTTTCCACCCTGAGCTATCGGGACGCGAAAACATCTTCCTAAATGGCTCCCTGCTAGGGATGTCACGCAAGGAGATGGCGGAACGCTACGAGGAAATAGTGGACTTCGCGGAGATAGCGGAGTTTATAGATACCCCCATAAAGCACTACTCGTCAGGTATGGTGATGCGGCTGGGGTTCGCGGTCTCCATCCATGTGGACCCTGACATATTACTTACGGACGAAGTGCTGGCGGTGGGCGACGAAGCGTTTCAGCGCAAGTGCCTCGACTATATCGCGACTTTGAGGAGGCGCGGAGTTACGATTCTCTTCGTGTCGCACGCGCTGGAGGCGGTGAGGTCGCTCTGCCGGAGGGTAATCTGGCTCGACCACGGGAAGATGATCGCGGATGGACCCGCGGGCGAGGTTATTGACCGCTATCTGACATACGAGAACGCAAAGCATGCCGAACGTGTGCGCACCGAAAGCAGAGGTGACACGCGACCCAACGTCGCCGCCCCACAGCCAATGGAGAGTGTGGAGGTCCATGAGCACCAGAAGGAAGAGGAGGCTGACGCTTCCTCGGAGAGTGCGAACGAGCGGAGAATACCGGATACCCCTGGGAGCAGGTGGACCACCGGGGACATTCAGATCACGGGCGTGGAGTTCGTGGACGCTTCGGGCGAGGCGTCGAGCTTATTCCACACGGGGCAGCCATTTACGATAAGGATAAAGTACGAAGCTAAGAAGCGGCTGGAGAAGCCGGTCTTCGGGCTTGCCCTATACACTGAGAACGGGACGCACATCAACGGCCCGAATACCCTCTTTTCGGGTCTGGAAATCCCGGCGATAGAAGGCACAGGCCATGTCGATTATCATATCGAGGAGCTGCCACTGTTGACGGGACGTTACAGCGTGACGGTAGCGGTCACAGGCCCTGATACGACGGACATATACGACCACCAGCACCAGGCGTACAGTTTCGTCGTGCAACCAACGCCGGGACTACCGGAGCGGTACGGGCTGTTCTATATGCCCGCGAAGTGGAGCTTCTGGCCGGACGACGGACGACGGACGACGGACGACGGACGATGGACGATGGACGATAGACGATAGACGATAGACGATAGACGATAGACGATAGACGATCGGGTCGAGACTTTTATAATAAAATCTCTGCGCCCTCTGCGTCTCTGCGGTGAACTTACTTTCCGTCGTCCGTCGTCTTTCGTCCGTCGTCCACAATCACATCTTCTCGCTACTGTGGCCGGGGAAGATGCTGGCTTTGGGGTCGATGTGGTGCTTGGCGACGTTTACGGCCATAGCTGCCTGGCCGTAGCCTGTGGCGATGAGGTTCATCTTGACCTCTTCGGCGGCTATGTCTCCTGCCGCGTATACGCCGGGTAGGTTAGTCTCCATACGGTTGTTGACGGCGATTGCGCGTCCTGCGAGAGTGAGACCCCATTCACGGATTGGGCCTATGTCGGCTTTGAAGCCGATGTTCACGAGGATCGCATCTACGGCCAGGGTCTCTTCCTCTTTGGTCTTGTTCTCGAAGATCGTGACCCGCTCGATCTTGCCGTTACCCGATACCTCTTTGACCTCATAGGGAGTGAGGATGCGGACCGGGGAGTTGCGAAGCTCGGTGACAGTGCTTTCGTGGGCACGGAACTCGTCACGGCGGTGGATAAGGGTAATGGAACGCGCTACGCCCTGGAGGTTGAGCGCCCAATCTACCGCCGAGTCGCCCCCGCCGACGATGAGGAGGTTCTTATCCTTAAACGCCGCCTTCTCCTTGACGAAATAATGGACGCCGACGCCTTCCAGCTCGTTCACTCCGGGGGCGTTGAGCTTGTTAGGGGCGAATGCGCCTACGCCAGCGCAGATGACGACAGTACGCGTAAGATGGGTGTCCTTGTCGGTAGTGAGCGCCCAATGCCCATCCTCTGTCTGCGCAAGGGTTAGGACGCGCTCGCCGAGGCACATCTCAGGCTGCCACTGGCCCGCCTGTTCGACGAGCATCTTCACGAGGTCTTTTGCGACGACCTTGGGGAAGCCGGGTGCATCATATATGTACTTCTCAGGGTAAAGCGCGGCTAGCTGGCCTCCGGCTTCGGGTAACGCGTCGATTATCTTGACCGACATGTTGCGCATCCCTGCGTAGAAGGCCCCGAAGAGACCGGTAGGACCGGCTCCCACTATCGTTACGTCGAACAGGTTGCTTTCTGCACCATCAGGTTGCCCAGTAGCGCCGTTGCTATCATGGCCGTTGACCATTGCTTCCTCCATCTGTAATCAGGCAGTTTTGTAGCTTCAAACGGCAACATTATAACTGAGATTTGAAAAAAGTATCAAAGAAGGAGCTTCGGCTGCGCCGAAGCT
>DATEOC010000082.1:0-196162 GCA_035274425.1 Chloroflexia bacterium
CATCTTATCGTCCACTGGGCAGAAGAGTTCTGTGATAAAATTTACGGTAGACATAGGGTTGCTCCTTTGGCTGTGGTTTGGTCACCAACAGCTTCGGGCAACCCTATGTTGTTGTCAAACTAGCACCATTGGTTACATAACACACTCACGTTTCACGTTTCACGTTTCACGTTTCACCTTTTCGTCCTTCGTCCTCCCACGACGTAGGAGTGCTACACACATACTTCACACATAGATAATACTTTCGGGTGATAGGTTCATGCGTACGTAGCGGGTACAATTCAGGGAGTAGGACCGGTGATACCTACGATATAGAAGACGTTAACCCGAATAAAAAGAGAGCATGGCCCACGCCTGTACGAGCAGCGACTCGATACGGAAGGTGATAAGCGACATCCAATCTCTCTACTCAGCAGATGATGCATGCTCTCATGCGAAGTCCTGATCTTACAGTGGCAAGGGCGCCACGATGCCACGACGAAGCGGGCTTCCCATGAAAGTGATGGGACCGCCGAGGCGTATGACCAGCGCGGGCTTTGTTTAGATGGTAACTATTAGATAAAAGAAGAGGCGAGCATGGGCAGCTTATGAGCTAATTGCTGAATCCCGTGCATTTGAACGAAGGAAAGAGAATTCGTATGGCGCAGATCCCCGATTACGTACGCAACCAACGCAGCTTCACACGCTGGGCCAGCGCCAGCCTGACGGACGTTCGCGTAGCAGGCCGAGACTGGCGGGTGCGCCATCGCGTAGCCCGAAACGCGGCGGAGCTTGCACGCCCCCAGAAGAGCGGCCTCGGCCTCGGAGAGCGTAAGCTCCTTCAAGGTGTTACCGACTGGATTGTGGTAACGGGGGGCGCGCTCATCATACTTACCCAGAGCGAACGCGGCTATGAGGCCGGCGCAATGACGCTGAGCCTGATGGCGGTGACGCTATTGTGGTTCTTCTTCGCCGATGCCTTCAACGCCTATCGCGTGCCCGTGATGCAGAACAGCTTCCGCAGCGCGTACACAGCGAGCAAAGTGCTTATTGTGACGATAGCCGCATACGTGCTTGTATCCTGGTTCGCGGGGGGCTTCCTGCCGGTGATCAGGCCGCGCATCAGTGAGACCTTCGCGGCGGCACTCATAGTGTTGCCTCTCCTCCTCGTGCGCACGATGGTGTCGCACATCCTGGCGCGAGCGCCGTTGCGCCGCAAAGTCGTGGTCATCGGGGCGAATAAAGACGGCTACGAGATGGTAGACGCCCTCACCCAGTTCGATGGCGAAAGCTACGAGTTCCTCGGCTACTTCGATGACGATGCCGTAGCCTCCATGCCCCCGGCAATAACCGCCAGGCGAAATCGCAGCTACAACGGAGCGCCGCAAGTACTCCCCACGGGCGATTTACTCGCTCTGAATGAGCGCACCCGGATAGACCAGGTGGTGCTGGCGAACCCGATGCAGACGGGGCCGTTGGTGCGCACTTTGTCGATGTTACACGAGCGCGGGGCGCAGATCACGCCTATGTTCGCGCTGTACCAGGACCTGACGGGGCGCGTGCCTGTGTCGCACCTGGGAGAAAATTGTTATGTAGCGCTTCCCGCGAACGTGAAGAGCACTACACGCACTTACCAGGTAGTCAAGCGTGGGTTGGACATCATGCTGGCGTTACTGGTGCTGGTGATAACGTCGCCCGTGCTGCCGTTCATCGCGCTGGCGATCAAGCGAAGCTCCCCCGGCCCGGTCTTCTATAAGCAGACGCGGGTGGGACGCGGCGGCAAGACGTTCAAGATCATCAAGTTCCGCTCGATGCGCCAGGACGCCGAGGTGGGCACGGGGGCGGTATGGGCGCAAAACGGCGACTCGCGCATCACCCCAATCGGGCGCTTCCTGCGCAAGAGCCGCTTAGACGAGATACCGCAGCTCTGGAACGTCTTTGTGGGGGATATGAGCTTCGTAGGGCCGCGCCCTGAGCGCCCGGAGTTCGATGAAGAGCTTGAGCGCGAGATACCCTTCTACCGCGCACGCAGGGCAGTCCGCCCCGGCCTTACAGGCTGGGCGCAGGTCAACTACGGTTACGGCTCCACGATGCTGGACGCGCTGCGCAAGGTCGAATATGACCTCTATTACATCAAGAACGAATCGCTCTACCTCGACCTCCTGATACTGCTGCGAACCGTCGCGGTGGTGCTGAAGCTGGGCGGACGATAGACGATAGACGATAGACGATAGACGATAGAGAGTAACTGCCACTTATGAGTTACGAGCTATGAATCACGCATCACGCATCACGCATCACGCATCAGATACCCAGGACGACACCCCGTCGTCCGTCGTCCGTCGTCCGTCGTCCGTCGCCACCATTATCATCAATTACAACTACGGGCGCTTTTTAGGTGAGGCCATCGAGAGCGTGCTTGCGCAGACGCTGCGCCCTGACGAGATAATCGTGGTTGACGATGGGTCAACGGACGATTCGGCAGAGGTAGCGGCGCGTTATGCCCAGGAGGGGGTGCGCTATATTTACAAGGAGAATGGAGGGCAAAGCTCGGCGTGTAACGTTGGCATCAAGGAAAGCGCAAGCGAATTGGTCACGTTCCTCGACGCGGACGACAGGTGGCTGCCTGACAAGATTGAGCGCCAGGTGGAGCACCTGCGAAGCTACCCTGAAGTGGGGCTTGTCACGGGGAGCGAGTGGGAAACAGACGAGGCCGGGCGCAAGGTGTGGCTCATGGAGCGAAAGGGAGTCGCGTCGGCATCTCTCTACCCGCGCATATTGGTCGAGAACTATATCGGCACTCCATCCCTGGTGATGATAAGGCGGGAATGCTTCAACGGCGTTGGCGTATTCGATGAAAAGATAAGGCTGGCGCAGGACTGGGATATGTGGATACGGGTCGCACGCGAGTATCCCATTGCCGTGCTGGGCGAGCCGCTTATCCTCTACAGGCGGCACAACGCGAGTATCTCGGCGGGGTCTGGGTCAACGTGGAAGCGCTACTTCTCCAATCGAGCGTTCCAGAGGAAGCACATAAGGCCGGTACGACCTGCTCTAACGAGGGTGAAGCTTCTGGCAGCCGCGCAGAGCATGAACCTCTTCTACACGGCTGCATCTCTGGCTGACACGGGAACGCGGCGCGGCACCACCTTCTGGCTTGCTCTACTGTCTGCCTTGCTAGACCCGACTTACCAGGGGAAATTGAAGCTTGGTCTTGTGATGCGCACGGCGCTCGGCAAGAATGCGTTCAAGCTACTGAGGCGAGTGCTACCTGCACGACCATAAGAAAATCTTAAGCTCGAATCATAAAAAGCATGAAAATGGGCGGCGGTGCCGCCCATTTTCATGCTTTTTATGATTCGAAAAGTCTATCCCCACACCTGGGAATGGAGCAGGAAAAGGACATGGCAGCACCACACCCAACTGATGATTACCCAAAGGGGTAATAGGAAGCGTGCCCTTTTACCTATTGCGGAGGGGTGTGTAGTCACGTATATTAGTCAATATGAAGGTCGTAGAACAACCCTTGCCGCTGCCTGCGCTCAACCCGATTGAGGAGCGATACGTGACGCTGCCTGATGTAGAGTTACTTCCAGTAGAGGCGGCTGGTTCAGCGAGCATGCGCGTCACCGAAGTGAGAGAGCGGGCGGAGTTCATACGGCTCGCTCCGGAGTGGGATACGCTCGTGCGAGAGACGTGTGATGAGCCTTTCTACAGGCACGAGTTCATCCGCACCTGGGTAGACAACTTCGCCCCACGCGCCCGATTGCGAGCGCTGCTGGCGCGCGACGGTGCAGGCCAATTGGTGGGCGCATTGCCGCTGTTAGAGGAGCGGGGGCGGATGCTTGGCGCTCCGGTGCGCCGCCTGGTCTCCACGTCGAATGACCACTCCTGCCGTTTCGATCTACCCGCGAGGGATGGGGAAGCTGCGAGTCGAGTCTTCTTCGAGCATCTCGCTACGGATAAGAGCTGGAATGTGCTCTGCCTCACCGACGTGCCTGAGGGCGGTAACGCATGGCACCTCTTCAGGGCGGCTGAGAGGGCGGGGTATCCTGTAGAGGCATGGGAGTCGCTACGATCTCCCTATATCACGCTGCCCGCAACTGCTGAAGAGATGCAGGCCAGGCTCCCGTCGAAGTTTCGGGCGAATCTGAGGCGCAGGCGACGTAAGCTTGAAGAGAAGGGGCATGTGACGGTAGAGCGCGTGACGGGCGGCATCGAGCTGCAAGGGAAGCTAGAAGAAGGGTATGCGCTGGAGAGGAGCGGCTGGAAGGGCGCAGGGGGCACGGCCATCTCACAGAGCGCCCAGACCTGGGGCTTCTACTCCGAGCTGGCACGCGCCGCGGCCTACGGTGGCTATCTCTCCCTCTATTTCATGCGAGTGGATGGAGAGCCTGTCGCGTTCCAGTACGGTTTTGCGTATGGAGATAAATACTATCTCCTCAAGCCTGCCTACAGTGAGGCCTATAGCGAATGCTCTCCCGGCCAGCTGCTCATGGACGAAGTGCTTCAAGAGTGCATCCGCAGGGGGGTGAGAGAGTTCGATTTCCTGGGGCCGGACATGAGCTGGAAGCGAGACTGGACGGACGATACGCGCCCACATACCTGGCTGTATATATTCCGTGACTCGAATTATGGAAAAATGCTATATGAGGCCCGTTTCAAGTGGGCCATATTGGCTAAGAGGCTAATAACGAGATGGCACAAGTAATAGTTACGCGTAAAACGTTCGTACCGGTCCTCCCTACCCTCTGGCCGAGGATGCTTCTCGCTGCACGAGGGGCTGGTTCTGCGTATGATTATTTTCCTTTTTCCGCTCCCGACGCCAGCTACTTCTACTTCGCGAGGATCGCGATCTGGGTAGCTGCGGGCCTATTAGGCCTGGCGGGAGGAGAGGTGCTGGTCCCGGCGTACCACCACGGCGTGGAGATCGAGGCGCTCATCGAAGCGGGCGCGCTATTGAACTTTTATCGCGTCGGTCGCAAGTGGGAGGTTGACCCAAAGGACGTTGAGCGGCATATCAGCCCCAGGACGAAGGCAATCTATTTGACCCACTATGCGGGCTTCCCCGGTCCGGTAGAGGAGTTGAGGGAGATCGCGGACCGGCACGGCCTCCCGCTCATCGAAGACTGCGCGTTATCACTCCTTTCGAAGCAAAGTGAGAAGCCCCTGGGGTCCACAGGCGATTTCAGCGTCTTCTGTCTCTACAAGACGCTTCCGGTGCCGAATGGGGGCGTGCTCGTGGTGAACGGCAAGGATGGGCGTAGGAATGGATACCACGTGCCCCAGGCTCCCGCCCCACCCCTGACCTCGACCGTGAGTCACATGGCATCCTCGCTCCTCCAGAACCTGGAGATGCGGGGTGGCGGCGTAGGGCAGGTGCTCCGGAGCGGAGTGAGGCGACTTGGCAGGGGTGCGGTACAGGCCGCGAAGATAGACCGGGTAACGACAGGGAGCGACCACTTCAACATGGAAGAGGTGGACCTGGGCATGAGCGCCCTCAGCAAGCGCATCTTGATGTCGCAAGAGATGGACCGCATAGTAAAGGTTAGGAGACGCAACTACCGCCTCTTGCTCAATGAGCTTCGGGAGGTGTCGCCACCTCTCTTCGATGACCTTCCTACAGGGATATGTCCCCTCTTCTATCCGCTGGTGGTCGAAGATAAAGAGAAGGTGATGCAGGCGCTTGAGCGATACGGCATCGAGACCGTAGACTTCTGGCGCTATTTCCACCCGTCGTGCGACCCCGACGAGTTCCCCGATACCGCATGGCTCCGCAACAGCATCCTGGAGATACCATGCCACCAGGATATGACGGTAGAGACGGTGAGGTATGTGGCGGGCGCGGTGAGGGATGTGGTGCGGGGGGACGGGGGACGGACGACGGACGACACAAAGCAGAAGGCAGAAGGCAGAAGGCAGATGATAGAGTGAAACGTGATGCGTGATGCGTGATGACGGACGATAGACGATAGACGATAGACGATAGACGATAGACGCGTGAAACGTGAAACGTGGAACGTGGAACGTGGAACGTGAGGATTTACGGGTAAGGGAAGTATAGGGGCGATAGAGACCTAATAATCATGCTCGATGTAATAGACAACCGCATAGATGCAGAGGAACTGACGCATCACGTTTCACGTTTCACGTTTCACGTTTCACGTTTCATTCACCACTTCGCGGCGATGCGCGCCGAGTGGTTGGAACTGATGGAAAGCAGTGATGCTGGAGTGTTCAACTCGTGGGAGTGGCTTTATCCCTGGTACACGCGTATTGGGACGGGCAGGGAGCTGCATATTTTGACGGCTCGTGATGGCGAGGGGATACTCCTGGGGGTGATGCCGCTCTGCATGGAGAGGCGGCGCGTTATGGGGCAAACCTTGCGGAGGCTGGCGTTTCTGGGGGAGACAGAGGTGGGGAGCGACTACCTGGACGTGGTAGCGCGGCGAGGTTATGAAGAAGACGTAACCCGAATCTTCCTCCAGTCGCTACGCGCCTCTGCCGACGAGTGGGACGTGCTCGACCTGCTTGACATGGACGCTGGATCGCGCACCGTGCGGGACTTGCAAGAAGTGTTCGGGAGTGGGGCATTCGTTGTAGAGATCAACGAGGGTTCGATCTGCCCCTATGAGACCTTCGTACCGGGTGAGACTTCAGATGGGTTTTTGCGCAGGACACGCCGTTACGACAACTACGTGCGCCGCAGAAAATGGCTTCAGAAGCAGCCAGGTTACCGGATAGAGGTAACGAACAATCCTGGGGAGGTGGCGGCTCCGCTGTCGGAGTTCATGCGCCTGCACGCCTTGCGATGGGCCGAGGATGGCGGCTCGCAGGGGATTACCGGGCCGGAAGTCGAAGCGTTCCATCGCGACGCTACGCAGCTACTGGCTGAGCGAGGGCAACTACGGCTCTATACGATGATGGTGGGCGACAAGGCAGTGGCATCGGTGTATGGCATTGTCCACGGCGGAACTTTCATATATTACCAGTCGGGCCGCGACCCGGAGTGGCAGAGCAAGAGCGTGGGCCTCGTACTGGTCGGTGAGACCTTCAAGGATGCCATCGACATGGGCCTGCGGGAGTACGATTTTCTACGCGGGGTAGAGACGTATAAGTCGGACTGGGTTACCAGGGAGCGCAGGACGGTGGGAGTGCGTGTATATAAGCAGGGCAGCAAAGGTGCGTGGCTGACCCGCAGTGAGCGCGCATCCAGGACAACGCGCCGCCTCTTCAAGGAAGCTCTGCCCGGCAAGGTCGTGGAGTTGTTGAAGCGTAGCCGAAAGTAGGATAGGTCGTTCTTGCGGTGTTAGACCAGAGATGTACACACATCCTGACAGACGAGGGATTGAGGTATGACCAGTAAAGCATTACCCATCAGTAGCACGTGGGAGTGGGCACGCGAACGTGGCGTTATCGAGGCCTTAAACAGCAGGTGGAGCTCCGCATTGAGGAGCTTCGGCCTGCGCCGCGACCTGCACATCCCATTCGCCGCGCCCCAGGCGAGCATCCCCATCACAGTTCGCCTACTTGAAGAAAGAGACATCCCAAGCATATTAGACATAGACGCACCTGGCATCGGTGACGAAGAGCGTGAGGAACGAAAGACCCGTCTACAGATGCTACGGGCGGGCCTGATGACGTGCTACGTGGCGGTCACTAATGATGACAGACCTTGCTATATGCAGTGGCTCATTGGGCCTGAGCAGAACGATAAGATACAGACATATTTCAAAGGGATATTCCCTGGACTTGAACCCGGAGAAGCCCTCCTGGAGGGGGCCTTCACGCCGGAGGCGTACAGGGGAAAGCGCATCATGCCGTGCGCGATGGCGCAGATAGCCGAAAAAGCAGCAGGGCTAGGAGCGCGCTGGGCCATGACTTTTGTGACCCAGGACAACATCCCCTCGCTCAAGGGGTGCCAGCGCTCAGGCTTCGTGCCCTACATGACCCGTGAAGAGAAATGGCACGCATTCCGCCATCACGTTTCCTTTACGCCTCTGCCTGAAGGGACGCCATATCCCTTTGACTAGGGCAAGTTCCAAAATGATGAGAAGAATGAAAATGGGCGGCTGCGCCGCCCATTTTCATTCTTCTCATCATTTGGACTCTCCTCTTTGATCTTGAATGTATCTGCATATGGTATGATTTAACATGGGAATAATTGGATAAAGAATATCTAAGCAGCTCTCGAAGCTGCTTAGTGCGTAGAAGAGGCACAAATAAGCTATGGCGACTGATTACAAAGAGCTGGTGAGGACGAATATTATGGACCAGGAGAAGCTGGTGCGTGCTACCTTCAGCGGCAGCTTGCCGGGGCAGAACTTGCCCTGGGTGAGGGTAGTGATTCGGCCTGTGCTGCTGAAGAGCGAGAGATTCCTACAATTCTCCCATTTTGATAGCAGGAAAGACATCACCAAGAACTACTCAGGTTCCGAGGCAAGCGACCGGCTAGATGAACTCCTCTCGTTCCCTTTCAGGAATTTCCACGTCGAGACCACTGAGAAAGTCATACAGGTCAATCTCAGCAAGAAAGGTAAGCCGCTTATACACGAAAGTAGAGTTGCAGGTGAAAAGAAGCCGGTAAAGCTCTCACACAACCGCGAGAAAGATTTGATCTTGCCCGCCGATAAGCCAGAGCCATTCTTGCAGGCGGTCGGCATCATGACGGCAGAGGGCAAGATCAAGTCCGATATGCAAAGCAAGTTCCGGCAAATCAATGAGTTTCTGAAGCTGCTCGATCAAACGGGGGTGCTCAAGGAGTTCGGTTCAGCGCCTGTCAGCGTGCTGGACTGCGGCTGCGGGAATGCATATCTCACCTTCGCCACTTACCACTACTTCAAGAACGTGCTCGGATTAGAGACCAAGATGGTGGGCATAGACGTGCAATCGAACTTGCTGGAGCGTCATGCGGCTAACGCCGAGAGTCTGGGGTGGAGCAACCTGACTTTCGAAGCAAGTCGAATTATTGAATACAAAGCAGAAGTTCCACCCGACGTGGTGCTGGCGTTACATGCCTGCGACACGGCCACCGATGAGGCCATAGCCCAGGGAATAGGGTGGCAAAGCAAGCTAATCGTAGCGGCCCCTTGCTGCCACCATGAGTTACAGGAGCAGCTTCATAACCAATCATGCCCTGCGCCTTTCAGGCCGGTGTCCAGGCACGGCATCCTGAGCGAGCGCCTGGGCGACATCTTGACCGACACTTTCCGGGCACTGATTTTGCGCATTATGGGGTACCGGACGGACGTTGTACAGTTCGTATCGACAGAGCATACGGCCAAGAACCTCATGATTCGCTCGGTCGGCGGCCTCCCTGTTGGGGACCCGAAATTCGTGCGAGAGTACAACGAGCTAAAGGAGTATTGGAGCGTGACTCCTTACCTGGAGCGTCTGTTGGGAGAAGCTTTTACCAGGTTGCTAGCGCCGCAACTCGCGACGATATAACTCTTCCAGCTTGCCCACCCAGGCCTGCATGCTGTAATGCTCTTTGACCCACAGATAGCCGGCCTCACCGTGCTGCCGCTTCAGTTGTGGCTCGTTTACGTAGCGCAGAATGGCAGAGGCGAGTGCAGGCGGGTCGGCTGGGGGCACAAGGAGGCCGGTGATTTTGTCCTGTAGCACCTGCGCCACCCCTCCAACGTTTGTGGAGACCGTAGCGCACCCCGCCGCCATCGCCTCCAATAGAGCGAGGGGCATCCCCTCCCACAGAGAAGAGAGTACGAAGAGATCGCCGGCTGCCAGCACGTCAGCCACATCCTCTCGGAAGCCTGCGAAGATTACTTTGTCCGAGATGCCCGCCTCCGCAGCCTGGGCTACGAGGTCGTCATGGAGGGGACCGTGCCCGACCAGCACAAAGCGCACGTCGGGCCGCGCCTCCGCGACGATGCGCGCCGCCTCGATGAGAGTCCGCTGGTCCTTCTGTGGGGTCCAGCGGGCGACGTTTATGACCATCGGGTAGTCGCCGCCCAGTAGCTCCCTACGCACCGATACACGGTCAAAGTCAGCCCCACGGTGAAAACGCTCTATATCTACCCCATTAGGGATAGTCACGACGCGCTTCAGAGGCACGCCGAACCAGGAGGCTATCTCCTCTCGCAGGAGGGCCGACACCACTATCAGCCGCCGGGCCATGAGGCGAGCCGTCCATCGTTCAAGCCACTGGCGGCGAGGTGGTTCGGCGTCGAGGTCCTCGCGGGAATTGTGAATCGTAGAAACGACGGGCCGCCCCGTGAGGAAGCCTGCCATGCGCCCCATGATATCGGAAGCGAGCAGGTGTGTGTGTATTATGTCAATTCGATTGCGGCGGATGTAGGAGACGAGGGACATAAGAGCGGGAATATCGTAGGCGTTGCGCTGTTCAAGCTCTGTCACGGGCACGCCGAGGGCGCGCAACTCAGGTGTGATGGAGAGGCCGGGCGCGGTACGCAGAGCGCATACGTGGAGATCAAAGCGAGCGCGGTCTATCCCCGCCGCGAAGGTGACTTGCAGCCGCTCGGCACCGCCGTTACCCAGGTGGTCTATCAGTTGTAGCAAACGGATTCTTCTCGCCATATCTTTTCTAAACGCCAAGACGCCAAGATAACCAAGAGCGCCAAGATTATTATTTATGGGTTCACCGCAGAGACGCAGAGTGCGCAGAGGTTCTTTGGGAATTACGAATTATGAATTACGCACTATTCTTACGCATCACGCATCACGTTTCACCAGTGCTACCCAGTACCTTAGCATACACCTTCTCTACCCCCTCGGCCATACGGTCGACTGTGAATTCGGCGGCGACTGCGCTACCCCCTGCTATGAGACGAGCGGCCAGGGTTTTGTCGTCGTGCAGGCGCATGACGGCTTTTACTAGTGCGTCCCGGTCACCTGGGGGGACTAGTAGGCCATGCTCTTCGTGGGTGATGAACTCAGGGACGCCCCCAACCGATGTGGAGACGACCGGGATGCCGCTACCCATCGCTTCGAGGAGGACGTGGGGCGTACCCTCGGTATCGGATGTGAGCGCGAGCAGGTCGGTAGCGGCGTAGATGCTCTCCATCTCGCGAGTGAGGCCGGTGAAGGTCAGGCGGTCGTCAAGGCCGAGGTTGGAGGCAAGGGCGCGCAGATTCGCCTCCTGTTTGCCGCCACCCACGAGCAGAAAGCGAGCTTCAGGGAGGCGTTGGGTGAGCGCGGCGCACATCTCCAGGTAGAGGTCGAAACGCTTCTCGGTGGAGAGCCTGCCGACTGCGGTAATGACGTAGGCGTCCTCTGGCAAATCCCAGTGAGCGCGGGCGGCAGCGCGCTCTTCACCGGTCGCAAGGTGACGCTGGCCGGAAGCGAGGTAAGGTATACCTGGGCGCACCACGCTCACTCTGTGGGGTTTGAAGCCCTTGCTGAGCAGAGTGCGACGCTGCTGCTCCGAGACGGTGATAACGTGGTCGCAGTCGCGCAGGGTCATGAACTCCAGGCGCGTGACGACTTTGCGAACGAAGTTGTCCTGCACCCAGCCATGCACGGTAGCGACGAGGGGCAGTCGCCCCCAGGCCCTGGGGAAGAGGCGGCGCATCAGCCAGACAAAGTAGTTGGCCCGCTGCCCATGGATATGGATTATAGAGATGCCCATGCGACGTGGCAATGCGCGCAGCCAGGCGGGACGCATCTTCATCTGTTGGAGAGGTAGCACATCCAGTCCAAGAGAACGCGCACGATTGCCGAAGTCCTTCGCAGGGTCGGCTGCGGGATCGGGTTTGCGCAACAGCATGATGGCCGGTTCGAAGCGCCCGCGCTCGCGGAGCGCAGGGGAGAGGAGCAGCAACAACTCCTCAGCTCCGCCCGTCTGGCGTGCGTCCACAGTTCGAATAGCGTGTAAGACTCGTGGCATCGTTGTTAGTCCAAAGTCTAAGACCGTGTTTAAGAACAGGACTCCTCTCCCTGTCATTCTGAGCGAAGCGAAGAATCTCCGAGCTTGGACGTATGGATAAAGTTTTAGATTCTTCGCTTCGCTCAGAATGACAGGGAAAAGGATACTTCGTTAATCAAGGCCATAAATCCTATATAATTTCACGTTTCAATAGCAACCGGTTCTGATCCCGTGCTGTCTATCTCGCCGGGAGCGCGGCGGGGCCATTGCTTGCGGCCAAGTATACGCTTGAAGGCGAAGTTGATTAGCTTGTAGGCGGGGCCGATAGTGGGGGCGACGAAGGCTTTCATCATGGTGGGAGTGGTATTGCCGCTTACCAGGAGGCGGGGCAGTGTGAAAGGGTTGGAATTGAGGGTGGCACGGCCCTGGTCGACGGTGACGGCAGTGGCGTAACCCGCTGATGTTACCGAAGCTATCACACGGCGATTATAGTCACCCTGTGGGTAGGCAAATGTACTTATTGGCGCGCCCAGCTCGCGCTCCAATACATCTTTTGGTGCGGTAAGCTCATGCTTGAGGTTATCAGGTGGGTACTGCGTGAGGAAGCCATGCGTCACCGAGTGAGCGCCTATCTCGAAGTCTCTTTTTTGCAGTTCAGTAACCTGGGACCAGGTCAGGAGTGGCAGGGAGGGAAGAGCTACTCCCTGGTCAGTCCACCGTGTCCTGCGCCCAACCATACCCGTAATGACGTAGACCGTACCGACGAAGCCATATTCGGCCATAATAGGTGCAGCTTCTGTGAGGACGTTGACGAAGCCATCGTCGAAGGTGATAGCCACTGCACGGCGTGGGAAAGGGCGTTGCGCCCTAAAATGCTCAGCTACCTGGGCCATATTGAGCGCGACGCACCCCTCCTCTGCTAAAGCTTGCATTTGTGCCCTGAATAGAGTGGGGGAGACTGAGAGAGGTGTACCATGCCCATCTATTGAGTGGTAGCTGAGAATGGTGATACCGCCATCTTGGGCACGCCGCCCTGCCAGGTAGACCGCCCGGTAGAAAGCGTGTTTAGCTGCGCGTCTAATCACGAGAGCCTGATATAATGATGGCGTTGGTGAGGGGAGTAGCCAACATGGATAATAATCTGCCCACAAAATAGCTAGGCGTGGGTATAGCTTCCGTGCCGCGATATGTGTAAGCTAAGATAGGAAGAGGGCGTTCCAGGTTACAAGGAGGGTCGGAGCGTCCTTCGCATTCTACCATAGCGCACACGTGCAAGCAACGGTGGGCCGCCGGTAGTTAGGATGGACGCAGAGCCAGGAGAGTACATGTCTCTATAAAGGAGCGACTCTCCAACTGTCATTCCGAACGAAGTGAGGAATCTCCTAGCTTGTAGGTGTGGATAGATTTTTAGATTCTTCGCTTCGCTCAGAATGACAGGCTAAAGGGTGCAGTTCTCGCAAGGCTTTGCACGCATCACGCAGCACGCTTCACCTACCACGATCATAAGAGAGGCTAAATGAGTCTTGGCAAGCAGGCTGCGCAGGGTGCGGCCTGGAATTACGCAGCTTTCCTGGTCAGCAAGGGTCTCCTATTCGTGGCGACCCTGATACTGGCGCGCCTCCTTACACCGGAAGAGTTCGGGCTGGTGGGCATGGCGCTGCTGGTCATCACGGTGCTGGAGATATTTCGGGACTTCGGGATCGGCGCGGCGCTTATTTACCGCCAGGGAGAGGAAGAGAGAGAAGCTGCCGCCAACGTCGCCTTCTGGCTCAGCGCGAGCATCGGTATTGCCCTCTTCACACTCAACTGGTTCCTCGCGCCCGTCACGGTGCAGTTCTTCAAGACCGGGAACCCTGCCCGGGCCGAGCTGATGGCGACCCTACTGCGGGTACTGGGGTTTAGTCTCCTCTTCGCGTCGCTCGGAAGCACGCACGACGCGTTATTGCAAAAGGAGATCAATTACAGGCGACGCATGGTGCCCGAAGTTGGGCGCACGCTGGTGAAGGGGACGTTGTCCGTCGTGCTGGCGCTCATAGGGTGGGGCGTGTGGAGCCTGGTGATAGGGCAGGTGGTGGGCGAGGGTATCGCCACCATCCTGCTGTGGGCAACATCGAAGTGGCGTCCGCGCCGCGTCCTGGATCGTAGCCTCCTCAGGCCGATGGCGGGGTACGGCTCGCAGATTATGATGTCGAATGGGTTGGGCACGATGGTGGCCGACATAGACTACTTCATCATCGCGCGCCTGTTGGGGGAGGCGGCGCTGGGGCTGTACACACTGGCGTTCCGCATCCCCGAAATGATAATCAGCAACCTGTCGCGGGCTGTGTCCGCGGTAGCGTTTCCGGTGGCGGCGCGCCTACAGGCCGATTTGCCCGCCATGCGCGAAGCATACTTGAGGATGCAACATTACATGCTGCTGATACTGGCGCCCCTCGGTTTCGGGCTGGCGGCGGCTACGCCTACGATAATGCACGCGCTCTTCCAGGCGAGGTGGGACCCGGCGATACCTGTGATGCAGCTCCTGTCGGTGTATATGGTGCTTGGCGCGATAAGCCACTGGCCCGGCGTTGTGTATAAGGCGGTGGGGCGACCCGGTATCCTGAACACGCTGAGCTTCGTCAAGCTGTCGCTTCTCGTGCCGGTACTGTGGACCGGAGCGGCCATAGCGAGTATAGAGGGGGTGGCGTGGGGGCAGGTTATAGTTCAGTCGGTGGGGATAGCGATAGATATGGTGGTGATAGCACGCTTCGTGAATATCAGCGTGACGTCCAACCTACGGGCTATATGGCCGCCCTTCGGGGCCGCAATAGTCATGGCGCTCGCTATGTGGGCGGTAATGATGCTTGACTCTACACTGACAAGCATCCCGGTGCTCGCCCTCGCGGTGATGGTAGGGGCTGTAACTTACCTAGGTATGGTGTGGCTGCTCGACCGGCGCGCAGTGCGAGGGTTGGTCACGCTGGGCACGGGGGTGTTCCGCCGCAGGGCGAGCGTGATGCGTGAAACGTGAGTACTTAAACGCTAAACGCAAAGACGCAAAGGTGACAAAGGACGCAAAGGTTTTTTGGGTTTGAAGCTGTGACGAAAGCGTTTGGGTCTTTTGAAATAGAAGTGGAAGGGATTGATGTATGCCTACATATCTGGTGACTGGGGCCGCGGGGTTTATTGGCTCTAATATCGTTGAGGAATTGGTGAAGCGTGGGGAGAAGGTGCGCGCCCTGGATAATCTTTCTACAGGGTACAGGCGCAATCTTGAGCCGCTCCTGGAGAGGATAGAGTTCATAGAGGGGAGCGTGACGGATGATGCTCTGTTACGGAGGGCGTTTGAGGGAGTAGACTATGTGCTGCACCAGGCCGCCATCCCGTCGGTGCCGCGCTCGGTAGAGGAGCCTTTACAGTCGCACGAGGCGAATGCAACAGGGACTTTGAAGGTGCTTCTGGCGGCGCGGGACGCGGGGGTGAAGCGGGTGGTGTTCGCCTCCTCTTCGGCGGTGTATGGCGACAGCCCCACGATGCCGAAGCGAGAGGATATGCGCACCCAACCCCTCTCGCCCTATGCAGTGAACAAGCTGGCGGGGGAGGAGTATTGCAAGGTGTTCCACAGGGTGTACGGTCTGCCAACGGTCGCGCTACGCTACTTCAACGTCTTCGGGCCAAAGCAGGACCCCACCTCGGCTTATGCAGCCGCGATTGCTGCGTTCGCCTCTGCGATCCTGGCGGGCAAACAGCCAACCGTGTACGGCGACGGCCTACAGACGAGAGACTTCACCTACGTGAGCAACGTGGTTGACGCTAACCTCCTTGCCTGTGAGACCGACGCGGCGGACGGCCAGGCGCTCAACATCGCCTGCGGAGCCAGCATTTCCCTACTCGACCTTATTGCTGAGCTAAATTCCCTCCTGGGCACAGACTTGCAGCCGGTATTCGCACCGGAGCGCAAAGGGGATGTGAAGGACTCGTTGGCAGATATTAGTCCAGCACGAGAGAAGCTGGGGTATGAGCCGCGTGTGGGGTTGAGGGAAGGGTTGGCGAATACGGTCAGGTGGATGCAAGAAATTCCGTAAGTCTTCTACTCCTGTACCCCGACAAGCCATTTGACCTGGTATAGCATGAGCGATAGCGTATCCCTGCTCAGGTTGTAGACGCGGACTAGGGGCTGGGTCCAGTTCGGAGTGTCGAGCGCGGGGGAAGGGTAAATGGTCATTCCGGCGTCTCGCGCTATGAGAGTGGCACGATTGATGTGGAACGGCTCGGTCACGAGGATGGCGGTGCGCCAGCCGTTCTCCTGCATGATGGCCTGGCTGTAGGAGAGATTCTGGATGGTGTTGTGGGCCTGGCTCTCCTGGATGATGGCGCTCTCCGGCACTCCATCCTGCCGTAGCAAACCGTAGAGGACAGACGACTCGGTAGGACCACGCCCGTCCTCCGTCGCGCCACCCGTAGCGATTATATGGTCGGAGAGGTCACGCTTATAGAGGTCGGCGGCGTGGTCGGCGCGAGCGCGAATGCAGTAGCTGAAGCCGCCGGACGCATCGCCGTGGATGCGGCAGCCGAGGACGATTATCACGTCAGCGGGGATAGCGTAGTCGGTCTCAGCGCCTATGCTGACGTAGGCGAAGTCGAGCCCAACCCACATCACCAGCAACAACAGGACAATTGAAATCGCCGTCCGCAAACGACTGCGGCGCACCCAGGCTATCACAAGCTGAAGGATTCCGGTCTGCGGCGGGCGAGCGCCTTCAACCGCCTGTAGACGCGCCCGGCCAGCGTGATTTTGAGGGAAAAGCGGCGCAACGACTCGCCCACTACAGCACCCACCCTGTACATCAGATATGGGTTCGTCCGCCCTACCCTGTTCAGCCCCGCCACCATCGTGTACGCCCCCACCAGACCAGATTGCTTCACCGCCTCAACAGCAGATCGATTTATGGCGTGGGGCTTGCCATTCGGGTAGCAGAAGATGGGCAGAGGATTTGGGATGCGGGCCTGCAAGTCGGACCATGACCAGGCAACCTCATCACGCGCACGCTCAGGGGTGAGTTGCGCAAGGATGGTATGGTTGCGGGTATGCGGCCCGATAGCCACTGCCTCGGCGGCAAGTTCGGCTATCTCTTCCCAACCGAGCATATAGGGCTGCGATTTAGGCTCGACCTGGCACTGTTCCAATATGCAATCAAACAAACGCTTCGCTTCTGCCTCCTCCAATCGCTCAATCATGGGGACTAGCTGCCCAAAAGTCACCTCACGTTGGAGAGGAGTCTCCAACTTAACGCTCCGCACTCCGCACTCCGCACTCCGCACTTCCACCGACGTGTGATCAGTGAGCAACAGGGCGCGGTGCAGCGCGTCCCACCAGAATAGCGCGCCTGGGTTCGAGGGATAGTAGGTGGGCACAAATAGGGTTACAGGGAGGCCGAGTCGGCGCAGGATGGGCATGGCAGTCTCTTTGAAGCAACGGTAGCCATCGTCGAAGGTGATTATCACGGCACGGGGTGGGAGGGTATACCCTTCCTGCAATGCCCGCACGAGGTCCCAGGATGATACCACATTGTAGCGCGTCGCGAGGTAGCGCATCTGCGCCTCGAAGTCGGCTGGGAATGCGTCTATCAGGGTGGGGGCAAGCTCCGGTTGACTCGCGGGCGTGGCGATGCGATGGTAGGCGAGAACTGTAACAAGGGAGCCGGGTCGCGCTTTAGTTGACATACCGCTTGCCGCCATAGCGTCTTTCAAAGACCTCACTGCCGAGGTCGCCCAGTTGCACTTCGTCCACGGTGCCCACGCGGTCTATATGATGCTCAAGTCGGGCGCGCTCGAAGTATTGTATTGCTCGCGATGAGCCATCGGATGCGGTCCAGAGCAGCACAGGAGTAATCGGGCGGCCCAGGACCAGCTCCCCACCCTTGAGGTGCCAGAATATCGAGAACTTCCAGGGGGTGCTTATGCCACCCGGCACGAGCGACACCTGCTGGCCTCCGAGCATTTCCGGCAGTGGTGACGCCACGACACCCTCGATGGGCACCTCCGTGCCGAGGCGGGCCAGGGTCACTTCGGTAGCGGTGCCTTTGTTTTCGGGATGGCGCTCCAGGCGTGCGTGGGTGAAATATTGCACGATGATCGCTCTGCCTGCGGGGGTAGGCTCAATGAACGCCGGACTTATGGGGACTCCGAGGACCGATGCTCCACCGAGACGCCGCCATTCATCTCGGAAGGGCTGAGCCACCTTGTATGTCGCCCTGGGCTGCGCGCTCGTTTGCGGCTCAGGAACTGCTGGAGAGGGAGAGGCAGGCGATGCGGGCGCGGAAGTAGGTTGAGCGGTTCCGGTGGACGCGTCTACAGGTGATGTGGGAGCTACGGGTGCGGAGAAGCGCAGGCGCAGGTCCATCTGCCAGGCGGTCTCGTTATCAGGATCGCGCGCCAGCACGGCGTCAACTAGGGCGCGTGCAGTCATCGAGTCGCCCTGGAGGCGCGCTCTCTCCGCGGCATCTAACCACAGCTTGCGCCTGGCTTCGTCGCCTTCTGATGTTCTATTATCTGCACCAGGACTATCCACAGGACGCGCACGCCTGCTCGGAATGAATGATCGTACGGCGCGCACTCCTGAGGCGAACAACGGACGCGCGCTCTCAGGCTTCGTGGTGGGCTGAGACGTAGATGTAGCAGACTCACGGGGCGCGAAAATTGGCAGCACAGGCGCGAGCACAGGCAGGTCTGGAGAAACGAAGTCGGGAGAGGCAACACGCGATAGCTGCCTCAGCGCGACGATGAGGGCAATCTGCAAGCCGAGCATCCAGATGTGCGCGCCATGCAGGAAGAGGCTGCTCACGAGGTACCCGAGGAGGCCGATAGAGAGCCATGCGGCGAGTTCAGCGTGAGTCTTATCGCCCGCGTCTCTGAAGCGACGGCGGGCCTCAAATAGCGCACGCCACGTCATAAAGAGGAGGCCGCCTACCACGACGATGCCCAATAACCCGTGCTCCGCAGCCACCTCAAGGTAGAAGTTGTGGGGCGGTATACCGTGGGGCAATTTGGCGAAGCTGGTCCCCGCCAGATACTCAAGCTGGTATATAGGATAGTTCTCCCGACCAACGCCCAGGATCGGGTGGTCCAGGAACATTTCCACGGCGGCATACGTCGCGCCCGCACGCCCACGCACCGAATCTTCGCTCAGAATGGCCTGCCGGTTGGAGCTTGCAACGTCCGCGATTGTGGTGAGGCGCGACACGTAGTTGCTCGGCAGGAAGGGGACTGCAATCAAGAGGGCTACCAACCCACCCAGGAAATAGAGGGGATTAGGCCGCTTATATAGCACTGCCGCGACAAGGATGATACCCAGTGCGAGAGCATCGCCGCGAGAATAGGTGAATATGATAGCGATGATGAGGGAGAGGCTTGCGAACCCGCCCGCCAGCCGCGCTAATCGGGAGCGGCCTTCGGCCAGCAAGTATAAGGCGAGGGGGAGGAGTATAAGCAGACTCTGGCCGTAATAATTGGCATCACCGAGGGTGCCACCCGGTCGAGGAGCGTCATTTGTGCCAGTGATCTCACTCACGCGGAACTGGGCCAGGCCGCCGAAGTCGTTCTCATACGTGCCTATGAGCGACTGGAAGATGGTGAGGGAGGCGAGGAAGACCCCCGCCGACAGCAGCAGCCAGAGCGTCCGCCGCAGTCTATCCGTAGTGGTAATGGTGTTGATGATTATGAGGTAAGCGAGGAAGATACGCGTAAACTCCACCACGTTCGACATCACCAGTTCCGAAGAGCGGGCGTATGCGAGGCCGAGAGCTATGATGCCGCCATAAGCGGCGAGCCACACAGTCATACTATCTGTTACCAGGCCCTCGCGCCGCACGATGAGACGATAACCGAGCACTGCCCCGAAGACCGCCCACCCCGCGAATCGCGCCAGCGGCGGCATGCCATGATATTTGACCAGGATGCTAAGGAGGTCGGTGTAGACCAGCACCACGTAGGTCATTGCGGCTATGTGGGGCCGCGCAAGGGTGAGGAGCAGGCTGAAGGGTATAATCAGCCCCGCCAGTAGATAGGTGATCGGCACGCCGTAGCCTACAGCGATGCCAAGCCCCGCCCCTGCCATCAGCGCGACGTTGACAGGACTGAGGACTGAGGAGTGGGGACTGAGTTGGGTAGCTCGTACAGACATCTTTTGAGTGCGGAGTGCGGAATGGTGAAACGTGATGCGTGATGCGTGATTTCTAATCTATCTCTATGAAACCTCTGCGCACTCTGCGTCTCTGCGGTAAATAACTATAAATAACTTGGCGCTCTTGGTTACCTTGGCATCTTGGCGTTTAATTAATCACGCATCGCGCCGCTCGCGCTGGGTGGGAGTGGGTGGGAGGGCGCGCAGGTTGTTGGCGGCTCTTGGGGTGCGGAAATAATCAATAGTGAGGGCAAGCATGATGCCCAGGAGGAGTCCGAGCGCTATGCCAAGAGGGATGTCGCGGGAGGGCTGAGGAGAAGTTGGGGCCTGGGGGAAGTGGGCCGGATCGAGGGGTACCAGGTCCACGACGCGGAATAAGGTGGGAGCGAGTTGTACGGTGGCGTCCACGGTGGCGTTTATGTAGTTGACGAGCATACCAGGGTCGGGACCGGTGCCGCTGACCTCAAGGACCAGCGAGTCGGGCAAGATGTTCGCCTCCAGGGGGTAGTTGCCGGCATCCTTTTCGGAGAGGCCAACGGCCTGGCGTGCCGCCGCTTTCACGTCGCTCGATGTGAATGCTTGCGCGAAGGTGCCGGTCACGGAGCGCGCGGTCATCTGACCCAGGAGGTCAACTATTGTGCGCGTGTCCGATAGGACGGTCGCCGGGCGCGTCGCCACACGCGCATTGGCGCTATAAACGGGCCGCTTGACGCTCACCAGGAACGCTGCCGTCGCCCCCGAAACGAACGTCACCAGCGCGACGACGAACCAGTAGCGCATTATGGTGCGTATGTATGCCTTGATCTCCACGGGCGGACCCCCTTGCGATTTTGGATTTTGGATTTTGGATTGGACGACAGACGACGGACGATAGACGATAGACGATATGGGAGAACAGTGAGTCTTCTTATTTTCTAACTTCTAACTTCTAGCTTCTTGCTACCGACTACTTTGGACCTGGGACTTTGGGCTTTGGACTTCGAGAGAGTGTCGTATAGCTGCTCGACGCGAGCGACCATGCTATTTAGTGTGAAATTGGTTTGGACGTGGGCCTGGCCTGCGCTAGCGAGGGTGGACATGAGGGCTGGGTCAGCGGCAAGGCGTTGGAGGGCAGCGTGTAGGGCTTGTTCATCGCCTGGGGGGACGAGGAGGCCGTTTTCGCCATCTTCTACGATTTCGGGCACGCCACCCACGAGGGTCGCCACTACGGGCAGGCGCATCGCCATAGCTTCCAGCAGCGCTATGGGCATCGCTTCTTTGAGAGAGGGGAGCACAAATATATCCATAGCAGAGAGGAGACGCGCTACGTCGGTGCGCGTGCCGGTAAATATCACGTTCGAGCCTAGCTCATCCGCCACCTTCTCCAGGTCAGGCCTCAAGGGGCCGTCCCCTACCACCACCAGGCGCGCTCGCGAGTGGTCACGGCGCAGGCGCTCAACGGCGCGTATCAGCACGTCTACCCCACCCTTCTCCGGGCTGAGGCGGCCAACGGTCCCTATCACAAGTTCCTCACACCTGATGCCAAGCTCCCTGCGCACCTCGCAGCCGGAAACGCTTTCGGGAGTGAAATGAGAGATGTCTACGCCATTATAGAGCACGCTGAGACGGTGGGCGGGGATACGCTCCATTTCCATCACTATGCGCTTGCTCGCCTCGGAGGGGACAAGTATGCGGTCGCTCAGGCGGTAGAGCAGGCGGTCTACCCACACTTCGCGCTGCGACTTTGACGACCAATGCTCGTGCGCGATGATGACCGGCACGCCCGCCAGTCTCCCCAGAATGCGGCCCCACGTGTTAGACCCGAAGAGATGGGTGTGCAGGATGTCTATTCGCTCCCTGCGCATTAGCCGGAGCAGCCCGAGAAGCTTATACGTTTGCCAGCGCGAGTTGCGGTCGAGAATAATAGTGCAGACGCCCGCCTCATCAAGTACGGGCTGGTAATTGCCCGCGCTACGGGTTGCACACACGGTCACGTTGTAGCGGGTGCGGTCAAGTCGCACCGCCAGGTCCACAAGAGCTTTCTCTGCCCCGCCCCGGCCCGTGACGTCGGTCATCATCAGGACGTTAGTGCGGAGTGCGGAGTGCGGAGTGCGGAATTTGACGACGGACGACGGACGACGGACGACGGACGGACGCTCAAGTAATCCAAAATTGGCGGCATCCGCACTCCGCGAATAGCTCTCGGCCAGGAGCTGGGCGTGCTGCTCCCACCTGTAATGCGTTTCGACGAAGGTGCGGCCTGAGGCGGCGAGACAGGCACGCCTGGCGGGGTCATCGAGGAGGCTCAGGGCGGCGGAGGCGAATTGTTGCGGGGCGCGCGCCACAAGGAGGTCGCGGCCTGGGACGCCACGTACGCCGCGGTTGGCGAGGGCTGTGGCGACCACTGGCGCGCCAGCCGACATCGCCTCAAGCACCTTATTCTGGATACCCGATCCTGTGCGCATGGGGCAGACGGCTAGAGTTGCACGATGCAGATATGTTGTAACATTGGGCACCTCCCCCAGTACCTCTATACCGGGCGTGGTGCGTGAGAGGGCGCGGACCGCCTCGCCTGGGTTGGTGCCGACGACCCACAATCGCACGTTCGGACGCTCGGCGCGCAACAGGGGCCATACTTCGCCCGCGAACCATAGCACCGCTTCTTCGTTCGGCGGGTAGCCCATATTGCCTGTGAAGACGAGCGTCTCAGGCTCGCGCCCCTCCTGATCCTGGAAGGGGAAGCGGTCAACGTCTACCCCATTGGGAACAACTTTGATATGATCGCCGCCTACATCGCCAGGTGAGGTAAGAATCTGGCGGTCAGCTGGGGATGATACGACTAATTCAGGGAAGTGCCTTACTACGGCACGCTCATAAGCACGCACGCGCTTGTATTCCAGCCCATACGCGAGGCGCTTGAGGCCGCGTGCTTCCCCGTAGCGCGCGGAGAGGTTCAGGCTCAAGGAATCGATCAGGTCGACCACGACGGGCGGACCTTGCAAGTCCCACACGTAAGGGAGCATGCGTATGAGAGTGGCGTGTACAACGTCGAATTGCTCGCTCTCCAGCGTGGCGCGCAATTGTCGCTTGAACGCGCTCGACGCGTAATAGCGCACCTGTAAGGGCTGCCGAGAGAAGATACCAAGACCCATATTTAGCATGACACGCCACTTTGGTAGAGGCACCACAATCACTCGCTCGCACAGACCGGCTACCTCTTCGTAATCCTCGGCGCTTACGGGCACTTCGGCCAGGCTGAGTAGGGTGATAGCATGGTCGCGGCTGAGCACGCGCAGCTGATGGTAGGAGCGGAGGCTATCTCCCTTGAGGGGAGGGTATGGGAAGCGTGGGGTTATGAATAAGATATGCATGGGTGATTTCGGAATGCGGATTTCGGATTTGGTTGTGAGTAATGGGAACGGAGTCGATTCTCAAACATGCTCGTAGATACAGGTTGGAGTCCTACTCCATCCCATGTGGCAATGATACAGGAGGAGGGTGCTGGTGGCTATGGCCCAAAGGTGGGTAACGCCACAGGCATAAAAGTACCCACTTGCGCTGCCCACGCATATTGTGGTAAAATGTACATGGTAGAAGCTGGCAGCTTCATGTCTCAAAAAGGTAATCCGCACCTATAACCTCCCCGGTATCGCGCGAGCGCCCTCAGAACAGCCCACTGGCCAGACCTCACCAGAACGACTCCAGGTTTTTTACACACGAAAAGGGGAAAATAGAAATATATGGCAGACAAGATCATGACGTGCCGCGATTGCGGTAACACGTTTACTTTCACTGCGGGCGAGCAAGAGTTCTACGCGCAGAAGGGCTTCGGGGAGCCTAGTCGCTGTCCGGATTGCCGCGCAGCCAAGAAGGCCTCTCGCAACAGTGGCTACGGCGACAGCTACGGTGGAGAGCGCAGCTACGGCGGCGGTGGATATAGCAGCGGTGGATACAGTGGAGGCGGCGGAGGCGGCTATGGCCGCTCCGAGCGCACGATGACCCAGGTGGTTTGCGCCAACTGTGGCAAAGACACCGAGGTGCCGTTCGTACCGCGTGGCGACAAGCCCGTTTACTGCTCCGATTGCTTCAGCCAGATGGGCTCAGGCAGCAGGGGCGGGGGACGCAACCGCTACTAGCAAATAGTGTCCGGGGAGGACGTTTCTTGCTGTGAAAGCCGGAAACGATGCCTAAGAGCTAGATAATAGATAGGGCTGTGAGATACGTCTCACAGCCCTAATCGTTTCTTAATAATTCTATATGAGGCCCTTAATCTTCCGAAGGTAGACTATGAATTAAGAAGGAATATTTATTTTTCTGCCAAGTTCCGGCCCTTGCGGGGCCGGAACTTGGCAGAAAAATAAATAGAAATTCGGTTGGGCCGACCTTACTCCGATATAGATACATTCAATTGTGGAGGCAAGACCTGTGGAAAACGACGATCATCAAGTGGGGCGCATTTTGACACGAAGGGAGATGCTTTCGCTCCTGGCAGGCATGGGTGGCGCGGTGTTGCTCGCCGCCTGCGACCCTGGCGGCTCCAACACCGCGCAGTCGACCGCTACCGCCGCTCGATCCGCCCAGGCAACGGGCACCCCACTGAACCAGGAGGCGCAAACTGCCGTCGCCGCTTCACCTGTCGGAGCGTCGCCCACCGCAGATACGGCATCAGTACCCGACTGCGTGGTGCGCCCGGAGCTGACCGAAGGTCCTTACTTCGTAGACGAGAAGCTCAATCGCTCAGACATACGCCCAGACCCCTCAAATAACTCTGTAAGCGAAGGTGTGCCCCTCGCGCTGGCGTTCGTCGTCTCTCAGGTGGGCACAGGCTCGTGCGTGCCATTGAAGGACGCGCAGGTTGACGTGTGGCACTGTGACGCTCTAGGGGTCTATTCCGATGTCCAGGGTTCCACAGGGACCAAATTCCTGCGGGGCTACCAGCTGACGGACGCGAACGGCAAAGCCAGCTTCACGACCATCTATCCGGGCTGGTACAGGGGTAGAGCGGTACACATCCACTTCAAAATCCGCACCACTTCGAGTGCGGGACAGAGTTACGAGTTTACCTCGCAGTTCTTCTTCGATGACGCTCTCAGCGATCAGGTTTACACTCAGCAGCCGTATGCCCAGCATACCGGACGCGACACTCTCAACTCGTCCGACAACATCTACCAGGGGGGTGGAAATCAGCTATTGCTTTCTCTGACCAAAAGCGCAGACGGCTACACGACAACGTTCCCTATCGGGTTGGACCTGTCAGATACCCAGACGGGAGGGGCGGACGGCGGAAGTCAAGGGCCAGGAGGCCCTGGCGGGCCACCATAATATCACCGAGAGAGATGGTTCTTAATGACTTTCTCATCTCACTTTAATCATAGATTGGTAAACTATTCTGTACATGCATCTTTTCACGTGGCGGAGCAAACGATTATCAGAAGCCCAGGCAATTGAGATGCACTCTGCCGTCCCAGGCCTGGGCTTGAGCTTCCTCAGACGCTGGCACCTCTCAACGAAACTGGCCGTGTCGGCAATGCTATGCGTGTCGATTATCCTGGCAGGCTGTGATGTAGCGAACGTAGAGGACCAACCGCCCCAGGCGCAGACCCCAGCCATTGTCACTGCCACCTCGCCTACCTCTCCTGTAATCTCTACTGTGACGACTATCCTTTCAACGCCCACAATTTTATCTGGAGTTGAGACTAGCTTACCTGTAGCGACCACCAATGCGCCACCGAGCGAGAGAGACTATGTTGTGCAGACGGGTGACACTCTGAGCGGGATAGCTCTCCAATTCGATACCACTGTCGAAGCACTCATGCAGGTTAACAACCTCGCCTCCGCCGACATAATCTACATCGGCCAGACCCTCAAGGTCGTCACCCCTGAAAGTGTGGATACGCAAGCCACTGCGCTGCCTGATCTGAGTTCCACAGTGGCGGCCCTGGAACCAACTGCTCCTGCCGGGTCTACGCAAGTCGCTCAGCCTGTGGCTACAATTACACCCCTAATGCCTCCCATACAACCCACGCCGGTGGTAATAAATGGCCGCACCTATGATGCGTACAACCAGGCAGTCATCAAGAAGGGCCAGTGGTATCACTACACGTGCGAATTCGACGCCGCATGGGTGGTGCTAAAGACTTACGGCTATGACGTGGGTCTGGAGGAACAGGTAAAGCTGGTCGGCTTAGACAAGAGCATCGAGCCTTACTACAAGCAAACGGCGAAGGGTTATGTGATCTACGGAGGCGACGTTACCACAGCCTACTCGGGCAACTACAAGACTAACTTTCTGGCGCGCTCAAGCGGTCAAGCCATGATTAAGGTCTTTCAGCACTACAACCTCGCGGTAACGCCGGTACGTGACCGTCCAAGCCTGGAAGCGGCGCTGCTCAGGGGCGAGCTGGTGTGGATAAAGACCACGGTTGACTTCAAGCCGTGGAAGGTTGCCACCTGGGTCATGCCGGATGGCCGCTCTTACCAGACTGTACTGGGTAACGATCATGCACTGGTAGTGATGGGCTTCAACGAAGACGGGGTTGTGATTCGGGACCCGCTTGGCCCAACCAGCACCAATTGGCAACGCAAATACGAATACGAAGTCTCCTGGTCTAAATTCATGGCCTCCTGGGGCGCGCAAGAGTTCGACGGGCTGGCGGTAGCGCCGCCTGGCAGGTGATGGGGCCATAATTATGTGGGGACCCGATGCGACCTTAATCGGAACTTAATTTTTCTATTGACCTGCCTTAACCTGCAATCTACATACTGGATATAGATAGGTTTTGCATATAGCAATATAATAGAGTTACGGATACAACTCTCAGGGAAAGGACCGCACAGATATGCACATTCTGAAAAAGATGGCTGCTCCCAGCGGCTTCCTGGAGTTCGTCCTATGATTGCTGATCGCTTTTCCTCAGATGCGGAAGAGACTCCGAGCGAGCCAGCTCCTGGGAATGATCCACTTCCCAGGTCGCAGCAGTGGAGAGGACGCCTGCGACAGCTCTGGGCACGCGGGCAACGCGTAGTGCTTTTCGCCTCAGGTGTAGTGGCCGCGCTCCTGGCGATAGTGATTTACCAGGCCCTCACCCCGCCCCCGAAGCAGCTAACGACGCGTGACGTGAGCGAATCTATTGCGCGGGCTTTTGCGTCTACAACCCCTCTACCCGCCTTCTCTGAGCGAGTATACCGGGTGGTGCAACCCTCCCTCGTCCTCATCCAGGCTCAAGGCACGGACGAGAATGGAAAGTTAGAGCACTCTGTCGGAAGTGGCGTCATCATCAACGAGCAAGGCGACATACTCACGAGCTTGCACGTCGTCGCTAAATCCAATGATATTCAAGTGACCTTTGCCGACGGCGCCGAATCGAGCGCGCAGGTTACAGTCGAGCAACCGGAGAATGACATCGCCGTCCTGAGCGCAAGCACGCCCCCCGAACAGATCGTCCCAGCCACGCTCGGCAATCCGAATGCGATGCGCGTCGGCGACGAAGCGTTTGCGGTCGGTAACCCCTTCGGGCTGTACGGCTCGATGAGCTCAGGGGTCATCTCCGGTTTCGACCGTTCCTTCCAACCTCAGAACAGCAGCTATAGGCTGGAAGGTCTAATTCAGATAGATGCCGCCGTGAACCCCGGCAACTCCGGCGGCCCACTCCTGAATCGCTACGGAGAGGTGATAGGCATCGTCACGGGACTTGTCAATCCTACTGAGCAGAATTTCTTCGTGGGTGTAGGTTTTGCTGTACCGATCAATATAGCCGCCCCGGCAGCTGGAGCACCGAACTACTAGGCGACGGACAACGGACGACGGTCACTGTCTACCGGCTACTTTGAACTTTGAACATTGAACTTTGAACCGCAAAAAAGGAGATTGTTGATGGATCATAAGCAGTATCGCGAAAATGAGTTGCCGATGGAGCGGGTGCTCTACGAAGTGAAGAAGGTGATAGTCGGCCAGGACCACCTGCTGGAACGATTGCTCATCGCGCTGCTGGCTCGCGGGCATATACTGGTCGAAGGGGTGCCCGGCCTGGCTAAGACGCTGGCTATAAAGACCGTAGCGGAAGCAATAGGCGGGGAGTTCAAGCGCATCCAGTTCACGCCCGATCTCGTTCCTGCTGATCTGGTAGGGACACGCATCTACAATCAGAAGACGGGCGAGTTCAACACGTCGCTCGGACCTGTATTTACCAACCTTCTCCTCGCGGATGAAATCAACCGGGCGCCCGCCAAGGTGCAAAGCGCGCTGCTCGAAGTTATGCAAGAGCGGCAGGTGACAATCGGCGTCGAGACCTTCAAAGTGCCGAATCCCTTCCTGGTGCTCGCGACGCAGAATCCAATCGAGACGGAAGGCACGTATCCTCTTCCTGAAGCGCAGGTTGACCGCTTCATGCTCAAGGTGCTGGTAGGTTATCCGAGCACGACCGAGGAATTCGTCATCGTTGAGCGGATGACGGGTCTTCTTCAAGCTGTGCGAAAAGTGCTGAGCACCGACCAACTGCTGGAGTTGCAACAGGCCGCCGACAAAGTATATGTGGACCCTGCCCTCATCCAATATGCCATCAAGATAGTGAGCGCGACGCGTGCGCCAAAGGAAGTCGGCTTGAAAGAATTGCAGCCCTACATCATGTTCGGCGCAAGTCCACGCGCGTCGATCAACCTGATACTCGCCGGACGGTCACTCGCCTTCGTTCGCGGGCGCGCATATGCATTGCCCCAGGATGTGCTCGATATTGCGCTCGACGTGTTGCGTCACCGCCTCGTGCTGTCGTATGAGGCGCTCTCCGACGAAGTGACGGGCGACGACCTGTTGAACAAAATTCTCGACCGAATCCCTGTTCCGGTGGTACCGCTACATGAGCACCTCAACATCCGCGCCAGCGCCTGAGCGCATCCTCCAGCGTCTCGACTGGCAGGTGATACGCCGGTTGGATGGGCTGTTGCAAGGGGACTACCGCAGCCTCTTCTACGGCTACGGGGTCGATTTCGCCGACCTGCGCGAATACCAGCCTGGAGATGACATTCGCTACATTGATTGGAACGTCACTGCTCGGATGAACACACCTTACGTTCGCCAGTATGTCGAAGACCGCGAAATCACCGCATGGTTCCTGCTCGACCTCAGTCCCTCCATGGACTTTGGCTCTCAGCAGAGCTTGAAGCGGTCTGTACTGGTTGATTTCGTCGCGACGCTGGCAAGATTGCTCACCCGGCACGGCAACCGCGTCGGCGCAATCTTCTATGGCAACCGCATCGAGCGCACGATTCCGGCGCGGGGCGGTCGTATACACGTCCTGCGCCTCATCAACGATCTGCTCAAGCAGCCGCAGCTGCCGAGGGCACCGCTCACAAACCTAAGCTCGCTCTTCGAGGCAGGGCTGCATGGGATCAAGCGGCGAGCGCTGATATTCGTCATCTCCGATTTCATCAGCGCCCCTGGGTGGGAGCGTACGTTGAGCCTGCTCAACCGGCGTCACGAGGTTCTCGCTATCCGCCTGTGGGACCCCCGAGAAATAGAGATCCCGGACATCGGGCCGGTCATCATGGAAGACGCAGAGACGGGCGAGCGCCTCTACGTTGATACGCACGACCGGACTTTCCGCAGGCGCTTCCAGGAGGCAGGTCGCAGGCGCGAAGCGCTGTTAAGTGAAACGTTCAAGCGTGCAGGAGTAGACGCCCTCGCCCTCTCGACCGAGGAAGATATGGTCCGCGCTATCGTGCGTTTCGCGACCCTACGGCAGCAACACAAAAGGAAATTATGAATTATGAGTTTTGAATTCTAAGTTAGGTAGGTTCGCCAATTCAAAATTTAGAATTCAAAACTCATAATTGGAATGGACGCACCTATGACATTCATCTGGCCCTTGATGCTCCTATTGCTCTTGTTGATGCCACTGCTCGTTGTGATGTATGTGCAGATGCAGCAGCGGCGGCGACGCCTGGCGGCGACGTTCGGCAACTCTGGTACTGTGCAGGGGGCTGGAGGTCGTAAGACAGGGGCGCGCCGCCACATCCCTTCGGTGCTATTTCTGGTCGCGCTTATGGTCCTCATCGTCGCACTGGCGCGACCTCAGACCGTGGTAGGGTTGCCCCGGGTAGAGGGGACGATTATCCTTGCGTTTGACGTTTCCGGCAGCATGGCAGCGGACGATTTGAAGCCGACTCGTATGGAAGCGGCTAAGACCGCCGCACGGGAGTTTGTGGAGCGCCAGCCATCGTCGGTGCAGATAGGTGTCGTGTCGTTCAGCAACGCCGGCTTTACAACGCAGCCCCCGACGGACGACCAGGCTGCCATCCTCGCCGCGATCAACCGCCTCACGGTGCAAAGCGGCACGTCGCTCGCGCAGGGGATCGTAGCTTCTCTCAACATTATTGCTGCCGGTACCGATCCACCCCTTACCCTGTCCAACCGCAATCAAAGTGAGACGGCTACAACACCTACGCCCGTGCCGGATGGGGAGTACAAATCTGCCGTCATCGTCCTGCTCACAGACGGCGAGAACAACATGTCGCCGGACCCACTTGAGGTCGCGCAGACCGCCGAGGACCGGGGCGTCCGCATCCACACAGTTGGGCTGGGCAGCACGGAAGGGGCAACGCTCAACCTTGACGGCTTCACGATTCGCTCGCGGCTGGACGAGGAGACCCTACAGCAAATCTCGGAGCTGACGGGCGGCACCTATTACAACGCTGAGAATGAAGAAGAACTGCGCACGATTTATGATAGCATCAACCCACAACTGGTCATCAAGCCGCAAAAGACCGAAGTGACTTCCCTCTTCGCAGGCGCGGGCCTCCTGATCTTGATGCTCGGCGGCACGTTGTCGCTCCTGTGGTTAAGCCGACTGCCTTAGTGCAGAGTGCGGAATAGACGACGGACGACGGACGACGGACGATAGACAACAGACAACTAAACCATAAAAATCTTGGCGGTATCTTGGTGCTCTTGGCGTCTTGGCGGTTCAATAACCACACACCACGTTTTACTAATTCCGCACTCCGAATTGGAAAGAGGTAGGTATAGGTAGATGAGTTTACTTTGGCCCGGGTTCCTGCTCCTGCTGGGGTTAGTGCCTCTCATTATTGCTATATATATTTGGGTGCTGAGGAGGCAGCGCGTGGGGCTGCGCTACTCCAGCCTGGCGCTGGTACGGGAGGCTCTGCCCCGGTATTCGCACCTGCGTCGCCATCTCCCCTTTGCCCTCTTCCTGGTAGCGCTCGCCAGCTTGATTGTTACTCTGAGCCGTCCGGTGAGCATTGTGAGCGTACCAAGCGGCCAGGCCACTATCATTCTCGCGATGGACGTCTCTCAGAGCATGCGCCAGACAGATATATATCCGAGCCGCCTGGAAGCAGCTGAAGCGGCGGCGCTGTCGTTCATCCAACAACAGAAGTCGAGCACGCAGATCGCCATCGTCGCGTTTGCGGGTTATGCGGAGCTAGTCCAGCCGCCAACGTCTGACCAGGAAGCATTGGAGCTTGCAGTCAGAAGCCTGACCACGGCGCGTGGGACGGCGATCGGGAGCGGCATCCTCGAATCGATTGATGCTATTGCCGAGATAGACCAGGCCGTTTGGCCGAGCATATCAGATCCGTTGTCCGAGGAGCAGCCCGCGCCTGTGGTGAAGGGAGCTTACGTCCCGCACATCATCGTCTTACTCACAGACGGGGTAGCCACGACCGGACCATTGCCGCTGGATGCCGCACAGCAAGCCGTTGACCGGGGAGTGCGAGTTTACACCATCGGTTTTGGCACCGAGAACGGTTCGGCTCAATTTGGCGGGCCAGGTGGCCCCGGCCAGTTCGGCGGTCCGCCTACCGGAGGCGGTGGGGGCGGAGGTGGAAGGGGCTTCCGTAGAGGAATCGATGAGGCGACGCTGAAACAGATTGCAGCGATGACGGATGCAGAATATTACGAGGCGTCAAGCGCGGACGAGCTGCTGAAGGTATTCCAGGACCTTCCCACATCGCTGATCAGCAAGCATGAAGTAATGGAGATCAGTGTCGTATTCGCGGCGCTCGGCGCAATATTCGTTGTGCTTGCCGGTATTTTCTCGCTACGGTGGCACCCGCTGCCCTGAGGAGTGCATCTACTTCTCCGCGCGTAGCTTGCACGGCAGTCCTGTTGCACCAACTATCTTTTCACCCCGATTCGTCTCCTGACGGGGATAGCTTACTGCTCGGGAACCTCACGGTGGCTCGCGCTATTCTCTCTTCCTTTCGCAATACTATGGTCTCTATGGCGATCTGTGCGGCCAAGACGCCGACGCCGACAATGATACCCAGCACCACCAACTCGGAGATTACGCTTCTCGGCTCAGGTTGGAAGAGGTGGCCCAGGAGAACCACCGCCGTCCCGAAGAAGACGCTATTCAGGATAGCTATTATCTCCCGAAGTGCGGTGAAGTCGCTGAATTTGCCGGAGAAGGAAGGCACATCATCGGCGTGGGGCCAGAAGAAGTACGGCCCCACCTCAGGATCGTTGTTGGCGAAGTAGGCGTGGATGCGGTTGATAGCGCGCAGGTATTCGGTGTTGCGGATACGCCTCTCGATCAGGCGGAAAAAGGTGATAAAGCCGAGCAAGAAGATACCAGCCATTATCCCCGCGCTCAGCTCAAGCAGGGTCGTCCGGTCGGGGTGCAGTTGGGAGAGGCCGAGCAGGCCGCCTACGCTCAGGGAGACCAGCGTCAGGTAAGCCGTTATACGCTTCTCGCCCAGGTCCGAGTTGTACAGGAACAAAGCCGACAGGCGCTCATGCTCGGCCAGCAGTATCTCGGTGGACGACTCGAGGTCCTTGTCGGCGCGGTCTGCACGGGGCATGGGTGTTGAGAGACGACGGACGACGGACGACGGACGATAGAGTGATGCGTAATGCGTGAGATTATTGCTTAAGTTCTGCCTACTGCTTTCTGTCGTCCGTCGTCTGTCGTCTGTCGTCTGTCGTCTACTTCCGATCAATCGCCCGCGTGCCACCCCAGCGGCTGCTTATCTGGTCGTCGTAGCGGTCGGCGGTCATTACTACGGCCATGACGGACGCCTTTAGCTCTGGCTTATCGGCGCTGGAGCCAACTATGGAGTGCTCGAAGAAAACGTCGTTATCGCTGTCGAGGCCGAACGCGCCGAAGCGCATGGTGTCGTTCTCGCGCAGGAGGAAGTAGAGAAGCTCCTGCGTCATCTCCACCCCCGTCACAACCCAGGAGCGGGTGGTGACTACCGAGTCGTCATCACCCCAGGGCATGACCGCCACCGACGAATAAGATGAGCCTACATATACGGCGAAAGAAGGGGAGTCGGTGCGGGGGGTAACGAAATCGCCAAATATCTCCTTCATCCAACCTTTTACTTTGTTATAAGTCTCCTCCTGGGCCGCCGTCTGGAACTGCATGCCGCCTGATGGTGGGGCTGCCGGTGCTTCAGGGGTCGCGGGTGTAGTGGGTGCGCCTGTGCCATTGCCGCCGGGTGTAGAACCGTCCATTACTCTTTTCCTCCTTCTTTGGGTTGGTCGGGATTAATCGTATCGATCTTTATCTGGTCTCCTTCGTATTTGACTATCAGCGACTTCACCTCCTTCTGGCTCGGCGCGGGCAGGTACTTGACGAGGAGGGGACTCAGCCGCTCATCGACCAACCGCTCCCATTCGCGCTGATTGCTGTGGGCACTATGTTGCTCCAGTAGCCACTGGATTAGGCTCTCGTCCCAGTGCAGAGAGACGCCGCGCTTGCTGTAGCGCTCCGAGAGGTCGGGCAGGAGGTATTTTTCGAGGTGGCGGCGACCGGCCTCCCCTTCCACCGGCACCTCGGAGCAAACCAGGTCCACCTGGCTGGCTAGCTCGTCACCCAGCACCTGCGCGATGCCCGATTGGACGTCGGCGGCCCTGGAAGCGGCCTCCCCTTCCCCACGCCTGAAACCGAAGGGGCGCACCGAACCCGCATCAAGGTGGGCGGTGAGGAGCACTACAGTGTCGCTTAGATAGATGTTCTTGCCGCGCGCCTCCGCTACGAAGCCGTCCGATAGGGCCTGGGTCATCACCGCCAACACTGCGGGGTGGCAGGCGTCTATATTTTCGCAGCGCAGGACACACCAGGGCATCTGGGCGACCCTGTGGAGGGGTAGGCTGTCGCTGTAACCGACGTAGCCTGGGGGCGCGCCGATGAGGGAGGTCACGTCGGCGGGGTGGACGAAGCGACTGAAATCTATCGCCACTACGCGGTCCTCCGAGCCGAAAAGCTCCTTCGCCATTATCGCGCTCAAGACCTCGTCGGCATCGGCGGCATCTCCTATGAGCAGGACTATGGCGTTTGGCCGCGACAGGCGCAGGTCGAGGCCACGCATGGTTACTTCGAGGCGGTTGATGAGAGCATCTACGTCTTCGGGCTTGAGGAGGTCACGCTCAGCCAGCTTCTCACGGAGCGAAGCGAGCCTATCACCCAGGTCGAGAGGCATGCCAACCATGCGCTCGACTACCGCTCTCGCGTCCGATAGCTCGACGCTAGACTTGTCGTGGGTGATGGCGTAGGCGACGCACTGCTCAAGGAGGTCCACCGCTTTGTCGGGGAAGTGGCGATTACGCATGAAGTTCTGGGCGAACTCTACGAGGGTGGATAGCACCTCGTCGGGTATCTCCACCTTGCGCAGCTTCGACAGGTCGTCGCGCAGGGAGTAGAGGATTTCGAGGGTCTGCTCCGGGGTAAGCTCCTGCACGCGCACGGGCTGGAAGCGGCGCTCAAGGGCGGCGTCCGGCTCGATGTAGCGGCGGTACTCGTCGTCGGTGGTGGCGGCTATGCAGGCGAGGTCGCCGCGCGCCAGGGCGGGCTTGAGGAGGCTGGCGACGTCGCCGCTGCCGACGGCACCGCCCGCGCCTATCATGGAGTGCAGTTCGTCTATGAAGAGGAGGATGCCGTCCTGGGAGGCCTCGGCCAGGATGGCTTTCATGCGCTTCTCTAGCTCGCCTACGACGCTCGCTCCCGCAACGAGGGTGGAGGGTTGGAGGCCAATCAGGCGCACGCCTTTCAGCTCGTCGGGCACGCGCCCCTCGACTATGCGTTGCGCCAGCCCCTCTACGACGGCGGTCTTGCCGACGCCCGCTGGCCCCACAAGCACGGGGTTGCGCTTCGTGCGGCGGCAGAGGGTCTCGGTCATTAGCTCCACTTCCTGGTCGCGCCCAATCACGGTGGGGAGCTTGCCCTCGGCAGCCTGCCGCGTGAGGTCACGCCCGTACTGCTCAAGGGTGGGGGTGGGACGCCTGGCGCGGGGCTGGTAGTTAGGACTGAGGACTGAGGACTGAGGACTGAGGGAGGCTGTGCCTGGATCGGGGGCGGTTGAGGAGGTTGTGGATTGCACGGCGGCGAATCCGGCGGGGGAAGGCTCGACCAGTTCGTAGCCCGCGGCGGTGAGGATGACGGCGGCGAGGTCGCGTTCGGTAGCTTGCTCTTTGCCCCTCGCTTTGGCGCGCTCGACGGCTTGCGCGGTGGCGGTGACTTCATCTAGGGGCGCGCCCGCCTTGCCGGAGCTAAGCTGCTCGCGGAGGTACTTTTGCAGGGAGACTAGCTCAAGGCCACGTGCCATGTCCTCGGCCATCGGCCCGTGGCGCATTATCAATTCAAGGAGCCAGTGGTTCGCGCCCAGAAGCGGGTAGCCGGCTTCTTTCTGCCTCTGCAACGCGCCCGCGACGATGCGCTGCGCGCCGGGGTTGAGCGTCTGGACGGCCTGGGTCTCTTCCGGCATTTATCTCTCCTGGCAGGGTCCCGAAGGTAGGTAGCATGTAGGGGCATGGCGTGCCGTGCCCCCACGGCGAGTACGATAGGCAAGATATGACCCAGGAGAAGGTAGCGCCTGGGCTTTGGGATTATAGCACCCGTTTGGGGGGATGTCAAACAGTGAGTTGGTGGTCAGAGGTCAGGTGGAGCAAACCTAACCTCCGATAGACTCTCCTTAACAGCGGAGGTTAGGTGCTAAGGGGGAGTGTGCTTCTGATGTTGGTTGAATCTTATCTTGAAACAGACTTCTCTTAACGTTTCAAGATTAGTTTGTAGCCCTCACCTCTAGGCCGAGCGCTTACGCGGCAGGATTCTATTACGCCAAAGCATTCAGTATCTGTTCCGATGCGAGGCGCTGAGGAGAGCCATCGCCAGGCTCGCGGCTGCGGGCGAGACGTTCAGCTTCCAACAGGAGGATGCCTTCGGGTATGGGGGAAATGGTGTCGGGACGCGGAGTACCTATGTCGTTTGTGCCTGTGTGCCACCATTCTGCCAGTGCCTCTAGCATCTTGCGACCTTCTTCTCCCCGCTCAAGGCAGTGTGGGATGATAGGACGTAGAGGCGTGCCGTGCTCCCTACCGGAGAGGGCTTCGTACAGGAGGAAGCGATTGAAGCGCAGGGCGTACACGAGAGCCTGCTTGTAGTAGCCTAGCGCAGCCTCGAACCCGCTGCCCCACTCCTCTATATGCCCGTCCCACGCGATGTGCCCTTGCGTGAGGCGAAGGGAGGCGAGGTGGTCATTGTACTCGTACTGCTGGGCAAGTTGTTCGGCTTGGGTGAGGAGTGGGGGGATGGAGGCGTATTGCTGCTGGGCGTGCTTGACACGAATGAGTCCGACAACGGTTCCACATTCAAAATAGGGGCGACTTTGTCTCGATCTCGGATCAGCAGGACGAAGATAATAGTCTAAAGCATTATCCAGGGCTTGTGACATTTGGATATTATTTGCAGCCGAAATAGCGCGTATCTCATGCAATGTGCCCAGCCAAGTCAGCAATTCAGGCACACCAGCCAAATCTCTAACTGTTATCTTTGACTGGAGTGCCAAAGTAAGGCGATCCTCAGCTTCCTCCAATTTGCCATTCCTGAGTAAACCTATCCCGTAAAACCCCAATACAGAACCTGTGTGCTGGTTGAGTTGGAAGTCCTTCATAACTTTCACCGCTTCAGTAAAGTACACTTCGGCTTCTTGTATATTGCCTTGCATTGCTTTTACATAAGTTAAGGTCCTGAGTATCAAAGCTTGCCTGTCCCGCCACCAATACTCGAACTCGCGTATTCTGGTCATCTCATTGAGCAAACTCTTCAATATATCCTCAGATTGAGAGTAGCGACCCATCCATATAAGAGGGACCGTTACTGCTTCCTTGAAGTCCACCTTCAACATAGGATGTTTTTTGTATACTTCTGCTTTCTCCGCAAGGAGTTGTTCGTAATCAAATAGTGCTGAATAGCCCTCGTACAAATAGCGAATGATCAGATATTGCCTTAAGCGCGTTCCTGTATATTCATCATCACCCTTCTCGATAAGTTCAATGGCCTGTTGATAATATCTCGAACCGGTTTCAGCATCACCAAGGCGACGATGAACCTCCCCAAGAGTCCATAAGCTCTGAATTAGCTTCGGATCGAGCTCAACCCCTTGATTGAGACTTCGATGAAGAATAGAGATAACTCTTAACCCACCCTCATCGTCTTCGAGCTCACTTCTGGGAGACATGATTTCGCCAAGGTCGCATAGCGCATAGGCACGTAACTTTGGTTCCGCATGTTCACTCTTATCTATAATTCGATATACATTTGCCGCACTATCTCTATGATTCTCTAAATGTTCTAGCCGTGCGATGTAATATTTCAGCCACAATCGACTGTTTTCCTGACTAAATTGGTTAGCATAACTGTCAATATCGTTGACCAATGCTTGTAAGCGGTTGATGAACCTATTCCGCACTAACTCTTCAGCCATATTCTGAAACGCCGTAATTCCGCTGACCTCATCCGCTCGTATACGATGGTATAGTAGCTCTAGCTCATAGTTGCTCCGGTCTGAGGCAGTACCCGCCGCTAGCGCTTGTTCATAGAACTGCATGGCTTTAGCGTTCAATTCTCGATAGTGGGCAGGGCTACGCCAGTTTAATTCCTCATTCATTGCCACCCATACCGTATCATGTAAAGCAATGCCATCCGAACGTACCTTAATGAAGTCGAACGCCCGCACTTGGTCGAAGATAGCAGCAACGTCAGCTTGGTCTAACATATAAGCTAGATTGTCCTCGTTTACAACTCGCAAGATGGCACAAACTTCCAGAGCTTCACGTAGATTCTCTGCAACCCGCTCTTTGATGGTCTTCAGCAATTGCTGGATAACTCTTTTGCCCTCGGCAGAACGCGTCATGTCAATGCCTGTTACTTCTCCTTGCGCCGCAAGCTCAGCAAACATTGACAAGATGAGGGGGTGCCCGTCGGTGCGGTCTGCCAGGTTGGTTGCAACCTGCGTGTCGGTGACCCCTTTCCTCTCCAGGTACTGCCGTGACTCGTGGTGCGAAAAGAGGGGAAGTTCAAGCTGCCACATCAGGCTTGAGTACTTCTGCCAGCCCCTCCCTTCTAGAGAATCGCGTCCGGCGAGCACAATCAGAGTCCGCTCCCCTAATTTCGGTAGGAGACGTTCACGTACCCATTCATCGAAAGTGCCTATAAGCTCATATGTATCGAACATCAATACGAAGCGGTACTTCTCGGAGATGGGTTGTAGGTCGGCCAAGAGACGGTTCGTCAGTTCCTCCTCTGGCTTCATCCAGAAGTCGCCTTCCTTGCGTCCGACTACGCCATAGATAGTGCTGATAGCAGCCTCTACCTGCTCCGGGCTGGCGAGCATTTCAGCAATAGGCTCACCAATGAAAGGCATCCCTTTTATGAGCGAGCTTATCCCACGAGAGAGGGTCTGTAACGTCCCCTTAGGGATATTCTCACTCTTCCGCAGGCGGTCCTCTATCTCCTGGCGCAGCTTCAACCCCGCCTCGAAATTGGGGAACTCCATACGCGGAGAAAGCTGCTCATATATGGCAGTCAGGAAATCGAGTATGCCCTTGTGCGATTGCAGATCAAGGCGCACCATCAGTACCGGCTCGTCCCACTTCAGCCTATCCGACTCCTCATCATACTCTTCGGTCAGAGCCTGAAATTGTGCCAGGAGACGGCTCTTACCGATACCTCCGATACCATGTATGCCCAGCACTACCAAGGAAGCGAGGCGCTTGAGCGGTATGAGCGACTGGACCCTCTGGCGTGTATCCTCTCCCAATTCGGGCAGGACTTTCTGCCGATCCAGGGGCAAGAGCACGCGGAAGAGGTCAAGCTGAGCCTGGCGACCTGTGAAGTCTGCCTGCTGTGCCTCTGCTAGCCAATCACCGATGGGTGACATTTAATACCTCTCCTGCTACTACAACCATAAAACGAAGCGACGACACGCCTATATACCAGTCACTGCATAGTGCGCGGTCGGTAAGACCCGATTGGAAGCTAGACCTGCACGAACAGTTTAGTAGAATGAGTATATCATACGTGCTCGAATACGACTATTCGTCGCCGCGACCCACCATTTGCTACCTGCTGCTGTTCATGTCCAGGTAGAAGTGCTCGCCCGTGACTAGGCGTCTTGGAGTAGATAAGTGTGTAGAATTCGATAGAACGGTAGCTGAGGGATGTCAAACGAAATCAGCACAGCCCAGGTCCACGTATGCGCCTGTGACGCAGGAGAGCTTCGGTACCCAGTAGGCATCGGTGGTGCCGTTATGCTGGTCCCAGATGGTCGAGAAGAGGAGGAGCGTAACCGATAGCTTGTAGTCCAGCATCAGTTCTTCCCAGCTATAATTAGCCACGCCGTGCTCGTGCAAGCGGGCGAGATAGCGGCGCAGCAGGCTCTCTTCCCTGTTATTCTCCCGTCGCTGCTCAGGGGTCCAGAAAGTAGCGAACATCCATGCAAGGTCCTGGGCAGGTAAGAATGCACTTGTGCTTTGGAAATCGACCAGAATGGCTGGCCCATCACCCTCTTTAGCACACAAGAACTGGATGAAATAGCAGTCTCCGTGGATCAGGGTGAGTCGCTCTAAGGTTTCTAATCGCGGCCCCAGGTAACGCTCCCATAGGGTGGGCAGACCCTGAAGGGCGCGCTCGTACAGCTCTATTTGCCCGGCGGGGAAGCGACTACCCACGTCGCACACAAAGCCCGCGAATTCCGTCTCGCGGCGTTGCACCCAGGCGCGGTAGTCCTCCTCTCCAGGAAACGAAGAGCTGGCGATGCCCGCACCGAGGGAGGGGTGCTCCCACCAGTAGGCATGAAATTGTGCGATGCAATCGACCATCTGCTCAAGCTGGCTCTGAGACGGCATGGTGTCGCCCGCCAGTATCTGCGGCAAAGTTATCGTGGTCAAGTGAGTCTCGGAGAGGTCATCCAGAAGAAGGTGTGAGAGGCCGCTTTCTGGGTCGTGGGCAGCATCGTAGCACCTGATGATACATGATGGAGGGGGTGGACCAGCCCAAAGAACGTGGAAGAACTCGATCTCTAGAGCGCACGCTTCAAGCGCCCAGTCGATCTGCCTGGGCATCTTCAGAAACAAGCGGCCAGGCGCGGACGGAGGTGAGTACGCCGAATAAGATAGGGTGAGATACGAGAGGATAGAAGAGTTACCTTCGACACTTCTAACCTGTACTGCCTCTACTTCGCCTTGAGGCAGCACCCCTTCGCGACATAGTATGGAGGTAAGCCAGGCAGGGGTCACCCGCTTTACATCTGTTACGACTTCGACCACCTGTCAGGACGTGGGAGCGGGTGGGTTGGCCTTAATAATCTGTGAGAGACCTGCGTAGAGTTGGCTATCCTGGAAGCAGATCGTGCCGCCGCCGCGCTTTTCCTGGGAGATCTGGCGATTGATGTCCGCGACGCATATCCAGTCGTCATTGTCCTGGACGGATATGGCCCATTTGGCATGGTCCTTCGCGTTCTGCCAGTAGTAGGGTGAGCCTAGCGGTTGCAGGTCTATGCTGATGTCATCGGCTACCCAGTCTCGATTGTCGCTATCTTCATTGCTGGGTATCGCGCCGCGCCGCCACGATTCTACGTCGAGATCCACGCCGAGGTTCGGCCCTACCAGGTCTATCCACATGTCCTTGCCCCACACGCGGCTCTTGGCGATACTCCGGAACGTGCGCCCTCCCCTGGATAAGAAGGTGATATCGCTGGGAGTGGCAAGGAGGGTTAATCTCTCGGAGGCGAGAGCATTCCAGACGCTGGAGGGGTCGAGCGATGCAGGCAATTGAGCGCCGTATATCTGCGGCCCTTGCTGCGAGAGCATCTGCTGGGCGATTGTTTCGGCGGTCGCGACGTCCTTCAGCGTGATGCACAGAAAGGTCTGGCCGTAATCAAGCTCGTCGCCTGGGAAGGCATCAGAGCCTGGCACTGAGAACCTGGGGACGGAATGGAGCAGCCAGAATGCGCTGTCGCTCTCCAGATCGAAGGCGAGGACCCCTTTGGTGTGGCCTTTATCACCCTGATCAGGTTTGTTAAGCTCCAGCGGGTGTTCGTCATTGTAGAAGACCCAGCCACGCGGGCCGCCTGGGGATGTGACGAGCTGAGACAGGGTCGCGGTGAGGGCGTTATTGGGTTCATCGAGGCGGCTCTGTGACGGGCTGAGAGCCGTGCTCTGTGCGTCGTAGTAGACGTATTCATATCCCGTAGCCTTAGCGCCAGTGTTTCCCGCCTGGAGCGCGTTCTTTGGGACTTTGTATTTGAACCACCAATCTACGGGCTGTCCGTTGTCGCCAATGGCACTCAGTGACTGAGACATCTATATACCCTCCCTGCCTGATGATTTGATTGGCATAAGGATAACCTATTAATAATACCAGCGCCAGTTATCTATTTTACCCAACTCCTCACTCCTCAGCACTCGCCCCCACCTGCCCCGTGATGCTGTTCACATCAAGGTATATACGCTCGCCCATAATCCAGCCATCGCGGAAGGGGAAGTAGATAACTGTATCAAACTCGATGTAGCGGTTGCTGGGTGGGATGCCGAAGAGGGGGCCGGTGTGCGTGCCGTGCACGTGCGACTCCTCCACCACGTAATGGTCGTCCGCCACCTGCGACCTGAGGTCGAGTTTCACGTCGGGCATGGCGGTCCAAAGCATATGGTAGAAGTCGCGTATCTCCTCCTTGCCGCTCCACCTCTTGTTGAGGGGCACTATCTCGTACACCGCGTCATCCGCCAGGGTGGCGATCAGTCGCTCAAGGTCGCGCCGGTTCTCGGCAAGTACGTGCTCGGTCCAGCGGCGAAGGTTTAGCTCTCTTGGGGTGCGGGGCATCGTGGACTCCCTTGGATAGATAAGGTTAGTGAGTTGCAATGGAGCAAAGCTGTGTTCGTATGCCAGTTGGCCTTATTGTACCATTTTGAGTATGACTTGCGTGACTGAGAGGGTGTGTAACAACGAATGTAAAAAGAGTGTCATTCCGAACGAAGTGAGGAATCTAAAGCTCTATCCATACTTACAAGCTCGGAGATTCCTCACTTCGTTCGGAATGACAGGGAAAGGGATGCTTCGTTAGGGCATGCTCCTCTACCTTCGTCGTAGTTGTTAAATACACTCTCCGATCAGAATGTTAGTCTCAATGCTTTCTTGAAGGGGGCGTAAGCATTGATGACCACGCCTCGATTACTTTGGATACAGATATTCATTTGCGAACAAAAAGAGAGGTCGAATCCCGTTGACAAGCCAACGGCGCTGTGCTACTATATGTCCGTCTTGCCACTATTACCTCCAGGATTTTCGCCGTGCGCCCGACGCCTTAAGACTGCGGAACTAAGCGGCCATCCCTGGATATGACATTGTCGTAACTCTCAAGTGATAGGTTAAGGGAGGGATCAGACGCCATGTTTAAACGTATGCAAGCGGAGGGGCAACCTGCGGGACCGATAAGCGCGGCAACCGTTGAGCTCCAGGGCAACATCAACGTCGCTCCGGCAGGCGAGGCGGGGAAGCCAAGTCCATCGGATGTGATACCCGCGCAGAAGGATACCAGGATAGTGCGGGCGGCGATCCACCCTGCCATCGGTATCGCCCGCGTGGGCAACAGCGAGAAAGAGTATTTCATCGGGCCGGAGGTGCCACAGCCACTGCCGGAGCCGCCAGGCTTTTACAAGGACGGGAAAGATGGGCAGGGCGCGCTGAAACGCCAGGCTGCACGCTTCCGCGTCTATGGCTACAACGCGGCGGGCGAGGTTGTGGCCGAGCTGACCGCCGCCAACGCCGATATTAGCTGGACCGTGCACGTGGCGAACACGAAAGGCGCATGGTACCAGTTCCAGATCGCGCTCGACATCCCTGAAGCATCGTCGGCTTACGCGAGCGAGCTTCGCAACCAGAGCGTGACCGGCGCCGACCGTGCCAATCTGTCCATCGACCCTGGGCCTCGCACCATCCAGGGGAAGAACGTGTCGGGGGACAGGTACGCATTCAACAGTGGCAAGTTTCTCGGTGAGACCGTGTACCTGGGCGAGCTGCGCACCGACGACCAGGGCAGGCTCATTTTCCTGGGAGGGTGCGGAAAGTCGGCCTCGCCGAGCGGCGGCAAAATAACGACCTTCGCGAACAACGACGGCTGGTATGACGACGTTTCCGATGGCCCGGTGACGGCGAAGGTCACTATCGGCGGGCAGGATGTCCCGGTCGATCAGGCCTGGGTGATCGTGGGGCCGCCAAACTACGCCCCCGACGTAATAGACCTGCGCACCATGTACGACCTGCTTATCGACGCCTATATCACGGCGGGCTGGATTCCGCTTCCCCAGAGCATCTCGTTCAAGGACGATATCTACCCGATCCTGGAGCGCTTTTGCAACCTCCAGTGGGTAAACCAGGGCTTCGCGGTGCAATTTGGCTGGGGCGGGCCGAGTAACTTCCTGGAGACGGAGTATCTAAGGCGGCTGGCCGACAATGGCCCCGAATTCCAGGAGCTTCGCCAGCAGATATACAATTCGATGCGCGTGCTCGACCGCGATGGCGAGTCGCCCGTCCCCTCTCCCTGGATATATGGCGACTCGATGAGCCTGCCGCCCGTCTCGGCGCGTCAGCACATGACCCTGTCCCCCACCCAGATGTATATCCTGCAACAGTGGGTGAGCGGGGCGTTCGACAGCGATTGGGATAAGCGGACCGAGCCTGCACGCAGCCTCGACGAGGTACCGCTGGAGCAACAGCCGGCCACGCTGGACCAGGCCGCGCTCCACTTTTGCCTGGCAGACGCATTCCACCCTGGCTGTGAGATGACCTGGCCCGTGCGGCATACGACCATGTATTCCGCCCCCTTCCGCATCAAGCATCGCCCCGCGGGCGAGCCGGTGCCCGATTACGGGCCGGTGCTACTCCCGGAGGTAGCGGTCGGTATCACCGGCCCGCTCTACGCGCAGGGGCCGGGCGATATTTCCCGGTGGATGGCTATACCCTGGCAGGCAGATACCGCCAGCTGCCGTTACGCCTATTACTCGGGCACCGGACCTCAGTACGATCCTTACGTGCCCACCTTCTGGCCCGCCCGCGTGCCAAACCACGTGTTGAGCGAAGAGAGCTACAAGATCGTTATGGACGAGACGAAAACGCGCGAAGAACGGCTCGCCGCCTTCCAACAGCGCGCCGTCTGGTTCCGAGTGCTGGAGGGAGACAACCTGGCCCAGAAGAACCAGATGGTCCACGACTTCTACAAGATGGGCGTGATCGAGGTGCGCGAGGGGATACCTGACGACCCTTACTTCCCGCCCCAGATATTAGTCGAGTCGCGGCCACAATTCAAGGTCGAGGAGATCTCGCCGAGGCGCAACCTCTTCCTGTTGCACGTGCCGGAGGCCACCGGAGGGGAGGCACCCCGATTGGCGATGGCTGCCGCCGATGCCGCTCCGATGCCCAACGAGGAAATCGTGGCCGGGTTCATGGATGAGGTCCACCGCTTCGCACGGCGACCTTATATGCTGGTGCCGGTCAATGAGATCGTACCTCCTGGCCCAGTCGCGCCACCGGACCCGACGCCGCACAAGGGATGAGGCAGCGCCTCCATGGCTGAGGCTACTGAGTATGATGTAGCAGTCGTGGGTGGCGGGCCGGCCGGGGCGGTGGCCGCCCTGGCGCTGGGCCGCGCCTCCCGCCGGGTGCTATTGCTCAACAGGAGCAGGGCCGACGACTTCAAGATTGGCGAGAGCCTACCGCCCGCCGCGATGCCGCTCCTGCGCGACCTCGGCCTCTGGGACCGCTTCGTGGCCGAGGGGCATCTGCCATCTTACGGCAATCTCTCGGCCTGGGGCTCGCCGTTCCTCCAAAGCACCGACTTCATCTTCGACCCGAACGGCCACGGCTGGCACCTGGACCGCGCCCGTTTCGACGCCTTTCTGCGAGGCCAGGCGAAAGAGGCCGGTGCCGACGTTCGAAATGCGACCTCGCTGCTACGGCAGGAGTGGGACGCAGGGGTGGAACTCTGGCGGATCAGCCTCTCAGGGATGGAGGGCGAAACTGAGGCATGCTATCGTCGGCTTGTTGATGCGAGCGGTCGCCGCTGCGTGGTCGCCCGGAAGCAAGGTGTGCGCCGCCTGGCCCACGACGCGCTCACAGCCGTCTACGCCATCTTCCAACAGGCGGACGACGTGCCAGACCCGGACCAGGACTCCCGCACGCTCATAGAGGCTGCCCCGGATGGCTGGTGGTACACGGCGCGTCTCCCCTCTAACCGCCGCGTAGCCGTCTACCACAGCGATGCTGACCTGTTGCCAACCTCGACACTGATTTCGCCCGGTGGCTATATGGAGATGGTCAATAAGACCGCGCACGTCCGTGAATGTCTCACGGCGCACGGTTACACCATGCTGGCGCTACCTAAAGCTACCCCGGCGCAAAGCGCGCGCCTCGAACGCTTTTGCGGCGAAGGGTGGCTCGCGGTGGGCGACGCCGCCCTCTCTTTCGACCCTCTCTCATCCCAGGGCATTATGATGGCCCTTTTCGAAGGGATGGTAGCAGGCCAGACTCTAAACGCCAACCTCTCAGGCGACCCCGGTGCGTTCGACCTCTACAGCGCGCGCCTCACGGCGATTTACGAAGCCTACCTCAAGAACCGCCTGCTCTATTATAGCTACGAAGGGCGCTGGCGGGACCGCCCCTTCTGGCGACGCAGGGTTGGTACTGGCCTGTGAGTATCATTGGAACGAAAATACGTTATGGGAGTGTTGACAGGGGTGATATACTGGTTGTATCTACATTGTATCAACGAGCATGATTCAGTGAGAAAGGGGCGTAAGATGAGACAGCGAATAGGTAAGTGGGGCAACAGTCTTTCGGTGCGAATACCAAAGGGTATTGCGGAGGAGTTGCACTTGCAAGAAGACTCGGAAGTGGAAGTGTCAGTTGAGGAGGCTCGGCTGATCATTGCGCCTGTGGCTCGACCAGTGTATAGCCTAGACCAACTGCTGTCCGGAGTGACGTCAGAGAACCTGCATAATGAAATGGAGTGGGGACCGTCGGCGGGCAAAGAAGTGTGGTAAGAAGCTGAGCTGAGAAGGAGCAGGATCTATGTATATACCGGAGAGGGGTGATGCGGTTTGGATAACGCTGAACCCCCAGGTAGGACATGAGCAGGCAGGAAGGCGACCAGCGATAGTGTTATCGCCGGCTCAGTACAATGGTAAAGTGGGTCTGGCAATTGTGTGCCCAATAACGAACCAGAATAAGGGGTATCCATTCGAGGTGGCAATTCCGGACGGAGTGGGAGTAACGGGCGTGATACTGGCAGATCACGTGAGAAGTGTCGACTGGTATGCACGTATGGTAGAACTGATATGCCCTCTGCCCAAAGACGTAGTAGATGAAGTGTTGGCGAAGCTGTATACCTTGATTTGAGAATAGAAAAACCTGGCTACTGGCGGTTGTGCAAAGCCGCGCAGCAGAGGTCTTAAGTTGCCTCAGCTTCTGAGGCTTTGAAACCGCTTCTTAACAGGAATTTAACACCCCCTGAGTTATACTAATCTCTTGAATCAGGATAGGCGCTCTGCGTTCTTACCCCGCTGAGCAAAATTGCATTTTGGCTCAGAAATATGTATCGGTCGAGCCTTGTTTTTTGGTATACTTTATCCTCAACATAAGGTTATTGCTTACAAATATTACGACTGGTACAACGCTTTTGCCGAAACGTGCTGCTTGTTTCGATATGGAAGTCGCGTAAATGTGGCTTACATATCAAAGTAGCTTCGAATAGGCGCTATCCACCCTGATACTCTGCCTGCGCTCATATCTCTTCGCCGGCAGTTATATACAGTTATATAGGAGTACAGCTAATGGACAAAATGAATACAAACTTTGGAAAGGCAAATCAGACCAGGGTGGATGGCGTGGGTGCCGTGAGCACCAGGCGTTCGTCCGGGAAGAGCGTAAAACGTGCAGAACAGAAGCGGCTCCCTTATGGGCGTACCCTGCGCGTGGGGGCAGCCCTCTTTATGATTGGCCTGTTGCTCAGCGCTACTATCACTTCCACGCCATATGCCAGTGCGGACACAGCGGTGCCATGCTCCACCAGCGGCACGTGGACGCAGGGCGAAGTCAACCTCTACTGGTTCGACGTCGAGCAGGGAGATAGCCAGTTTATCGTGGGGCCGACCGGCAAGACGCTCTTGATCGACCTGGGCGAGACGTCATGGAACACGCATGGCTCGACCACGAAGGCTAAGTCGGTGGCGAGCAAGATCCGATCTATCTGCGGGAGCGGCTCCAGCCCTGTGGCGCTCGACTACGTGATGATTTCCCACCATCACCTTGACCATATCGGCTACGCAGGGAATCCTGAAGACACCACCGCATACGGGAATGGTATTTACGAACTGCTCACGCCCGGCGGACTCGGTTTTACAGTCGGTACTTTCATAGACCGCGACGCGGGCACCTGGGATGACACTAATACCAATGACCTCTGCGAAGTCGGCACGTCAACTGAGCCTTCAAACGAGGTTGTCTGGCACAACGCAGGCACAGTCTCGCAAACGTCGCGACGCTTCATCTGCTGGCTGTACGGCCCGTCAGGCCAGGCAGACCGGGCGATCATAGAGGGGCACGTGACCACGTTGACCAACGGCGGGTCATGGCCGACTATCAACCTGGGCACCGGGGTAGGCGTGACCTTACTCAACGCCAATGGCAAGGATACCATGCAGGTCGATGGCACCACCCCGGTCAGTGGGGACCACACTACGCAGGGCGGCAATGGGCCGCCGTCTGAGAATGATTACTCCATAGCTGTGAAGATTACCTACGGCAACTGGAAATATGCCACCGCAGGCGACTCCGATGGAGAGTACAACACCAGCGCCAACGAGTACACCTACAACAATATTGAGACTAAGATCGGACCGCTCTTCGGGAATGTCGATACGATGAGGGCGAACCACCACGGGAGCGACCACTCCTCCAGCCAGAGCTACATAGATGTGCTCAAGCCTGAGACCGCGTTTATCTCCTGCGGGGCAAACAATTTCGGCCACCCAGGCAACCGCATGATGGACGCCCTGCGCGGCGTATCCAATGATGCGGGCACGGGTGCTGACATATACCTGGCTAACAACCCGTGCGATGACCACCAATCGGACGGCACGACCCTAACCGACTATACGGACGCGCTGAATTCAAATGGCGACGTCGTGCTGCGCACTACCAGCTCAGGCACAGGCTACACGATCTACTACGATTCGGGGTCAAATTCGTATACCGCCTACGCTTACACACCCACACCTACGCCTACCAATACCCCTACTCCAACCAACACACCGACTAACACGCCTACGAATACACCTACAAATACCCCTACCCCTACCCCGGCTGGCCCTTCCTCAGTGGTGATCAACGAGTACCTGATGGCTCCGCAGACGACCTATACTACCGAATTTATCGAGCTGTACAACCCATCCAGCAACTCCATAAATATAGGTGGCCTCTACCTGGATGACGTTGTCAGTGGCGGTGGCTCTCCAAAGCTGATACCGGCTAACACCACTATCTCGTCACACGGCTATTACGTGATGGAGATCGCGAGCGGCTTCCTCAACAATACAGGGTCCGACTCGGTGCGCTTCCTGAGCATCGTGGGTGGGGTAGAGACGGTTTACGATGAGACCTCGTATAACCTGGGGAGCACACAATACGACAAATCGTTCCACCGCAACGGCGACAATGGTAGCTGGTGCGGGACGATCTCAACGAACGTGACCAAGGGCAGTAGTAATCCCGCTACCTGCCCGTGAAGTCCGTAAAACCTGTAAAGTCGCGCCAGGTCCAGCGAGGGGAAAGCTCCAATGGCGTAGTCCGCTTAGTCGTGATGTGGACCGTCCTGCTGGGCCTGGGGGGCTTGATAGGTTACGCTTTTGCTGCCGGCTATTCACAAACGGCCCGAACACCGTCTGTGAGTAACCAAAGTAGCCAGGGTGGACAGAGTACCCCCAAGCCGGGTGTTGTCGGGCGGGTCTTGATGGTCAGTGGGCGGGACGATCACGGGCTTGTGCAAGACCCGGTAGTCCCGCTGTATAAGGCCCCGGATGATGACACTGTCGTAGCGCGTGTGCCCGATGGCACCTTCGTACGGGTCGTAGACCAGCGTCACGAGTGGATTCGCGTGCAGATGATAACCAATACCCAGGCTACCGGCTGGGTGAACGATTATTACCTGCGCAACCGTATGATCCGCACTGATGGCGGCGGGCAAGTCGACTTGTTAGACGCCCGTGAATTGGGCGGGAAGATTCAGCTCTACGTGCGAGCGGTTACTGACCCCGCGGCGACCCCTGTATGGCTGGATGCGACAGAACTGCAAGAGATCGGGGCGCGTTTAGACAAGTGACGACGGACGATGGGAGCTATCAAGAGGCTCTCCAAGTCAAGCAGTTTCCTGCGGTAGGGAAAAGACAACTCGGCCATTGCTATATCCCTTAGCCGGTATGTATATGTCTTCGTTCGGCGGAACTTCATAAGGCCAGTTGAAGGCAGCGAGTGCCGTTTTCGCAAGCTCTCTAATGTGGACCCATTGTGGGTTCTCGCATAGCGCGTCGTCCGTCCATAACTCAGCATTTGCCGAGCCGCTCATCCTGTCTAATTCAAAGTCAATCGCGTCGAGTATGCGGGTCTGTTCAGCCGTTAGACGCTAGCCGTCGTTGCCTTTAGCACAACTACAGAAATGGTCGAAATTCAACGCAAGCTCGTCTACTTTGCATACAAAGTCTGGGAACATGCGCAGTTGAACATCAGCAGGGTGCGCTAATGCCTGCACCGAATGCATTAGTCGGCGCATGCAATGTGGGTTGGCTAACTCTTCCATTTTTGGACGCCTTTTCTTTTGCTTACCGTATTATCTACCAGGCGGCTGGCAGTTAGGGTAGAAGGTGTTCGCCACTATCTTACTTGCCTGACCTCTTGTCACGTTGTTAAATGGGCGGAAGTACGGGCGGTTCGCACCGTCGCAAGGCTCGTTCTCAGACCCGCATGGGTAGCCACTCATCACGCCCAGGGAAGTTAGACGCATTATCCAGAGGTAGAAGGGGTGAGTCCCAGGCACATCCGCATAAGTCTGCCCGGTAGGTGTGCCTGCCACTCCGGCTGCGTTACTCACTATCTTCGCCAGCTGGCCGCGCGTGGCATTGGCAAACGGACGGAAATAAGGGAGGTTGTCGGGAGGGCTGCAAGGCTCCCCTGCTCCCCCGCATTGGTATCCACTCATAAAGCCCTGGTTGGAGAGGCGGTTGATCCAGGTGTAGAAGGGATTGGCACTATCGACATCCTCGAATATCTGTGGCCCTGGGTCGTCGTTGATATTTGCCGCATTGGATACTACTTTGGCAATTTGACCCCTGGTAATCTCGTTGCCTGGGCGGAAGGTACCGTCAGAGTAGCCACTCATGATACCGCGATTGGTAAGACACGTTATTGGGGCATAGAATGGGTTGTCGGGAGGCACGTCGCAGAAAGTGTAAGGGCAGGGAGTGGGTGTGCTGGTCGGTTGGACACATACGACGTAATGCTCCGTAAGCGTCCCAAAACCGGGGTTGCCGGCGGGTGAAGTACCGCTAGCCCAAGCATCACTGCTGTTTAGAGCGGTGACGCCATAGAGTAAGCTGTTCCCCGGCTCTTCAGCAGGGCTGGCGACGACGCTCCATTGCGCACCGTCCCAGTGCTCTATCAGTGTGCTATAGGAGAAGTTGGCATCCGCATAGAATCCTACGGCCCATATATCGTTAGGAGCAGATGCCGAGATGCTCTTGAGATTGTTGAGGTTCGCGCCAAGACTTGGGCTGGGGACGATGCTCCAGGTGCTGCCATCCCAGTGCTCAATGAGCGTCTGGCTCGCACCAATCCCACTCTGCATCCCCACAGCCCAGGCGTCGTCAGGATCAATTGCCACCACTCCGGACAAGATACCATTTCCGGGGCTTGGGACAACGCTCCACTCCGTGCCGTCCCAGTGCTCGATCAATGTACCTTCTTCGGTGCCGTCGTAGAACGACCCAACAGCCCATACGTCGTCAGATGCGCTCGCCGACACCGCATTAAAGTAGTCGTCTTCTCCACCTGGGCTGAGACTTGGAACGATGCTCCACTCCGTGCCATCCCAGTGCAATGTAAGAGTCCGACCTATGTTTCCGTTAAAGTATGCCCCGACAGCCCATACGTCGTTGGAAGCCACCGCCGAGACAGCGGTTAGACGGCTGTCAAATGGCGGCTCTACGTCCGGTGTGGGCACAATGCTCCACGTGCTGCCATCCCAATGTTCTACCAGCATCATTGATGTTTCGTCGTCAACAAAGTATCTCCCCACCGCCCATACGTCGTTGGAAGCCACCGCCGACACCCCAAAAAGATGATTAGGTGCGGTTCCATTATTTGGGCTGGGAACCACAGTCCACTGCACGCCATTCCAGTGCTCAATCAGGGTTCCACTCTCATTGCTTGTGGCAGAGTCATTGTAGTCACCGACAGCCCATACATCGTTCGGGGCAAGGGCGTCAATTGCATAGAGATTATTGGTCGATGATCCAGCGTTTGCGCTGGGCACGACGCGCCATCCGGATTGGCAGGTGGGAATGGGAGAGGGCGTGGCAGTGTAAGTGCGAGTAGAGGTGGATGTTGGAGGCGGAGTGTTGGTAGCTGTGTACGTGGGGGTAGCAGTACGTGTGGGAGTGGAAGTTGGGGGAGTCCCGGTCACAGTAGGCGTTGGAGTGGAAGTGCTGACCTGGCAGGCAGGATAGAAGGCATCCGCGACCCAGGCTGCCATCTCGGCGCGTGTGGGACTGAATATGGCATTTGGCCGGAAGTAAGGGCGGTTATCTGGGAATATACAAGGCTCCTGTGGCGTCGTGCCACAGGGGAAGCCTCTCGCCAGACCTTGCTTGGCGAGACCCTGGATGAAAACATAGAATGTGCTGCTGGGCGGCACATCCTCGAAGGTCTGCCCGGCTGGCGTTCCGCCCAGGCCAAGCGTGTTAGAAAGTGTCTTTGCGAATTGCCCGCGCGTTTGGGTAGAGTACGGGCGGAAGTATGGTAGGTTATCGGGTCCGCAAGGCTCACCTGGCCCACCGCACGGGAATCCGCTCATTATCCCGCGATTCCACATCCTGTTGACGTAGTCATAATAGGGATGTCCAGGAGGCACATCTTCTACCACCTGGGGACCCGGGTCTTCATTGAAACCTGCTGCCAGTGAGAGCACTTTGGCAATTTCAGTCTTTATCGAGTTGAATTGGAAGTCGGGCCGGTAGTATGGATACCCTTGTGGGCCACATGGTTCCTGTGGAGATTGCCCGCATTGGTACGCCTCCATGAACCCGTGGCACGAAGAGCACAAGATTTGCGCGTAATCGGGTCTGCTGGATGATACATCTTCAAAAGGACCACAAAAGCCGGGCGGGACAGTCGCAGAGGGGAGGGCGGTAGTGGTCGCTGTGCCGGTTTCAAGTGGGGCTGTAAGTGTATCGCTGGCGACTCCAACCGCCGGTCTCTCAGGTGTCGACTGCGCTTGCGTGCTGGTCGTCAGCACAATTCCAAATGCAATTATGACGATACCGAGTGCGAGCCAGGAGGCGCGTGTCAAGTTAGCAAGTAATCGCGGGGACATGTTATCCTTTCCTTGTTATGCCATAGGGTCGTGAGTCGGGCAAGTACGTCGCAGAGGTAGAATGCTATGGGGTCTGGCAGTTGGGGTAAAAGGTGTTGGCTACTATCTTACTAGCCTGTCCCCTGGTTACGTTGGCGAAAGGGCGGAAGTATGGGCGGTTCGCATCGTCGCAAGGTTCGTTCTCAGCACCACATGGGTAGCCGGACATCACGCCCAGGTTGGTTAGACGCATGATCCAGAGGTAGAAGGGATGCTCCTCCGGCACGTCGGTGTAGAAGATGCCAGTCGGCGTGCCACCAAGCCCGGCTGCGTTGCTCACGATTTTTGCCAGCTGCCCACGCGTGGCGTTGGCAAAGGAGCGGAAGTATGGCCTGTTGTCGGGTGGATTGCAAGGCTCCTCAGGTATGGTGCCGCAAGGGTAGCCGCCTATGTACCCTCTCCTGGAGAGACGGTTGATCCAGACGTAGAAGGTGCTCGTGGGGTCCACGTCCTCATATATCTGCTCACCCGGATCGTCGTTGATGTTGGCGGCGTTACTGACCATCTTGGCTATTTGCGACCGGGTAATCTCGTTGCCAGGGCGGAAGGTGCCGTCGGAATAACCTGAGATAATGCCCCTGCACGCCAGGCACCTGATGAAGGAGTAGAAGGTGTGGTCATTCGGCACGTCGGAGAAGGAAATTGCGCAGGCCGTCGAAGTAGCTGTGGCCTGCACGCTCGTGGCAGTGGAAGTAGCAACATTGGGTGTGCCTGTCGGCGTCGCCGCGATAACCGTTCCGGTAGCGGTTGGGGGTACGGGTGTGGTGGTCACAGCGACAGTGACGATTGCGGTATTAGTCGCTATGCTCGTTGGTAGAGATGTGGATGTGGCTGCCGGGGAAGTTGCCGTTGAGGTCGCAACGGGCACGGTGGTGGCTGTGCCTGTTGGCACAGCGGTTGGTGTGATGCAGGGGATAGTGCCGTACCGCTCGGTGAGGGTCTGCTGCGAGGTGTCGCCGTAGCTCCCTACCGCCCAGAGGTCGCCCGCGGCGGTGGATGCGGCCACCAGGCTGTTGTCGGTGAGGCCGGGGTTTGCGCTTTTGCCCTGGGTCCAGTTAGCGCCGTCCCAGTGGATAGCTAATGTGAGCAACTCCGTGCCGGTGTCGTAACCGCCTACCGCCCATATATCCGTAGCCGAGACCACGGCGAGACCGCCCAAAGCGTTATCCCCGGTGCCGAAGCTCGGTGTAGGGATAATAGCCCATGCAGAGCCATTCCATCGCTCGGAGAGAGGGACGAAGCGGGTGCCGTCGTTGCAGGCCCCGACAGCCCACACGTTGTTCGCCGCGACGTTAGCTACGGCGGCGAGGAGGCAATCCCCATTGTTGGGACTCGAAACCTCGCTCCAGCTGGTGCCGGTCCAATGGAGAGTGTACGTGTAATAGTTCAGTGAGAGGTCGGCGGACGCGCCAACAGCCCACACGTCGTTGGGCGCAATCGCCGTGACGCCTCGAAGCCCTGCCACTCTGAGGAATGGGTTAGGGCTGGAGACGACATTCCACTGCGTGCCGTTCCACCTTTCGGTTAGCGTCTGATAAATGTTAGTGCTGTTGCTGTAATAACCCACCGCCCACGCATCAGTCGCGGAGATCGTGACCACTCCGTACAGGTAGTTCTCGGCGGAGCCGGGGCTGGCGCTGGTAGCCTGCGACCATTGGGTGCCATCCCAGTGAAGAGTCAGCGTCTGGTATGGGGAGGCAGAGGAGGTGCGATAGAAGCCGACCGCCCACACATCGCTCGACGTGCGGGCCGATACTGCTTGCAGCAGATTATCACTCGTCCCGACGTTCGGGCTGGGCACGATGTTCCACGCGCTGCCGTCCCAACGCTCGATGAGGGTCTGGGAGACACCGCTGGTGTTCGAATAGGCCCCAACCGCCCAGACTTCCGTCGATGAGAGGGCAGAGACGCCGTTCAGGATGTTGCCGGCTGTGCCGGAATTGGCGCTCGGCTCGACGGCCCAACCGGGGCCGCAATTAGTAGGCGATGCAGGTTGGGACAGCGTCTCGACCGCTGAGGCGGGGTGCGCTATTAAGGCGAGGCAGGCTGCCATGCCGACAGCCAGGAGAGAGATACCTAGGGCGACGAAGTATTTACGCATTATTGTTCCCCTTCCACATTAGTTGGTAGCGTGGCGGTTTGCTTATATTCTATTATACTCGGCTATCGCTCGCACGGTGTCTTCAATCTGTACAAATGGATACCTCCCCTGCTCTACTTCAAAAGATGTAGAGCGTCGCTACAGAGAAGGTGGTGACAAGTATACATGCTATGCACGGTGCGCGAGGCAGGTAGGCAGGTTACACTCTTCACAGAGTAGAACTTATCAGAGAGCGATGTAACCACACAGAATCCTTTACTACCATATAGGAATAGGAGCAACAAATGTATTCCCTACCCACACTTCAATCACAAGACCGCGCCGATGTGGCTGTCGCGACCGACTACCATACTGAAACAGCAGAGCGCGGGCAAGACCGGGCCATAAGCACATATAGGGTGACAGAGTCCGTAATAAGCGCCGCCTTGCAATCCGAGCTTGCCCGTCGTATCGAGGCAATAATGAACTACAGGCCATCGCCTGAGACTATCTTTGCGAACCCGGTGACGCTCACGGCGACCTTCTCCCACGACGGCTCACTCTTCCGGTTGGAAGGTGCCAGAAGCGTAGCGACGCTGGTCCTGGTCCGCCCGTGCGCCTACTGCGGCACAGGCGAGTTCAGCAGCATCCCTCTCACAGACCTTGCTGACCTGGGTTACGCCCTGACTGTGTGGGAGCCTTTACACGCCGATTGCCAGGAGGCAGACCCGGCTAACTGGCTGTATAGCTAAGGGCGCTAAAGATTGCCTTGCCCTCATTGGGGAGGAGAGGTTGAAAGAAGTACAAAAATGTAGGTTTGGCTAAGCCAAACCTACATTTTTGTACTTCTTTCAAAGAGTTATTACTGCTTTAGCACGCTCGATGAAAATATGGGTATTTCATGCCGGTGCAGAGTGTAGAGATTGCAGACGCGACCTAACGCGCAGTACATTCAGGGAAGAAGGTATTTGCCACTATCTTCGCCACCTGCGCACGCGTGGCGCTGTTGTTGGGGCGGAAGTAAGGAAGGTTGCCCGAACCACACGGCTCACCAGGGCTGCCGCAGGGATAGCCTCCCATGATGCCCCGCGACGACAGCCTCTGCACCCAGGTGTAGAAAGTGCCACTGGGCGGCACGTCCTCGAAGCTCTGTCCGGCAGGGGTATCGCTGTAGCCCGCCGCATTTGAGACGATCTTGGCGATCTGCCCGCGGGTGGCGTTCGAGTTCACCCTGAAGTACGGCCTGTTGCCGGAGCCGCACGGCTCGCCGACACCCCCGCACGGGTAGCCGCTCATGATGCCCAGGCTCGCCATGCGCTGCACCCACGTGTAGAAGGTGCTGCCGGGCGGCACATCCTCGAAGGTCTGGCCGCTCACCGGATCATTGAACCCGGCGGCGTTGGAGACCACCTTCGACAGCTGGCCGCGCGTGATGTCGTTGTTGGGGCGGAAGGTGCCGTCTGAGTAGCCTCCCAGGATGTCGCGTGAGGCGAGGCACTCCACGTAAGGGTATGCCCAGTGGTCGGAGCATACGTCGCTGAAGCGAGAGTCGCACGCCACGTTCACTACGTATAAGGGGCTTGGGCCGAGCGTCAATTCGACGGTGCCGTTGCTGGCGGTCATGCGGGTGGTGTTGCCGTCGCGGTCTACCACGTCCACCTGCGCCGTCTCAGCTGGGTAGCTCACGGTAGCGGAATCGTTGACGCGCCAAACCATGTGCAGGGGCACGCCGTCGCTGCGGACGAAGCGATAGTCGAAGCCAATCCAGTCAGAGGTGTCGGGCTGATGCTGGTTGTTGCCCGGTATCATCTGCGGCCCCATGCCCGTATAGGTCGCCCCGTCGAGCATAGTCGCTACGGTGCTGTAGGCGGCATAAGCAGGCTTGACGGTGAGGTTGTCGCGCACGATAGCCATTCCACCATAGAGGTTGTTGGGATTGTCGAACTTGTCCTCAAACTGGAAATAGTCGAACTGGACCACGCGCGGCGCCGCAGCCGCGATGCCGTACATGCGCGCCAGCATAGAGGCCTGCTCATCCTCGGTCCAACGGAACTGGGTGGGACAGGTGCCGCAGGTGCTACGCCCATCCTCTGTAATCCATACCTCCGAAGGGGCACCGCCGTGAGCGTCTATCCAATCGTTCACCATGTAGAGGCGGTACTGGAAGTTCTGGACGAGGTTGAGCGGCTCCATGCTTTCGGGCACGCGGTCAGGCATGTAAGTGTGGATGGAGAGGGCGTCGAAGTTGATCGCGCCGCCGGAGTCGGCCACCACCTCATCCAGGAAGGCCATCCCGCCGTTATCCGTATCATGGACGGAGAGGCCGCCGATAAGGACGCGAGCATCGGGGTCTTCGGCTTTGATGGTAGAGTAGGCCCCCGCGAGGAGGGTGGCATAGCGGGCGACCCTGTCGCAGCTATTGAGGCAGCGCCACGTGCCTGGCACGTCCGGCTCGTTCCATATCTCCCATACGTGGATGCGGTCTTTCCACCTGCTGACCGCGGCCTGCACAAAGTCGAAATAGGCTTGCTGGTCGAGCGGCTCGTACCAGTACCACCCCTCTGTAGAGTGCGGCACGCCGGAGGCCCAGGAGGGTGTGGTGAGGAGCATGCCGACTATCTCCATGCCATTCGAGATGTCGAGTCCGATGCGCTCATCGTAGTGCGCCCAGCTGAAGGAACCCTGGCTGTTCGGCTCGATGTTGGCCCACGACAGCTCCTCCCGCGACCATTTGACGCCTGCCTGGGCCGCGAGAGTACCAAGCTGCGTCGCCTGGCTGTAGTTGCGCTCCAGCCCGGTCAGGTAGAGGTTCATGCCGAAGAGGGTAGCCGGGACGAGGCGCGGGCTGTTCCCTTGTTGAGCGGGAGGCTGGGGCTGTTTAGCCTGGGAGTATGCGGATTGGCTCCCCAGGAGGAGCATCGCCAGGACAGTTAGGGGGAGAATCGAGAAGAGTCTGGTTCGCATCTTTGCCTCTTTCGCTTTACTGGAGCCGTGTTGGGATAAAACCGGCAAGGGACTCTAGTGCGTGTGGCTAGAGTGTACCCAATCAAGACGCCTCGAAGCAACTCCAAAGGTACGTAAATAGTCGCATTTTGCATGGTACAAAGGTCATTACTCAACCTGGTAAATTAGTCCTCGGAGGGGTCCTTTTTGGCTACCAAATGTGCATTATGCTTCGGTCCACAGGCGGAGAGAGGTAAGATAAGTAACGAGAATCTCTCGTATCCCCTCTACAGACTAAAGGAAGGAGCGATTTGCCCCAGATGAATGACAACCAAACCGGCCTTGCCATCCAGGTACAACACTCACGCGACTTACGCGCGCTTGACTTTGTTCTAGCGACCCCAATCCCACCCGACCGCCACCCGGCAGCGGTCTACCTGGCGCGGCTTGCGGCGGGTTCGAGGCGCACGATGGCGGGCGCGCTTGACGTGATAGCGGGCCTGCTCACCTCATACAGGTGCAACAAGGAAACTCTGAATTGGGGAGCGTTGCGCTACCAGCACACGGCAGCTATACGCGCCCTGTTAGCCGACCTGTACGCACCCGCCACAGCGAACAAGATGCTGGCAGCGCTGCGCGGAGTGCTGCGCGAGGCGTGGCGGCTGGGCTATATGGAGGCGGAGGAGTTCCACCGCGCCGCTGACATCCCCTCTATCAAAGGCACCTCTATTCCAAGAGGGCGCGCGGTCAGTGCCGACGAGATGCGCTTGCTCTTCGCGGCGTGTCATCGTGACAACACGTCCGCGGGGAGAAGAGATTCGGCGCTCATTGCGGTGCTTTATGGGTGCGGCCTGCGCCGTAGCGAGGTGGTGGCATTAGACCTGAGCGATTACGATGCGGAGACGGGAGCGCTACGGGTGCACTCCGGCAAAGGGAACAGGGGGAGGGTGAGCTACGCGGCTGCGGACGGGAGCCGTCCCGCCATCGCCGGGTGGCTGGCGACACGGAGCAAGGCGCCAGGCCCCCTCTTCTGCCCCATAAATAAGGGAGGCAAGGTGACGCTCCGGCGCATCACCGACCAGGCGGTGCGAAATATACTCAACAAGCGGGCAGCCGAAGCCGGGGTCGCCCAATTCTCCCCTCACGACCTGCGGCGCACGATGATAGGGGACCTGCTGGATGCGGGGGCGGACATCTCCACCGTGCAGCGCCTCGCCGGGCATTCCAACGTCACCACCACCGCGCGGTATGACCGCAGAGGTGAAGCCGCCAAGCGCAAGGCCGCCGGGCTGCTGAGCGTGCCATTTGACAAGTAGACTCCATCAGCTAAGGGGCTTTGCACCTAAACTCCATCCTGCGCTAGAATTATTAAGTTTGCACCAGAATTACAATGTCTCAGCGGGACCGGGGTAAGTGGTGCCCCCGAATAACGATGAGCGGAGGGGAGGTAGGAGTTTGAGTTCGTATGTGCTTGGTTTTCACGACATTGACAAGACAAAACTCATGGTTGTTGGGGGTAAAGGCGCGAACCTGGGGGAACTATCCAAGATTGAAGGAATACGCGTACCAGATGGCTTTTGTATTTCTACTGAAGCTTTTAAAAGAATCGTTGAGGGAACCTCGTCGATTGACGAATTACTTGATCAGCTATCGCTTCTAAAGGTGGAAGACCGGGATAAAATCGGTGAACTTAGCGGTGAGATTCGCAGGGCCATCGAAGGGATAGCCATTCCTCAAGACATTGAAGAAGAGATCACCCGCATTCTCTCCAGACTTGGAGAGAAAAATGCCTATGCAGTACGGTCCAGCGCAACCGCAGAGGACTTAGCGACGGCCTCCTTCGCAGGCCAGCAAGATACGTATTTGAACATTATCGGAAAGGAATCAATCCTGAAGCATATCAGCAAGTGCTGGGCATCGCTATTTACCGAGAGGGCAGTCATTTACCGCCTTCAAAACGGCTTCGACCACCGTAAAGTCCACCTGGCTGTCGTTATCCAGAAGATGGTCTTCCCGCAGGCGGCAGGAATTTTGTTTACTGCCGATCCCGTCACTTCTAACAGGAAGGTGCTATCCATCGATGCCAGCTTTGGACTTGGCGAGGCCATGGTCTCCGGCCTGGTGAATGCCGATAACTATAAAGTGAGTAACGGCAAGATTGTCGATAAGAAGATATCGACCAAGAAAGTGGCTATTTATGCCTTAAAAGATGGCGGTACGAAAGAAGAGGAGATTGAGCCTGAGAGGCAGGACGTGCAAGCGCTGACGGATGAGCAGATCTTGCAGCTTGAGCGCATGGGCAAAAAGATAGAAGAACATTTCGGCCACCCGCAGGACATCGAATGGTGTTTGGTTGATGACACGTTTTATATCGTCCAGAGCCGGCCAATCACTACTTTATACCCGATCCCTGAAGCGAATGATCAGGAAAATCACGTCTACATATCTGTCGGTCACCAACAAATGATGACCGACCCCATCAAACCGCTAGGATTGTCTTTTTTCCTCTTGACGACCCATGCACCGATGCGTAAAGCCGGTGGGAGGTTATTTGTTGATGTCACACAGATGCTGGCTTCGCCTGCCAGCAGAGAAACCTTGTTAAATGGCATGGGACAACACGATCCGCTCATGAAAGACGCGCTCACGACCATCGTAGAACGAGAAGACTTCATCAAATCGTCACCGGATGATGAGAAAGAGCAGGGTCCCGGTAAAAGCAATAGAGTGATTTCAACTGCGGGTTATCGAACACAAGTCGAAAACGATCCGGCAATCGTTTCTGATCTGATTAAGAAGGGTCAAACGTCGGTAGAGGAGTTAAAGCATAACATCCAGACGAAATCAGGACCGGATTTATTTGATTTTATCCGGGAAGATATCCAGCAGTTACAGAAGATATTATTTGACCCACAAAGCCATCGTGTGTTTATGGCTGCTATGGATGCTTCATCATGGATCAATGAAAAAATGAACGAGTGGTTAGGGGAAAGAAATGTAGCAGACACGCTTTCTCAATCTGTACCGAACAATATTACTTCGGAAATGGGTCTGGCGCTATTGGATGTCGCAGATGTGATCCGCCCTTATCCGAAAGTAATCCATTATCTAGAACAGGTAAGGGATGACAGCTTTTTGGAGGAACTGGTTACGTTTGATGGTGGGCAGGAAGTTCGAGAGGCTATCTATGCTTTTCTCAACAAATACGGAATGCGATGTGCCGGAGAAATCGACATTACTAAAACCCGTTGGAACGAAAAACCAACTATGCTTCTCCCCTTAATTCTCGGTAATATCAAGAACTTTGAGCCTAATGAAAGCAATCGGAGATTTGAGCAAGGGCGACAGGAAGCTTTGAAAAAAGAAGAGGAGTTATTAGATCGATTGAGGCAACTACCGGACGGTGAACAAAAAGCCGAAGAGACAAAACGAATGATCGACCTGATCCGGAATTTCATCGGTTATCGTGAGTATCCAAAATACGGCATGATTAGTCGCTACTTCGTTTATAAGCAGGCTTTACTAAAGGAAGCCGAACAACTCGTACAAGCCAACGTCATTCATGCAAAAGAAGATATATACTATCTCACTTTTGAAGAACTTCACGAAGTCGTGCGCACAAGTAAACTAGATTACCAGATCATCAGCAAACGAAAAGATGAGTACAAATTATATGAAAAACTAACTCCACCACGGGTTATCACGTCTGATGGTGAAATCATTGCAGGTCAGTACAAACGAGAAAATCTCCCAGCCGAAGCTATTGCAGGTCTACCTGTTTCTTCCGGAGTTATAGAGGGAAGAGCACGTGTCATCCTAAAGATGGAAGACGCTGATTTAGAGGATGGAGATATATTAGTCACCTCCTTTACTGACCCTAGCTGGACACCATTATTTATATCCATAAAGGGTCTAGTTACCGAAGTTGGTGGACTGATGACCCATGGAGCAGTTATCGCACGTGAATATGGCTTACCGGCAGTTGTCGGAGTAGAGAATGCTACCAAGCTGATAAAAGATGGGCAACGCATTCGTGTCCATGGAACAGAAGGGTATGTAGAAATCCTATAGGGGATGATTCTGGGGTGGCCCACCAGAGGTTTTCACGAGTCAACTTTTACGGGAAGCCCACCACGTATCTAGAGATGCACACCAGCCATTTTTCGCGCTGACGGCGTGCTCGGCTGCGCCCGGACCCGCACCCCCAAAAGTGGCACGCTTATTGCGTGATGGAGGAGCATAGCTGCCAGTGCTGGGCGCGGCTCCTCCTCAACTAAAGAGGCGGGCTGGCACCGGCAGTGTGGCTCTACGATGCGTCTCTACCGTTCACTGCGACACAGTGAAACGGTGCAACAGGGAGGATAGACCAATGGCATTCAATGAGGGATCGAAGCTGGACCCATCCCAGGTCGAGGACCGACGTGGTCGTGGAGCCGGCCCTGCCGTCGCAATCGGCGGTGGCGGGCTCGGTCTGGTGGCCCTGGTGGTGGCGCTGCTTTTCGGTGTCGACCTTTCGAGCCTGGGAGGCTCGGCACCGACGTCATCGCTGTCACCAGGTAACCCCGGCTCTAGTAGTAGCCTGGAGGAGGAGTGCCGGACTGGCGCTGATGCTAATGCCCGTGCGGACTGCCGCGTTGTGGGCTTCGTCAATAGCATCCAGTCCTACTGGACCGATGAGTATGCTCGCCGTGGTGAGCGCTACGCCCCTGCCAAGCTCGTGCTCTTCACCGGTGCAACCCAGGCCGGCTGTGGCTACGCCAGCGCCGCGGTGGGGCCATTCTACTGCCCAGAGGACCAGCAAGTTTACATTGACCTGAGCTTCTTCCAGGAGCTAAGTACGCGTTTTGGCGCTCGGGGCGGCTCGTTCGCTGAGGCGTATGTGGTGGCGCACGAGTACGGCCACCACATTCAAGACTTAACTGGTGTGCTAGACGCGTCGGCTGGTGCGCGCGATACCGGGCCAACGAGTGGCGCTGTGCTGACAGAGCTTCAAGCCGACTGTCTGGCGGGCGTCTGGATAAACCACGCCACTGATACCGGATATTTGAAGCAGGTGACGGACGAGGAGATAGCCCAGAGTCTGGATGCAGCGGCTGCCGTGGGCGATGACCGTATTCAGCAACAATCCCAGGGCTATGTCTCGCCTGAATCGTGGACGCATGGCTCATCCGAGCAACGCCAGATGGCATTGAAGGATGGGGTGCAATCTGGCGACCTGGCGACCTGCTCGACGCCAGGGTGGGGACCCTAGCGTAGACCGTAGCGTACGTGACCTGTCTTATATTTGCTTCAGTTCACCGTGAGGGAGCGCCAGGGTGACTCGAGTCTTGTCGCCTGGCACTCTCTCGATTGAAAGCGAACCACCTACAACCGCCATCAAGGTGCCGTGCAGAGCCAGGCCCTGGCCCCCGCTCCGATTTGAGAGCTTGTGGGATATGTCTACCCCAATGCCCACTCCATTGTCTTCAAGCGTAATCTCTAAACCCTCGCGCCATGTAACAGATACATTGAGGTGCAGTGGGCGCGCCGAGTCGCCTGCTCGCCCATGATGAGCGGCGTTGCGCATCGCTTCGCGGGCGGCGTAGAATAGCACTTCGGCGACGAAAGGCGAAATATCCCCCGATCTCCGTGCAGCCTCCGGCTCGATATTCCACTCCACGCTATCGAAAGCTTCACTTAGCTCCTCCTGAACTACCCGTTGCAGTGCCTCAATCAATCCGAGCCGCGCCACCTCCGGGGAGACCCCAGGAGGCATCTCGCGCAACAGGCTCGTGATCTGACTATGAGCGTTAGACATGTGCGCGAGGGCGTCATCGATGTGCCCGTTGGCGCGGGCCTCCGGGCCACTGAGCACAAGCATAGACGTATGGAGGAGTGGCAAGACCTCATCGTGCAGCACGCGCCGCGCCCGCCGGTCGAGCACCTGGCTCTCGGCCAGTTGTTGGCGTTGTAACAGCATGAGCTTCTGAGCCATCGCCAGGCTCGCTTGCGTATCAATCAGCCTCTCACCTATGGCACGAGCGACCTCAAGCTCTTCGTGGGCGAACAAGCCCCCATCCCTCTTATCGCTAAAGAGTAGCACACCTATCAACCCGCGCTCACTCCATAAAGGCACGGCCCAGTGCGCGCCCGCATAGAGAGCGGGGTCTACCGGCAGGCATATCTTTTGTGGGGAGCTGAACCGGCGCGTGAGATCATGCAGCGATGGCAGGTGTGGCGCGCTCGTCTTTGATCCTTCCGAATAAACCAGCGGTTGTCCGATGAGCGGCGACAAGGGACCTACCGCTACCAGGTAAGCCAGGCGAGTGCCAAGCACGTTGTGGCATAGCGCACGGAAGGGAGTTATGGTGTCAATGTCGGGCGGCAGTGCCGGCGATGGGGACGCGACAGCGAGAACATCTTTATACATGCCCTGGCTGGCGACGAAGGGGCGCAGTTGCTCCATGAAGCGGTCACGCTCGGCGTATGAGCGCCAGCTAAAGAGTGTGTAGAAGCCGACCATGAGCACCGTCGCCAAGAGAAGGCCATAGATAGGGTGCAACTGAAGAGCGAGGCTCAACCCTACCACGAAGCCATAACCGACCGCCAGGGCCACCGCGCTACGCCAGTGGCGAGAGAAACCACGTCTAGGGAGGGCCTTGCCTGTGAAAATCTCATACCTGATAATCGCCTGACCCAGCAGCAGGACGGCAACGGCGATAGTGCCCGATACGATTACATCCAGCCATGCGAGAGTGAGGAGCACATCCTTATCGGTGAGGTAGCGACCTCCCTGCCGGGCGTCTACCAGGAACCAGACGAGCGTGCCCGATCCCACGAGACTGGCTCCCAGGAGCACCAGCGCGGTGGCAACCAGCCAGGGCCATGCCCTTCGCCTCGCCAGGTCCCCCATGACACGCTCAGCGTTACCGGGGCGGCGCAACGCATGTAGAGAGAGACCGAAGCAGAGCACGGTATACAGAGGGTAAAGGAGCACCAGAACTGGTAGAGTGCCTATAGATAGAGGAGAGTCCCATCTGAGTTCCAACACCTGCGTGTAAGATGAGAGGGGATGTGGATCGAAGAGAGGCAAGCCAATCTGCACCAGCGCCAGGGCTGCAAGAAGAGGCAACCAGATACGATGCCATCTCCGAACGGGCGATTGCCTGTCTGACCAGAAACCGGAGTACCAGAGCATCACCATGTACCAGATAAATGGAGCAGCCTGCGCCGGTGCCCACCCCAGACCCCACCAGAAGTTCATCCAGCGTCCTACGTACTGGAGTCCACGCCCGACGATGGCCGTGTGCGCCAGGAAGAGGGTGCCCGCCAGGAGCAAGCCGCCACCCGCCAGCGCCAGCCCCCAGGTGCGACGCTCGGCGTTCAAGATAACGGCCCCTCCCAGCCAGAAGAGGAGGACCATGTTGAACAAAGAGAGCGCCAGGATAGCCCAGTCGAGATAGAAGTTGTCGGTTATCAATCCACCCATTGCACCCATTCTCCACGCTCATCTTGCACGCGAGCGGTGCCATCCGCATCCCAGGAGATAAGGCGACCCGTGCGCGCTATGATACCGGCACGCGTGCGAGCTACCTTCTCGTCGGTAGCGGTGTCGTTCAGACCCCACGCGGAATATATCTGCCCATTGGTGCGGCTGATTGTGCGCTTGTCCCGAAAACCCATGCGGGCCGCTATCTGCTTGTTGGTCAGGCCACGTGCCAGCATAGCTGCGACAGCCTGCTCGTTTGGCTCCAGCAGCGACATGGGAGAGTGCTCGTCCTTGTGACGCACCTCCTGCACCCTCGATTCGATCTGTGGGTCTATGAAACTATGCCCTCTAACTGCATCCCGCAAGAGGGGAAGGATCATCTGCGGTAGCAGATAGTTCGACTTGGGCACGTAGGCATAGTGGCTCAGGATGCCGGAGCGACGGAAATCGCGGTAATAGGCGTCATCGTCCTGTATAGAGTAGAAGACCACCGGCAGGCGTGGGTGCTCCCGGCGAATGGCGATGGCGGCTTCGATGCCGTTCATCCTACCGGCCAGTTGAACGTCCATCAGAATCACATCCGGACGCTGTAGCAGGCAGTAGTCCAGGGCCTCCTCGCCGGTGGCGCAATGGTGTACGACACGCACCTCTTCCGTAGCCTCAAGCCCCTGCTTGAGCGCCACGCGCAACTGCTCGTTGTCTTCTACCAGCAGCAGGCTTAATTGCATATCTACTGTTTACTCCTGGGGATAGCCTATTACCCTTACAAATATATGACGTACCAGGCACTCAAAATCATGTCAAGCACCCAGGTGCGTCTGGAGATGTCCTTAGGATGTAGATATTAGCTCTCTTATTTATTATAGTGTACAACAAGTGAGTAGCCTACGACTCACTATCTCTGCCGGAGATTAGTCCGCTCCTTAGCAGATTTGCTGGTGGCAAGTTACCGGAGGTGGTAAATGGAAAACGTGGTATCTATAACGGTTCCGTCTAATCATATCAAATCCACTTCTCGCCTCCTACTGCTCACAGGGCTAGCACTCGGATACGCGGTAGACCTCCTGTTTTATGGCAAGATGCTAGGGGTCTCAGTGCCTATCTTCGTATTCCTCTCCCTGGGCGCGCTCTTCTGGCTGGGGAGAGTTGAGCATGTAAAGCCTGCTATGCGGAACCTATGGATCGTGGTGCCGCTCCTCTACTTCGCACTTATGGTGGCGATTCGGGCGAACAACCGCCTGACCATGCTCAACGTATGCATGGTCCTCATACTGCTGGCGTATATGGCATACTTCTACGCCGCCGGGCGGATAGGGGAGACCGGTTTCCTGGGACACATTGCTGCCTTCGTCCAGACTGCCGCAGCTTCCATCTTTAAGACACCAGCCTTGCTCGCGGAGAGCGCAAACATGGAGATGGTGCGTGGAGTAGGAATCCGCAGGCTCCTCCCCGTAGCGAGAGGACTGCTCTTCGCCATTCCTCTCCTGCTCTTATTCGCGGCACTCCTTGCCTCGGCTGATCTCGTCTTCGCCCGCTATATGTCGAGCCTATTCCGTATCGAGTTCCTCACAAACATCCAGGAGTCTCTAGGGCATCTACTGGTCGTGTTGGTCTCATCCTGGCTGCTCGCTGGGGGACTGGCATACGCTCTGAGCCGCAGCTATGGGGATGGCGACATTGCGGTCTCGGAGAGAGGCACGGTGGGCGACAGGCACTCTTTGTCAATCGGCTTCGTCGAGGCCGTAACAGTGATGGTACTGGTAAGCGCGCTCTTCTTACTGTTCGGCTGGATTCAGTTCGCATACCTCTTCGGGGGCGAAACGAATATCACATCGGAGGGACACACTTATGCCGATTACGCACGTCGCGGCTTCTTCGAGCTGGTAGCTATATCAGTGATGACTCTCGCGCTCATCCTCGGCCTGCGCTATCTCAGCCCCCTCGCGACGAGCCGGGAGCGCTGGACCTTCAATACATTGAGCACCTTCGTGATCGGCCTGGTGATGGTGCTGCTCGCTTCCGCTTACTGGCGGATGCTTCTGTACGAAGAGGCCTACGGTTACACGCACCTACGCCTGTACGTACAGCTTTTCGAAATCTGGCTGGCTATCACATTCGTGTGGCTGCTGGTGACGTTATGGGCGCCGAAGATGCGCTTCGGGATAGGAGGTTTCATCGCCATCCTCGGGTTCGCGGCGACGCTCAACCTGGCTAACCCGGACGCGCTGATTGCTACAGAGAACGTGGCCCGCTGGGAGGCTACAGGTAAGGTGGACATTGACTACCTGACCCACCTATCCGAAGATGCCGTACCTGTCCTGGTGCAAGCCCTCGATGGGAAGATGGGCTACCAGCAGGAGATATTGCGGCGTACGTTGCTCGACAGATTACGGAATATGGAAGCGAATCCGGGCTGGCGCGAGTGGCAGTCTTTCCACTTCGCCCGCCAGGGTGCTTATGACGCGCTGGTGCAGCACCGCGTATCACTCGAACGATGAGTGATCGAAACAACCTACTCCCCACACGACCCCTTCAAGGAGATATATCTGTGCTAAGTACCTTGCGCCGTGCGCTCTTCAACATTATATCTGTCCTCTCACTGATCTACCTTGTGCTCTTAGTAGTGCTATCGGTCATACATATCCTCTCCCCTCAGCGCTCTGGTCTACTGGCGCTGACGCAAGTGTTCGCACCTTACCTTTTCATACCTGTACTCCCTATAGTACCGATGGCGCTCATCAGGAGAGCGCGCAGGTTCCGGGTCGCGCTCGTGACTGCGCTGGCGTTATGCGCTATTCTTTTCCTGGTGCGCTTCCCACCGAGGCTTATCGCCGCGCCAAATCAGGAGCACGTGGGGGAGATGCATCTGAGTGCGATGGCCTGGAACGTCCTTGTCGGCGGGCGGCATGAGGCAGTTCGCTCTCTTCTCGTTACACGCCCCGCCGACATAGTTGCCCTGGAGGAAATTAGCTGGGATTGGATTGATAGCGACAAAGAGATCACGCGCCTGTACCCTTACAGGTCGTGCATCTACCGCGACGACCCCATAGGAGGGTTGTGTCTGTTGAGCGTCTATCCTATCGTGGAAGATGGAATAGTTGACGCCCCGCCGGGAATCTGGGATAAGCCTCGTGTGATGTGGGCACGCCTCGATCTGGGAGAGGGACGAACTTTGCACGTGGTTGTCGCTCACCCACCGCCGCCATACATCGCGAGAGCCGGTTTCCCGATGGTCGGCCCCTATGATACATCGAAGCGAGACGCCAGGATCGCACACATACGCGCCTCTATCGAGCCTTACCTGCAACGTGGAGAGCCTGTGCTGGTGCTTGGCGACTTCAACGTGACCGAGCGGGAGGTAGCCTACACAGACCTGACTCAGGGACTGCTGGACGCGTATCGCCTGACGGGGGATGGCATAGGGCACACCTGGGGTTCGCGCGGCCTGTTAGGCAGGTGGGTGCCGGTGCTGCGCATAGATTACCTGTTGAGCAGCCCGGACGTTATCCCCCTGGCGGCTTCGGTGGACTGCACCGAGCGTGGCAGTGACCACTGCATCGTCTACGGGAGGTTCGAGATCAGGTAAGCGAATTATTCCTATCAGGGAGGGGAGTTAGGAAGCAACAAAAAGGGTTCGGCTACGCCGAACCCTTTTTGTTGCTTCCTTTTGGGCAGTGGTATGTCACCACGCTTGTTACCGCAGCTTGGTCGTCGGGTCGCCGAAGAGTATCCAGGTGTTGCGCACGTCAGGGTTGCTTATCGTCGCTTTCGCCCTGATTATCGCGTCACCCAGGGTTGGCGCTATCGGCAGCGGGATGTCGTGCGTCGGGGTCCCTGAGAAGATAGCCGCGTACAGCTCCTCGCTCATCGCCGCCTGCTCCCCAGGTGTGGTCATGCCGCTCGACGCCCACGAGGCGATTGCGCCGCCGTTGGGCGCTCTCACCAACGCTTCCGCAAGGCTACTGAAGGTCGGGTCCTGCGTGTAGCCGTTCAGGCAGGTCATCATCACGAAGAAGGGGAGGCGATTGCCGTTGGTAAGCGCGTTCGCATCTGCCGACGTGAGCAGCCCTGCACCCGTCCACGTGTCGACGTTGCCGTGGCCCATGTAGTTCACCAGCATCGGCCCGGCGTTGATAGCATCGAGGATTCGCTGGCGTACTTCGGAGGTCGTGCCGCCGGAGCGGTTGATCTCCTGCACCTGCACGAAGCGGCTGATCAGGTTAGCTATCGCGTGGCTGATCCCCTCGAAGCTGTAGCCGTCCGAGTCGTTGTCCGCCACCAGCACAGCCTTCTGCTGGGTGCTGCCTGGCGCGTAGCCAACTATCTTGGCTATCATTGCGTTGGCATCGGCGACGGTGCTGACCGGCAACCTGCCTACGGCAAGCTGGGCGTTGCCATCTCTGTTGTACCCTGCCAGCCAGTCGTCGGAGGCGGTCTCCATGCTCTGGGTGTCTATCAGCTTGGTAGGCACCAGGTCGAGGTCGCCCCTACCGAGGTAGTCCTTCGGGTCGAAGGTGCTGTCACCCGCCAGCAGGAGGTAGCGAGGCTTGTACTGCCAGCTATTGGAGGCATAGGTGAGGAAGTCGCGTAGCGCCTGCGGGGTGTGCGCGCCGTAGCTGAACTCGTCGTACACATCCTCCACATCCACTACTACCACCTTGTACCCCTGGCTCTCTCTGAGTGTAACGAGAGGTTGAACGCTACTCACCAGACTGCCATGGGCGATGATGACCAGGTCGGCGCTATTCGCGCTCGTGCCCCAGTTCGACGGCCTGTCAGCCGCGACACGCGAGACGGTGGACAACTGCGTATTCAGCAGAGCCACCAGCGTGCGCTGGCCCGCACCCGGCACGGTGAGCGATACGGAGTAGCCTTCCGCCTTGCTGCCCGTGACGGTGCCTATTAGCTCAGCGGGGGCATTTGCGTTCGTAACGTCGAGCACGCGGACCTGCTGGCCCGTGAAGCCCGCTATCGTCACCAGGCTGCCGCCCTGCGCGGCGAAGCGGAGCGCGTCAGCGTCTGCCCTGTAGAGGTGAGCGTACGTGAGACGCACGCTATCCACCAGGCTGATGTCGCTGCCCGCGCCCGTCGCCGTGAGGGTGACGGTGTTCGCGCCCTGTACGAGGGATGAGTAAGGAACGGAGAAGGTCGCCGTACCGCGCTCCCTGCCCGTGAAGGTGAGGGTGCCGACGTTGCTGCCGTTGAGCTTGACGCTTACGGAGTGGCCCTGGAGGGTCGCGCCCTGGAGGGTCACCTGGAGTTGCGCCTGGCCTGAGGCTGCGGTATCGAGGTTGGCGACGGTAAGGGTCTGGGCCACGCCCGCGCTGCTCACGACCGGACCGAAGAAGTTCTCGGCGTCGCCGTTGAGTAGAGAGGAGAAGTAGACGGTGCGGTCCTTGCGCTCCACCGGGTAGGGGAAGCTGCCGCCCGGGGTGAGGTTGCCACCTGCCTGCGATTGCGATATGCGCTGGCCAGGTTGCTGTCCCGCAACGAGCCAGTATACGTGGGTGTTGGCGGTGGGGGTGTCGAGGCCGAGGCCGTAGAACTCCAGGCTATCTCGCGAGTCGAGCTTGCCGTCTGCTTCGCCATTCACGCGGACCGGTATCTGCTGCCCCTCTGCGTAGAGTTGCAAGTTGCGCGGGTCTACGTTCGCGTTGAGTCCGGCGGCGAGTAGCTCCGGCTGCCCTACTCTGTAGAGACCCTCACCCTTGACCGACAGCTTGATGGCAGGCTGCCCTGTGACGGGGCGAGTGGAGGCGGGGCCGTCATTCTTAGGAAGCCCGGCGGACCGCTCGACGCCCTTGCTAGCGCCCTGGGTCTGCCCCAGGCTGCTCAGGAGTATAGAGTTGCTGGTCGCTACCAGCTTGCCTGGGGTCGTCGCGTAAGGCCCGTGCATTGTGCGCGTGCCGTTCAGGTCTACATCCTCAACCCAGTATCGCGTGTTTGCGGTCGCTGTGGAGGCGTCCAACCACGAGTAGGACTGCCCGGCGGGAGCCGCGCCTGCTGCTGTGAAGGCCGACCCCGCGATGAGGGACGGGTTCACCTGGACGCGCTGGCCTTTATCCCCTTCCGAGCGATAGAGGTTGAAGCCGAGGTTGGCGGCCTCGTAGCCGGTCTTCCACTGCACCAGGGTGCCGCTGCCGTCGCCCGCTCGCGTTGCGTTTACGGACTCGATCCTGGCGAGGGTAGGAGCGGCTGGCTCGCCCAGCGTCCAGTCGGAGAACTCGCTCACACCTGTGATGGAGGCTGTATTGGCTGCTGTGTCAACGCACGCCTGTCCTGGAGGAGGGGTCGGGCAGTTGTTTAAGAAGCTGACCGCTGTGCTGCCGATGACCCTGATAAGGCGGTAGAGGGCCTCGTTACCTGCAACGTCGCCGTCGAGGTAGTGGAATGTCATGTCCGCCGTGAGGGCGCCGCCCTCGGTGAGGGTCCAGTACCTCTGTAGAGATACGGCAGGGTTGAGCACGGGCTGCGGGGCCTGTGTCGTCGTAACCGTCAGGCTGGAGGGATTGGTCGCCAGCGCGGTGACATTGGCGTCAAGCTGCGAAAAGCCGTTAGCTGTTCCGACCGGGAAGCTGAATGCGCCGGTAGCGCAGAAGTTCTTCTTCAGATTGCCTATTATGTAATTGCTCGGTGATGCGCCCATAATGGTCGCGGTGCAGTCAATTGTCAGGGTATTGGCCCCGGTATTGAGTATGCCGTTCAGCCACAACCTATTCGTGACCGTGACGTTGCCGCCGAGTGTATCGCCACCTGCAGCGGCTACGTTGTAGAAAGTCCCAGCCGGAATCACCCCTCCTACCGCTTGCACGACTTCGTCAGCGCCCATGTCTGGATTGCTGGCGGGGCGTGGGTCGTTATCGACGTCGCTGGTAATGCCTCCTATGGGAGTGCCCATGCCGAGTACAGGGCTTGTCCCCTGCAAGTGCAGGTCGGTGTTCGATATGAAGAGAGGATTGACAGCCATTGAGTTGGCATCTTGACCCGTTGCCGTTTGCCAGGCAGCGAGTGTAGCCCTATCGCTTCCGAGGAAGCCAAGCACTGGGGTGCCGGTGCCCGAAACATAGTAGTCATTGTAGTTGATGTTCGAGTAGGAAGCAGCCGTGGACAACGAGTAGACAGCATAAGCCTTATCTACAGTGTTGGTTGTGTTGTCGTAGCTATTCGAGATGATGTTGTCTCTAATGTCGAGACCGGTTCCCGTTGTGTTCACGAACAATGCTGCCGCAGCCCCGCCTGTTGTATTGAACGAGTACCCTGTGTGCGACCCAAAGAGGTTGACGGAGTTATGGTAGAGATTTACTCCGCCTGTCGCCTCAATGTCAATGCCCATCGGCCAGTAGGGGTTAGTCTCGTCCTCGAAGTTCCATACATCGGTGATGGTATTATTCGCAAGTGTGATGTTGCTTCCATTGAAGCCAGTGTTCACGATAATGGCGCGAGCGCCGTAGCCGGAAGTCGTGGTGCTGGCAACCGTCGTGATGACGTTTCTGGTGACAGTCGCGTTGAATACTGAGGCCCCCAAGTACAATGCCGAGATGGAATTTATGCCTGAGGCAGTAGATGTAGAGGTTATATTCGTGATGGTGTTTCGTGCGATTGTAGCACCATCTACGTTGGAAACCAGGTTCATGGCGCCCGCGCCTGATGCCGAGGTAGTCAGGTTCCTGACGGTGTTGTCGGTGATATTGACACCGAGGGCTTGTGCCACCTGGATGCCTGCGAAACCAGTGTTGGTTGCACCGGAGATAGCCGGTCCAATGAGGTTGCCGGTGATTGACAGCCCATCAAGGCCACCCGACGACGTAGCTGCTGTGCCGCTGGCAAGCATGCCGACGTACACCTTGCTGATGAGGTTTCTGTCGAGGATGTTGTTGTCGTTATCCTCACCGTTGAGGGCGAGGGTCGTGCCGAGAATGGCAACACCGTAGATGCCACTTGTAACTGCGCCACCCGTGATAGTGGTGTTGCGTATCGTGTTGTTGGTTGCGCCCTGCCCTAAACCGAGCGAGGAAAGCCACACTACTGTACTTGGGCTGGTAGTGCTATTGTTGATGAGGGTAAGGCTGTTGCCGCCTGTGTTCAGGCCGTCAATAGTCACGCGGTCCGCGCCATTCAGCTTGATTAGCGCTCCGGTGATATTTCCCGTGATAGTCCGAGCGCCAGACGGCTGGATGAGCATCGTGAAGCCACTGCCACTCTCTTCCGCCCACTGGTTCAGTACCGCAGTCGCAGTCTCAGTGGAGTCGCCCACGATGTTTACGGTGATGTTACCTACCACGACGCCCGCATTGACGGCATCGAAGAATGCCTTAAGGGTCGCGTATGTACCGCCCGTACCAACAGTGTAAGGACCGGCATATGTCAGCGCGATCGTATAGCTATTAGGTGTCGTGGGGAAGGTGGTGATGTTATTCACATCGGTGCCTGATGCGCCCGCCGGGTTTGAGGAGATATTTCCGAGGTTATCCTGCGCGACTACGAAGTAGGAAATGACGTCCCCTGTAGCGACCCCGCCGACGAGCGAGTAGTCTATGGTGAACATCCAGGTCGAACCGGAAACGAACACACCCTGCGTGGACACATATGATCCAGCGTTCTTCTTGTAATAGATGCGCGGGGAGAGGCCGCCCGTAGCCACTCCGCTCGTATCGGTGATATTGGCGTTAAGGGTTCTGTTGGCGGTTGATGTGGTGTTGACCAGAGGCGTGTAGGTGATGGTAGGTCCACTCAGGTCAGCGCCAGTCTCATACGCGCCCATGCTTGGCGGGTCGACTCGGGTCGCCCCTGTGACGTCAACATAAGGCGTTACCAGGCCTGAGAGGGATGTACCTGCATCCAGCACCGGCGAACCGATTTGCGGCTGTAGATTAGTGAGGGAGATAAATTGCGGATTGGCGCTAATAGAGTTGGCATCCTTGCCTGTCGCCGCTTGCAGGTTGGCGAGCGTTGCCTGGTTTGTCGGGCTGGACAAGCTTGCAGTCGCGCCTACAAAGTAGGTCGCGCCGGTGCCAACGAAGAAGTCATTGTAGTTGGAGGTAAGGTTGGTGAATGTGCTGTACCCAAACCCTACTGCATAGTTATTTCCGGAACCATTGTTCTGCGTGTTGTACAGGATATTGTCCCGTATATCAACGGTTGGATTGGATCCGCCGATTGCCAGCGCATAACTCTTATCGCTACCACCGGTTTGTGTACCGGACATAGAGACGGAGTTGAAGTAAATTTGGGTTGTGGAGCCTGCCCCACCGCCTATCAAGATACCGACGGTAAAGTCGCCACTTGTGCCGTTGGCCGAGACACCTGTGAGCACGTTATTAGAGATCTGATTGGTACCGGAAGTTGCTGCAGCTACGCAGATACCGCAGGCGGAGAAGGTGCCTGTATTTCGCACCGATCCTATGATATTGCGTGCTACCGTCGCATTTGTCACTTCATTGCCCGTAAAGGATGAAGTGGTAATGGCTGTTATCCCAAGCGAAATGCCGAAAACGTCCGGCGAACCGGCCTGAGCCATACCGCTGACGCTATTCTGCGTAATCTGAATGTTGTTTTCAAACCCGACGAGGATACCGATGATGCCCACATTATTGGGCGAGGCGGTGTTTATCAAGTTCTGGGTGATGACGTTGCCAGTATTCTTGTTAGCGGTACTTGCACCCTGAGTGTATATGCCGTACTGGCTCTTGCTGAGGTTGTTGTTCTGGATCGTATTGGCGTTGTTGCCCGTGCCGAGGCTGGTAGTGCTGATAGTGGCGCTCCCAAAGCCGAGGCCGAAGAGGGTAGTCGTAGTGCTGTTGCCGACGATGTTGATGTTCTTGATGGTGTCGTTGGTGGCCGCATCAAGCCCGGCGGTCGTCTGGCCCCAGATGACGGCGCTCGATGTTCCCGTATTGGTGTTAGTGATAGTGAGGTCGCGTGAGGAGGTGCCCGCGTTGGAGCCATCGAGGGTTACGAAGTCCGCCCCGTTGAGGATTATGATGCCGCTGGCGCTCGAGCCTGTGATGGCGGCTGTTACCCCTGTATTCGGCTTGATTGCTAGTGTGTTTGTGGCGCTCGCGCCAGTAAAGGCGTTGATTGTTATCGGGAACGTCTCGCTGCCGTAAGTGGCATCCGTCAAGCTGAATATGACGGGCCCTGTGACACCAAGTGAGTTCAAGTCGGAAACGGCTGCCGTCAGAGTAGTATATGCTCCGCCTACGCCGACGGTGTACGTACCGGAGAGTGGCGCTTTGATGAACAGCGTTCCACTGATCATATCGTTAGCCGTATTCTGATCTCCGACAAGCTCGGCGATGGCCTGGATGGTGTACGTGCCTGCACTTGCCAGTGTGACGCTCGGGAAAGTGACTGTCGTGGTGCCCTGACTGCCTATCGAGGCGATGGTTGCCGTCTGGTTGTAGACGACGTTTGAGCCTGAGTCGATTATCTTGTAACGAACTGGGACGTTGGTTTGAGTCGCAGTCCCGGCGTTAGTGAACGAAGCCTGCGGTGAGAAGGCGACGTTGGCGATTTTTGTTCCGCCGTTCGTCGGATCAATGAAGGCAGCCGCCTGCATATCATTAGCCAGGGCTGCCGTGAAGTTGCCTGCATCTGCGCCGATGTCAACGGGCGTTAAGCCGCTGCGTGTTTGTCCGTCGAAGTCATCTGTCGGTGCCACAACGAGCGTTCCATTGCCCTCGACAAAGGTAGACACCGCTGGATTAATGTGCAAATCAGGAGTCGTCGCATTAGTTGCGTCTACAAACTTGGGATCTGAGTTCCCACTGTTCAGATCCTGAGAAGTTGCCGATCTCCAACCTGCCAACGTCGTCTCGTCCGTGTTTCCGCTTGTGCGGCCGATCGTTCCCCCATTATTGGGCGCGTAAATATCGTTATAGTTCGACGTAGGATTGCCTACTCCCGACAGCATTTGGATACCATAGTGCCGTCCCGCATTCGATCCCGGCGAACCTGTGCTCGCGCGGTTGTTCCAAAGAATGTTGTCCGTAACGGTCATCGTGCTGGCGAGGTCCTTTTTGATACATGCCGTGTTGACCGTGTTCGATCCCTGAGTTCCGTCGATGTATATGCTGTTGTGAATAATATTTGTCGGCGAACTCGTCGCGGTGTCGTCATAGATTCCGCGTATGATCGGATTGTTGCCAACACCCACGCCGAGCCGCATCATGTTGTTGTAGATATTCTCGGTCGCGGAGCTGTTGAAAAGCATGATTCCATTAATCGACGAGCTCACGCTTGTCGAAGCTGTCGTCAGGTTATAGATGAGATTCTTGCTCATCGTCGTCGCGGGAGTGCTTCCGATATAGATCCCATCCACGTAAACAGCGGCTGATGCGGCGGTGCTTGAAATATCTCGTATCGTGTTGCGTGTAATCGTATGTGTGAGACCGCTTATCGAGAGGTGAATGCCGACCGCAGCCGGTGAACTCGATGTGCTTGTGTTTCCAGAAGGCGTGGTCAAGTTAAAGATAGAATTACTATCTATGGTATTTGTTCCGGCTGAAGTCTGAATTCCCGCTACTCTCGCACTTGTTGATGTTGAATTTGCACTGACGTTACGAATCGTATTCGGCAGGGCAGCTGCCCCGATGTTTATCGTGCCGGTTGCGGCGTTAAGTATGCCCTGAAAAACGCTGGCTCCGGTTCCCGGTCCGAACGTTCCCGAGTTAGAAAGATTCGCTCCGCTCAGAAGTGTTCCCATCCGGATATTGGGATTGGTTGAGTTACCTATCGTATTGCCCGACACAGTAAAATTGCCCGCAGTACCAGCCAGATTGATTCCGTTTACGGAACCTGAGGTTGATGCTGACGTGCCCATCGCATCAAGATTTTGAATCGTGTTGTTCTGAATCGTAACCGTGTTTGTAGTGGTGGCATAGATTCCGGCTATCAAAGCGCCAGCGGTGGTAGAAGCGGTGTAAATCGAGGCTGATGCCGTACCGATTGTATTACCCGTCGTCGTACCGATATTGGCGTTGCCGGAGAGAACTTGAATTCCGCAAAAGACACCATTGGTCGTGCTAGCACCGCTGGACGTCAGTAACGCAAAACCTGCAATCGTGTTGTTCTGAATGCTTGAGGCGGTACCGGCTGCGGTGAATGCAGCGTTAATGGCAATGTATCTGGTTGCATTAAGCGTAGCAGTTCCTAGAGTATAAGAACTAGGAAACGTACCAGAGAAAGTTCCGGCAGTGGTAATGCCCGCCAGGTTGGTCGTGCCTGTTCCACTGGAATTGGCAAAGCCAATGACATTGTTGTTGATTGTGTAGCCTGAGCCTACGCCGATGTTGATACCGTTATGGGTGTTTGCTGTTGTGTAGGTACGCGTGGCGGTTTGATACAGTCTGTTGCTGTTGATAGTCCAGGCCGAGTTGCCTGTGCTGCTGACGTTTATGCCTACCGAAACGGAGGCTGCGCTGAAGTAGTCGAATATGTTGTTGGACGAAATGGTGATGCCGCTGTTGTCTACGGCAGCGCTCGTGCCTAAGGAGTAGATCGCGTTGGCAGGCAAGTTAGTCCCAGCAGGGCCGATGTTGTTGTTTGTAATGATGTTGCCGTCATTGCCGGTAGTTGTACCGGTGGAGAAGAAGATTGTGCCGGAGGTTGTGCCGGTCCCGGAGCCTAAGATAGTGGTGTTCTGAATCGTATTGTTGGTGGCATCACTTACGAAGCGGATAGTACTCGTTGTGGTTCCCCCAGCGGTTGTATTGGATATGGTCAGCGAGTTTCCACCTGTGTTCAAGCCGTCAATGGTCACATTGTCGGCACCATTGAGATCAATCAGTGGGCTGCCGGCAACAATAGCACCTGAGATCGTTCTAGGCGCTCCACCCGCAGGCTGAATGCTAATAGAGGTGTATAAAGCCGAGCCGCTCCCACTCGCGTTCAGAACTGCGGGTGCTGCTTCGGTCGTGTTTGCATTGATGCTTATCGCGATTGTGCCCTGGTGTGTACCTGCGTTTATTGCATCAAATGCCTCTTTGAGCGTAGTGTAAGTCCCGACAGGAACTCCTGCCGATGCGGTCAACGTTACCTCACCCACTAAGGGGACATTCCCCTTCGGGGGAACGGGTTGTTTGCCAGGAGACTGGGGAACTGGCTGCTCAGGCTGTGGCTGCTCAGGCTGTGGCTGCTCTTTCTCAACCTGCTGCTGTTCATCCTTAGACTTCTCGTCTTTAGACTTCTCGTCTTTAGACTTCTCATCCTTAGGCTTTTCTTCCTTCTTTGGCTGCACGGGTGCCGAACGCTCGGTCATTCGGGGTGCATCTGCCGGGACACCGCCCTTATAATCCGGGAACGTCTTGACCGGATACGCCGGGGTTCGGGGCTCGGAAGGAGGGGCCTGGTTAATACCAGCAGACTGGCTAGCTCCGGCCTGTTGGGCACCGGCAGCGGCCCCCTGCGCGCTCACAGGTCCTGGGCGCATGGCTCCCGGCATGAGAGATACCAGCATGAACAAAATCATGGATAACGTAAGCTTGCGGTAGATGGTCGCCTTCATGATTGTCTCCTTCAACTCCCTAACTGTATCCTGTGGGCAGCGCCGCCAATTTACCCGAAACGCCAGATGGGGGTGTCTCTAAGCGAGAACCCCCGTGTGGAATGAGCCTATTCGTTTTTTGCGCCAGTGGCGCTTCTAATGCACTTTGATTGCAATTTACGTCCCTAAGCGAGTGAGACTCAAGTATAAGAGCCTCTATACTGTTTGCTGGGCGAGGTCGTAATCAAGATTGTGGCAAACGAACACCAACTCTATGAGAGAGCAGGGTACGATAAGTTGCGAAATGAGTATACCGAACAGATTCTCTTTTTGTCAAGCAACATTATCAACTACCTTTCGTACCTGCCAATGGCACAAGCCTGGTCTGCCTACGCGCAGACCAGGCCAGCGCAAAGCCCGGAGCAACATTGGGCGCTGGTCGTGCAGGACGCGCCGGATGGGAGGCAGCTCGCGGCATGGGCCTTAGTTGGCGCGCTCAGTGAGATTACTACAGGCACCGCCACGGCAGCCGCGACGCCTGCTTTCCTCAGAAAATCTCGCCTCGACATCCCGGCCCACATAGCGGGCGTGGACACGCTCTCTCTCATCAAATGCAGCTTCTCTAGCTGGCCGAGGGCGTACCAGACGGTCCCTTCATCAACCGGAGCGTGCATCTCCTCTCCCACGAGGCGCGCTATGTCACTCGCCGTGCGCCTGCCGTCGCAGGCCCGCCAGACGAGCGCGGCGGTACGGTTCAGGCAGTGGGCCTTGTGCCGCGTAAGGTCGTACACCAGCACCTCATCACCCATATCCTGGACCACCAGTTCCTCCTCACGCGCCTGCGGTAGGGGATGCTCTGCCATGCTCATAACTGTACCTCCGGTTAGATATTCGATAATCAAGAAAGCAAGGAAGGGAAATCAGGAAGCGCTTCCTGATTTCCGACTATTATTCTCCAATTTGCCTAGAATGTCCCCAACTATCCCCTTCGCGTCGCCGCGCACCCCTTTGAGGACGGGGGCCGACGATACTACCTGTCGCAGCGTGCTCATGGCGGCGGCAGGCTCTGTGCGAGCCGATACGGTATTGGCGAGCAGAGCCAGCGCACCCTCTCCCGCGCTCAATTGTCGTGGCCTCCACCGCGCACCCTCCCGGTAACTGCTCACTATCACCAGCCCGACGGGCAGTGGCTCGCGCCCGACCCGCCCACCGATCTCCTCTATAGAATATTTCTTCCCCCTGGCCGTTGGCTCCTCACGTAGGGAGAGGGGCTTGGGGTAGGGGTGGACCCGGCCCCGCGAATCGAGCACGGCGTAATCGTCCGAATAATAGGTTGCACCGGCGCGCACCAGCTCGGCCACCAAAGTGCTTTTCCCTGTAAAAGTGCGGCCAGGTATCAGTATAGCCCTGCCCCTCCACCCTACCACACCTGCGTGGACGAACAACCTGCCACGCGCAACCTCGGCGACGTGCATCTGCAAATCGGTCCCGAAGGCGTCGCATACGTCTTGCAGGTCGGCTGATGCGGCCAGGATGTCCGTGTCCTGGAAGAGCATCTGAAGCGGACGCATATCACCCTGCGAGCCTGCGGCCCCCGTCATAACCGAATAGAGCCTCTCTACCACCGGCGAAGATTCATACTTCCACCCAGGAGGGAGATAGGCGAGCATCGGTTCGAGCGCCGAGGGGTCGGTCACACGAATACCTACCCTCAGACCGAAAGTGCTGATCATCGCCCCACCCGCCCAGACCAGGCGGTCCAATTGGCTCATTCAGGTTGATTTAGATTTTAAACGTGGCAGTACTAAATCAGTCATGTATGGTCCTGAACTTGCCCCATTCTACCAGGATTCAAGTGTTTTGCATAGCCCTTTTACTATATTCGACCGGACTAATTCTACAAAGGTGTAGGGGCATGGCGCGCCATGCCCCTACGGATTCGCGCCCCTACCCGGCTTGAATAACCTGTAGAGGTAGCGCAACCTCGAAATGTACCTGACCCTGGCGCGAAACAGGTCAAAACGCCCCGCACGGGAGAGATTATAACGCATCCGCAACCACCTCGACGAAGGCCATATCAAGCGTAATGTTGCACGCAGCATAGCGGCAGCGCCAGGGAGGAGCAGGAAGCTCGGCATGGGCAGCCGCGAGTCGCCCGTATCGAGAGTAGGGTTGAGCGTGCCGGGCATAGGGGGTGGCAGAAGTGCGTCTATCAGCTTGCGATGCCAGCGACCGGGCTTCCATGCCAGGCGGTCTACGTAGTGGGTCTCGCACGCCCGGTCTATGAGGGTGAATAGTCGCCAGAGGACCGAGCGCGTGCCCCACTCAACAGCAGAGAAGTTGAGCCGGTCCCAGTCTACGCCCACACGGGAGATGAATATCTGGATGTCGAAGAGAGAGCGCCAGGGCTGAACGTGATAGCCCCCCTTCGCGTGCAGGCAGAGGAAGTGAAGCGTGTCGGTCGGGTCGAGCGTGAGATACGAGCGGCCCGCTATCGTGACGGCGCGCGGCCGGTCGAATATAGCCCGCTCGTCCACTCTCAGCGTCTCGCGCAGCCACCAGGGCTTCACCAGGTGCGAATCGAGGTCTACAACGGCATGTATGGACACATCGGAAGCATTTGGCCGCTCCGGGGGGCTGAAGGTCTGCTCTCCCAAGAAGAGGCGCAGGTAGGAGGTCGAATAAGGGGAGGGATCGCGCACAAGGCCGAGGCGAAGGAGCAGTTGCTCCGCACGCATCTGGTAGCGCGGCAGCACCCACAGGTCAACGTCTCCGACGGCGCGGGCGGTGGGGGTCGAGTACCCCTGCGCCGCGACTGCCAGTCCCTTCAGCAGGCGGAAAGGGATACCCTCACGCTTAAATGCATCGGTGAGCTGGCTGAGCGCGGATGCCTGCTCTATGTACAGCGCCTGGTTGACGCGATACGCCTCCTCTAAACGCTCTCGCCAGTTGCCGGGCAGCATGTCAAGTAGTTCACGGTCGCGTAAGTGGCAGTAAATCGTAGGAGCAAGCCGCTCAGCCACAGCCGCACTCAACACCCGGCCCCAATCGTCAACGCTTAGAAGATGTAGATTGGTAAGCAACCCCTCGGCATTGGAAGCATGAGCGCCCGTGAGGAGGGCAAGCTGACGAAGGACGAAAGTCGAAGGACGGATTGGGGTGTGAGCAGGCATAGATTACAGGGCTGTATTCAAAGCTGGTGGCAACTTGACGATAGACGAAGGACGGAACGTGCCATTCGTCTATCGTCTATCGTCTATCGTCTATCGTCTATCGTCTATCGTCTATCGTCTATCGTCTATCGTCTATCGTCTATCGTCTATCGTCTATCGTCTATCGCCCTCCCAAACGCCCTCAAAACCACCAATTTCGGACCAATTTGGGGAATTGGTCCAAAAACATGTCCCATTTTACCCCCGAAATGGGATTAAGTTAATAGAGATGCATTTCCGGCCTCGCCGTCCGCAGTCGAGGTCCATCCCAAAGGGTCCCGCTGGTGTCCCTATCATCGAGGGAATTACACTCTCCCTTGACACCCCCCAAAAGGAGGTCTCAGCCTAGAATAACGAGTACCGAGTGCCACCCCACACCAACATTCCGCACTCCGCACTCCGCACTCCGCACTCCGCACTCCGCATTCGACACAACGGCACAGCGCAGGTCAATCCTCACCTGGTAGGAGCGCCATGCCAATAGCTCACCCCTGCGGTGCTGTGGTAAAAGTGAACACAAACAGAATAATCATCAAGGTACTGCACGTAGCCACGTAGCAACCCGCCCAGGCATGAGCGAAACGGGGTGTCGTAGACGTAGCCCGCGGATTCATCCGCCGGGCGACCTCCACAGGCTTAGTCAGACCCCACATCTGATGATTATCTTGTCACCATTCACCCCACTACCACCCCACCCCAGGCACAGAGGTAAATCACCAGGTACCAGTTGCGGCCCAGGGGCACCCGACCCTACAACCCAACGCGCCCGTAGGGGCATGGCGTCGCCATGCCCCTACCCCCGCACCCACCAACACCACTAAAACACCTCCCATAAGACCTCTGCGTCTCTACGGTGAACAAACCCATCAATTCCTTTGTGTTCTTGGTCTCTTTGTGTTCTTTGTGATTAATCCGTCCTTCGTCCTTCGTCCTTCGTCCACAACCGATTGACACATGTTTGCCCCGTACAGTATAGTACCAATCGAAGGGATGGGCTACTCCAATCCCGTTGTGATGCCATAGCTATACATGGGCGTTACTTGCGAATTGCAGTCACCAATATGCCTCTACTTCGTTACTGGAAAGTCATCCAAAAGAGCCTGTGGCTCATCATAATCATAACGCTCGTGGGCGGGAGCTATGCTGCTTACAACACCCTCAACCTGCCACCTGAGTATGAGAGCAGCAGTAAGCTCCTGCTCAACCCATCCATCCCGAACTCGATGGTGCCCTACGTACAAACTCAAATGGCCGCCAACCTCGCGGATAGCTACAGCGAGCTATTGCGCACCCGTACCTTCGGCGAGCTGGTAGCCAACGAGCTGGCAGCCCAGGGGCGTCCTTTCACAATGCAGCCGGAGGCGGTGGGAGGCGCGATAACCACCAAATTGACGCCCAACACTCTCTTCTTCCAGATCTCCGCCCGCATGGACAGCGCGGACAAGGCGCAGCAGCTACTCGAAACGGTGATAAAGGTGTTCAAGTCGTATATTGCGTCCCAGGAGCAGGCTAAGCTAAACGCAGGGGGGAGCGGCGAGCAGGCGAGCACCGTCCAACTCCTCGACCAGCAACTGAAATACCTGGATGAGCAGATAAAGAGCTATCAGGGACAGATCAGCGTGCTGGAGGCCCAGCCCGCAACTAAGGACCGGGATGACCAGCTTTTGCAGTTACGGGGCCAGATGGTCACGTTGCAGCAGGCCAAGACGAGTACCATCGTGGCGAGGGGGCAGATTAGCTCCGTCAACAGCGTCCAGGAGGTAGATAAGCCCCTGCCGGGACGGCGGGTGCCGAGCAGGCTGGTGAGCAATGTACTGCTCGCGGTGGTCGTCTCGCTGATACTGGGGCTGGGTCTCGCGTTCCTGCGCGACTATCTCGATTACACCATCCACTCCCCTGAGCAGTTGCAGGAAACGGTCGGCGTAGCGCCCATCGCAGCGATTGGCATCGTGGGAGGGCAAGAGGGGTCTACCCCTTACGGTATGCTGCGCCCTCAGGGCCGCAAAAGAAGCCAGAGTGCGCCTCAGACGGGTAACGAGGGGGAAAAGAAGCTCGTCACGCTGGAGCATTCACGCTCGCTCGAATCGGAGAGCTTCCGGGTGCTGCGGACCAACATCCAGTTCTCCGGGGTCGAGCACCCCATCAAGAGCCTCGTTGTCACCAGCCCAGGGCCAGGCGAGGGGAAGAGCTTCACATCCGCGAACCTGGCTATCGTCATGGCCCAGGCGGGCAAGCGCGTGATGCTGGTCGACGTGGACCTGCGAAAGCCGAGCCTGCACAAGCTCTTCGGGCTGCCCAACACGGTAGGCTTCACCAGCCTTGTAGTGGGAGACCCTGATACCACCCCGGAAGGGGCAATACAAATGGTGCCTTCGGTGAGCAACCTGGCGGTAATCACGAGCGGTCCGTTACCGCCCAATCCCTCCGAGCTATTGAGCGCGCACCGGGCGGTAGACCTCATGGCGCAGCTTTCCAGCCAGGCCGACATAGTGATTTACGACACCCCACCCGCTGGGGTGGTTACGGACCCCGTAATTCTCGCCACGCGCACCGACGCGACGATATTGGTTATAGCAGCGGGCAAGACGAGGCGAGACATGATAGCGCGGGTAATGGAGAGCCTGAAGGGAGTCGGCGTGACCTCGATCCTGCCGGTGCTAAACAGGGTGTGGGTCAGGGATTTACAGGGTTACTATTCCAGCTATTATTACTACGGCAACGACGAGAGCAAGCCTGCGAGCCGCGGGCGCGGAGATGGTCAAAATGGACGCGGACGAGGTGCCGCGCCAGGCCTGAACGGCAACGCGCCGTACCGCGCGCCCTCCCATCAGGATAGCGGTGGAACGGTTGCCCCGAAGGGATAGCGGGCCGTGTGTGGCATAGCGGGTATCGTCACCAGTCCGGGTGAGACTATCTCGGACCTACGTGAGCGCCTTACTGCGATGGCCGACGCCATGAGGCATCGCGGCCCGGACGACGAGGGGATATATATCACCCCCGATGCCCGCGCGGGCCTGGCAAATCGCCGCCTCGCCATAAGAGACCTCTCCCCGGCAGGGCACATGCCGATGGGCACCACCGAAGGCGACCTGCAAATCACCTATAACGGCGAGACATACAACGCGGGTGAGCTACGCCGGGAGTTAGAGCAGCAAGGCCACATATTCCGCTCGAATAGCGACACCGAGGTGATCCTACGGGGTTATGCGGCATGGGGGGAAGGCGTGGTAGAGCGGCTGCGCGGGATGTTCGCCTTAGCTGTGCTCGATTTGCGCCCAGGGCAGGGTAGTAATGACAAGCTATTCATCGCCAGGGACCGCCTGGGAATCAAGCCCCTTTACTATGCTCGCACACCGGAAGCGTTCCTCTTTGCCTCGGAGCTGAAGGGGTTGCTGGCGTCGGGGATGGTGAGCAGGGAGTGGAGTCCGGCGGGCCTCGCCGGATACCTGATGCTGGGGGCGGTCCCCAACCCGCGCACTATTTACAGGGACGTACGCGCCCTTGAGCCGGGTTGCACACTGACCATACCGCTGGGGGAGCCAACAGGCAAAGTGGAGCCTCGCTGGTACTGGTCGCTGCCCACAGGCCCGGCGAGGGATGTTACACAGGCCGAAGCGGTGGAAGAGGTGCGCGGCTTGCTGCAAGAGGCGGTACGCATTCGCCTGGTGAGCGACGTGCCGCTGGGCGCTTTCCTGAGTGGCGGGCTGGACTCCAGCGCGGTTGTGGCCCTGATGCGCAAAGCTACGGATGGCCCGATTCGTACCTGCTCGATGGCGTTCGAGGAGGAAGAGTACAGCGAAGCGCCCTACGCGCGGGCGATGTCGAAGTCGGCGGGGACGGAGCATTACGAGCGTGTCGTGACGGCAGGCGACGTTGCAGCGGAAATGGACAATATCCTGCGGGCGATGGACCAGCCGACCGTAGACGGCGTAAACAGCTACTTCGTCTCACAGACGGCTCGCGAGGCGGGGCTGACGGTGGCCCTCTCCGGGCTGGGAGGAGATGAGTTGTTCGGTGGGTACGAGGGGACGTTCGGGGGAGTGCCCCAGATGCTGCGGGCGTTGCGCGTCGCGAAGGCGTTGCCGGGCGGGGCCGCGCTGGCCCGCACAGCTATAGGGCTGCTGCCGGACCGCAGGCGCTGGGCGCGAGTAAGCGATGCTCTTCGCGGGACGCCAACGCCCGCGGGCGCGTACCTGGCGAGGCGTGGCCTCTTCTCGCAGTCGGAAGTGAAGGAGTTGCTCAGTAACGATGTATGGGAGGAGGCGCGGCGTGCATTCGACCCGGTGCGGCACATCGCCGCTCGCTCAGGGAACCACGTCGGGGCCGCCAACTTCGCGGAGCAGGGGTTCGAGTGGGTCAGCCGCGCCGAGCTTTCGACCTATACCCACTACCAGCTCTTGCGGGACACCGACGTTATGAGCATGGTACATTCCCTGGAAGTGCGGGTGCCCCTGCTTGACCACAAGCTCGTGGAGGCGGTGCTGAGCCTGCCCGCACGCGTCAAGACGGCTGGTCAAGGGCCGAAGCCTTTACTGGTGCAGGCGATGGAAGATAACCTACCCCCGCTGATTCGCGAGCGACGAGGGAAGCAGGGCTTCACCTTCCCCTTTGACAACTGGCTGCGCGGCCCCCTCAGACGCGAAGTTGAGACGTTGCTGCACGGTGCCACAGATCGAGGATGGCTCAGCCCGAAGGGGGTGGAGGAGACGTGGAGCGCCTATCTTGCCGGGAAGGTCCACTGGTCGAGGCCCTGGGCGCTCGCGGTGCTCGGAAGCAGCTATTTATGACAGTATGGAAACCAGAAGCCAATGCCTGAAATGCAGACCTGGCTTGAGCGTTTCGTGGGGGCGATACCCTGGTCGTGGCGACGGTCTATCTACCGGCACCCCGCCGTCGCGAGGTTAGCGCGGCGCATTTTGAATCGGCTCGTAGGGAGAGGGCGAAAGATAGTCGCGATCACCGCCGGACCTCTCAAGGGAGCAAGGTTCCGGCTTGACTTGCAAACTGAAAAATATTTCTGGCTAGGCACCCACGAGCCATTGGTTCAGGAATGGCTAGCTAGTTATGTCAAGCCAGGGTGGGTAGTATATGATGTGGGCGCGCACATAGGATTCTTTACGTTGCTCCTATCCCGATTGGTGGGCGAGAGTGGTAAAGTTTTCGCCTTCGAGCCGGATCCAGCGAATGCGAAGCGGCTGCGGGAAAACACTTCGCTCAATAACACCGCGAACGTGCGTTTGGTGCCTCAAGCTGTAAGTGGAGATGAAGGGATGGTCCGTTTCCAGTCGGACCGTGAAACCATGTCCCACGTCGTCACCGGCACGCATAGTGGCGGAACCGAAAGAGCGGGTATCATAGAAGTGAGCGCGACAACGCTGGACACGTTCGTGATTGGGGGCCACAATCCGCCGCCTCATTTCATAAAGCTGGATGTCGAGGGGCACGAGGATGTCGTGCTCTCCGGCAGCCTGAGAATCCTTAAGGAGCACAGACCTTTGATCTTGTGCGAAGTTCATAATGCTCATGCGGGAGTGGCGGTCTGGACTATCCTGACGAGCTTGAATTACAGGCTTTTTCCATTGGACAATAGCGTGAAGCAATTGGAGACGCGTAGTGATCTTGTAGCTGGGCACTATATCGCGCTACCGTAAGCCAGGAGTGCATGGTAAGAGCAGATGTACAAGGCTTGTCATTCCGAATACAAGGCTGTCATTCCGAACGAAGTGATGAATCTCCGAGCTTGCCAGGTCGATAGAGACCTAGATTACTCACTTCGTTCGGAATGACAGGTAGAGATGTGCTTCATCATGTGGAATTCTTACCGCCTGACCGTTGTTTATAAATGCACTCTAAAGTTCCTGGGATCATTAGGGTTATGATTAGAAGAGAAACAATTCAGCCTGACGGCGACACTAACCTCAGTACAAAAGCTGATGGGCCTGCTCGCAAGGTAGGGTTACTGGTCGCGGCTGTCGCTTTATGCGCCTTGCTCATAAGCCTCTTCCCACGTACTATGAGTACGATCTATCTCAACCAGGGCAACGTGCTCTCGCTTGCGAATACGCCAGGTAAGGAAAAAGAGTCTGCTGAGAGAGCGCTAGACGCGTACAGGCAGAGCCTCTCCTGGAACGGTATGAACGCACAGGCCTACCACCGGGCGGGCTACGCATATTTACAACAGGGAAAAGTTGACGAAGCTATCAGCAATCTAGCTGAAGCCGTCAGGTTAGCGCCTGAGAAGAAGCGCCTCTACTCCTACTGGCTGGGTAAGGCTTATGAGCGAGCAGGTCGAGACCGTGAAGCGATAGAAGCGATGCTGCAAGCCAGCTACCCGCTCTATTTTGAAGCGCTGGCAGACAGTTACGCAAATAAGGGGGACCTCGTATCAGCGCAACGAGTCTACAGCACGGCAATTGATTTGAACCTCAATCCGGCAAGAGCTTATACCGACCTGGGAGTCATATTCTACAACAACGGCAGGTGCGCTGAAGCAGAGAGTCCTCTGCTGAAAGGATTAGAGCTACAATCCGAAAATGCAAGGGCGGCTTACTACCTGGGGGTGTGCGCGCTGGCATCAGGCGACCTGGACCAGGCCCTCCTCCAAAGCCGCAAGGCAGTGGAGATCGAGCCTCAGAACGTCTACTATCGCATGGGGCTGGCCGAGGCATACGAAGCTAGGGGTGAGCTAAAGGAGGCCGTGCAGCAGTGGCAGGCCGCGCACGAGCTGTCGCCTGACGATGGTAACGTGCAGATACGCATCGATAAATTGAGGGCGAAAATAGATGCGCAACCGTGAGGCCCTATGTTACTAAGCTGAGGCTCCAAGCATCAGTATAAAGGGAGAAGAGACCCTGGACGATACCGAAACAAGCAGCAGACAGGCCAGGCAAGCCATCGCCACCGGTGAGCAACCCACGCCGGGGCGACGCCCCACAGCTGTGATACAGCCTGCTCGCGGGTGGGAGGGACTGAACCTGCGCGAGCTGTGGGAGTACAGGGACCTGTTGCTCATCCTGGCGGGGCGCGACGTCAAGCTGCGCTATAAGCAGACCGCCCTGGGCATAATATGGGTCGTATTGCAGCCCCTCGCAGCGGCTCTGATTTTTGCCGTCGTGTTCGGCAATTTCGCCAGGCTGCCCAGCGATGGAATGCCATATCTCCTCTTCGTCTTTTGCGGTCTGCTTGTGTGGAATTACTTCGCGGGCATATTGCAGAGGGCAGGTACCAGCCTGGTAGCCGACTCTCGCCTGATCTCGAAAGTCTACTTCCCACGCCTGTTGATACCGTTGTCAAGCGCCGGGGCGGTGCTGATTGATTTCGCGGTCACGCTCATGGTCTTCTTGATTATGATGGCCTCATACAGAGTGGCCCCTACATGGAATCTCCTTAGTCTGCCACTATTCCTTCTGTTGGCTACACTTGCGGCAACCGGGATCAGTTTTTGGCTGTCGGCGTTGAACGTGCGGTACCGGGACTTTATGTACACGCTCCCGTTCCTCGTGCAAGTCTGGATGTTCGCAAGTCCGGTAGTGTACGCGGCCAGCATCGTGCCGCCTGAGTGGCAAACATTCTACAGCCTGAACCCGGCGGTGGGGTTCATCGAGGGGTTCCGGTGGGCATTGCTGGGGCGCAGCGCGCTCTCTATCGAGATGGTTGTGAGCGCGGCGGTAGTCTCACTCGTGGCATTCGTGAGTGGCGCGTTCTTTTTCCGCAGAGTCGAGCGCGAGTTCGCCGACGTAATTTAGAGCAGAGGATTCATGTCTGACGTAGCCATCCGAGTTGAGAACCTCAGCAAGTCGTACCGCATCACCCATAGCGGAGCGATCACGCTCTACAGAACGCTACAGGAGGACTTGCTAGACCTGCCACGCCGCCTCTTATCGAGGGTGCGGCAGGGCGGGCGAGAGACCTTTTGGGCGCTCCATGATGTATCTCTGGAGGTTAGACAGGGAGAGGTGCTGGGGATAATCGGGCGCAACGGCGCGGGCAAGAGCACGCTGCTCAAAATCCTGTCGCGCATCACCCTCCCTACGAGTGGGAGGGCGGAGATATATGGGCGGGTCGGCTCGCTCCTGGAAGTAGGCACCGGCTTCCACCCGGAGCTGACGGGGCGGGAGAACATCTACCTGAGCGGGGCTATTCTTGGCATGAGGCGCAAGGAGATTGACCGGCAGCTTGATACCATAGTTGACTTCGCCGAAGTTGAACAGTTTCTCGACACGCCGGTGAAGCGCTACAGCAGCGGGATGTATGCGCGCCTGGCCTTCGCGGTGGCTGCACATCTCGACACGGAGATACTGATCGTGGACGAGGTGTTGGCCGTCGGCGACAGCGCCTTCCAGAAGAAGTGCCTGGGTAAGATGGGAGATGTGGCAAGGCGGGAGGGGCGCACGGTGCTCTTCGTGAGCCACAATATGAGTGCCATCCAGAGGCTGTGTAGCGAATGCAAGCTCCTGGAGGCAGGGGAGATTCGCGCTCAAGGTAGCCCGGTAACGGTAATAGCAGATTACCTGAGCCTCGCGCTTGGCGGGGCTTCACCCGGGCCAACGGGCGCGATGAACTCGGGTCAGGACATTACCTGGCGTGTTCTGGACGAAGAAGGGAGCGAGACTCGGACGTGGCGCTACGGTGAGAAGTTAACTGTCGAGGTTAGCGTCAGCACAGCTACCGCACTCTACAGGCCAGCCATTGACATGGCATTTTACTCGGATGGTCAAGTGCGATTGTTTGCCTTGCAAAGTGATAAGCTGGGAGAGGGGCCAGAAGTCATGAAGGGAAGTTGGACCGTCCGCTTTCTCATAGATAATCCGGGCTTTACCGCGCCTGAGATATACTTCGACCTGGGGCTGAGAGAGAGGAATGACCCTTATTTGTTTCTCTTTAGGGACGCTGGCAGGCTCTTTTGCGATTACACCACAGTCCCAGATGCTGCGCTCACAGACTGCATTCTATACCCACGGGTGGAATACAGGTCGGAAGTAGTGAATGAGAGCTAGAGTGCTCAGGCTGCTCAGGTTCCTCGTTTGGAAGCTCAGTAAGCATGACTATCTTCTTCTGCACCCTGCCTGGTCTGTTACGTCGGGAGAGGGATACAAGCTGATTTCTACGGGGCCTTCGCCCACCAGGTACCTTCCGATGCGATATAATTACCACACTCGTGAGGATTGGGAGCTTCGTTACGAAATCCGTGGTCATTCCTCAGGTGTATTATGGTACAAGTTGAGGGTGCCGCAAGAGCCTCCATTCCTTGCGGTAAAGCTGAGCGTTCAATTACCTTTTACATTGACCGTAAAACGTGTTGGCCAGGAGATGCTCGGGAACAGGACGGTTATCCCTGTCTCAAAAGGCAGAGCACTTCCAACGGAGGCCTCATGGCTGGTCGGTGAGTTCGAGTTTCATTCGCAAGAGACCGGGACAATGCGCCGCAGGGCCGGGCATAGAATCAGACTAGAGAAAGGCGAGAATGACGCTAAATACTTCAGTGGCGGTGTATACAATTCGTATGACGACAATGCCGCCTGGATGCCCAACTATGTTCTCAAAGCTATCGAGCCATATCACCCACTCACAGGCAAACTACTGGATGTTGGCTGCGCTACAGGGCTGCTTGTGGCGCACGCCTTATCGAAAGGGCTTGATGCCGAAGGTATCGATTCTTCGGAATGGGCGGTTGGAAAGGCAAATCTGAGGACGGGAGGGCGTTGCAGGAGATTAGACTTAGATACGGCGGAAGCATCAACTTTTAGCTCCTCGTATGACATTATAACAATGCACTCAGTCCTCGAGCATTTAAGCGATCCGAGCCGTGCCCTTGAGCTATTATTCAAGCTCTGCCGGCCAGGGGGCGTCGTTTATATACAGACGCTAAATGCCGATTCGCTGATGCACAGGGTCATGGGTGAAGATTGGGGCGGTTATTCAGACTACACGCACCGGAGCAGTTGGATAACGGCTGACTGGCTGATTGAAGCGGCTAAAGCATCACGATTCGAAATAGCGTTTGCGCGCAGATATTACGTCTGGAATGATAATATCTATGATGACGTTTGGTCGAGCTTTGTTGCTTTCGCTCAGGTCTACCCGGCCAATGTCATACTCGAAGACCATTTTGGTGATGCGGTTGAGGTAATCCTACGCCGCCCATATCAGCTTTAGAGTGTGGGGCAAGAACGAATGTATAAAGAATGTCATTCCGAACGAAGTGAGGAATCTAGGTCTCTAGCCACCTGGCAAGCTCGGAGATTCCTCATTTCGTTCGGAATGACAGGGAAAGATGTGCTTCGTTATGCAGATTTCTAGCTTCTCATCTTTGTCCTTATACACGTTATTAGACGGGTATGATAGTTGATGCCACCACTACCTGGGAAATCTAGAGGTAAGGAGCGCCCCCGCATCCTCTTCGTCTGCTTCGCCGACAGCACGCATTCGCAGTCCTGGATGAGTTTGTTGGAAGGGAGTGAATTTGAAGTAAGGGTCTTTTCCTATTCAGTTGGCGATGGCGATAGATACCCACCATTACCCTGGCGCTTTCCAACCTACACGGTCACTTGCCGAGATACACGCGCTCACAAGACTGCTCAAGCTTTCTGGCTTCTTCCAAACGCACGGTGGATGCGCTATCCGGTAAACTGGATCACATATAGATTGCGGCTTCAGGCACGTTGGCTGCGTTGGGTGATCCGCACTTGGAAGCCTCACATCGTGCATAGCTTGTCGATAGACCTGGCCGGGATAATCACCGGACAGGCGTTGGATAACCTCCCGCGAGCCATGCGACCTGAATGGGTGGTATCGTCATGGGGCAGCGACATAAACATGGGGATACACCATCCCGATAGCCAAAGTCGAATTCAACATGTCTTGCGTAACTGCGATGGTTACATTGCAGACTGCCGCCGTGACATTCGGCAGGCGTTAGCTAACGGTCTCTCTTCAAACAAAGTGGCGATAGACGCCGCTATACCTGGGACGGGCGGCCTGGACCTGGACAAGATACCCGCAGGGGAACCATGTGAGAGTCGCAACCTCATTGTTATACCAAAGGCATACGAAGAGCACGTAAACAAGACCCTGCCTATCCTGGAAGCGTTGCACTCTATAGAGGATGTGCTTGGAGGATATGAGATACATTTGTTTATGTGCTCAAAAGAAATACAAACCTGGTTGAACACGCTGCCCGAAAGCCTTAGACAACGCTGCCACTGCCATGGCACGGTGCCAAGAGAAGAGTTATTTGGAGTGCTAAGGCGTGCTCGCGTCATGATTGCAACCTCCCTCTCCGATGGCACTCCAAGTACAATGTTAGAGGCGATGGCAACCGGGGCCTTGCCGTTAATGTCTCCTCTGGAGTCAATCCAGGAGTGGATTCAGGATAGCGACAATGGCTTGCTGGCTCACGCGCTCTATCCTGACCAAATTGCCGTTGCTTTGCGCCGGGCGCTGGCAGATGACGAGCTTTGTGAGCGCGCTGCTCGCATAAACCGGCAGATTCTAGCGGAGCGCGCCAATCGTGGTCTCATCCGCCTCCGCGTACTCGATTACTACCGGAGCTTGCTGTGCCCAGGTGCTCCAGGCGTTTAGTTACGGTATAGCAACCATCTGCGGCGGGTGAGATATAATTCGGAGACGCCATTACTTTATGCTCGAACCTTTGGTAATCTGGGGCGCTTCGGGCCACGCGTTAGTCGTGGCAGATATTGTCCGGCTGGGCGGAAAGTATGAGATCGCGGGCTTGCTTGACGACGTTGGCTTGGACCGCCGGGGCGCGGAGTTCGCAGGCTCAACGGTGCTTGGGGGAAGGGAGCAATTAGATGCTCTATATGATGGCGGCACCAACCATTTGATTGTCGCCATAGGGGATTGCGAGGCGCGATTGCAGCTTGCTGAGTTGGCCCGCAGCAAGGGATTCCATCTTGCTACCGCCATTCATCCACGGGCGATAATCGCCGGGGCCGTGTCCATCGGCGCGGGGAGCGTAATCGCCGCCGGGGCTATCATCAACCCTGGGTGCAGGATCGGCGAGAATGTAATCGTCAACACGGGGGCCACCGTAGACCACGAGTGCGTTATAGGGGATGGGGTCCACATCGGGCCGGGCGCGCACCTGGGCGGTAGGGTGGAGGTAGGTCGCGCTTCCTGGGTCGGGATAGGCGCAACGGTCATACACCAGGTGCGCATAGGCGCTGGCACGATCATTGGCGCGGGAGCAGTCGTCGTAAGCGATATTCCTGACAATGTAGTGGCCTATGGAGTCCCGGCCAAAGTCGTAAAGGGGCGGAACAATGGCTGAGAAAGAGAGCTTACAAGAGCTGGCGATAATGGGAGGAGCCCCCGCCTTCGAGGAGCCTTTGCACGTAGGGCGTCCCAACATCGGGGACCGTGAGCGCCTCATGCAACGCATCAACGACATGCTCGACCGGCGGTGGCTGACGAATAACGGCCCTTACGTGCAGGAGTTCGAGCAAAAGGTCGCGGAGATGGTAGGGGTCAGACACTGCATCGCTATTTGCAACGCCACCGTCGCCCTGGAGATCGCCATAAGAGCCTGTGGCCTCACGGGTGAGGTAATAGTGCCGTCATTCACTTTCATAGCGACGGCGCACGCGCTACAGTGGCAGGAGATCACCCCCGTATTCTGTGACGTGGACCAACGCACGCACAGCATTGACACTAAGAAAATAGAGATGCTTATTACCCCTCGCACAACGGGCATTATCGGCGTGCACCTGTGGGGGCACGGCTGCGACATAGAGGGGTTAGTGGAAGTCGCACGGAAGCACAATCTGAAGCTCCTTTTCGACTCCGCACACGCTTTCGGCTGCTCATATAAAGGGGAGATGATCGGGGGGTTTGGGGACGCCGAGGTGTTCAGCTTCCACGCGACCAAGTTCTTCAACACCTTCGAGGGCGGGGCCATCACCACGAACGACGATGCCCTCGCCTCCAAGATCAGGCTGATGACCAATTTCGGGTTCAGCGGCTACGATAACGTGGTCTATATAGGCACCAACGGCAAGATGAGCGAGATTTCCGCTGTGATGGGCCTGACGGGGCTTGAGAGCCTGGATGAGTTCGTCGCGGCTAACTACCGCAACTACAGGCAATACCTCATTGAGCTGGAGGGCATACCGGGCATCTCGCTCATGCTCCACGATGAGAGCGAGCGATGCAATTACCAGTACATCGTGCTCGATATAGAGGAAGCGGAGAGCGGAATAAGTCGCGACAGACTGATGGAGGTGCTATGGGCCGAAAACGTGCGGGCGCGTCGCTACTTCTTCCCAGGGTGCCACCGCATGGAGCCTTATCGCTCTTATTTCCCTAACGCGGGGTTGCTGCTACCGGAGACTGAGAGATTGACGGGACGGGTGCTCCTCCTCCCTACGGGCACAGCGGTTGGCCCGGATGAGATACGCCAGGTTTGCGCACTCCTGCGCCTGGCAGTAGCCCATGCGGATGAGCTTCAGCAGAGGGTGGAGATGGCTGTATGAAAGTCAGCGTGCTGATAATCACCTACAACCACGAGCGTTTTATCGCCCAGGCGGTGGAGAGCGCCCTGATGCAGCAGACCGACTTTGACTACGAGATAGTAATCGGGGAGGACTGCTCGACCGACGGGACCAGGGAGATAGTGCGGGAGCTTCACAGGAGGCACCCTGATAAGATTCGCCTGTTGCTACCTGAGAAGAACCTGGGTGTAGCTCGCAACTTCGCGCAGACGCTGGATGCCTGCCATGGTGAGTATGTAGCCCTTTTGGAAGGTGACGACTATTGGACTTCCCCAGATAAGCTGCAAAAGCAAGTGGAGTTCCTGGATAGCCACCCTCAGTGTGCTACCTGCTCACATCGCGTTACCATTGTTCACGATGATGAGCAGAACAGACCCGACACTGTATATCCCAGCTTCGTGAAGGAGATTTCAACACTGGAGGACCTGTTCAAGCAAGAGATTGTGCCCACGCCCTCGATCATGTTCCGTAATAAGCTATTCACTGAATTTCCGCAGTGGGTGTTTGCATCTTACATGGTAGATTTCCCTTTGCACGTGTTGAATACACAGCATGGTGCTATAGGGCATCTCATGGACATTATGGCAGTTTATCGCGTCCACAGCGGAGGAGTATACTCAGGCCAGAGTGCCATAAGGAACCAGGAAGCTTCTGTAAAGTTATATGAATATATAAACGAGCATCTCAACTATAAGCTCAAGAAGGTCATCGATCGGAGAATACTTGAATGTTCCTACACGCTTGCCGCGATTTATACTGATATAGGTGACCCCACTAAGGCGAGAGCACATGCAGCGAAGTGTTTGAGCTATCGCCCCTTTTTCAGTTATTTGCCTTTGAAACTTAAGGTGCTGTTGAGATTGCACGCTCCATTCTTGTTCCGGCTATTGAAGAGGGCATCACTTTTATCTGTTGCGCGGAGGACCAGGAATGCCAAAGTCTCATGAGACGATGAAGCGTCCTACCCTGCTCTACTTCCAGCAGAACCCTGTCTTTGGCTCGACAGAAGGGTACCTGTTCGACCTGGCCTCGAACGTTGACAAGATGAGGTTTGACACTCACCTGTTATGCTCTGATGCGTCCGCACTCGATAGGTTCCTGCCCTTGCAAGAGATGGACGTCACACTGCACCGCGTTTCGAACCGCGTTTTCACGGGTAACGCCCTGCGAGCAATAGTAACCCTGACCGCGTGGCTACGGAGAGTCCGCCCTGATATAGTGCATTTCAATGACCCGTGCCTTACCGGTATAATTTCAGCGAAACTGGCGCGTATACCTGTAGCCGTGATGATGCACCATACGCCGGAGCTAGAGCGCCGCTACAACCTCTTCGGGCGGACTCTTGAGCGATTGGCATTCCGCACGCGGCCTCGCGTCATATTTCAAAACGAGTCTAACCGCCAGTTAAGTATCAAGAAGGATGGCGTACCTCTCCGCGACACTGTTGTAATTCCGTACGGGCTGCGTGGCGCGTGGTTTGCCTCACCCGATCCTGGATTGCGGCGAAGGGTACGAGCGTCGCTTGGCGTAGGGGATAATCAAGTCGTAATCCTCACTCCGGCCCGGCTCGACCCACAGAAACGCCACGACATTCTCATCGAAGCGGCCCGAATGGTCCTGAGCGAGCATCAGCAAGTACTGTTTCTGTTAGCGGGCGAAGGCGAGCTGCGCGCCCAAATCGAAATCGCGGCGCGCCAGGCAGGTATAGAGGAGAGATTTCGCCTTTTGGGGTTCCGCACTGACATCGCTGACCTCATGCGCGCGTCAGATATTCTTGCGATGTCATCTGACTTCGAAGGGCTGCCTTACGCCATCCTGGAAGGCTCGGCTGTGGGGTTGCCCGTGGTATCTACCGACGTAAGTGGGGTCTCGTACGCGGTAAAGGATGGAGAAACGGGGCTGCTTGTGCCCGCCGGTGATGTAGCAGCACTGGCCCAAGCCCTGGCGAGCCTGGTTCGAGACCCCGCGCGCAGGCGCAGGTTCGGAGACGCCGGGGCAGAGCGGGCCAGGCTTCTCTTCACCGTCGAGAGGATGATGCGCGATACCGAGGCTGCTTACCTGCACTGGCTGCGGCAACGAAAGCGTCCCCAATGATAGAAGCTAACTTGCGACCATTGTTGGTGGTGGGCAACGCCATCTATCCCCGTTCGTAGAGTGACATTATGCCTCTTGTAAGCGCAGTCATCCCGACTTACAACCGCTGCCAATTCCTCTCCCAGGCCATAGAGAGCGTCTTGAGCCAGACGCTACGCGATCTGGAGATAATAGTGGTTGATGACGGCTCAACCGATGGCACAGCCGAGATGGTCCGCGAGAGGTACGGTACGTCAATTCGGTACATTCACCAGTCGAACCAGGGGAGGAGCAAGGCGCGTAACATTGGCATGGCGGCGGCGGCGGGCAAGTATATCGCACTTCTCGACTCTGATGATACCTGGAAGTCGGGGAAGCTTGAGAAGCAAATCCGCCTCCTTGAAGCATCACCGGAGGTGGGGCTGGCTCACACTTTTACCGAAGTAACCGACTCGAGCGGAAATCGTGACCCGGCTCAGACGCGATTGAGATTGAGGCTGCACGCCTCCGCCCTCAAACGGGGGTACGATTACCTGAATATGAGTAGAGAGTGTGTGATGTTCACGTCTAGTGTGGTAGTACGTCGGGAGCGCCTGCGGGAGATAGGGCTTATGGACGAGGCCATAGCGAGTCTGGAGGACTGGGATTGGTACTTGAGGGCCGCGCTAGTCACAAAGATTGCTACCGTCCCTGAGCCATTGGTGTTATACAGGATGCACGACGCGAACACTTCGATGCGGGAGTTCAACATTGGCCGGATTCACACGTCTCTTAAGCATTTGAAGCTGGTAGATAAGAGTGGAGATGCCCGGTTCCGCCGCCAAGCAAAGCGAAACCTCTATGTCCAACTGGCACAAGCTCACTACCAGATGGGGAATACAGCCAGGTGCGGGCGGTGGATGCGTAAGGGGGTGGCGCTCGACTGGAAGGTGGCCCTTGAGCCACGCAACTTCCGGTACGCCCTGTGCATCTATGCAGCCCCACTGCTCTCTCAAGCAAGGCGGCTGAAGCGGCGGGTCGCTGAGAGGTTGGGTCCATGAACGAGCGAGGCGGCTACCCGGAGCGTATCGTCCCCGATGAGACCCCGCAAGGTATAGTCGCGCTGCACCTGAAGCGATATGACTTCAGCATGGCTTACATCGCGGGAAAGCGAGTGCTTGACGTAGCTTGTGGGGTGGGGTATGGCTCAGCCCACCTTGCGAACTTCGCGAATGAGGTGGTCGGCGTAGACCTGGATGAAGAGGCGATTGCCTATGCCCGGCGGCGGTATGGCGGCCCCCCGAATCTCCTCTTCGTGCGAGGGGACGCTATGAAGCTCAAGTTTGTCGATGCCAGCTTCGACGTAGTTTGCTCCTTCGAGACTATCGAGCATATAGCTGATGTCGAAGCCTATTTGCGCGAAGTGAGACGAGTACTGGTACCCGGAGGCAGATACCTGGCCTCAACCCCTGCGGCCAGGCACTCTACAGACCATCCTGAGAACCCGCATCACGTCCGTGAGTGGTCGCCCGCCGACTTCGAGCGGCTGCTACGCCGCCATTTCTCCGCGGTTGAGCTATTCAGTCAGGTGCGCCGCCAGACCCGTCTGGCTATACTTATCAAAAAGCTGGATTTATTCAAGCTGCGGGCGCGCCTGGTCCCTTCAGGGGTAACGCGACGCATCGCTCATGGGGCAGGAATTCGAATGATGGGCGACCTCCAGATGGACGACGTATTGATCCGTCCAGGCGTCCTGCGTGGCGCGAGCGAGATAATAGCGGTCTGCACGGTTTGACTATATGAGGATAGCGTACACCACGCTGAATGGCGAAGTAGCGGGAGGTCAGATGGTCTGCCTGCAAACCATGCGCGCCGCGATAGAGGCCGGGCACAAGGTCTGCCTCGTCACCTCTTCGCGTGGGCGGCTGACGGAGATGCTTCAGGCCGAAGGGGTTTCAGTGTATATCTTGCCGATGGCGCGCACTTTTCACTTTCACAGAGCGTGCCAATTCGCCCGCCTCCTCAAAGCGTGGCGAGCCGACTTGGTACATTGCCACGACGGCACGGTAGGGGCTATTTTGCAAAGGGTAGGCGCGAGATTGGCTGGCGTGCCTATCATCAACCATGTACACCTTGAGAACACCTTCAACGCTCGACCCTGGATACGCAGGCTCCAGGTCGCCCTGGACAACTCGACGGCGCGGCTGGCGGACGAGATAGTGACGATATCCGACGATACGAAGCGCAGCCTGGTGCGCCAGGGGATACCGGCAAAGAAGATATGGACCATCCCCAATGGCGTCAGAGTTGGGCCGGAACCGGATGCAGCCCAGGTACGGAGCGCCAGGAAAGCCCTCGACCTCGACGCGGATGGCCCTATCATTGGCTGCGTGGGGCGGCTGTGCGAAGCCAAAGGCCAACATGACCTGCTGGTCGCCGCCCGCACTATTATCGAGCGCGTGCCCACCGCGAGGTTCATCTTCGTCGGGGAGGACCAGGAGTCTGGGGGACGCTACCGTGAAAGGCTGGAAGAGCTTGCGCGCACCCTGGGGGTCGCGGGGGCCGTACGCTTCGTAGGCTTCCGCCCTGACGTAGCAAGCCTGATGCCCGCCTTCAGCCTGTACGTCCTCCCCTCCTATATCGAAGGGATGCCTCTTACCATACTGGAAGCGATGGCTGCCGCCAGGCCGGTGGTCGCTACGCCCGTCGGTGGCGTGCCGGAGCTGGTCGTTGGTGGGGAGACGGCCCTGCTCGTCCCGCCTGGGGACCCGGAGGCGCTGGCGCAAGCCGTCCTGGACCTGTTAGATGACCCGCAAAGAAGTGGAGCAATGGGGCGCGCCGGGCGAAAGCGTGTCGAGACGCACTTCTCGCTTGACCATAGTCTCAAGAAAATTTTGGCTTTGTATGAAGATGTAGTTTCTCGGCCCGACAAGCATGGAAGCCGCGTAGGGGCACGGAGCGTAGCGACGCACGCCGTGCCCCTACAGGTGAGGCCAAAAAGGAGTGAATATTCACGGTGGCCAGGCCACCATTCGCCTGAAATGCCAACTATAGGCATCGATGCGGTTCATCTTTCCCGGGGTGGTAAGGGACTATCCCGCTTCGAATGGGGACTGGTAAACGCCCTGGCCTCACACCGTAGCGCGTACAATTTCGTCGTATTCGTGGACAAACGAGCGGACCTGCCAGGCTTGCCCAGCGCTCCACACATACGATATGTGCGCGCCACCAAAAGGAGCCAGATGGCGTGGGAGCAGATACAGCTTCCTCTGCTCGCCAGGCGGCACGAGGTAGACCTGCTGCTGACCTGCTCTGACCGCGTGCCTCTTCTTTATATCAGGCCGCTCCTGCTCTACCTGTTCGAAACGCCAAATCGCCGCCACGCCGCGATGCTACCCGGGGCCACCAGGTACCAGGCCTTGAGCGCGGCCATGACTGAAGCCATATTTCCACTCTCGTTACGTAAGGCTGCCAGGATAGTATCCAGTTCGCACGCCACTCACGCCGAGCTTACGCGACACCATAGAGTCCCTGGGGCGAAAATGACGGTGATTTACCCGGGGCCGCCTGCTGTGTTCGAGCCGCCTGTAGACGAGCAGCAGAGGGCAAGCATCAGGGAGAGGTTAGGAGCGCCGGAGGGGTACGTTCTCCATTTCTCTTCGGTCAACGACCCGCGTGACAACACCGAAACAGCGCTGAGAGCGTTTCAGATGGCGCTGCAAAGTATGAACCAACCCAGGAAGTTGGTCATCGCGGGCAACTGCGACCTTGAAGCCCAGCGCCTTGCTGGGATTGTCGAGGAGCTACAGTTGCGCCCGCAGATCATACTGACCGGATACGTACCCGATGAGTCGCTCGCGGACCTCTACCGAGGAGCCGACCTCTACCTGGATACGTCACTCTACGAGGGCTTTGGCTTCCAGGTGCTTGAAGCTATGCTCTCAGGCACGCCTGTCATTTGCTCAAATACCACATCGCTGCCGGAGGTGGTGGGAGATGCGGGTATCCTCATCACTCCCCAGGATGTAGAGGGCTTTGCCTGTGCGATAACGCGAGTGCTCTGCTCACCGAGCATTGCGGCGCAGATGCGCGAGAGGGGGATAGAGAGGGGCCGTCTCTTCACATGGGATGCCACGCTCCGGCAGCTGGAGCAGGTATACGCTGAGATGCTGCCTCACGTGGAGAATAACGAGACTGCCCAAGAGGCACCGACATGATACGGGTCGCGCTGCTGACTGAGATTATCTCGCCGTACCGCGTCCCCGTCTTCAACCACCTTGCGAGGGACCCACGTATCGAGCTTCGAGTGCTCTTCCTGGCAGAGACGGAAGATAGGCGCAGTTGGCGCGTGCCCAGATCGGAGATACGCTTCCCATTCCACGTCTTGCCGGGCCGCGTAGTGGCCCGCACCTACCAGAGAGCGCCCCTCTTCCTGAACCCTGGAGTCATAAGCCACTTGCGGCGGGGCAGGTACGACGTGATAATATGCGGAGGCTACCAGCACCCCACCTACTGGCTCACACTCCTCTACTGCAAGCTCGCACGCAAACGCGCCCTCCTTTGGACGGAGAGCAACCGGCGAGACACCCGCTCCGGCAACCGTGCCAAAAACGTGTATAAACGCCTCCTCATCGGGCTATACGATGGGTACATCGCAGCGGGCAGCGCACAAAAAGAGTACTTAAGCGACTTTGGCATCGATCCGGATAGAATTTGGACCGCCCCCAACGCCGTAGACAATCACTTCTTCGCCCGGCGCGCCTCAGCCCAGCGCCCTATCAAAGAGAAGTTGAAGGATGAGCTGGGCATCAAGGGACAGGTGGTCCTTTACGTGGGGCGGCTCCTGGACGCGAAGGGCATCCCTCATTTGCTTCAGGCGTTGGAGCGCGTGACTAAGAAAGTAGATGCCACATTAGTCATCGTGGGAGATGGGCCTGATGAGAGTAAATACCGGGTTGAAGCCGGCAAGAGAGGATTGCCTGTATACTTTGCGGGGTTCCAGCAGCAGGAAGAGCTATCCAGGTATTATGGCATGGCGGATATATTTGTCTTCCCCACCGAAAGCGACCAATGGGGTCTCGCCATCAACGAGGCTATGGCAAGCGGACTCCCCGTTATAGTGTCGTCGGTGGCGGGGGCCGCCTCAGACCTCGTGCGAGATGGATACAACGGACTACTCTTTGAGCCGGGCGACGTGCCTGCCCTGGCCGCGCATATCGAGCGGTTGCTGACGGACCGTGAGCTGGCAGACCGCATGGGCCAGGCATCACAGCGCATTATCGAAGCGCACTCACCCGAAAGGTGCGCGGCCGGATTCGTAGAGGCGATTATCGGAGTATGTAGGCGGGGCGAGGAGGCGAACCGACGATGCAGGTAGGTCGCATTTCATACAAGGGTCTCAACCCGGGGAGAGACTTAGCCCTGGCGATAATTACGGTCGCCTCCACGCTTACCGCCGTCTGGGTTGGCGTCTCCTATAGCTGGACGCCTGTGGGTGTGGCTGTCGGCGCGCTTGCCCTGGGACTGGTGTGCGCGCGCAGCACGCAGTTCCTCATATTTGTGACCGCCATGGTCCTCATGCTGAACCAGACGGTCATCTTCGGGGGCAGCGACGTGTTGAGCCTGGGACGCTGGATGGTTCTGCTCCTTTTTTGCGCCATCTTTGCCTTACAGTTCTTTTCACGCGAGCACATTCGGGAGCCACGACTTCTTGACGCGATTGCCCTCTTTTTCTTGCTATACACACTGGCGTCCACTACCTACTCCATCGCTCCTGATGTTACATTGCAGAGGGGCCTGTCTATATGCTTGATGTACGTAGCAATCTTCTGGGGGATATGGGGATACGCTGATCGCGCAAGCGCGGAGAAAATTGTGCAGGCGCTTATCTATGCTGTAGGCCTCATCCTCCTGATGGGGCTGGTGGCAGCCCCATTTTGGCCGGGGGCGTGGCAAAGGACCGGGCGCTTTCAAGGCCTCTTTACTAATCCGAACGCAATTGGGTTGCTGGCGGCAATAATTCTGCCCCTGGTTGTCTGGAAGGTATTCCAGAGCAGATGGTGGCCGAACATAATGCTGCTGGGGGTTGTTGCGCTCAGCCTGGTGCTGTCAGCCTCTCGGAATGGATTCTTCGTCTCGCTAATAGCCATCGTGTACCTCTTCAGCAAGGCCCGGGGGAGCAAGGTGCTGCTGGCGGGAGGCACGCTGCTGGCGCTGCTCTTTCTCGTGGTGGCTGTAGAAGCCGTAGACGTGGGGTCTGTGGTCGAAGACTACGCCGTTGGCCGCCTGGTGAACCCTCTTGAGGTAGGGGACGCGAGCGGGCGGTTCCAATTGTGGCCCGTCGCCATCTCTCTGATCGAGACGCAAGTAATGACAGGGCACGGCTTCGGCACCGAAGAGTTCGCCCTGGTAGATATAGGGCGCACCCTCCGGGATTTTTCGGGAGGTTACTTTCATAACTCCTACCTGGGTATGGCATTCCAGCTAGGGATCGTGGGCCTGGTACTTTTGATTGCGCCACTGATCGTTTTGGTCGCTACCCAGTTCTGGCGAAGCCGCCACGACTATACTATATCGCTATCCCATGCGCTCCAGGCCGTGCTGCTGGCCGGCCTTCTGACGGCATTCTTCGAGAGCTGGATATATTCGGTAGGGAATGCGTACAGCTTCCCCTTCTGGGTTTGCGTCATGCTTCTCGCCCGCGACGCGAACCGCGAGAAATCCCAGCAAGCTCCCGTGACCAGTAGGCAGAAAGCAGTAGGCAGTAGACAGAAGTAATAATCTCACACATCACGTTTCACGTTTCTTCGTCTTTCGTCCAACATCAACCCATGCATATCCTCCACGTCACAAGCATTTATTACCCTGAGCTACAGTTCGGCGGACCGCCGCAGAAGATACATTCCCTGGGGCGGGAGTTGGTGAAGCGGGGGCATGACGTTCTAGTTGTAACGACCCATTCGGCCCGCCCGCGAGAGAGGCGCTCCATAAAGGTGAATGGTGTCGGAGTGCAGTATGTGCCCTGGATCGGGAGAGGGACGCGGCAGTTAACCCTCGCGCCGCTCGCGGTGTGGGACGCCGTGCGGTGGGCCGACGTGGTGCATCTCTTCGGCCTGTACAATCTCCTTTGCCCCTTCGCGGCATTGTGCGCCCGCCGTATTGGAGTGCCGTATCTGCTCGAACCTCTAGGGATGTACGTGCCCCGTGCCCGAAGTATTCGCGCCAAGAGGCTATACCACCGCATCTTTACCGAGAGGATGGCACGCGGGGCGGCGCGGGTGATAGCCACCTCGCCCGCCGAGGCTAAGGAGTTGGAGGGGTTAATAGACAAGAAGCGAATCGTGCTGAGGCGCAATGGCATCGACCTCGCACCGTTTGAGGAGATGCCGGACGGCACACCCTTCCGAGTGCGGTATAACATGGCGCTCGATGAGCGTGTAGTCCTTTACATTGGGCGAATCAGCCCGATAAAGAACCTCGAACAGTTTGTCATCGCTTTCCACCAGGCGTCGCCGAGGCAGACCCGGTTGGTGCTTGCGGGACCCGCGCTTGAGACGGACTATGACGCGAGGGTGAGGGCGCTCATCAGGCGGCTCGAACTGGACGATAGGGTGCTGATGCCTGGCCCCTTGTATGGCAGGGGAAAGCTAGAGGCGCTTGCCGCCGCAGACCTTTTCGTGCTACCCTCCATCTCGGAGAGCTTCGGCAACGCCGCTGCCGAGGCGGTAGCGGCAGGCGTACCCGTCCTTCTCACCGAGGGGTGCGGCATAGCTCCCCTCATACATAGCCGCGCCGGACTAGCCGTGCCACTGAACACAGGGGCCATAGCAGATGGCATCTGCACAATGTTGGACGACCCAGCCCGCCGCGAAGAACTGATCCGCAGGCGACCAGAAGTGCTGGCCGAACTATCGTGGCAAGAACCTATAGACCAGGCCGAGCGGGTTTACAGGGAAGTGGTAGGTAGCGTGAAACGTGATGCGTGATACGTGAGGATAGACGATAGACGATAGAGTATTCACTTCCATAGAATAAATAATCTCTGCGCACTCTGCGCCTCTTCGGTGAATTCATAAAAATCTTGGCGTTCTTTGCAATCTTGGCGTCTTGGCGTTTAGAAGTTTTAGGGCAGGGAGAAAAGATGTATATACTGGGCATAAATGCATATCATGGGGGCGCGTCGGCCTGCCTTATCCGGGATGGGGTGCTGGTGGCAGCTGCCGAGGAGGAGCGGTTTACGCGGGTGAAGTATTGGGCGGGGTTCCCCGTGCAGGCCATCCGCTACGTTCTCTCAGAGACGGGCATTGCGGCGCAGGAGCTGGACCAAGTCGGCATCAGCCGCAACCCAAGCGCGAATCTCATCAAGAAGGCGCTGTACGCTCTGACGAAGCGGCCCAGCCTCAGCCTAGTGCGCGACCGCCTGAGCAACAGCCTCAAGGTGGGCAACCTCAAGAGCGTCTTCTGTGAGCGCATGGGGATCGAGCCTGGGAGCATGAGGGCGAGCTTCCACAACGTCGAGCACCACCGCGCGCACATGGCGAGCGCCTTCTTCGTCTCGCCATTCGAGGAGGCAGCCATATTGTCGGTAGACGGCATGGGCGACTTCGTGAGCACCATGTGGGGGACGGGCAAGGGCACGAAACTGGACGTGGGGGGCACGGTAAACTTCCCTCACTCCCTCGGCAATTATTACACCGGCATCACCCAATGGCTTGGCTTCCCCAAGTACGGCGACGAGGGGAAGGTCATGGGCCTCGCTCCCTACGGCGAGCCGGCGTATATAGACGAAATGCGCAAGATCGTGCGCCTGCAACGCGACGGCACATTCATCCTCGACCTCGACTACTTCGCCCTCGACAGCGAGGGGGTCACGATGACCTGGGGCGACGATGCGCCCACCCTCGGCACCCTCTACTCGAAGAAGCTGGTTGATACCTTCGGTGAGCCTCGCCCACCCCGTAGCGAGATCACGCGACACCACCAGGACGTGGCCGCGAGCCTCCAGGCGATGCTGGAGGAGGCTGAGTTCGCCCTGGTGCGCAAGCTACAGCGTGACACCAGGCAGACCGCTTTGTGCATGGCGGGGGGCGTGGCCCTCAACAGCGCCTTCAACGGAAAGGTGCTCCCTCAGACGCCTTTCAAAGATATATTCATCCAGCCCGCCTCAGGCGACGCAGGCACGTCGCTCGGCGTGTGCTATTATATCTATCACCATATCCTGGGCAAACCGCGTACCTACGTGATGCAAGATGCGTATACCGGCCCCTCTTACGATAATGACCAGATAGAGAAGGCGCTGCACGACTACAACCTCAACTACGTGGCTCTGAGCGGGGAGAAGCTGGTGGAATGCGCCGCCGATATAGTAGCTGAAGGGAACGTGCTGGGGTGGTTCCAGGGGCGAATGGAGTGGGGTCCCAGGGCGCTGGGCAACCGCAGCATCATAGCCGACCCGCGCCGTGACGATATGAAGGGGATTTTGAACGACCGCATCAAGCACCGCGAAGCCTTCAGGCCGTTCGCGCCTTCCATCCTCCTGGAAGATGTGGGCGATTACTTCGACCAGACCTACTCCGACCCCTTCATGATAAAGGTGTACAGCGTGCTCCCCCACAAGCGAGACGAGATACCCGCCGTCACCCACGTAGACGGCACTGGCCGCCTCCAGACGGTGGACCGCCAGGCAGCCCCCCTTTACTGGAAGCTGATAAGCGCCTTCCGCGACAGGACCGGCGTGCCGGTAGTGCTGAACACCAGCTTCAACGACAACGAGCCGATAGTCTGCACGCCCCAGGAAGCGATAGAATGCTTCCTGCGCACCCGCATGGATGCCCTCGCGCTCGGAAATTATCTAGTAGAGAAGAAATAGTTCTTTTTATCATCTCAACCCTGAGGGTTGAGATGATAAAAAGAATCAGAAAATATGAACGTATTGGTTACTGGAAGCAGCGGCCTGATCGGCTCCGCAGCTGTCGAGCACTTCGACGGCGAGGGGCACGACGTGGACGGCGTAGACAACAACATGCGCAGGGACTTCTTTGGTCCGGCGGGTGATACCACCTGGAACCTGGAGCGCCTCAAGGGCGTCACTCGCCGCTTCCGCCACAACGACCTCGACATACGTGACCGCCAGGCTATAGACAATCTATTCACCCAGAGACGGTACGATCTGATTATACATTGCGCCGCCCAACCCTCCCACGACAAAGCGCGGGAGATCCCCCTGGTAGACTTCGATGTGAACGCGGTGGGCACGCTCAACCTGCTCGAAGCGACACGGCAGCATTGCCCCGAAGCGGTCTTCATCCAGATGAGCACCAACAAGGTGTACGGCGACGTGCCTAACGAGCTACCCCTGGTAGAGAAGGAGACACGCTGGGACTACGCCCGCCCGGAGGACTATCACGGTATCTCAGAGGAATGCCGCATAGACAGGTGCCTCCATTCCATCTTCGGAGCGTCGAAGGTGGCGTCTGACGTTATGGCACAGGAGTACGGTCGATACTTCGGGATGAAAGTAGGGATTTTCCGGGGCGGCTGCCTGACCGGACCTTCCCATTCGGGCGTAGAACTGCACGGCTTCCTCAGTTATCTCGTAAAGGTAGGCGTGCGCGGGGGGCATTACACTATCTACGGCTACGGGGGCAAGCAGGTGCGCGACAACATCCACAGCCGCGACGTTACAAGTGCGGTCGAAGCCTTCGCCGCGAACCCCAGGCCGGGCGAGGTGTACAACCTGGGGGGAGGGCGGGAGAACAGCATCTCCATCCTCGAAGCGATAAGCATGGTGGAGGAGATAACCGGCAAGCCCTTCCATCACACCTACAATCCACAGCCTCGCGTCGGTGACCACATCTGCTACATCTCCGACCTCCGCAAGCTCCGCTCCCACTACCCCCAATGGAGTATCACCGTTGGGCTTGAAGAGATGGTCAGAGAGATGGTGGAGGCCGAGATGGCGGCTGTGAAACGTGATGCGTGATGCGTGACAAGTCTTATGAGAACCGCACACCTTCCCATGTCATTCCGAACGGAGTGAGGAATCTCCAAGCTTACCAGGTGGATAGAGACCCAGATTCCTCACTTCGTTCGGAATGACATGTATAGATTTACAGTTTTTGTCCCATCTGATACGTTTTCTAGCCGCCATCGTCTGTCGTCCGTACTATGAAAGTGCTCATCCTTAGCCAGCATTATCCGCCTGAGCCTATAACCAGGCTGAAGGATTTGGCGCGGCATCTTGTGGCGCGCGGGCACAGCGTGTCGGGGGTGACGACCTATCCATCTTATCCATTGGGGAGGGTATACGAGGGGTACAGGCTCGCTTTGCGTTCGCGGCATAGAGAGGCGGGCGTCTGGGTAACGAGGGTCTTCGCGCTGCCGTACCGGGGGGTGGAGAAGGGGAAGCGGATGCTGTCGTACCTGTCATTTGCCGCATCCTCGCTCGTGTTAGGCTTGCTACCTCGGTCACTGCCGGGGCGCAGGCCGGATGTGGTGTACGCGTACCATCCACCCCTGACTACAGGACTGGCGGCGGCAGTGTACAGCCTGGTGGCGCGTGTCCCGTTCGTGTATGACGTTCAAGACTTGTGGCCCGAAGCGATTGTCGCCGCAGGCTTCGTGCGCGAAGGGAGCCGCCTTTACAAGGCGATATGTGTCGCCGAGAGCTTCGTTTACCGGCGTGCCTCCATCATAATCGTCATTTCGGAGGGGATGAGGCGCAACCTGCTGGGCAAGGGGGTGCCTGCGCGCAAGATTAGGGTCATCTCTAACTGGGGAGACCCATCTATATATAGCCCTTCAAGTGAGGACGGTTTGCGCGCTCAATTGGGGTGGCAAGAGCGCTTCGTGGTGATGGTGGCGGGCAATATGGGCCTCACGCACGGGTTGGAGAGCGTCATAGAAGCGGCGGACCACCTGCGCGATGATCCACGTATGCTCTTCGCTTTTGTGGGGTCGGGGGCTGCGAAGCCCGGGTTGGTAAGCCACATCGAAAGCCTGCGTCTGCGAAACGTGACGTTCATAGACCAGGTGCCCCAGGAGGAAGCTGCTCGCCTCATCAACGCGGCGGACGCCATGCTTATCCACCTGAAGAGCCAGTCGGGTGGGGAGTTCTCGGTGCCCCACCGCATATTCTCCTACATGCTGTGCGGCAAGCCAATAATAGCAGCGGCTGCCGGGGGGGTCGCCGATTTGGTACAATCAAGCGGGTGTGGTTGGGTCTGCCCGCCCTCCGACCCCGACGCTCTGGCTCAAGCCATCCGCATGGCAGCCTCCGACCCCGATGCCTGCCGAAAGCTGGGGCGCAACGGGCTGGCCGTCGCACATAGCGAATATAGCCGCACAAGCCTCCTTTCCCAGATTGAAGAAGCCATCGAGGCGTGCCGCGCTTCCTGATGATATGAAACGATTGATCGATATAGGCATATCCGCGCTGGTGCTGATTATCTTAGCGCCGGTGATGGCTATTATCGCCGCCGCCGTGCGGTTGACGATGGGGTCGCCCGTGCTCTTTCGCCAGCGCAGACCGGGCCTGCATGGCAGACCGTTCACTCTAGTAAAGTTTCGAACGATGGAGGTACGCCGGAGCGCCGAGGGCGGTCTTCTACCAGACGGGGAGCGCCTCACCCGGCTGGGCCGCTTCTTGCGCAGCACGAGCCTGGACGAGCTACCTCAGTTGATTAACGTACTGAGGGGGGAGATGAGCCTTGTAGGGCCGCGCCCCTTGCTTATTCAGTACCTGGCGCGGTATAACGATGAGCAGATGCGCCGCCACGAGGTAAGGCCGGGCGTCACTGGTTGGGCGCAGGTAAACGGCCGCAACGCCCTGTCGTGGGAAGAGAAATTCAAGCTGGACGTGTGGTACGTAGACCACAGGTCGCTTATGCTCGACCTGAAGATACTCGGCATGACAGTGCGGAAGATAGTGCGGCGAGAAGGTATCAGCGGTGGGGAACATGCAACCATGCCTGAGTTCATGGGAACGCCTCAACAACAGGAATCGAACGCGTGAGCAGCCTGCCAAGTGACCGGCATAGGAATCCCACCGCGATGGTAGAGGGCCGCGAAAGCATCAAGGCCAGTATGCAAATCCCCATGTCCTCGCCCGATATAACCGAGGCTGAAATCGCGGCGGTAAACGAGGTGCTACGCACGCCCACCCTCAGTATTGGCCCACGCCTCACGCGGTTCGAAGAGGAGTTCGCTTCGTACACTGGCGTCCCCCACGCGGCAGGCGTCAGCTCCGGCACCGCGGGTCTGCACCTCGCCATCATAGCGGCGGGCGTGGGTGAAGGTGATGAGGTCATTACCCCCTCCTTTAGCTTCGTAGCCTCGGCAAACTCCGTCCTGTATGAACGTGCCAGGCCCGTCTTTGTCGACATTGACCCCCTCACGGGCAACATGGACCCAAATCTAGTAGAGGCCGCCGTAACGGAGCGCACGCGGGCTATCATGCCGGTCCACGCCTTCGGCCAGCCTGCCGACATGGACCCTATCCTCGACGTTGCCCGGAGGCACGGTCTCTACGTAATAGAAGATGCGTGCGAGGCGCTAGGTGCTGAGTACAAAGGTAAGCGAGCGGGCACGTTGGGCGATTGCGCGGTCTTCGCCTTCTACCCCAACAAGCAGATGACCACGGGCGAGGGGGGGATGGTAGTCACGGAGCGGGAGGAGTGGGCGCACCTCTTCAGGAGCCTGCGGAACCAGGGGCGCGACGTCTTCGATAGCTGGCTCAGCCACACACGCCTCGGCTACAACTACCGTCTCGACGAGATGAGCGCGGCCCTCGGGCTGGCACAGCTCCGGCGCATCGAGGAATTATTGAATAAGCGAGAGCGTGTGGCCTTGTGGTATAATACGAGGATTGACGGGATAGAGGGTATCCATAAGCCTAATATAGCCGACACGACTACTCGTATGAGTTGGTTCGTATATGTTGTGCGTTGCAGTGATGGAGTTAGCCGTGACAGGCTGATGGCCTCTTTGCAAGCGCACGGTATACCATCCAGGCCATACTTCACACCTATACATCTCCAACCCTTCTACAAGGAGAAATTCGGCTGGGGAAGAGGCGACTTCCCCCACACCGAAAAAGCAGGAGACACCTATCTGGCGTTACCCTTCTCCGCCATTATGACCGAAGAGCAGGTAGACTACGTCTGCGAGCAATTGAAGAGAGTGGTCGAGGACCAGTCATGAACCTGAACCAACGCACACAACATCTTGCCAGGCACCTCCGCAACCGCTACTTTGCCCTCGGCGATGTGATTATGCTAGTGGGCGCAGCCTATTTGAGCTACGTACTGCGCCTGGAGAGGGTAGACCTCGAAGCGTTCTGGCCCAGCTTCTTCCTCTTCACGGCGCTGGCCGTCGGCATCACGTTGCTGACCTTTCGCAGGGTAGGCATCTATTCGCGCTACTGGCTCTATGCCTCGGTAGAAGAGGTGCTGCTGCTGGTCGGCTCCGCCACGGTCGCCGCGCTGGTCGTGGGCGGGCTGAGCGTCGTTGCGGGCTACTTCTTGCCCGGTAACGCCCCAATCCCACGCTCCATCCCTTTTATCTATCTCCTCCTCGCCATCGCGCTCACAGCCGGACCTCGCCTCGCACTCAGGGCCACGGCGGGCCGCGTCAGGGCGCGCCGCCCCAATCTCCCCGCCGTGCGGGCGCTGGTGATGGGCGCGGGCGAGGCAGGCTCGATGATAGTGCGCGAGTTTCGCAACAACCCGCAGCTGGGCGTCCAGGTCGTTGGCTTCCTGGACGACGACCCCGCCAAGAGAGGGGTGCAGATTCGCGGAGTGCGCGTGCTGGGCACTCGTATTGACATACCGAGAGTAGTCGAGCAGCAGCGCGTCGACAGCGTGATAATCGCTATGCCGACCGCACCCGGCAAGGTCATCCGCGACGTGGTAAGCGCGTGTGAGCAGGCAGGCGTGCAGACCAAGACGATCCCAGGCATATACGAGCTGCTCGGCGGCACCGTCAGCGTCAACCAATTGCGCGACGTTGATATCGAAGACCTGCTGAGGCGAGAGCCCGTGCAGACCGACACCAAAGCTGTGAGCGCGCTGCTGAGAGGGAAGCGAGTGCTGGTCACGGGCGCGGGCGGCTCAATCGGAGGGGAGCTGTGCCGCCAGGTGTTGCGTTGCGAGCCGGAGAGCCTGGTCCTCCTGGGGCACGGCGAGAACTCCATCTTCGCTATCGACAATGAGCTGCGCAAAGCGAGCGCCCGCAGGGGCTCGAGCAGTACGAAAATCACCGCCGTAATAGCCGACATCCGGGACGCGCCACGTATGAAAGCAGTCCTCGCGGAGCACCAACCCCACGTCATCTTCCACGCCGCCGCCCACAAGCACGTACATCTGATGGAGACCAACCCCGCCGAGGCCATTACCAACAACGTGGTAGGCACGCGTAATCTCCTGGACGCTGCCCTGGCGAGCAGCATAGAGCATTTCGTCATGATTTCGACCGACAAGGCAGTGAACCCTGTTGGGATAATGGGGGCAAGCAAGCGGGTAGCTGAGCTGATGGTGCACGAAGCTGCCCACCGGAGCGGCAAGGCGTATGTGGCGGTGCGCTTCGGTAACGTGCTGGCGAGCCGGGGGAGCGTGGTCCTGACCTTCAAGCAGCAAATAGCAGAGGGCGGCCCTGTGACGATAACCCACGAGGAGATGACCCGCTATTTTATGACGATACCGGAAGCGGTGCAGTTAGTCATGCAGGCGTCGGCGCTGGGGCGTGGCGGCGAAGTGTTCATGCTCGATATGGGTGAGCCGGTCAAAATCGTGGATATGGCTCGCGACCTGATACAACTTTCAGGGCTGGAGGAAGGGCGTGATATAGACATCATAGTGACAGGCACGCGCCCAGGAGAGAAACTGACTGAAGAGCTGTTCATCGCGGGCGAGCAATACGAGCCAACCACGCACGAGAAGATATACATTGCCGCCAATGCTACCAATTTCGTGCCCGCCAATGTGAGCGAGAATGTCGAATCGCTGGCCTGCGCCGCCCAGCGTGGAAATAAGGGCGAAATAGTTGCACGCCTTCGCGCATTGGTCCCTGAATTCGATGAGGCCCGGAGCGTCGAGCATGAGGTAGAAGATAAGTTGCAGCTCACGCCCGCACTCCCCGCTCTAACAGGTATAAGAGTGCGCGGAAATAGCCACGCAAGCTGAACCTTACCTCTTAGGATACCTCCGCCCCATGATATATAATTGGGCATGATCAGTTGGGGCAGCGTCTTCTCTAATAGCCTCTGGCTGTCGGGGCTTGCCCTGGTACTCGCGGTCAGCAGTTACAGCGCCTATACAGGGGCGGAAAGACGCTTGCCCGCGAGAGCGCGCTGGCAGACCGTCGTTCGAAGCGGCTGGACTCGCATCGGGGGTCTCCTCGTCTGCGTGGGGATGGTGCTGACTAGCCCTGGCTGGATCGAAAGTGTGCTATGGTCTCTGCTTGGCCTATTTGTGCTCTACGAATGGTGGACCAGACGTAATGTGGCCGAGCCATCACAGCCCACACCCAATATAGAGAAAGAGTCACCTGTCCGCGGCTCATTTCCCCGCCTCCGCGCCTTAGCCGAATGGCTCGTGAAGACCGAGCTGCTATGGCTGGCCCTCCTCTCCCCGGTTTTCCTCTTCCCTGCGCCCCCGTATGCGGTGGCCCTCCTTGCCGTACCTGTGCTGTGGGGAGCGCGCTGGCTTGCCAGAAACCGCCTCCTCCCTCCTACCCCATTCGACTGGATACTCGCGCCCCTCGCGCTGATGACGCTGGTCAGCCTCTACGCGACTTTCGACATAGGCTTCAGCGCGGCCAAAGTCACAGGTGTCATCTTCGGGGTCGCCCTCTTCTACGCAATCATCGAGTGGTCCGCGGGAGGCGGGAGGCTGCGATGGACGTTGGCGGGTTACACGCTCCTGGGGACGGTGCTGGCGGGCGTGGGTCTGCTCGGCACCGACTGGGTAAGCAAGCTGCCGGTGCTGAGGCAAGTAGGAGAGCAACTTCCATCGTTTATACGAGGGTTGCCAGGAGCGGAGGGTGGCATACACCCAAACGAGCTGGGGGGCGCGCTGCTGTGGGTCGCACCTATGCAGTTGTCCCTCCTCTGGTGGTCTTTCACATCTGGGCGTAAGGTATCTCGCGCATGGTGGGCACTCCGCATTGGCCTCCTGATAGCTACTACAGTTACCACCGGAACCCTACTCCTGACACAATCACGTAGCGCATATAGCGGCTTTGCGATGGCGCTCGCACTCCTCGTCATTCTGGCGCTACGGCACTTCCGGTGGGTACTGGCGGCGATACTCCTCCTGGGAGTGGGATTGGCACTATACATCGGCCCGCAACAGATAGCCGATAGGCTGATGGATGCCTACAGTCCAGGCGCGGGCACTACGGGCAGCCTGAGCACCCTGGGTGGGCGAGCTGAGATATGGTCTCGCGCCCTGTACGGCATCGAGGACTTCCCTATCACGGGCATGGGCATGAACACCTTCCGCCGTGTCATGCCCGTGCTCTACCCCACAACGCCTATCGCCTCCAACGATGCGCTAATCGAAGACGTAGGGCACGCCCACAATCACTTCCTTCAGGCGGCCCTAGACCTCGGCCTGCCAGGGCTTGTAGCATACCTGGCGATCTGGCTTCTCGTACCCGCGCTGGCGGTGCAAGCGTGGAGAAGCTCCAGGGATAAACTCATCCGCGCAACCGTTGCTGGTGCTGGGGCAGGGTTGCTTGCCTACTTCGTGTACGGTATCACAGATACGGTGGCCCTGGGCGCGAAGCCGGGCTTCTTTTTCTGGGCACTGCTGGCCCTCCTGGTCGTGCTGTGGCAGCGATCACGCGCTGAGGAGCGGCAGCGAGCTTCCGTGCGGGCTGAAGCAATAGAAGAGCGTGGCGAGGAAGCAAAGAGGGAAATCGAGCAAGCGCAACCTGCGCTAGTAAAAATGTAGAGTGAGCCGAACTTGGTAGCCAACATATCACAACACGAAACACCGCCAATCTACGAAAGCCGCCAGGTAGATGTATCTATAATTGTGCCCGTGCGTAACGCGGAAGACACTGTCGTAAACTGCCTGCACGCCCTGTTGCGGCAAGACATAGATACGCCATACAAGATCATCCTTGTGGACGACGGCTCCACCGACCGGACCGTATCAGTCGCGGCACAATTTCCCCAGGTGAAGGTGCTTCGGCAGGCACAAAAAGGTGCAGCTGCTGCGCGAAACGCAGGCATCAGGGCAGCTTCGGGTAGTATCGTCCTATTTACCGATGCCGACTGCGAGCCGGTCCCCCACTGGGCATCCACCCTGGTCAACGCTATCAGGACAGGCGCAGACGGAGTCAAAGGTGCGTATCGTACCCGCCAGCGCAGCCTCACCGCCAGGTTCGTGCAGGCCGAGTACGAGAGCAAGTACCGCCGCATGGCCCACCTAGCGCGTATAGACTTCATAGATACCTACTCAGCAGGCTACAGGCGCGATGCCCTGGTAGAGGCAGGCGGTTTCGACGAAAGCATCTCCGCAGTCGAGGATCAAGAGCTCTCCTTCCGGCTGGCCGAGAGAGGCTACGATCTGCGCTTCGCCCCCGAAGCCATCGTTTATCATACCCATGCTGACACGCTCGCTAAGTACCTGCGCAAGAAGTTCTGGATAGGGTACTGGAAGGTGCGGGTGGTGGCGCTACACCCTGGGCGGGTTGTGAACGACTCCCACACGCCCCAGAGCCTGAAGGTACAAATGGGGTTGGTGAGCGCAGGATTTCTCGCTATGCTCCTCGCCCCTATCGCAACTCATGCGAGGAAAATCCTGGCTGGCTGCACCGCAGGCTTCCTTATCACCACAACTCCCTTCGCAGTATCTGTAGCCCGCCGCGACCATGCATTGGCCGCAGCTACCCCCCTGATGATGCTGTTGCGTGCCATGGGGCTTTCCGCAGGTTTCTTGGTTGGCCTCGTCCAGTTCGGGAGGCAGCCAGCGAAAATGAATACCGTAGCGAAGCGGTTTTGAACTCCGTGCCCCCGTCGTTATTGAAACTACATAAGCATATAGAAGCCAATGCTGCAATAAGCCAATATCACAATTAATCTTTCACACACGATCTTGCTCTAAAGGGGTGTCGGCAGCCCCGGAGGGGTGGTAGAACGTAGCCCCACGGCGTTAGCCTGGGGTTAGCTATCTGATTATTCCCCAGCCCCAGAGGGGCGACAGAACCTGCACAAACATAGAAGATGGAGAACATAAGAGGGTATTCTGTCGCCCCTCTGGGGCTAACGCTTCTTACATTCGCTGAATCCCCAGGCTTACGCCGTGGGGCTAAATTCTACCGCCCCTCCGGGGCTGGGTGGCATTACCCTCATTTAGATACGTTGACCTTGCACAATGTCGAAGCTTCACTTGACGACTCGCAGCCAGCGTGGTTATCCTTCTACCGAATGGAGAGTATGGGGTCTCTATGACATCAACTTCAGTACCACTTAACCGGTTTATCCTGATAGCCTCCTTGCTGGCACTGCTACCTGCTCTCGTGGGGGCGCAGCCTGCAACCTCTTTCGCGCACCCCTCCTTCCAGGCAGTGTGGACCCGCACCGATGCTCCCGTAGCGTCGAGCGCGGTCAAGCGCGCTTGGTTCTGGGGGCCGCAGCCGAACGGCGCGGGCATGACGGAAGAGTACAAAGAGGGTACGGGCGGGAAGAGGCTCGTCCAGTATTTCGACAAGTCTCGCATGGAGCTGAACGATCCGAACGCCAACCCGAATAGCCCCTTCTACGTGACCAACGGCCTCCTCACTGTAGAGCTTATCTCCGGGAGGATGCAGACGGGCAACGCCAGCTTCGTGACTCGGCAGCCTTCCTTAACCAATGTCACGGGCGACGCGGGCGACCCGTTATCCCCCTCGTATGCGGACCTGAATGGCGTATCGAACGCGACGCGAGAGAGGCGTGACCCCGACAGATCCGGCCAGTCCGTCACTGCCACCCTCTACAAAGGCGGCAGAGTAGGAAGCGACCCCTCGAAGGCGAGCGTGCCGGGCGTGAAGATAGCCTACTACGAGCGGACCACCGGCCACAACATTCCCCAGGCGACCTGGGACTTTCTCAACAGTAGCGGCACCGTGAGCGTTGACGGCAAGCTGCGCCAGGAGAAGCTGATCGAGCCGTGGTTTTACGCGTCCGGGCTGCCGATCAGCGACCCGTACTGGGTAAAGGCCACCATCGAGGGCAAAGCAACCGACGTGCTGGTGCAGGCATACGAGCGCCGGATGCTCACCTACGTGCCCACCAACCCCGAAGGGTTCAAGGTCGAGATGGGGAATATCGGCCAGCACTACTTCCAGTGGCGCTACGGTAACGCAAGCACGCCTGCGCCACCCCTACCCAGGTTCTCGGTAGATATAGTCACTGATACCTCCCCCGTGACCCTTGACCAGGTGAAAGCGTCGGGGGCCAACGGCGTGCGTATGTACCTCTCCTGGAAGACCCTGGAGCCTACCAACCTGTCGCCCGACAAATACAGTTGGAGCAGCTACGACGGCGCTTTCAAAGCCCTGAGCGATAGAGGTCTGCAATCGATCACCGTCGTACATGATTGCCCCGATTGGGCATGTGCCCGCCCTGATGGCCCCCTTCTCCCTGAGCGGGTGCGAGACTTCGCTGATTTCATGTCCGCGCTCGCGGGCCGCTACGGCAGACCCCCATACAACGCTCATAACTGGGAGTTCTGGAACGAGCCTGACTCCTCCTCAGAGGAGTCGCCCCCGCACAACTGGGGCAGGTATGGCTCTCGCTACGCCGAGATGCTGCGCACCGTTCGCCCTGGTATCAAAGCGGCTGACCCCAACGCAAGGATAATCCTGGGCGGCATCGCCTATGACAACTTTACGGAGCAGGGTGGGCCTTTCGTGCGGAAGTTTGTGGATGATCTACTTGCTGCGGGCGGGGGCCAGCAGCTGGACGCCTTCAACTTCCACTACTACGTGCAGAATGCCAACTGGTGCAGCCCCGCTGAAAAGTTGATGGAGTTGAAGGCCACGCTGAAAATCTACAACATGGATAAGCTCCCCATCATCAGCACCGAGACTGGATACACCTCTGAAGCTGAGTTCAACTCCAGCGACGATACGCAGAGCCTGTACGTCGCCCAGGCATACGCTCAGATGTTGGGCGAGGGGATGTCCTCCACGACATGGTTCCTTGTGAAAGATTTCAGAACCGAGGAGCCGGGGGCCAAAATATTCCGCAAATCGGGCCTGCTCGACCTGTCGGGAGCGCCCAAGCCCTCCCACCGCGCATATAAGGTCGCCACCGAGCAGATGGGGCAAAGACCCGCGAAGCGGGCACTCTCCACAAGCGATGGTGTAACCGGTAGGAGGCGTGGCTACGAGTTCTCACCCGATAGCGCCCACCCAGGGCCGCTATGGGTAATATGGGGGTCGGACTTGAGCGTAACAGAAGCTTGCGGCACCACCCCGCCTCCCAGCGATTTCGTCATACCGGCGCGCTTGGTCCCAAATCTCAATCGCTTGCTCAATGTGTACGGACAGCAGGTGCCAATCCGTGCGCGAGGCGACGGCAGCATCACCTTCACCCTCGGTGCCAGCCCGGTGTATATAGAATGGGCGAGGTAACAGAGAACGACGATGGGGGAGCGCCTGCGCATCCCGTAGCCGCCCCCCGCAAGCCGCCCCCGGGTACTTGGCAGTACAGAGTCGTATGGTGGCTGGTGCCCGCACTCTGCATATCCATCCTCCTCTGGACGAGCGTTGGAGCCACCACCGCGCGTCACTTTGACCATGCCAATGGAGTAGCAGGCGAATTGGTGCCTGGGTACAGCGTCGGCCAGAGCTTCGTGGCTCGATACCCAAACCTCTCAGGTATCGAAGTGCAAATCGGCACTTACCGCGACGTGCCCGGTCCAGGCAAGGCGTCACTGGTCTTTCACCTGCGCTCTCTGCCAGGCTCAAGCCCCGACATCGCCACCGCCCATATCGGCGCGGGCCAGGAGCTGGAGGTCAACCCCTCTTACCTCTTCTCATTCCCCCCAATACCCGACAGCCAGGACAAGACCTTCTATCTGGAGGTAGAATCGCCCGACGGCGAGCGCGGAGAGGCTCTGACCCTCTTCTGGTTCAAGCCTCTGCCCGGCGTAGGCGGCGATCCCTACCAGCCCGGTAGCGCCCTCGTAAATCGCGGGCCAATGGACGCCGACCTTGCCTTCGGGCTTCGATACGCCCCCTCCCCGTTCGCGGCGTGGGCGCAGATGGCACGGGCTGCGTCGGTCAATCTCCCCGTGGGCGCTATGGTTGGCCTGCTCTTGGTTCTGCTGGCCGTGGGCGTGTGGACGGTATTACACCTGCGCCGCGTCGTATACGACCATGATGGGTTCAAGCGCTGGCTAGCACGGTGTTCGCTGCCCATTGTCCTCGTGATAGCCTTTATCAATGGGATGCTGTACGTACTCCTCGTCCCCCTCTGGCAGGGGCCGGACGAGCACTCGCACTTCGTTTACGCTGCTCTGCTCGACAGGTACGAGATGGACGATGAGAAGGTCAAGGCGCTCGACGTCTGGGGCAAGGACCGCCCAGATGCGCTCCTCTCTTCGGTAGCCGCCTCGATGAACAGGCACAATTTCTCGCGCCTGGTAGCATGGCACTCCGCCCCTGGCACGCCGGTGCAACCCGATCCCAATTTCATCCAGCAGGTGCGCCAGCCCGCAACTTATTACTGGCTGTGCGCAACGGCCCTACGTGCGCTACGCTTGCTCGGCATCAATGCCGATCCCTACACCAATCCCGACGGTGCTCTAAAGGTGATGCGCGTGGTATCGCTTGCACTCAATTTGGGAGTGGTTGCGATGGCGTGGCTGGCAGGAGCTATTCTCTTCAGTTCCACGCCCTGGCTGCGCCTCCTCATACCTCTCAGCATCACGCTCTTGCCTATGCATACCTTTGTAGCTTCGACTGCCAACAACGATATTCTGGCTGAGCTGGCGGTATCTGCCCTCTTTGTTACCCTTGTAGCCCTCCTCCGCTGGCCCACAGGTGTGCGTGGCATCGGCCTCGCCACCATAGCCGTGTTGGTCACGACAGCGGGCTTTTCGACTAAAGCCACGGCCCAGGCGGCCTCCGTACCTCTATTGGGATTGGGTCTCCTGGTGTGGCTCGGCATACTCCTTACTGGAGCGCTTCAACGTCGGCGCACGCGTCGAGGAGCGGCTATAGGGCGCGCTACGCAGCTGATCATACCTGCTGTCATGTCGCTGCTGGTGCTTTTGTCCAGTTTGGCGCTTGGGATGTATGCAACAAAACCTCGTGAGGAGGCCGCCGGGTGGTATGTACGATACTGGGACGTGGAATGGGTGCGGCGCGTAGCCGATGCAACCGCCCACGACGGCTCTTATGTGATACAATTGGAGCCATCGCGCGGCCACAACTCGGCCTGGCAGATGCTGGTCCCGATGGTTGACCATCCAGAGATGGCGCTGACAATATCTGGATGGGCGCGAATCCGCGCCGACGGTGCGCAGCCCCCCGGCAGTGCGGTGAAGGCAGAAATAGCGGTAACAGAGGGGAGCAGGCAGGCAGGCAAAGGAGAAGTCCTGCTAGACCCTTTGGGTGCCTGGAGCCGCCTCACCGCAACGGCACGCATATCGAGCAGCGCTGAAGCGGTAATAATGACGATAGCTGCCAGCGGCGGCGATGAGGGCACCGCCATCCAGTTCGACGACTTCGCCCTGGGCAACGACACCCCGGTCGATAGCTGGGGCGACTCGATCTACAGCGCGCAGATCGTCAACCCGTCCGCTGAGGTCGTCGCGCTAGGGCTGAGGCCGGAGATTGCGCGGGTGCTCCCTTTTGAGGCGAGCCAGATGGCAGACGTGCTGGTCAACCCGCAGCCCTTCGATAGAGGTGCGCTCTGGGGCTACTATGCCGATATGCAGCACAGGTCGTTCTGGGGCGACTTTGGCTGGGTATCTATCCCCCTGGCTGAGTGGGTATATACCCTTCTCGGCTTCCTCAGTCTAATAGCGCTGGCCGGGCTTGCATGGCGCGGTATACGCCGTAGAGGTGAGTGGGGAGCAAGCGAGTGGCTAGGGCTGGCGGCGCTCATCGCGCTGGCGGTGGCGGTGCTGGTAGGCTTCACCAAACAGATGGCATACCTGGCGACTCAAAACGGAGCAGCTTATCCCCAGGGGCGCTACCTCTTCGTACTGATCTTACCAATTATGTGGCTCCTAGTAGCTGGCCTGTGGGAGGCATGGTCATTATCTTGGCTCGGCGGACGCACGTTGGTGAAGGTGCTCCGGCGGCAACAATCGTTAAAAGCGATAGAAGAGGCTGAAAGGCGTCCAGCCGGGGGAGAGACCACGAGGTTTGTGTGGGGAGTATGGGTTTATGCTAATCTAGTGTTTCTATTTGGAGCTTATTGCCTCCTCTCCCTTATAGTGCCTTACTATTATGGTTGAGGCGCAACCAATACCACTCATACTCTCCTTAGAGCACTTGAGAATAATGATGAAGAGGTAAGAGTTTTGCATAATGAAGGACATTTCTGCCTGTCATTCCGAACGAAGTGAGGAATCTCCGAGCTTGCCAGGTGGAGGGATTTCTAGATCCCTCTCTCCGTTAGGAATGACACCCTTTTCACACTCATCGTTACACACCCTCTTAGACCCTCTCATGTTGAGAATGATTAGATGAAACTCAACCTACTTGACAAGCTACTCTGCCCCGCCCCCGATTGCGAAGGGGCTAGCTTGACGCTTCATGCCCACCATATAGATATGCTCAACTACCGGACAGCATCCATAGAGGAGGTGCGCGAAGGAGAGCTTGACTGCGCCACCTGCAAGCGTAGCTACCCCATCAGAGACTACGTGCCCTCCTTCGAGAGCCTCTTTCCTGAGCCTTTACGGGAGGAAGCTGAATATTGGAGCAAATGGTATGGCTACTGGTGGGAGCGAGAGCAGCTAGGCTTCTTCGACCTCAAAGCCCCCAGGGCGCTCCTCATTACCGAAGGGATAGAAGTCCTCGACCCCTCCTCACTCCGGCACGATGATAAGGTGGTCACACATCCCCTGCTCACTGAGAACCCCCTTGTCAGGGAAGCTCATCAGGTACTGGATGTGGGGTGCGGCACCGGGTGGAGCAGCTTATTGCTGGCGCAGCACGGGCACGAGGTGGTAGCCTGCGACCCAAGCGCCTCCAACATGCGACTGGCGAAGAGCTATGCGATCAGCCAGGGTGAATATATAGAGTACGTTGGCGCGGCGCTTGGATATCTCCTCTTCAAGCCAGGCTCCTTCGACGGCGTGACCGCGCTCCACTCCATCCACCACGTGCCTAACGTCCGGCAGGAGGTAGACAAGCTGCGAGAGTGGCTGCGACCTGGAGGCGTAATCGCGCTTGATGAGCACGTTGGCACTAACCTTACCATACTCGCCGTCTCGAAAGCGATGTTCAGGTGGGCCGACGCTGAAATCTACCCAAAGGTGAGAGCGTTCGACCCGGAAAAGTCGCGCGGCCTCCCGGAGACGGCTCACTCCACCCTGGAAGGTGTGGGTAGCGAAGCGCTGATCGAGGCGGTGACTCACAACTTCAGCGTGGAGAGCTTCAGCAGCCGCTATGTGTCGCTAGATTACTTCCCTATTCTCTACTACCTCTGGCGTGACCTCGAAGTCGCGGCCTACAATTACGCGGCGGACGTGGTGAGTCATCTCTGCCGCCTACTTGCCGAAGCATTCCCGGAGGGGGCTGAATACGTTACCCTTGTCGGGAGAAAGCTGAACACTCCTCTCCTCGAAGGCACGCAAAATCGTGTGGCCCTGCTCGCCACCCCGCTCGATGCAGAGAGCGGCAACGAAGCACGCCGCGTGGAGCGAAGCAATCTCCGAATAACGATGCTCAAGGCAGAGCGTGCGGTCCTCAGCCACAGGGTAGCGGCCCTGGAAGCTGAGATCGCCAGGCTGAGGAGATCACTCCTTGACAAGAATAGCCACATCGAGGAGCTGGCCTCCTGGGCGCTCACTCTGCAAGATGCAGCAAAGAAGAAGGACCAGGAGCTGGAGCGGCAAGCGCATATACTGAACAGGGTCCCGCAAGTGTTGAGGCGAGTATTGGATAAGCGTAACACGCGCAGGCGTAAGAAGCCGGGAAGGTAACCCTACCGCGTAAGGAGGCCAGTCAGCTCAAAGGACTTTATGGCTCTGGAGTACGTACCAATGTACTCTATTATCCTCGCCTGGTTATTGGTACAATATATCCGTGAAACATCGTCCTCTACTGCCCCATGCAACCACGTGGGCACTATCTGTGGTATTGGCGTTCGCTGCCTTAGCGCTCGTCATGACAACCTATGCTAAAGATCGGGATACAGGGCCACAACCGCTGGTCGCTCCCGTCGGTATAGAGAACATGCCCCGCGTCGGCCTCGAAGCTTACTCCTTCGGCACCGACCAGGGCATGCAATCGGTAGTTGGATCGGGCGCGAAGCTTATACGTATAGAGCTTTCCTGGGCAGCCATCGAGCCTCTCAACGTCGAACCGTCACTCTACAGTTGGACCTCTTATGATACGTCTCTTAGCAGATTGAAAGAGAACGGCCTGGTCCCCCTGGTGGTAGTAAAAGACTGCCCTCTATGGGCCTGCGTCCGAGATAACGGTCCTCTCCTGGAGGCCAGGGAAGCAGATTTCGCCCAGTTCATGGGAGCGCTGGCGGCCCGCTACAGCCAGCCTGCTTACGATACGCACTACTGGGAACTGTTCAACGAGCCTGATGCGGCGGGTGGCCCAGATAACCAGTGGGGATGGGGGATGCACGGCGACAAATATGCGCTGATGCTTGCCCAGGTCTATCCGGCTGTGAAGGCTGCCGATCCTGAGTCGGCGGTCCTGATCGGCGGGATCGCCTACGACTATTTCTTCGCACAGGGTGGACCTTTCAACCCCGACTTCCTCCCTGACGTGCTCGACAATGGTGGTGCCGACTATGTTGATGGTGTAGCATTCCACTATTACAAAGGGAACGCCAACGGCTGGGCCCGTATAGGTAACAAGGTAGACGAACTACGCTCGCTCATGTCTCAGCACGACGCCGGCCACCTGCCTCTACTCTGTACCGAGGCGGGCATGAGCAGCGATCCACAGTTCAACGGCAGCGAAGCTGCGCAAGCCCGCTATCTGGTGCAAATGAACGTGCTTGGCGCGGTAAGCGGTCTGCGCGCCCAGGTCTGGTTCCTCGACAGGGACTTCACCAGCCCGGACCCCTGGATGCAGGTCTTCACCAAGTTCGGTATCGCGCGTGTAGACGGTAGCCATAAACCTTCCCATACAGCGATGAATGTGTTTGCCAGCGAAATAGGCTCTGGTAGATATGTGGAGCAGCTTAGAGCAGAAGATGGACTAACATCCTCGTTCGAGGGATACAGGTTCGTGATGGCGAACGGCACGAGAGAGGTATCCGTCGTGTGGAACAATGTGGGCACAGAAACTCTCACAATCCCTGCTGACGAGGCGCTCGACATGGTGCGGGTAGTGAGCCTCGACGGCCAGCCGCTGGCGACCTCGCCTGGCCCGGACGGTACGCGTCAGCTTGAAGTGGGCCTCGACCCCGTATACGTAGAGTGGGGCATCCGCTTTTCAGACGTGCAATCGTACTCCTGGGAATATCCATACGTTGAGTATCTCGCATCGAACGGCATCATATCGGGCTACCAGGATGGCACCTTCCGCCCAGGCAACCCGGCCACGCGCGGGCAGTTCTCCAAGATGATGGTGCTTGGGATGGGCTGGACAATCAATCCCCACCCCACTCCCCATTTCGCCGACGTGCCTGCGAGCCACACTTTCTACCAGTACATAGAGACAGCCTTCGAGCATGGCATTATCGGCGGCTATCCGTGCGGCGCGGAGAGTGAGCCTTGCCCAGGCACCTATTTCCGGCCTGGCAATGACATCACCAGGGGGCAGATAGCCAAGATCGTGGTGCTATCCAAGCAGTGGCAGCTTCAAGACCCCCAGGTACCTACCTTCTCAGATGTGCCCAGCGGTTCCACCTTTTACACCTACGTAGAGACATCGGTGGCGCACGGTATCGTGTCGGGCTACCAGGACGGCACCTTCAGGCCAGGTAACAACGCCACGCGTGCGCAGCTCTCCAAGATGCTGGCGCTCTCCCTCCAGCAGCCCTAATAGCCATACCCCATGAGAAAGGGGGTGCAGGGGCGCTCCCCTGACGGGGGTTTGGGGGTGTCCCCCAACTTCCCTCTCTATTTTCTTACTCCCCCTTCCCCACTGTGGTGGGGAGGAGCCGGGGGTTTGACGCGCGCCAGCCACGCATCCGCCGCTCTCGGTGAGGTGAGGCGCACGACTCTAATGTGAGCGTGCTCCGGCATGGCGAAAAGCTCAGGGTACTCTCGCCTGCGCCTCTTATAGGTGGTGAGGACCCACACGTAGAGGGAGTTCTTGCTGAAGAAGACGGTACGTATCGACTCTCTATTGCCGCCCCACAGTACTTCCCTGCGGAAGACGCGGCGGAAGGTGCGCAGAGTCAGCCTCCAGAGTATCACCTGAAGTGGGTAATCGAGCCACACCACTGTGTCGGCCCTACTCCACACGATGTCTCTAACCTGGCTGTAGTTGCCGTCCACCGACCATGCATCCCCTCTTAGCGCCTTCAGGGTGCGCTCGCGAAACACCTCGTCAGGGGCCTCGGTCCAATTCGGTTCCCAGTGTAGCGCATCAAGCCCAATATGAGGGATATGTAGCGTACGGGCGAGCCGCCGCGCCAGCGTGGTCTTGCCCGATGCGCTCGTCCCCACGACCGCGATTCGCCGCCCCACAACCACGGGGCCACCCTCCCACGGGCGCAGCGGAACGATTGATGAAGGACGAAGGGCGGAAGACGAACGGCTCGTTCCATCTTTCGTCTTTGGCCTTTTATCCGACAAGCGACTCTGCATCCTTTGCAGCAACCTCCGGGTATATTGCACCGTGCTGACAATTTGATAATTACCACGAAATAGATTATCATATAGAAAACGTGGTGATTATTAGCAGGATCTAGGAAATCACGAGGACTATTTTATCATGCATGGCTATACAGATGACAGGCACCCCACCCCGCGCCTCGACCCCAGGCTCACCCGCAGGCTTGATGCGAAGAAGGCGCAGCTGGATCGCTACAGGCCCCTCCCCGCGCCGGTGGTGGGAAGACTGCGCGAGTCGTTACGCCTCCTCCTCACCTATCACTCCAACGCCATCGAGGGAAACACCCTCACCCTGCGTGAGACGCAGATTGTGCTCGAAACGGGCATCACTATTGGCGGCCACCCAATGCGCGAGCACCTTGAAGCCACCAACCACGCCCAGGCCTGGGAGTACCTGGCTACGCTTGCCGACGGAGGTACAACTATGACGTTCGATACCATCCTCGCCTTACATCGCCTCGTGATGAGCGGCATTGACGACAGCGCCGGGCGCTTCCGAACCGGGCCTGTTTACATCCGGGGCGCTCGTGTCACCCCACCGGCTGCCGGGCATATCGAGCGCTTGATAGAAGCATGGTTGCTCTGGGTCGAGGGGCCAGGGCTTGATTACCCCCCTATCGTGCGCGCGGCTATAGCCCACCACGACTTCGAGGCTATCCACCCCTTCTTCGATGGCAACGGGCGCACGGGGAGGCTTCTACTGAACCTCATGCTTATGCGCGACGGCTACCCCCCCGCCCTTCTCCTGCGCGATTGGCGCGGCAACTATCTACGCGCCCTGGACGACGCGAACATTGGCAGGTTCAGCCCCCTTGCCAACCTCACAGGCAGAGCGGTTGAGGGTGGTATGGACCTCTACCTTGAAGCCTGCAAAAGAGAGCCTGAGCCAGAAGACGATTACGTTCCCCTCGCCGAGCTTGCCCGCCAGAGCGAGCACTCAGCCGACTACCTGGGCTGGCTGGTGCGACGTGGCCGCCTCGAAGCCACCAAACGAGGTGGCCGCTGGTACTCCACCCCCGCCGCGCTGGAACGCTACAAGAGAGAGGTCGCGACCGGGGCGACTCCGAGAGGGAGACCACGCAAGGAAAAGGATAAGGGATAAAGGAAAAAGGATAAATAGATGCTCTCATAATTTATCCTTTTTCCTTTATCCTTTCTAATTTCGTTCCGGCACGCTTCCTGCTATTTAACCAGGCAAAAGCCAGGAGGTGCCGACATGGTCAAGAAAGGTGAAGAGCAGGTCAGCAGCATGGACTCCCCCAGGCAGGGCGAGAAACGCAATCCCAACGACCCCAAGATCAAGCACAAAGGCTAAGGCTCCAAGAGCCAGACGCGTGGCCGCCCGCAGTCGGAAGGGAGCAGCAAAGGATGACTAATAGTTCAAGGTTCAAGGTTCAAAGTCTGATTAGCACTTTGAACTTTGAACCTTGAACCTTGAACCTTGAACCTTGAACCTTGAACTCGAAGAAAGGAGACCAATCATGCCTAAGGATGGACAGCATAACAACGACGCCCACGACTATGACAAGTCTAAAGGCCCGAACAATCCATCGAAGAGCGTGACCATCACCACAGGCACGCCCAAGAAGCAGGAGACTTACCAGCAGCAGGCCGCCCGCCACGAGGATACCGATCCTCAGCCCCAGGCCGCGAAGAACGAGTGGAACGAGGATACCCGCGACAAGCCCACCATAGAGAATAGCCCACGGGCACGCGACTCCGACATCGGCAGTGGGAAGAGCGGCAGCGAGTCGAACGCCGACAAAGGCTCAAGGGGGTACTAGAATGCCTGATAAAGCGACAGAACGCCAGGAAGCTGAAAATGAATACTGGGAGCTGGACCTCAATCCGGAGCGTGGGGCGGGGCAGAACGTTGGCGTAGAAGGTCCCCACCCCGAAAAAGACGAGGGCACCCGCACCGCGTACGACGTCAAGCCGCTACACCGCCGCCTGCAAGGATACACGGACGACGAGCTAAAAGGCATCCCGGTCCTCAACCCCCATAGCCGCCTTGAGCAAGGGGCCACCTACATAGACCTCCGCGATGACCAGCCCCAGGAGTTCACTGCTCGCGGCTACATGGAAGCCTCGGATGGCAACTGGTTCGTTCCCAAAAGCGAAGTGGACTACCAGCTATGGAACCGCCTCATCGGCGTGGAGAACCCGGAGAGGCTGGGAGAGGAGTAATCAGACTCCTAACAATTCCCTTGGAAGGCATCATTCTTCCGTCAAATTCCCGCCCTTGCAGGGCGGGAATTTGACGGAAGAAGACAAGATAGTTTGGGCTTTATCAAGTAATAAGGTTGTAACCATCGGATCGAAGGATGTATATAGATATCCGCCTTATGAGCTGCTCATCCTTGGCCTATATGCACCCCAGGACATTCGCGTGAAGCGCTGGCGCTCTACAGGCCTCTGGCAGCACCCCGACTTCGTCAAGCTCTGGAGCGCGCACACTATATCCGAGTTCGGCTCGCGCATTACCAGGGAGGGGCTACCCCTGCTCGGCGTCATCACCCTGGGTGCCAGCCCCGGCGAGATGGCGCTGCTGGGCGTAGCGGGGGTAGCCCCGGTCATAGTAGTGGGCCTGCTGGCGGGAGTGTGGGTAGACCGCCTCCATCGTCGCCCCATACTGATAATCACCGACCTGGGCCGCGCTCTTCTGCTCCTCGCCATCCCGCTACTAGCACTCCTGAGCCAATTGCAGATGTGGCATTTGTACGTAATCGCGGCGCTGGTGGGGGTGCTGACCGTCTTCTTCAACGTGGCCGACCAGTCTTACCTCCCTTTCCTGGTTGGGCGCGAGCAGGTGGTCGAGGGGAACAGCAAGCTGGGGGTAAGCTCATCTGTGGCCGAAGTGGGCGGGCCACCGATGGCGGGCGTGCTCGTGCAGCTAATCACCGCGCCTTTCGCCATACTCCTGGACGCCCTCTCCTTTCTCGCCTCCGCCATCTTCGTCGGCTCTATTCGCGCGCCTGAGCCGCCCATCGTCGCGAGCGAAGAGCGCCCGCATTTCCTCCGCTCCATAGCCGAAGGGGCCAACGTTCTGCTACGCAATCCGCTCTTGCGCCCACTGGCCGCAGTGACGGCTATGTGGAACTTCTTTGGCGGCTTTTTCGGCACCCTCATCACGCTCTACGCCATACGCGACCTGCACCTGACATCAGGTATATGGGGTCTCCTAGTGGGCGCGGGTGGGGTCGGCTCTCTCATTGGGGCTATTTTCACGCTCCGCATATCCAGGCGCTTTGGCGTAGGGCCGACGATTATCATCACTTATGCACTCACCGGGGCGCTCGGCCTCTTCATCCCCCTCGCAGGCGGCTCCCTGCCGGTGGCATCCATATTGATTTTCATTCCGCAGTTCTTCGGCGATATGATGGCGACGGTCTATGGAATAAACGAGCGTAGCCTTCGCCAATCTATCACGCCCGACCACCTCCTGGGCCGCACGAACGCCAGCATGCACTTCATTGCAGGCGGCCTCAATACGTTTGGCCTCCTGGTAGGTGGCGTGCTGGGCGACGCTCTAGGCCCGCGCTCTACTCTGCTCATAGCGGTGATAGGAATAATGCTAGCCACGTTGTGGCTGGTCTTCTCGCCACTATGGAAGCTGCGGGAGGTGCAGGTGGAGGAGACAGCGATCTCCGAGCTTGCCAGGTCGATAAAGACCTAGATTCCTCACTCCGTTCGGAATGACAGGCAGAAGCGAATTGTCCTTAGACAGCTTCTAAGCCCTTCCTGCACAGTAGAAAAGCGTGATAAGTTGTATACTCTCATTAGTGCACTATAGCCCAAGATGAGCATACTAACTGGGACGCCTGGTTGGCACGTGTACGATATTTTGGCCTCCAGAAAAGTTAGCATATAAGAACAACCGACACTATACGTGGGAGAAATGACCGTGACCGAAAAAGATATAACCATAATGACCGTTCACGCCCACCCCGACGACGAGGTGGTCTTTACAGGGGGCACGCTGGCCCTCTACCGAGATAGAGGCGTCAGGACGGTGCTCGTCACTGCCACCGGGGGAGAAGAGGGAGAGATACACGATCCCGACCTCAACGCCGAGGAAGCGCGCCCCCAGCTGCGCGAGATACGCCTGGGCGAGCTGCGCAAGGGGGTCGAGGTACTGAAGATCAGCGACCTTGAGCTTCTCGGCTACCGCGACTCCGGCATGGCGGGCACCGAGCCTAACCAGAGGCCGGACAACTTCCACAACGCCGACCCGGAGGAAGCTACCTGCAAACTGGTGGCGCTGGTGCGCAAATACAAGCCGCAAATCCTCATCACCTACGACGAGTTCGGCGCATACGGCCACCCTGACCATATCGCCTGCAACAAAATCACCCACGCCGCCTACGACAAAGCGGGCGACCCCTCTTACCACCCTGAGCTAGGCGAGCCGTGGGAGCCTCTCAAGCTTTACTACACCCACTGGAACGAGGAAGGTTTCAAAAAGGCTTATGAGATGTACCAGGAGCGCGGTCTGAAATGGCCTTTCAACCGCGAGGAAGAAGAGAAGAAAGATGAAGACCCGCAACATGAGGGTCTTGAGGAAGTGATAATAGAACAGGCTGAGCAAGCCGAGCAAGTAGAGGAAGCAAAAGCAGAGGAGAAGCCACCTGAGTACGTCCCGCCTCCCGTCACTACACGCATCAACGTATGGGAGGTGCGCGACCGCAAGTGGAACGCCATCATCGTCCATCGCACGCAGTTCAGCCCCGAAGGCGCGTTCATGACGATGCCCGAAGACATACGTGAGGTGGCATTCGGAGAGGAACACTATAGCCTGGTCGCATCGCGAGTTACCGCGCCCGAAGCGGAAGACGACCTCCTGGCGGGTTTGGTGTAACGTCGGGACGTTTAATAACATCAGAACGTTCAATATAGAAAGTCGGCATCTTTATTTCTTCTCGCCACAGGTGAAACGACGAGACAAAAGGAGAGAATGAAAGAGACTACCGAGCACCAACGACTCTCTAACGACGGCACCGCCTGGAAGCACTGGGGACCCTACCTCAGCGAGCGCGCCTGGGGCACGGTGCGCGAGGACTACAGCGCGGACGGCTCAGCCTGGAGCTACTTCCCACACGACCACGCCCGCTCAAAGGCGTACCGCTGGGGCGAGGACGGCATAGCGGGCATCTGCGACGAGCACCAGCGCTTATGCTTCGCCCTTGCCCTCTGGAACGGCGCGGACCCCATCCTCAAGGAGCGCCTCTTCGGCCTCACGGGTGAGGAAGGCAATCACGGCGAGGACGTGAAGGAGTATTACTACTACCTCGACTCCACCCCCACCCACTCCTACATGAAGTTCCTCTACAAGTATCCCCACCGTGCATACCCCTACGCCGACCTCCTGGAGACTAACCGCAAACGTGGAAGAGACGAGCCCGAATACGAGCTTATAGATACCGGCATCTTCGATGAGGACCGCTACTTCGACGTATTCGTGGAGTACGCGAAAGTCAGCCCTAAAGACATCCTCATCCGCATAAGCGCCGCCAATCGCGACCCCGACCCCGCCGAGCTGCACATCCTCCCCACCCTCTGGTTCCGCAACACCTGGACCTGGGGCAACAGGCCCGACCTACCGAGGCCGACTATGTCGGCGGACGACGGACGACGGACGACGGACGACGGCTCAGAAGGCAGAGAGCAGAAAGCAGAAGGCAGTTCGGCACTCCGTATTTCAGCACACACGCGGCGGTTGGGGCATTACACTCTGCACTGCGAGGGTGAGTCTGAATTACTCTTCACCGAGAATGACACTAACCTTGAGCGTCTATACGGCGCGTCTAACCCTTCGCCCTACGTAAAGGACGGTATCAATAACGCCGTAGTGTACGGCCAGACCCAAGCCGTCAACCCCGACATGACCGGCACAAAAGCCGCCGCACACTACCGCTTTACCATCCAACCCGGCGAGACCGCGACCATCCGCCTGCGCCTCCATACGTCGCCGGACGAAAGACGAAAGACGGAGGACGACGGCTCTGAACCAATCCGAAATCCGTTCGAGGATTTCGACTCTATCTTCTCCCAGCGTATCGCAGAGGCAGATGAGTATTATGCTGCACTCCAGCCGCCCGCGCTGAGCGACGACGAACGGCAGGTGCAGCGCCAGGCGTTCGCCGGGATGCTCCTCTCCAAGCAGTTTTTCTATTTCGACGTGGGCGAGTGGCTGAAGGGCGATCCCAACCAGCCTCCTCCCCCACGCCAGCGCCTGAAAGGTCGCAACTGCGAGTGGGAACACTTCAACAGCGCCGACATCCTTTCCATGCCCGACAAGTGGGAGTACCCCTGGTTCGCGTCGTGGGACACCGCGTTCCACTGCGTCCCTCTCGCCCTGCTCGACCCCGACTTCGCGAAGTCCCAGCTAATTCTCCTGGGCCGCGAGTGGTACCAGCACCCCAACGGCCAGATACCCGCCTACGAGTGGGCCTTCGGCGATGTGAACCCGCCCGTGCTGGCGTGGGCTGCCTGGCGCGTCTACAAAATAGAGCAGAAGATGTACGGCCACTCTGACCGCACTTTCCTTGAGCGCGTCTTCCACAAGCTGCTCCTCAACTTCAACTGGTGGGTCAACCGCAAGGACGTATCGGGGAACAACATCTTCCAGGGCGGCTTCCTGGGGCTGGACAATATAGGGGTATTCGACCGCAGCGCGCCACTCCCCACGGGCGGCCACATCGAGCAGTCGGACGGCACTAGCTGGATGGGCATGTTCTCCCTCAACATGATGACCATCGCGCTGGAGCTTGCCCAGGAGAACATGGTATACGAGGACATCGCCACCAAGTTCTTCGAGCATTTCCTCTACATAGCGAGCGCGATGAACAACATCGGCGGCGAGGGCATCTCCCTCTGGGACCAGGAGGACGAGTTCTTCTATGACGTACTCTTCATAAATAAAGTGGGGCACATGCCGCTCAAGGTGCGCTCGATGGTGGGCCTCATCCCCCTCTTCGCCGTGACCACTATCGAGCCTGCCCTGCTCGAAAAGCTGCCGGGGTTCAAGCGTCGTCTGAAGTGGTTCCTCACAAACCGTCCACAGCTAGCCGAGCTGGTAGCGCGGTGGCACGAGCCGGGCATGGGCGAGAGGCGATTGCTGGCCCTCCTGCGCGGCCATCGCATGAAGAGCGTCCTAAAGCGGATGCTCGATGAGACGGAGTTTCTCTCCCCCTTTGGAGTGCGTGCCCTCTCGCGCTACCATGCCGAGAACCCTTACGTGATACACGCTGACGGCAGGGAATATACGGTAGACTACCAGCCCGCCGAGTCTACAGGGTGGCAGTTCGGGGGTAACTCCAACTGGCGCGGCCCCGTCTGGCTCCCCGTCAACTACCTCATCATCGAGTCGCTACAGCAGTTCCACCACTTCTACGACGAAGAGTTCAAGGTAGAGTGCCCCACCGGGTCGGGCCGCTACCTGAGCCTGGACCAGGTAGCAGACGAGCTATCGCAACGCCTCATCAGACTCTTCGTGCGCGACGGCGATGGGAAGCGTCCCGCGTTCGGCGGCCAGGAACGCTTCCAGACCGACCCCCACTGGCGCGACTACATCCTCTTCTACGAATATTTCCACGGTGATAACGGCGCGGGCCTCGGCGCGAGCCATCAAACCGGCTGGACCGGGGTCGTAGCCAAGCTGCTGGAGCAGCAAGGGGAGAGACGCGCGTAAGCGTAGGGGCGCGATAAATCACGCCACTGCGGCATACCCTTTGTCCCATCTCTGAGCTCTTATATACGCAGAGCGCATTGACATGCCCTCACATCTATCGCACAATGTAGTGGTCTAAATAGTTACTTGGAGTATAGTGAGGGGCTACCATGAAAACCATAGGGGTGAAGGAACTTAGAGAGCATCTGAGTAAGGTCCTGCGCGAAATCGAAGAGACCGGGCAGACTATCAGCGTAAGCAATCGAGGCAGGATTGTGGCACGATTGGTCCCTACTTACTCTGCTCAACTTAGGCAGAGGACCAAGCGCGACCCACGCGTCACAATTGCTGAGATTGATGCACTGGCGAGAGAGATAAGTGCTGATCTGAGTGGAGAGGTAAACGTCGCAGATATCATTAGCGACATGAGACGATAGGAGCAGTTACTCAGATTGGGGGTAGCACATGATAACGAGCGATACCGACGAACTTGTAAAGAGTCTCGAAATTCGCCCTTTGCGAGAGGCATTTCCCAAGGAAGCCCGTCACTTTACCACGTGGCTCGGCTCAAACATCAAGGCTCTGTCGGATCGCATCGGAATTGAGCTGACTGTTGTGCAAACTGAGAAACAGGTCGGCGACTTTAGCGCCGATATACTTTGCGAAGACGCCAAAGGGAAGCCTGTGATCATTGAGAACCAATTGGAGCCGACAGACCATAGGCACCTCGGCCAACTACTTACCTACTTGGTAAATCTTGATGCAAGCACGGCTATCTGGGTAGCATCTGATCCACGCCCAGAACATGAGAAGGTAATAAATTGGTTGAACGAAGCTACTCCTGCGGACGTGTCATTCTACTTGGTAAAGGTGGAAGCCATTCGCATCGGGGTCTCACCATATGCTCCACTCTTTACTGTGTTAGCCCGTCCTGATCTTGTAGCCAAGGAAATAGGTGAGAAGAAAAAGGAATGGGCAGAGCGCCATTTCAAACGATTCGATTTCTGGAAAGGGCTGCTTGATAGGAGCAAGGGAAAAACAAAGCTCTTCTCTACCATTTCACCAAGTAGAGACCACTGGATAAGCACAGGCGCTGGGAGATCAGGCTGTTCTTTTAACTACAGCATTTACATAGACGGTGCAGCAGTTGACCTCTATATTGATTCTGATCACAGTCCAGGGGGGCCGAAGAATAAAGCTATCTTCGATAAGTTATTCGAGCAGAGAGAAGCCATTGAGAAGGAGCTTGGTGAGCCTCTGGAATGGCAACGATTGAACGACAAGCGTGCCTGTAGAATAGTGAAGCGATTCTATGAAGGCGGGTTAACAGCCTACGATACATGGCCTCAACTACAGGACACTATGATAGACGCCATGACCCGCTTCGACAAGGCGTTAAGGCCCCGGCTAGCAAAGATTGAGGTGTAGCCACATACGCGCCAATGAATGAACACACAATTGGCATCGTCTCCATAGGCACCTACGTGCCGGAGACGTACATCACGGCGGCGGAGATCGCCGAGCGCACGGGCATCCCTGAAGAAGTCATCAGGGACAAGTTCGGCCTGTCCCACAAGCCGGTGCCCGGACCCAACGACCACACCAACGCGATGGCGCTGTGGGCTGCCCAGGACGCCCTCTCATGCGGCGATGTCTCGCCCGAAGAGATAGACGTTGTGCTCTGCACCACCGAGGAGTGGAAGGAGTACCCCCTCTGGACGGCGGGCATCAAGCTGGCTCACGACCTGGGAGCGCACCGAGCATGGGCGCTCGACGTGCAGATGCGCTGCGGTACTACCATCGGCGCGCTGAAGATGGCCCGCGCCCTCATGCTCTCGGAGCCGGATGTGCGCACCGTTTTGATAGCGGGCGGCTATCGCAACGGCGATCTTGTGGACTACGAGAACCCGCGCTCCCGCTTCCTCACCAACCTCAGCGCCGGTGGTGGAGCAATCCTCCTTCGGAAGGACCACCCGCACAACCATCTGCTCGGCACAGCCCTGCGCGTGGATGGCTCATTCTCCCTAGATGTAATTGTGCCTGCGGGGGGGACAATGGAGCCTCTTACTCCTGAGAACATAGAAGCGCACCGCAACTTCCTGGACGTACCCGACCCGGAGGGGATGAAGGCCCGCCTCGACGCCCTCTCCCTACGCAATTTCCTCGGCGTGATAGACGACGCCCTGGCCCAGAGCGGCTGCACTCGCGCCGATATTGGCTACCTCAACGTCCTCCACATGAAACGCTCCGCCCACGACTACATCCTCCGCGAGCTTGGCCTGCGCGACGACCAGACCTTCTACCTCTCCGACTACGGCCACATGGGCCAGCAAGACCAGCCCCTCTCCATCAAGAAAGGTATCGAGGCGGGCCGCCTCAAGCCGGGGGACCTGATGGTGATGGTCGCCGCGGGCATCGGCTACGTATGGGGCGCGAGCGTGATACGGTGGGGGTGACTGGACGATAGACGATAGACGATAGACGATGGACGGCCAGATGCGTGAGTGGTTACGGGCTATTTTGAACCTTGAACCTTGAACCTTGAACCTTGAACCTTGAACCTTGAACTTTGAACTTTGAACTTTGAACTTTGAACTTTGAACTTAAGGACCAGGAGATTATATGCAGGTGGACTGGCTTGCACGGCGCGAGATGCTCTCCCCCAACAAGGTGGCGCTGATTGATACCCTCCACGACGGGCGCGAGATCACCTACCGCGAGTGGAACCGCGCCGCCAATCGCACCGCACGCTTCCTTCAATCGCTCGGTGTGAAGAAGGGCGACCGCATAGCCGTCCTCTCGATGAACTGCGTCGAATATTTGGATATCTGGTTCGCCTGCGGCAAGCTCGGCGCGATTCTGCAAAACCTCAACTGGCGCTTGACGGCACACGAGTTGGGGGGATTGGTAGAAGATGCTGCACCTACAATACTCATCTACGGCCCTGAGTTCGCCCCACAGGTGAACGCCTTGCGAGAACGCGCCGATAGCGTCCGCTATTTCATCGCGCTTGACGACGTTGGACGCGCTTCGCCCCACGATATGCTATTCGCGGAACGTGATGCACAGGACGATTCTCCCCCAATCTCAATCGAAATAGCCCCCGATGACCCCTGGGTGATATGCTACACGGGCGGCACCACGGGCCTCTCCAAAGGGGCCATCCTGACGCATGGCAGCATCACCTGGAACTCCATCAACACTGTGGTAAGCTGGGGGCTGAGGCCGGACGACGTAACGATCCTCAACGCGCCTCTTTTCCACACGGGCGGATTGAACGTCTTCACCGCCCCACTCGTGCATATAGGGGGCACCTCTATCGTCTGCCGGGGCTTCGACCCTGGCCAGGTCTACGAGTTGATGCGTGAGTACGGCGTAACGGTCTACTTCGGGGTGCCTTCAATGTTCATCGCCATGCAGGAGCACCCCGCCTGGCAAAACGCCGACTTCTCCCGCCTCCGCATACTGATAAGCGGCGGCGCGCCCTGCCCCCTCCCCGTCTTCGAGCGATTCTGGGAGCGCGGCGTGCCCTTCAAGACCGGCTACGGGATGACCGAGTCCGGCCCCAACACCTTCTGGCTGCCGGACGAGGAGGTGCAAAGTAAACCGGGTGCGGTCGGCTACCCCCTCTTCCACGTCGAAGTAAACGTCGTCCGCCGGGACGGCCACGATTGCGCCCCCGACGAGGTAGGGGAACTGCTCACCAGGGGAAAGCAGGTGTGCGCGGGATACTGGAACCGTCCGGAAGAGAGCGCTCACGCCCTGGAAGGTGGCTGGCTCCATACGGGCGACCTGGCCCGCCGCGACTCCGACGGCTGCCACTACATAGTCGGGCGACTCAAAGAGATGATTATCTCCGGCGGAGAAAATATCTACCCCGCCGAGGTGGAGAGCGTGCTTGCCGCGCATCCCGCCGTCGCCACCGCCGCGCTTATTGGTCTTCCCGATCCCAGGTGGGGCGAAGTAGGTCGAGCCGTAATCGTCCTGCGCCCAGGCTGTCACGTCACAGAAAGTGAAGTAATAGAGTTCTGCCGCCAGCGCCTCGCCCGCTACAAAGTGCCAAAGTCGGTTATATTCATAGATGCACTTCCGATGACGGGCGCGGGTAAAGTAGACAAGCGCGCCCTGCTTGATACGAGTAGCGCCCAGGGCTAGCAAAGCCCTGAGATGTGTCTATACCCTCCATAGAGAGGGAGAATCGTCTCTTTCTTTCAATTTTTGTTCCCTGTGGGAACAAAAATTGAAAGAAAGAGAGAGATATGAGGTCGTGGGCTGTGACAGAGATTCCGGGACTGATACCATGCATCGGATGCGGGGCACTGGTTCCCAACACCAATGGACCTACGCATCGCTACATCGGGGCATCCCCCGGCTGCTGGCAAGCGTATAGTGAATTGCTGGCGCGCGGCTACGGAAGTGACGACGCCCCGGCCTACGGCGCTATGAGCAGGATCACAGTCGACATATATGCGGCCCAGCACCCAGGAGTGCCGGGCAAGCAATCGAGCCAGTCGGTCTGCGCGCACCTCTTCATACTCTGCCTGGTCCTGGAACACGATCTCGACCTCAGCTTCGCCACAGCCGCCATTACGCGCTTTATAGAGAAGCATAAGGGGCATAACTTCCCCTGGCTCGAACCGCCTGCATCCTTAGGTCCTATCACGGTGCTCGATCTGCTCAACGCGACTGATGCAGGCGATTACGACAGGAAGATACGGCTCTGGGCCGAGTCAGTATGGGGGGCATGGGAGCCTCACCACGCAACGATACGTGCCTGGGCGGACGCCTGGGAATCAGAAGCTGGAGGAAGGCGGTCCCACGCGCATGGCTAGCGTAAGCGTCAATGGCATAGAGTTGTACTACGAATTCCGAGGGAACCCGCAAGGTCCGACGGTGGTCTTCATCAACGGCCTGCTGACCGATACGGCCAGCTGGAATGCTCACTTACCCCACTTTGAGGAGAAGTACCGCTGCCTCGTATACGACTGCCGCGGGCAGGGGCAGTCGAGCAAGCCCGACCACGTTTACGAGACCCGCCTCCACACAGCGGACCTGGCGGCGCTCGTAGATGCCCTGGAAATCGAAAGAGCGCACTTCATCGGCCTCTCCAACGGCGGCGCTGCCCTCCTCGGCTACGCCGCGGACCACCCTGAGCACGTAAGCTCGCTGGTGGTGTCTGGAGCATACCCCTATGTAGACACCCTCCTCACCGTGAAGCTCACATCCTGGGTGCGGGCGATGGAAGTGGGAGGCAGCCCGCTACGCTTCGACGTCGCTACTCCCTGGGTGTGGGGTGGAGGATTCCTGGAGAAGAACTATGAGACCTTCCTCGCCTTCCGCGAGAAGGGGGTCAACATGCCCATCGAGTGGGCCATGAACCTGGTAAAGGGCGCTATGGTGCATGACATCCGTGACAGCCTAGCCAGGATAGAGATGCCAACCCTGGTAATCGTAGGGGAAGAAGATGTACTGACGCCGCCAAAGCTGGCGGGCTATATCGTTGAGCGCGTGCCCAAAGCCGAACTGCTCGTCATGCCCGGACTCGGCCACGCAGCCGCGCTAGAAGATACCAAAGAGTTCAGCGAAGCGGCGCTTGAGTTCTTCAATAGAGCAGAAAAGTAAACGGCACATAGACCTTCTTAAGATGTGCCGTTTACTTTGAACTTTGGACCAATAAGAGAGGAGAAAATATGCCATCCATACAAGCGGGCGATCTCAATATCCATTATATCGAGAGGGGCGAGGGTACGCCGGTGCTCTTCATACACGGCAATTGGTCTACCTCGTCATGGTGGGGACCTGTATTAGAGAGACTACCGTCTGGCCTGCGTGGTATTGCTTACGACATGAGAGGGCGAGGTAGGACCGAAGGACCTGACAATGGGTATACTATGTCTGAACTGGCTGCCGACCTATACGCCCTCTGCGACGCCTTGAACCTTGATAAATTTCATCTTGTAGGTCATTCGCTTGGGAGCGCCGTTGCCATACAGTTTACCCTGGAAAATCCTGGTCGAGTAATGACTCTCACCTGCGTCTCCCCCGCATGGGTAGACGGGATGCCTGCCGCGTACAACGTCCCCGCCGCCCAAATCGCCATCAAGAACGACCGTGCCCTCTTTGAACAGGCTCTGAAAGCTCAAGCCCCTACCGTGCCGGACGACGATTTCTGGCAGCACCTCCTCTCGGAAGCTCACGAGCAGCGCATCGAAGCGGCTTTACGCAACCTTCCCGCCCTTCTAGAGTGGAAGCCAGGAGACAAACTTAAGGAAACAGGTGTGCCTGCCCTGGTGATAAGCGGGCAGCTAGATGTGCTGACGGGAGGAGCAAACGCAGACCGTGCCGCAGCTGCACTGGGCGCACAGCACATCATCATACCGGCAGTTGGTCACTCTCCCATTGTTGAAGCACCAGGTGAATTCACCACACTCCTGGCAGACCATCTCAGGCAAACACCGGCTGGCAGCCAGGAAGATCTGTAGGGGCATGGCGCGCCATGCCCCTACTGCACAATCTGAGACACACCACCCCAGAATGTAGAATAATAGCAATTTCCTGCCAGGAGAAATTTTGTGAATGAAGATACAGCTCTCAATACAGCAAGGAAGGCGATTCAGGAGCGAATCGACGCTTCTCTCGAAGCGGACAAGCGTAAGGAACGGGTTGATATTATGGCCCTGGACTTCACTCTAAAGCTCCTTAGTGGGGAAGTCCTGGACAGGCAGCAACTGGAGCAGAACAAGGAGCGCGACCAGAGCGAGATCATCTCTATTAGCGATGAGACCCGCATCGTTATTGACGACCTGGTACTCAACGGAGATGAGGCTACAGTCCACACAAACCAGCACTTCGTGCGGACTGTATGGGGTCGAGACGGCTTACCCCATGAGGTGATCACCAACATCACACATCGTGAGCTATGGGTGAACACCTCCAGGGGATGGTTGCAACGGCACATCGACGAGCTGGAGCAAGGCCCGACATTTGTGGACGGTAGGCTATACGAGATTGATTAGAGTCTCTCCGTAAAACGGCTAGATGCTCCTGTAGGGCCATGCCGCTGGTATGGCACCAAACGCTAATTTCTTTTATTATGAATTATCGACCCTTGAAGGGTCGATAATTCATAATAAAAGAAGACTCCCTTTCCCCTTCCTGGGAATTATAGAAGTATCGGGGCTTAGCTTGATACTTATCACCTGCGCGCGTACACCCTGAAGGTTGGGTGGCTGTACTTCCAATCATGGGGCGTATCTCCCTCGTCCCACGAGTTGCCCAACACCTGGGGACGGCTGCCGAAGCGAGCGACCTCCTTGTATTCGCTAGCCACAACGCTCGTCAGCCTCTCGCCGAGAGGTCCGAGAGCCATATCGTCCAGGATGATATAATCGGGGCGATGGTCAGGCGCGAGGTCAGGCCCCCACGGATCGAGCCTAACGAGTCTGTATTGGCGCTTATCCAGCAGGGGGTATTCAGGCCAGAGGCGCGCCACCTCATCTCCGGGGCGCAAATTAGCCTGTAGCCACGACAGCAGGCTATTGGCAGGGTGCGCTCCCGCCAGCATAGATAGCTGCCCCAACGTGATCCATCCCGCAACGGCCAGGGCCAGCACTCCCATACCCCACCGCAGAAACTTAAGAGAGATAGAGGCCCAACCTATCCCCGCACACACAGCCGCCAGTGGCAATAGCACATGAGTGTATCTCAGCATATATATCCGGTTGAGCGCAAGCCCTGCTATGAGGCCGAGCAGGGCGACGAGGACGACGGACGACGGACGACGGACGACGGACAAAGGCGTGATGCGTGATACGTGATGCGTGATATGTAGGGCTTGGCTGCCTTCTACCTTCTGCCTTCTGCCTTCTATCACCCGTCGTCTGTCGTCTGTCGTCCGTCGTCCGCGAAGCGCCAGGACAACCACTCCTCCAACCGCGAGGAGCGCAAGTGGCACTGTCAACCCGAACTCCGCGAGATTGCGCGCCTGCCAGCCGAGCATCTCAAGCGGCGGACCGAGGCCCTGTGAGGGGTCGAAGGCGTTACCCTGCGACGCCTGCTGTAGGCCCTCCGTCAAGATGTGGGGCGTCAATAGCGCATAAGGCTCGCCCAGCAGAAACCCTATCACGGCCCCCAGCCAGGGCAACGCAAGCACCAGTAACGTCCTGGCGAGCATAATCCGGCCTGCTTTACCTTCAGAGCTACTCGTGACACCCCCCTCGTTAGGCGCACCCTCCCTTTCCTGCGCCAGGAAGCTCGCCTGCGCGACCACCAGCGCGAGCGCTCCGAAAGCTGCCGAGTACTTGGCCGAAGTCGCCAGGCCGAGCAGCAAACCCGCTCCAAATAACCACCTGCCATCCCCTGTCTGGATAGCTCTCACACCTGCGTAGACTGAGCCTACGAGTAACGCGCTCATAGTAATGTCATTGGTGAGGTAGTGCGATCCCACTACAGCCAGGGGCGCGATGGCGTAGGCGGCCCCGGCACCCAGCCCCGCACGCCAGCCGCCAAGCGCCTTGCCCAGCGCAATCACCACAAGAGTCGCAGCTACACCCATGAGGACCGAAACGAGCCGTCCAAGCACGTAGAGCCTGGGTAGAGCCTCCACGTCACCCGCAAGGAAAGCCTCTTCCCACGGCTCAGGCACCACTCCTACAAAAGACCCTATCAAAAGCGCGCCATATATCAGATAGAACTGGAGCGTCCCCCAATGGTGGATGCTCACGTCAAAGTTCCCTGCTGACGGCTGCATAAGCGCCAGCCCCCACAGGAAGTTATCTTCGTCTATGTGGTAGGAGTGGCGATATTCAGTGTAAGGCATTAAATCGGCATCGTAGTGCGGTATCCCCCAGCCGATACCAACCAGGCGCAACGTGAGACTGATCGCAAGCAAAGCGCCCACCGCCACCCAAGCCCACCTCCTGGGCATGGAGCCGATACTTTCCGGCGTCGCTACGCTGTTCAACGTTATTCCCTACCCCTCCCCTCAGAGTACCTCGTATTCTAGCATACCTGCTAGCGACGATAGACGATAGAACATGATGCGTGATGCGTGATGCGTGAGTTCTAATTATTAATCTCTATGAAACCTCTGCGTCCTCTGCGTCTCTGCGGTGAATATATAAAAATAATCTTGGCGGTATCTTGGTGCTCTTGGCGTCTTGGCGGTTCACGTATCACGCATCACGTTTCACCTCTTCGTCCAGGCACACGGCACTGGTTGACGCTTCGCAGGGCAAGAATTAGAATAAGCCATGCATGGTCAGCCAACCCTATCTCTCATATCTCCAACAGACGAGACAGAGTCTCCTCCTAACTCCGCGGACTATTCCGCAGGTTCTTGCAGGCCCCCCAAGCCCAATTCAGGCACTCCGCACTCCGCACTCAGTAGCGTGCGCGAATCTGTGGTGCGCTACAGAGGGAACGACTACGAGCGAACAGATGATTATCTGGCGGTTGAAGAGCCTCTCCAAATCCGGCTCGCCGGGGAGGATGTAGCAGTGACGATGCGCACTCCCGGCCACGACGCCGAGCTTGCGGCAGGTTTCCTCTTCACGGAAGGGATCATAGCTGGCAAGCAGCATATCGAGGCAATAGCTTATTGCCCGCTCGATGATGGCTCTCGCTCACAAAACGTCATCAACGTTCTCCCCACCAACCGCGCCCTCCTGGAGCCGGGAAGCTGGGGCCGCAATTTCATCTCCTCTTCAAGCTGCGGCCTTTGCGGCAAGACCAGTATCCAGCAGGTTAGTCTAAGGTCCAAAGTCCAAAGTCCAAAGTCGGATAGCCACACTCCACTCTCCACGCTCCGCATTCCCCCAGGGCTTTTTTACGCTCTTGAAGCCAAACTGCGCGCCGCCCAGGAGACCTTCACGCAGACAGGGGGCCTACACGCCGCCGCCCTCTTCGATCTGGATGGCGACCTCATCGTGTTGCGCGAGGATGTGGGCCGCCACAACGCCGTAGACAAGATAATTGGATACGCGCTGCTGCAAGACCAGTTACCTCTCGACCGGCATATAGTGGTAGTCAGCAGCCGCGCCTCCTTCGAAATCATTCAGAAGGCACTCACGTCAGGTGTGCAGGTGCTCGCCGCCTTCTCAGCACCCTCCAGCCTTGCAGTAGAGCTGGCACGCCAAGCAGATATGACCCTGGTCGCCTTCCTTCGCCAGGGGAGGCTGAACATATACGCAGGGGAGGAGCGGGTCATGCGTGAAACGTGATGCGTGATGCGTGATATTAGTGTCTGACTCGTAATTCGTAATTCGTAATTCCTTAAGGACCCTCTGCGCACTCTGCGTCTCTGCGGTGAACCAATAAATAACCTTGGCGTTCTTTGCTATCTTGCGTCTTGGCGTTTAGATAATCTTGGACTTTGAATAGTAGTCAAAGGAGTAAGCGAGATGTCTTTGGAGGAAAATAAAGCCCTTGTCCATCGCCTTGTAAACAACGTAGCAAATGAGGGAAGATACGAGGAGTTGGAAGAACTGCTCGTGGCTGACTATGTGGAGCACAACGCGCCACCTGGCATACCTCCTGGTCGAGAAGCGTTCAAGCAGATGACCCTTATCTTCCGCAACGCCTTCCCAGACTGGCACTTTACAGTTGAGGATACAATCGCTGAAGGAGACCGCGTGGCCATTCGCGGCATGGGCCGGGGTACCCACCAGGGAGCATTCCTGGGAATACCCCCGACCGGCAAGCAAATAACGATGCAAGCAATGCACCTCTTCCATGTTCGGGACGGCAAGATCGTGGCGCGGTGGGCGCAGGCCGACATCATGGGCCTGCTCCAGCAGCTGCGCGGAAACGGTCCGGGTGTAGCGCCTCAGTCATAAAGCCTCTTTCTCACAAACCAACTTTCGTGAACCCCACAATCCAGGTTACTGTGATATAAGGTGATAACCCCAGGCTTATCCACCCAGCGTTATCTGCGTGCCTATACACCAAACGCCGGTGCTACGCTGGTAAGAGATCAAGCATCCCGGACTCATCGGATGTCTAAGTGGTTATCTGGCGATATAGGAGTGCCTGAACTAAACTCCGCCCGAAAGGTGGTCCGATGTGGGAACCTCTCCTTTCAGCCTGCCCACACGCAAGCTCAGTCTGCTAATCAGCACAATCCTCGTGCTGCTAGCATTGCCTTCAGCTTACTCTCCCCATGCGAATACTCCCACCTCGGCGCAGGCCCAGGGAGAGAAGGTGCTATTCCAGGAGACAGGCAAGACCGTTGGCGGCAGGTTCCTCGACTACTGGAACAAGAGTGGGGGCTTAGCCCGGCACGGCTATCCGATCTCCGAAGAAATGAGCCAGGTAAGCGCCATAGACGGCAAAGCCTACACGGTGCAGTATTTTGAAAGATCAGTCTTCGAGTTGCACCCTGAGAACAAGCCCCCATTTAATGTGCTATTGCAGTTGCTCGGCGTCTTACGCTATAAGCAGAAATACCCGGGCGGCGCGCCAGACCAGAATCCCAACCACGAACCTGGGGCGTTGAAATTCGCAGAGACGGGCAAGACCCTGGGAGGTATCTTTCTTGAATACTGGACGAATAACGGCGGCCTCGCGAGCAATGGGTACCCCATCACCGACCTATTCCAGGAAGTATCCGACCTGGATGGTCAGCCATACATGGTGCAGTACTTCGAGCGCGCGGTCTTCGAGTATCACCCAGCAAACAAACCACCCTATAATGTGCTCCTCTCCCAGCTAGGTACCTTCCACCTCCGGCAAGCAACCCATACTGGCATGAGCGAATGGAAGGTCTGGGACCCCATGGACCCCGCTGCGCCTGCGCTCATGGAGCAAGGGGAGAAGGGGTACCATCTCAAGCAAAGCTGGCCGGTGGCCTCTATCGAATTCTCCTACCAATGGAGTGGGATGGGCCCATGGACGCTCAGTCACCAGAAGGTGGAGAGGCGGGAGAGCGAATACACGCGAGATGGAGTCACCGTGCCAACTGAACTGGTGCATGCTTTCCTCCGTTCGCTAGACCACCTCTATCCTAGCAATGGAACCGCAGGCCGGAGAGCGTGGACTGATGACGACCCATCATGGACGATTGAAATTACCGGGGACGACGGCAACCATGTGCTAGTCACTTCTTATAGCACCGGAAATCCTGGACACGCTCCCTGGAATGTGCTCTACAACGGGCGGTTTTACACCCAGTATGATGGCTCCCTTGCTTGGCCAATAGACCGCTTGTTCCCGGTTTTTGAGGATAACCCTGAAGCCGGTTATTATCCAAACGGGGAAGACGCGCATGCAGTCATCTTCGGTAAGGGCAGTTACTTGCCTCAGCTCGGATACGGCTTCTGGGGACTCCACCCGTTCAGCGACGACTTCAGATACGAAGCGGACAGCGAGCATAGGACCATTCATGGCAAAGTTTGGAACCCCAATTCCACAGGAGAATTCGGAGAGATTAAGCAGGTCAACAGCGTCGAACTACAGGTTGGCGGTGAGAAGCTAGCGTGCAATATTAAGCGGGACGACCCGGTGACTAAGTGGTGGACCTACAAGGAATTCAGTTGCACGCTGGGGAAGGTTACAATAGGTGAAGTATATCGCTACCCCATTACTATTCGCCTCGCTACTGACACTGGACGAGAGGTAAAGTTGACTGGAGAGCTTTGGGGCACGTGGGGAGTGGATCGCAACTACCTCCACCTTCCCCCATCGGCAGAGTTATCAGGGCCTCTGAGTCGTAACGATGACATCAACAACCTCCTGGCCGACCACATCCTCCTACAAGCCTTCTACCGGGGCGACATCATCTCAAACGAACCGCTTGAGGGCAAGTTCAGTGGCGAGATGACCTTCCTCGGCAAGACCGATATAGCAGGTATGCCTCTGCGTTACACAGTCGGCACGCGCTTTATCATAGAGGGCGGTGAGTTCAAATACTGGACACTAAACCGTACTGCGCTGAGGAACCTCCTCACCCAGGTCAAATCCCTTCCATTGACACGTCGGCTATCGAAGATTGATTCGAGCCTGATAATCAATCTCTGGTATGCAGGCAGCCCTCCTTCCTCTCTCAGCGGGACCTTCGAGAGCAATACGGGCCAATACAATGCGAAAGTGAATCCCTGCGGCGACATCCCAGGTGGCATATTCCCCTCCGAGGAGCATCCACTGCAGGCCTTCAACTATAACCAGTCCAACCTGGACGACCCTTATTTCAACTTCTACGGAGAAGGGTTCATGCTGATCAATGATAAGCCTGTCGTATCTAAATTGTCCCTTAGCCCCTCTAGAGATGAGGACCCGGTGCGAAAGGCTCTCGTGCCGCGAGAGTTCGATACAGGCAATGCACCCTCATTCGACCGTGTTTGGATAGACACAAACCCGAACTACAGATCAAAAAGCCTGACCAACGGGGAAACAGAGCTTTTGCTGGAGGTCTACCCCATTGTATCTGATGCGAGGCCGGTCTATGAGCGGATAGCCAGCTCCCTACCTGGCGCCTATAGCCCCGATGGCTACACGTTGCCAGGAGGGTGGGAGACCACGATGACGATGCTCACCTTCGCGGTCCAGGAGAACGGCGAGCTGAAAGTGGTTGGCTGCCGAAAGTAGGTTGAACTCACTCTTCGCTCTGCGCGGAATGGATTATAATGCGTACATGAGCGACCCCTAGACCGAGATGCTAATGGCGCATGGACTGAGCTACTACGGTTAAGAGATGAAATTAGCGCCAACTGGCCCGAAGGCGTATCTACTGAAGATGCCATAAATGATGTGAGACACGACCTATGAGAATCAACTATACTTACCGGCAACAGCGCAGAAAGGAGGGCAACTTATGACTACTAAGGAACGACTTCTCGCTGAGATAGACCGTCTCAGCGAGGAAGACCTAAAAGAATTATATGCCCTGGCAGTAAGCTTTGCCAAATCTAGAGATGCAGCCAACAAAAGTGAAAACATCATGTCGAAGCTACGCAGGATAAAGATACATGGCCCTAGAGACTTCGCCACTAATCTAGACTCATACCTGAGCGGGGAAATGCGTGAGGAACCAAATCTTCCTTGATTCTGTGTTCATTATTGCCCTCGTCAACGCAGACGATGACCTGCATCAGCAAGCATCCAGGTTGTCCACACGCTACGAGGGCTATTCCTTTATTGTTACTGACGCTGTTCTGTTAGAGATAGGCAATGCTCTAGCGCGCAACCATAAGCAAGGAGCAGTTGAGACTATTGAAGGCCTGTTGATTTCTGATGATGTAGAAGTAGTGCATCTCACCCCACGATTGTTCCAACAAGCGCTTGCAGTCTACAAAGCTTATCAAGATAAAGCCTGGGGACTGGTAGATTGCATCTCCTTCGTCGTCATGAAGGAAGCCGGCGTGACTGCCGCCCTGACGTTCGACCGCCACTTTGAGCAGGCAGGCTTCCAGGTGCTGATGCGGGAAGATGCTAGCACATAAACAAAAAGGAGAGGGCAATGAACGAACTTATCTTCCTGGTCGAGGAAGCCCCGAAGGTGGCTACACAGCCCGTGCTTTAGGCCAACCGATTTTTACCGGAGCCGACAAGCTAACGAGGAATAGCTAACGCCAAGATAGGAGGAAGATAAAGATGGATCGAGGGATTAGGACATTCGGTGGCTCATCAAGTGGAAGTTCATCACAAGGAGATTCCCCTCAAGGCGGCCCTAGCTCATCCTGGGCAGGGCAGAAATGGGAGTACAAAACTATATTGAGAACGCGCGGCTGGAGGGAAAAAGCTGGGAATGTACCTTGGCATAATCACGGAGCGTGGGATGTGTATATAGAGACCAAACTCTCCGAATTAGGAGAGGCAGGATGGGAGCTGGTTGCTATCAGTCCACGCTCTGGCATTTTAGGTGGTGTTTATAACTTAACGACTTCTCATGACTATGCTGGTTATACTGATGAGGAGTTATGGGTATTCAAACGCCCAAAGCCGTAATTGGAGAAACCTAAATGGACAGTCGCAAACCCCGTCCCTTCTTCCAACTCCACCCCTCCCACTCTCCCCAACCCTTCTCCCCCATCTCCGTCGCCAAGCACTCACGCATACGCGACGCGGTCTCGGTGAACGGCGTATGCCCTTACTGCGCAGTGGGGTGCGCCCAGCGCATCTACGTCAAGGGCGGGAAGATAGTAGACATCGAGGGGGACGAGCGCAGCCCCATCAACGAGGGCACACTCTGCCCCAAAGGCTCCAATACCTACCAGCTAACAATCAACCCGCACCGCCAGAAGCAAGTCCTCTACAGGGCACCCTACAGCGACCACTGGGAGACCAAGCCCCTCGACTGGGCGATGGAGCGCATAGCCCACCTCACCAAAGAGACGCGGGACTCTACATTCATCGAGCGAGACGAAGAAGGGAGCTTACTCAACCACACCCTCGCCATGTCGCATCTGGGGGGCGCAACCCTCGACAACGAGGAGAACTACCTCATCAAGAAGCTCTTCAACAACCTGGGCATCATCGCCATCGAGAACCAGGCCCGTATATGACACAGCGCGTCGGTGCCCAGTTTGAGCACCACCTTCGGTCGAGGGGCCGCCACAACCTTCCAGGAAGACCTCCAGAATAGCGACTGCGTATTGATAATGGGGTCCAACATGGCCGAGGCGCACCCGGTAGGCTTTCGCTTCGTCATGCGGGCGCGAGAGCGCGGAGCGAAGGTCATCCACGTAGACCCCCACTTCAGCCGCACCTCTGCCTGCGCCACCCAGTACCTGCCCATCCGCACCGGCACCGACATCGTCTTCCTCGGCGGTATCATCAACCAGGTGCTCCTCCAGGACCGCTGGTTCAAAGAGTACGTGCAACACTACACCAACGCCTCCACAATAATCAACGAGGGATATGTGGACGCGGAGGAGAACGAAGGCATCTTCTCCGGCTTCGATCCCGACGAGCGCACCTATCACCTCCACGACGCCAACTGGCACTACGCCGGCCAGGAACCGCCGCCCGCCGCCGACGCGCCTGAGCACGCCAAGATGGAGTCGTGGAGCCAATCCAACGCCGGCAGCGGCGATAGCAAGCCACAGCGCGACCCAACCTTCCAGCACCCCAACTGCGTACTGAACATCCTCCGGCGTCACTACGCCCGCTATACCCCCGAAATGGTCGCTGACACCTGCGGCTGCACCGTCGAGCAGTTCATGGAGGTTGCCGAGGCGATGATGTCCAACTCCGGCAGGGAGAGGACGGGGGTCATCGTATACGCCGTTGGGTGGACGCAACACACCACAGGCGTGCAGATTATCCGCACCGCCGCGATGCTTCAGCTGCTCCTGGGCAATGCGGGCCGCCCCGGAGGTGGCGTCATGGCGATGCGCGGGCATGCCTCCATCCAGGGTTCCACCGACATCCCTACCCTCTACAACCTCCTTCCCGGCTACCTCCTCCAACCCACCAAAGGCAAGCCACACGAGACTCTCAAAGGCTACCTTGAAAACGAAAAGGTGGACAAGGGCTACTGGTCCAACATGCCAAAGTTCATGGTAAGCCTCCTCAAAGCGTGGTATGGTGATGCCGCCACCCACGAGAACGACTACGGCTTCGGCTGGCTCCCACGCACGAGTGGCGACCACTCGCAGCTATGCACTTTCACCGAGATGTCGAAGGGGAAGGTGAAAGGCCTCTTCCTCATGGGGCAAAACCCGGCGGCTGGCGCACCCAACGCCCGTCTCAATCGCAAAGCTCTGACTGAGCTCGATTGGCTGGTCGTGCGCGACTTCTTCTTGCTTGAGAGCGCCACCTTCTGGAAGGAGGGGCCTGATAACCCCGACCCCTCAAAGATAGGCACCGAAATCTTCTTCCTCCCAGCCGCTGCGGGCGCTGAAAAACCCGGCACCCTCACCAACACCCAGCGTATGCTCCAATGGCATGACAAGGCGGTGGACCCCCCAGGCGACTGCCGCTCAGACCTCTGGTTCGTCTACAACCTCGGCCGCCGCCTGAAAGAGCTATACGCAGGTAGCACCCAACAGCACGACCAGGGCCTCCTCAATCTCACCTGGGACTACGCCCAGGACCACCCCGAAATCCTCCCAGGCGGCTCACCAAGCCGTATCGAAGACGAACCCGACGCCGAAAAGGTACTCCAAGAGATCAATGGCTACCATATTAGTCCAAAGTCGGGTGGTAAACAACACTCAGTCCTCAGTCCTCAGTCCTCAGTCCTCCTAAAGGGTTTTGAAGAGCTCAAAGACGACGGCACCACCGCCTGCGGCTGCTGGATATACTGCGGCGTCTACCCCGAAGAAGGACGCAACCGCGCCGCTCAGCGCCCTTCCAGCGCGGACGAAAGACGAAGGACGAAGGACGAAGTATCGTCGGAAGATACTGCACAAGCAGCAACCTCTCTAAATCCGCACTCCGCACTCCGCACTCCGCACTTAGATTGGGCCTGGGCCTGGCCCGCGAATCGCCGCATGATGTACAACCGCGCCAGCGCCGACCCCGAAGGCAACCCCTGGAGCGAGCGGAAGCGCTATGTCTGGTGGGACACCGACGAGCAAAAATGGACCGGCTACGATACTCCCGACTTCCCGCCGGACAAGCCCCCCTCCTACCGCTCGCCTGACCGCGCACAGGGCATGGACGCCATAGACGGCGACTCCCCCTTTATCATGCACTCCGACGGCAAGGGCTGGCTCTTCTCACCCTCCGGCATCAAAGATGGCCCCCTCCCTACACATTACGAGCCAATAGAGTCGCCAATTCACAACCCGCTCTACGCCCAACGCACCAACCCAACAGCTAAGATCCCTGACGTCCCCCTCAACCTAATCGCGGCTGCACCGACGACGGACGACGGACGACGGACGACGGACGACAGCAATCCAAAATCGGAGCCTTCCGCACTCCGCACTCCGCACTCCGCATTTCCAATCGTGGCGACCACTTATCGCCTCACCGAACACTACCTGAGCGGGGGGATGTCGCGCTTCGACAGTTGGCTCAACGAATTGCAGCCCGCCATGTTTGTCGAGATGAGTCCGGAGCTTGCCGCCGAGCGCGAGATCGCCCACGGCGATTGGTGCGTAGTCAGCAGCCCGCGAGGCGAAATCGAGGCCCGCGCGATGGTGACCCCACGTCTGCACACCCTCACCATCAAGGGTGAGCGCGTTCACCAGATAGGCGTGCCTATCCACTTCGGCTATTCTGGAGAAGTCACGGGTGGGCAGGCCAACGAACTTATCCCTATAATCACAGAGCCGAATGTCTCGATGCACGAAGGGAAAGCATTCATGTGCGAAGTACGTAAAGGTCGCCTGGAGAAGCCCTCAGATGTCCCCTCGGTCCAGGTAGGGAAGCGCCCAAGCGAAGAGCCTATGCCCGATACGCCCCACCAGGCCCAACCGGAGGGGAGGACGGCGTGAAACCAGAGCGAAAATATACCAGCATTCTCAATGCTTCGGATAGTCCCCTGGTGCGAGATCATAAGCAAGGAATAATGGAGGCAAGGCTTTGAACGATTCAACCTTACGCATAGTAACCGGCGTATTCCTGATAGTCTCAGGACTCTGGCTTATCGTACCTTTTGAACTGCTGAGGCGCAGCTTTGAGTACCCCGATATTCTACGCAAACCTACGGGCGAGATACTACGCAAGTATCACGCAGGAGGCAACAGACTCACCATCCTATGGCTCTTCTTCGCCCTGTCTGCCGTGCTTATCTTTCCCACAGCCCTACTGCTGCATGAAGTCATCGCCAACGCCAGCCGGGGTAGGGCTATCCCTTACCTGGGCATCGCTACTCTCTTTGGTATCCTGGCAGGTATATTCAACCTGCTCGGCTTGATCCGGTGGGTCTTCCTGGTCCCGCTGCTGGCTGCTAAATACGTAGACCCCAATTCCAGCCAGGCTACCCGCGACGCGACCGAGACCGTCTTTGAGGCATTTCACACCTATCTCGGCGTCACCGTTGGAGAGTTCCTGGGCTTCAGCACATTGAGCATCTGGGGCGCGCTGGTAGGATTTGCCCTGATGGACGCGGCGCTCCTCAACCCGATATTAGCGCTGGTTGGCGTCATCTTGAGCATTGGCATATTCCTCGGTAACCTGGAGTTTGCAGGGTGGAAGCCCGCCGGGGCGATAGTCGCGATCAGCAGCGGCCTCTTCGCGGTATGGCTCATAGTCATAGGCACGGTGCTCCTGTTCTAAAAGATTTCCGCTGCGTAGGGGCATGGCGCGCCATGCCCCTACATGCCGCAATGTCAGTTTTGAAGCCTACTCTAATAAGGAGAAAACTATGGATGAAGAAGTCAAGCCCGGCTTCTGGGAAGGGATCAAGCTGGTAGACCCCTCGCCCAAGCACAAAGCGATGGGCTTCTTCACCGACGCGACCCTCTGCATCGGCTGTAAGGCGTGCGAGGTCGCCTGCAAGCAGTGGAACGGCCTCCCCGCCGACGGTATGGAGTGGACAGGTCGGAGCTACGACAACACCGGCCACCTCTCCGCCACCACCTGGCGTCACGTTACCTTCACCGAAATTGCTGCGCCGACGAAGGACGAAAGACGAAAGACGAATGATGTAGAAACCGATACGTACTCCGCCCTGCGTCCTTCGTCCGTCCGCTGGCTATTCAACAGCGACGTATGCAAGCACTGCACCGAGGCCCCATGCCAGCAGGTCTGCCCAACAGGCTCTATCATACGCACCGAGTTCGACAGCGTATACGTCCAGCAGGACATCTGCAACGGCTGCGGCTATTGCGTCGCAGCCTGCCCGTTCGGTGTGCTGGAGCGCAGCGAAGTCGACCACAAGGCGCACAAATGCACCCTCTGTTACGACCGCCAGAAAGATGGCATCGAGCCGGCCTGCGCCAAAGCCTGCCCCACCGACTCCATCCAGTTCGGCCCCGTCGAGGAGTTACGCCAGCGGGCAAGAGAGCGCCTGGGCGAAGTGCGCGATAGAGAGCCACAGGCCTACCTGTACGGGGCGGACGACGCGGGCAACTACAAGCGACTCAACGCCTTCTTCCTCCTCACCGAAGAACCCGCCGCATACAACCTCCCTCCCGCGCCCACCATGCCCACCGCCTCCATGAAGCGTAAGTACATGTGGAGCGCTGCCGTCGGCATAGGTCTCAGCCTGGTCAGCGCCGTGGTGCTGGGGAGAAAATAGGGGAAAGCTAGACCACATGACAAAACTAAAGATCGCGCTCGCACAGATGCGGTGCGAGAAGGGAGACTGGCCGGGCAACCTTGAGCGTGCCGAACGGTACATGGCCGAGGCCGCTGCCGCAGGTTGCGATATTATCATATTCCCCGAAATGGGTCTGTCGGGCTACAATAACCCCCTGACCTTCCCGGATAGCGTACAAACGATAGACTCACCATACGTTCAACACTTCGTGAGCTTGACGGCGAGTCACAAAATCGCTGCATCAGGGGGCTTCATAGAGACTAATCCCGCAGGTAAGCCCTTTATCACGCAAATCTTAGCCCAGGGTGGGCGTATACTCTGCCACTATCGCAAAGTGCACGTCGTTGATGAAGAAGCTGACTGGTTCACACCAGGGGTGGAGATGCCGGTGTTCGATCTCTCCTTGCAAGGACGCAAAATAAAGTGCTCTCTTGCGGTATGCGCCGACAGCGACCGCCCTGATCTCTTCGCGACCTTTGCCCGCAAGGGTGTGCGCATCGTCTTCCACTCGTCCGCTCCCGGCCTCTACAAACGTCGTATCACCGCTGCCGAGTGGCAAGATGGATACGATTGGTACAAAGGTTACTTGGCCGAGCGGCTGCCGAATTACGCACGCGACAATCGCTTATACATCGCCGTCGCGACCCAGACTGGTGCAACAGTTGACGAGGACTTTCCAGGAGGCTCCTTCATATTCGGACCGGATGGAGCTTGCCTGGCAGGCACGGAAGATTACTCAGAGACGCTGCTTGTCTACGAATTAGAAGTTGGTGATTAGAGGAGATATACCGAGTGAGCACCTATTTCTGGCAAGGTAATCTCGTCAGGCTGAGGGCAGTCGAGCCGGGCGACTGGGAGCACTTCTACGAGTGGAACTTCGACAGCGAAACAGCTAGACAGACCTACTACCTCCCCTTCCCCAAATCGGAGGAGGCCACCAGGCGCTGGACTGAGCGTGAGGCTACCAAAGAGCCTGAGAACGATCTCTATCGCCTGGTGATCGAAACCCTACCAGGAGAGATGGTTGGTACAATCAACACCCACTCATGCGACCCCCGCAACGGTACATTCGGATACGGCTTGGCTATAGGCGAGAAGCACCGCCGCAAAGGATATGCCTCCGAAGCTATTACACTTGTGCTGCGCTACTTCTTCCAGGAACTGCGCTACCAGAAGGCCACCGTACACGTCTATAGCTTCAACGAACCGTCCATACGCTTACATGAGCGTCTGGGGTTCCAACTTGAGGGCCGCCTGCGAAAGATGGTCTATACCCAGGGCCAATACTTTGACGACCTTATCTTCGGCATCATGGCAGAGGAGTTTGAGAACGAGGCAGGAAAAGAGAGATGAGTGATCAAGAGCGAGGGGCCAGTCGCAATCCCCTGGGAGCGGCACACCTCAACCCTGCTGACGCATACAGCGATGTCCCGATCCTCAAGCGGCCCGTCTGGAATCACGAGGTTGCCGCCTACTTCTACCTGGGTGGTATCTCCGCAGGCGCGGCTTTAGTTGGCTCATTGGCTGAGGTGTTTAACAGCGAACGCTATAAGAAGCTCGCTCGCACCGCTCATTACGTCTCTTTTGCCACTTTTCTCCCCTGCCCTACCCTTTTGATAGACGACCTGGGAGTGCCATCACGCTTCCACCACATGTTGCGTATCTTCAAGCCCGCCTCCCCTATGAACCTGGGCGCATGGGCTTTCGCAATGCATGGCGCGGGCGCGACCCTGACGGTCGGAAGGATGCTGGCCGCTGAAGGCAAGCTGCCCGTTGTCGGCTTCCTGTACAAACTACTGCCGGAGCAATTGCTCGTGGGGTTGGGCATCCCAAGCTCCCTCGTCCTGGCCGGTTACACGGGCGTGCTACTCGGCACGACCAGCATCCCTGTGTGGAACGCCAGCCCCCTCCTGGGCGCGCTCTTCACAGCGAGTGCCTTCAGCACCGGCACGGCAGCTACCAATCTTGCCAGCAACCTCAGAGGAGCGGGAGAGGAGGAGCAAGCGACGCTAGGCAAACTGGAAATGGCCTCCGGCATAACCGAGCTGGCCCTAATGGGCGGTTACATCGCCACTTCAGGCGCGGCAGCGAAGCCGTACCGCGAAGGTCAAACAGGCGCATTCATGGCAGGCGCGGCAGCTTCGATGGTAGCCGCTACACTGTTAGATGTCCTCGTCACCCAATCAAAGCGCCACAAACGACTATGGGGCGCTCTAGCCTCCATATCAGCCCTGGCTGGAGGCGCGCTCCTCCGATGGGCCGTCGTCCGAGCGGGCAAAGCCTCTGCCTCAGACCGCGAGGGCACGCTAGATGCGATGAAACCGAGAGAGAGTGTGTCAGGTTGGGGACCGGCGGTGAAACGTGATGCGTGATGCGTGATGCGTGATTTGTGATATTAGTGTCTAACTGGTAATTCGTAATTCGTAATTCCCCAAGAACCTTTGCGCACTCTGCGTCTCCGCGGTGAAATCTGTCGTCTGTCGTCCTTACCCCGACACGCTAACCCCAATCAGCCGCCCGATGCCGTAAGTTAGCGCGGCGGCACCCAGGCCGAAGAGCAATTGCCGCGTCCCTGCGAAGAATATGCTCCGGCCCGTAAGCCGCGTGATACCTGCCCCAATCACGAACAGGGCGATAGCGCTCGCCACCAGGCTGACCATCGCCGCAGCTATATGGTCGAGAAAGAAGAATGGCACGACCGGCACTATCGCACCTACCGCGAATAGCGCGAACGACGCTCCCGCCGCCTGCCAGGCCGAGCCTCCCAGGTCCTGCGGGTTGATGCCAAGCTCCTCACGCGCCATCGTATCGAGCGCGTGGTCTGGGTTCTCCATAAGCTGCGCCGCCACCGCACGCGCCAGCTCGTCAGACAGCCCCTTCGCCTTGTACATCTGCACGAACTCTTCGGCCTCGATCTCCGGTATCTGGGCCAGGTGTTGCTTCTCTATTGCCAACTGCCTTGAATTAAGCTCCCGCGAGCTTTGCACTGACAGCCACTCCCCCATCGCCATCGAGGACGCGCCCGCCAACAGCCCCGCCAGTCCCGTAATCAAGATCGCTCTGCCGTCCAGCTCGGCCCCTGCCACACCCATCACCAGGCTGAGGTTCGACACCAGGCCATCGTTCACACCCAACACGGCAGCACGCAGCACGTTGCCGCCTATGACGCTTTCATGGCTCTCCAGGTCCGGCCCAGCCTCATTCCCAGCCACGCCGACTCCCTGTATGGCCTGCGTAACGGCGCGCACCGGCGATTTAGGCTCGTCCGACTTCGACTTTGTAAGCATCTGCACTCTCCATGTACAGTATACAATGAAGTAAATGCAGAGCAGGTATAATTGTGTAAATACCCGGTAACTACCCTTGCAGGACGTATGCCTGCAAGTAGATTGCTAAAGGACGAGGGAAGAACGAACGATGCACAATCGGCATGAATCTGGCGGACTCATTTACGCAGGCATTGAAGCTGGTGGGACCAAGTTCGTATGTGGAGTGGGCACTGGCCCTGGCGACTTGCGGGCCGTAACCGACTTCCCCACGACCACGAGCCAGGAAACTCTGGCTCGCACCATAGCATTCTTACGCGAACAGCACTCTATTGCGCCTATCGCCGCCGTCGGTATAGGCACCTTCGGCCCCGTGGACCTTAGCCCCACCTCACCAACTTATGGCTATATCACCTCGACGCCCAAACCAGGCTGGGCCAACACCGACTTTGCAGGTACGGTACAGCGCGCTATCAACGTGCCAGTAGCCTTTGACACCGACGTGAATGCCGCCGCGCTTGGCGAGCACAGGTGGGGTGCTACCCAGGGTCTGGATACGTTTGTGTATTTGACAATCGGCACAGGTATAGGTGGCGGGGGAATCGTCAAGAGTGAGCTCCTGCACGGGATGCTACACCCGGAGATGGGGCATATACTCATACCGCACGACAGAGAGGCAGACCCCTTCCCAGGCGCGTGTCCTTACCACGGAGACTGCCTGGAGGGTCTGGCGAGCGGCCCCGCATTGGAGCGCCGCTGGGGCCAACGAGGGGAGACATTGCCCCCCGATCACCCCGCCTGGCCCCTGGAAGCGCACTACCTCGCCCTTGCCCTGGTCAATCTCATCTGCGTGCTTTCGCCGCAACGCATCGTGATGGGCGGTGGGATGATGCAGCAGCCGCAGCTCTTCCCTATGGTGCGCAAAGAAGTGCAAAGACTCCTCAACGGGTATATGCAAGCCCCTCAGCTACTCGCGGAAATAGATAGCTACATCGTCCCCCCAGCCCTTGGCAACCGTGCCGGCGTGCTGGGAGCCATTGCACTCGCCCAACGATTGGTTACATGAGGCTATCACGTCACTTGGGGATTATTGATAGAGAATGAACCAAAAGTTGCTTCTATTCCATTGCATCATTTGAGGTTCTATAGTACAATTTGGACCAGGTAGCAGCCGATGCTTCCTGCCCTACTTCCTTCTCTATTAATCGATACAAAAGACAATGGGAGTCCTTGGAGGTTACGCATGGCGAAGTCAGTTACCCAGTTGCGTGTCATAGTTTCCTCACCGAGCGATGTTGCGGAACAGCGAAACGAAGTTGAGAAGATAATACGCACTCTCTCAACAACTTTATCAGAAGACAGACAACTAGTTCTCGAACCAGTGCTTTGGGAGACATATGCAAAGCCAGGGGTGGGAAAATACTCCCAGGAAGTCATCCAGCCGCAACTTGGGGACTTCGACATCTTTGTTTCAATCTTTTGGACGCGCATAGGCAGTCCCACACCAAAAGCAATATCAGCAGCAGTAGAAGAACTGAACTTGGCGCTAGATCAGGCACAAGCCGCGCCAGATGAAAAGAAAGTGATGGTCTATTTTTCGAGCCAAGCCACAGATCCAACGAAGCTGGATACTGATCAGGTCAGACAGGTACAGGAGTTGCGACGGGATTTGGCTAAAAACAAGGGTGTATTTTACGGGACTTTCTCCTCACCGGAACAGTTCAAAGAACTGCTAGGGAGGGACCTCACCAGAGCTGCTTTGGAATATAGCAAGAAATGGGGGAGAACGTCCCAGGTGCCACTGGAACCTCAGGCAATAACTGTCACGCCACTGGAGCAGATGGGTATTGGTCTGGAGGAGCCTTTCATTAAAAATGTACGCATCTTCGAAAGTCAGGATGTGGCTGGGTTCAGTCGATTGATAAAGACTGCTACAGACACGATAGATATATTGCAGACATACGTTCCGGGCATCGAAGGTATTAAAGCAGCTTTACTAGCTGCATACGAAAATGGATGTAAGATTCGCATCCTTGTACTGCGATACAATTCCAGCTATCTAGGGGTCAGACTTAATCATCTAGAACGTGGAAAGGAAGTTGCGCTGGCAAGCTTAGAAATGTTACGGGCCGTCGTGCGGGAGGCTAAATCCCCTAAGGGACAAATCGAAATCAAAGCTTACGATTTCATTCCCTACTTCCCATATTATCGAATGGATAATCATCTCTTCATAGGTTTCTACTTGCGAGAGGGTTCCCTCCGCTTAGCTCAAGTGCGCTTCGATGTCGAAGAGTTGAACAGAGTATTCCCAGAACTTTTGAGCCATTTCGAGCATTATTGGCAACGAGAAGACAACATGGATCTGATCAGCGCGTGGGAAATAGAGGAAAAGCTAAAAAGGATCGGGCTACCAATCACGACAGCAGGAGACGCTTGCCAAGCAGTTAGCAGGGATGCCAGCCTTTATAAAGGAGATCCAATCGGCCTGGTGCGCTTTGAGGGGGCGGAAGATTTGGCCTCAGTAGAACGCAAGCTAAAGGAGCTAATGAAAATTGCCGCAGAAAAAGACATTCCCCTAACATTCGTGGGCTCTCGTACCAGCGTCGCCGGGCAGGCTACGAATCGAAAGGGAATTGTGATAGACATGTCTAATTTCCAGGACCTTCAATTGAGTCCTGTCGATGCCAAGACAGGCCCCTATGCACAGGCGGGTCCTGGAATAATTCTGGATGACCTCAACAAACGTATCCGTCAACGTCTTGGATCAGGTCTAACCACTATCGAATTTGAGCACACGTTAGACTTATCCAGCAGCCATATGGCGACATTAGGTGGAGCTATCATGAACAACGGTGGGGGAATCATGTCGACCAAGTATGGTTCTGCTTGCGACAACGTCACCGACCTGGAAGTTCTTTTACCTGATGGACGTAGAACTTGGACCACGCAAATAGCGGAAACAGGTCGCTTCTCCGATGTGTATCGAGAACTGTATAGCATGATCCAGGCCGTAGGGACGGATCGGTTACTAGCTGCTTATCCCGTTGTAAAGAAGAACTCAAGTGGGTATAATCTTCGACCTTTAGCCAACAATATTAAGAGGGGCGAGCCACTGGACGTAACGCAACTCTTTGTCGGCAGCGAAGGAACGCTCGGAGTGCTGCTTCGCGCCAAAATCAAAATCCGACGTATTACACCTCCGAAAGCGACTGTACTCTCCTTTTTTGGAACTATAGAGGAGGCCTGCTGGACCGTCGAGGACGTTCTGAGGATCAAGGTGAATGGTACTATTGTACTACCATCTGCATTGGAAATAGTAGATGGGTCAATCTTCGAAGTGATCAAGTCTCTGAGGATAGAATTACCTAAAGCATGCCAGCCCCCTGAGAATGCAAGAGCTGCCGTTCTGCTGGTCGAATACGATGACCCAGAGGAGATAGCTGTCGCCGCTGGGAAGCAATTGGAAGAGGTGTGTAAGCGCCATATCGAAAGAGAAGGGAATGACCCTGATGAAGCTTATCGGCTCGTGACCAGCAGCACTGAGCGTGATGATTTCTGGTATCTTCGTAAATCTGTCGTACAGCTATTGAACGATTACGGCAAAAAGCATGACTTGGTCGCACCTCCAATAATCGAGGACCCAGGAGTCCCGGTTGGTCAGCTTGGCAAGTTCATAGAATATCTTCAAAGAGAATTCGACACATTAGGCTTCCGTGCTGCTATTTTTGGGCACGCTGGCGACGGGAATTTACACGTGCGGCCATTACTGCGCCCAGAGCCTGACCAGATGAGGATGGCTGCAAATCTAATGAAGCGTGTTTATGATAAGGTGATTGGGATGAAGGGAACGATTTCTGCGGAGCATGGCGATGGTTTACTGCGCACTCCATTTCTGACGAAGCAATACGGAACTGAGGTAACGGATGTATTTCGACAGATTAAGGAGCTTTTCGATCCCAAATATGTCTTGAACCCAGGCGTGAAGGTGCCCCAACACGGCTTTCCTGAAGAAGTTGATGAAAACTTCGAAAAGGATTGGGACATAATGGGGTACTTGCCGACGGGCGGTGGAAGGCCCGCCAATCCTCGATATGAGGATATAGTTCGCTAAGACATTGAGAGCACGGCTGTACTAGGGCCGAGATAATCTATATCATGTTTGTAGCTAAGAAGGCTGAAGACCATGAGACTATTGCTGCGATTCTTCCGTCAATTGGTAACAGAATATGGCATATCTATGGTCATCACGCTAGGGACGGTTGTAGTAACCATCCTCCTTCTTGTATTGAGTATCTTCTTCCCAGACGTTTTTGCCTTCGTCGAAAAGGCCAGACTGTTCGAGATACTCGTGTTGACGCTCCTGATCGAGATCGTCTATCATGCAGCGAAACCTAGCGAGAATACAAGCATTCGTATCTTCGCCAACGACTCAGAAGCCCAGCAGACTCTAAGCAACCTGATCGACTCAGGTCAGATCCGGTCTGCTGAGATACTTGCCACGGGACTTACGGCACGGCACTTACTAATAGCAAAGATGGCAAATCATGGTATCCCCGTAAAGGTTCTAGTTCAACATCCATCGGCAGCCATAGGCAAAGCCGATGCCGACAGGTTGCCGACTATGATTGACAAGATTAATGATCAAATAATAGATGCTAAGTTAAAGCAAAATATCTCTATTAAGTACGCTGTGAATAGTTCGACCCTCAGAGCGGTGATATTGTATGGTAGAAATGAAGTGCCTATTGCTGCGTTAGTTGGCTGGTATACCTACCAGAATAGTAATACAACTATTGTCGCTGCGCCCTGGCCTGAAATCTGGGCCTTATCGACCTCGGCCCAGGGTCGCCTCCTTATCGACTATGCACAATTACAGTTCAACAGGCAGTTGAATGAGGCAAAGGATGAGCTAACATAGCCGAATGGATAGAGTTACTGAGCGTCTCTGGGCTAACTCTTGTTCTTAGCCAACAACCAGGCCATACGATTCCATCAAAGAGGGAGATATATGCCGGGCAGTTTTCGTGATTATTACGATAAGGAATGGCGAATAAAGTTAGAGCGGAAAGAGTACAAGACCCTGGAAAGGAGATGGCGGAGCCGCTGGGACTTCGCACGTAAGCACATTACAGATAACAGCATGGTGCTAGATGCGGCCTGTGGGGATGGAGTTTTGGGTATGTTCCTGACCCAGAAGCAACAGTGCAAAGTACATGGTCTGGACGTGTCCCCTTACGCTATTGAGATCGCGCGTGAACGCGGCGTCGATGCGCAGCTATGTGACATCTCAGGAGATAGTTTCCCTTATAGCGACGAGCACTTCGATGCAGTTACTATGCTTTGCTGCCTGGAACACGTTCTTGATCCAGTACATGCAATGCGGGAGGCCAGGAGGGTGACTAAGGTAGGAGGCATCATCATCGTAACCCTCCCAAATGCTGTCTACTTCTGGAATCGCTTATGGTTCCTACTTGGGAAAACCTCCCCAGACCTTCTCCATATCAATCCTGGCGAGGGTATGCACATTCAGTTTTTCAACTACACGAATGATTTTGAGAACCGCGTCCTTTCCCAGGTCGAAGGTCTCACAACCCACATGAAAAGGGCAGATTTGAAGAATCCTAAGAAGTACTCAAGGCTTACGCGTGGGGCCCTCTACTTGCTAATGAAGATTTCTCCCAATCTATTTGCTCAATACACGCACTGGATATTAGCCAAAGGAGCAGGTTAATGAAGTTGCTGCCAGTACACCACGGGGCGTATCTGAACTTAATACACCGTTGCCATAATGCAATAGCATTAGAGCGGGATGAGCGAACAACATGGCGCTGAGGTTAGTGCTGTTTGATTTTCACTTCACCCTGACAACTAGCCCGTGTCAGCTTGATGTAGAGGTCAAAACCCTGGTCAGCCGTGTCCTACATAAGCTGTCACAACGCCCGGGTAGCCACCTAAAGCTCTCGAACATTACTCAGCTTTACGAGACAGCAGATGGGAAATATCAGGAGTTGCGCGCCCATCTACGCGACAGCAATTCTGCGTTGTTATTGGTAGATAGAGCAGATATCGTTCTGCGTAAGCTAGGCATCAAAGTTCGGAGGGCTACTCTAGAGAAGATAGTTGCGAGCGTAATGGAAGAGTGTCTTGAAGATATAGCGTTAGTACCAGGAGCTAAAGAGGCCGTCCAACAACTAGCAGAAGATGGCTATAAGTTGGGTGTCGTTTCCAGCAGTGGTTATCCCAAATCTATTGAAGACGGGCTTAGGCATCTCGGTTTACAGTCCTATTTTAGTGGGATCATTGCAACAGGGTCGGAAGGACTCGCGAAGTCCGACCCGGAGTTATATCGGCGAGCAGCAATTGAGTTCGGCGTCTTACCTATGGAAACCGCTAATATAGGAGACGACCCGACGAGCGATGTTGCACCCGCTATGGAAGCAGGATTGAAGGCTATTTGGTTTACGGGACTAATGGAAGAGAGCGCAAGCGTTTTTGGCAGGTCGCTGGAGGTTGATCGTATTATAGGGGCAAAAGCTGATGCTATGGTAAGTGATATGTTAATGATTCCGAAGGTAATAAAGCAGCTTTCAACTTAAGAGGCGCTCTTATATCTATACCAATTATACAAACAGATATAATGATTTCGTACCACGTACGTAAGTCAATAGTTACGAGTGCCCTTCAGTGATGAGGGCAACTTCGTATGACAATAGAAATTATCACGTACATATAGGTAACGCCAGTACCTTGATGGCATACGCTTGCTGGCGTCTCGCCAGCGTTTTATGAGAGATAGTTCTAGGAGTTCCCCTCATCTTCTACGACTTTCTTTAGGCTTGCCAGCATCTTTTCCCACATCCCCTGGGAATGCTCGATTTCCTCTTCGGTTGCGTTATTATCTTGAGATAATACGACGAGCGTCTTATCCCCATCCTCGGACAGCTCATAAGTGAGCGTATGGTAATTCTCCGGCACATCTGGATCACCGGAAAGAGGACTGTAGTGGGAATACTGGAGCATTCGTTGCGGTTCTATCTTGAGAATTACGCCCTTATCCTCGTATGATTTACCTTCCCACGTGCCTTTCCAAACGATTGGGCTGCCTTCCTTCCACTCCGACACAGTTTCGGTGCCGAACATAAACTGCTTGATTATTTCAGGGGTAGTAAGCGCGTCCCAAATTTTGGCAATAGGGCCGTCAATGGTCGTTGATGCTTTGGCGATTAGCCCTTCATTGTTCATAACGATTCTTCCTCCCGTATTTTGGTCATACCTTTACCCGAATTTGCAGACACGGCCCCAGGACAGCTGACGACCGGTTACCGGCTATCAGCTGTCGAAATCGCCGACGGCACAGCCTGGGGTATCACCTCGGTAGGCGATGAGTTTACAGGTGAAATAGAGGTGACGACGCCTGTAGAAGTAACGATAGGTATAACGGTTCCTTCGTCGCCAGGGCCACCTTGCGTGGGGATGATAAGCACCTGCCCCGGTATGATTACGGTCGAATCGAGGTTGTTCGCGGCCATAATTGCCTCAACGGTCGTGTTGAAGCTATTCGCAATGGCACTCAAGCTGTCACCACTGCTCACCGTGTAAGTAAGGGGCTGTATGGGAGTGACCGTTGGTTGCGTCACCGTTGCAGTGTCTATCACGCCAGGCATGGTCGCAGTAACAGCCGGAATGCTTGTCCCTACACTCGTCGGCAGGGTCTCTAAAGTCGTAGCAACGGGCACAGGAGGTATCTGGCCGGGAACCAACTGGCTAGGCACCGCCTGCGGGGGAGAAGATGGTGCGGTGGCTTGAGCTGTGGGAATGGGACTTGGCGTCACTGTCTCAACGGGAGAGGGCAAGGGTGTCGCCTGGCGCTCTCGACCAAAGAGGAAGAGGGAACCTACCAGCGCGGCGGCCACAACCAGGCCCAGCACCACTCCAGTGACGAGGCGCATTCGACGCCCCCTTGCGCGAACGACCGCGCGCTCCTGACGCTCCTGATCCGCATGAAGGACCCCTCCACCGCCTACCTCAGGGGCAGCTCCTTGCCCGCGCAGCCACGCGGCGGCCCCGGGGACCTTCCCATCCCAGGGGATTATCGCTTCCTCACCCCCGGCTTCCAGGGCTTCGTAGAATCCGCCAATTGGCGCGAAATCACCATCGCGCCAGTTGTAGAAAGCACCACAGTCATTGGCCGGGTTCACCAGGAGGAAGAGTCTCGCCTCCGGTGCCAGCGCAGCATGAGCCTCGGCCACGTCTATACGAGGCGGGAATATGCCGATCCCTGGGTCGGCGTAGAACCACCCGACAATTCTCTCATCCAACCCGGCAAGTTCCGATGCTTCGGAAGCGATCTGCCCTCTAAGTTCTGCCCACTCCTCCTCGTTCGGAGCCACCCCAAGCCCGGATGAGACGAGACTTATGGGCACCGCTCCCGTTATGAGTACTTCTACCCGTCCGCCTCTATCCTGGAAAGTGCCGACGAGCGCACCCACGGTCTCCGAGGGCAGGCGTGAGCGTGTTGCCTCCAGAAGCCTTCTATACGCCTGTGAGCGCAACACGATATGAGGCTCGTGGTTACTCCCACGGCTCCCCCTGGGCACCAACCGGTCATAGTCATCGTCAGTAGACATTGGGTGTGAATCATAGCCAGTAACCGGCAGTTAGTCACCGCCAGCTACTGGCTATAAGCTACTAGTTACCTGCTAAATTACGGGACCGGTGTTACGATGTCCATGCCGGGTATCTGCATGATGTTCGTAGGCTTCTCGATAGGCGGACTGATAGGCTCGTTAATCTTCGAGTAAGTGAGTGTGCTGGTGCTGGCGGCAGCTCCGGTCGTAGTTACTTTCTGCCTGACCGGGTAGTTGGTAGACTTGGCTACCCACACATCCACGGTGACCTTACCTGAGCCGGCTGCAAGCTGCTCAGCATCGTAAGTAAACGTCAGGTGTGTGGTGTCCACTCCTTCTATAGTTTCATCGCCAACGATATCCGCCTTATCTACGAGAGGCAGGAAGGTAGCACTCATCATATCGGTCATAGAGGCGGGTGATTGTGTAGCCACATACTGGTCCATGCCAGGTGCCTTCGTATAGGCATCGGTGCCTATTATGATCGTCTCCGTCTTCCCCGCGACGGTATCGATAATTGAGCGAGACCGGTCCGGCGCTTGGAAGTCGGTTTCTACTTTGGTGGTCGTACCCGCCACTTCAACCTCGGTCACGCTGTGGTACGTCTTCACATCCTTGAACGTCGAGAAGTACTTGTTCAACAGGTCCGCGCCGGGTCCGGTGATTTTCAAACCACCGCTGGACCCCGCTGTCGCTGCGGCTGTAGGCTCGCTAATCATAGCCGTAGGCTCGGTAGTCGCCTCCATCACAGCAGTAGGCTCAGTGGTCGGTGCCGTCGTGGGTTCGCTCACCGCAGTGGTAGGTTCGGTAGTCGGTTCCATCACAGCTGTAGCCGCTGTCGTTGGCACAGCCGTGGCCGCGACAGGCGTGTTTGCGGCAGGAGTATCGCCGCAGGCCGCCAGCCCTAACGCCGCGACGACGCTCAAAACGGTGAATACCGCAACCTTCTTCATCTTCCTCATTATCTTTCCTCCTTCAAGTTATAGGGGTTGTGGAATACCGCACCTATTATACGCGGTTTCATCATATCTTCCCACTTTTACCCACCACTACCTCCCGGCATGGGCGCGTCCAGAAACGGCGGGATGATCGCCAGCAGCAAATCGGCGCGTTGCGTGAGATTCGAGTGCATCGTGCCCGGCAGCACGGCGAGCTGCGAGCTGGGCATACCGGCCAGGTCGCCGAAAACACCGCCGCCGAGCAATCGAAACATCTCTACCGCGTGCTCAGGACGGACGAGATCGCTATCCCCGATGACGATCAAGGTAGGAGCCTTGATCGCCGCTATGGCCTCGGCAGGCACATCCTTTATGTTGCGGTCCATTTCCGTCTTCTTGGCGAAAAAGGTGGCGAAATGGTCCGGATCAGGCGCTATTCGCATGTATTCATCGTGCCACGGAGACCCAAACATCATCTCAGGCCTCATCTCCGCCAGTCCATCCATTAGCCCGGGGTGAACGCCATCCATGTTGAATGTGGCCGAGGCGAAGACGAGCTTGCGCACTACATCCGGGTGCCTGAGAACGACGTGCAGGGCGACGGCGGCTCCCATGCTGTAGCCAAAGAGGTCGGTCTGTTCGATGCCTAGCTGGCGAAGTGCGGCGGCAGTGTCGTCGGCCATCTGTTCAAGGGACAAGGGGCGGTCGATGTCGGCGGTGCGTCCATGCGCCTGCAGCTCAAGGCCGATGACCTGCCGGGACCTGGCAAGCCCCTGCAGAAGCGCTCCGAAGGAGGTGCCGATTGCCGAAAAAGCGCCATGAAGGAGGACCAGCGGCTGCCCCGTCCCATGGATCTCGTAATACATATCGAGACCGTTTACCGGAATGTAGCCGCTCGTGAACTCCCCGGTCGCTTCCATCGGTCCATTGGTCGTGCTATCAGTCATGATCATCTCTCCTTGACAAACATTTACTGCGACTGCTCCTACAAGCTATCCAGCGCACCTGTGAATGGCACAGCACCAGGCCCTGAGTGTGAAAAGCCCACATTCTGACCAAGTTGCAAGGGAAATTGTAACCTGTTATATCCACTGCCGCAAATACCAAAACCACAAGCCAAACTTTATACCCGCCCGCAAGTGCTTTATAATTACGCATTACGCATTACGCATTATCGTCCGTCGTCCTTCGCGTCCTTCGTCCCGCAAGGAGGTCATCATGCCTACCACACATCAAGCTGCCCCACCAATAGCCCCAGCACGCCCACCCAAGCGCCTCCTCATGGGACCTGGGCCGAGCGAGGTTGACCCGGAGGTGTTGCGGTCCCTCTCCATGCCGCCATTGGGGCATCTCGACCCGGCCCTCCTAGCGATGATGCAGGAGATCGAGGCGATGCTTCGAGGTGTCCTTGGCACGCAGAACCGTTTGACGCTCGCTCTCTCCGGCACCGGCACGGCAGGCATGGAGACCGCTCTCACGAACACCATCGAGGCGGGCGACTCGGTGGTAGTCGGCGTGATGGGCTACTTTGGCGAGAGGATGTGCCAGATAGTCGAACGGCTCGGCGGTAAGCTCACGCGAGTAGACGCGGAATGGGGCACCCCTCTCGACCCAAAGAAGGTACGCGACGCCATCCTCCGGGCACACCCCGGCGTGGTCTGCGTCGTCCAGGCGGAGACCTCCACCGGCGTCTATCAAGACCTGGTTCCCATCTCCGAAGCCACCCACGAGGCAGACGCGCTATTCGTCGTGGACGCTGTGACCTCCCTCGGCGGGCAACCCCTCGACGTAGACGCGTGGGGCATAGACGTTTGCTACAGCGGCAGCCAGAAGTGCCTGGGCGCACCCTCCGGCCTCGCCCCCTTCACCATGAACGAGCGCGCCCTGGAGAGGCTGGCGAGCCGGGGCACCCCCACCCCCAGCTTCTACTTCGATCCCCTCCTCCTCTCCAAATATTGGGACGAGCGGCAATACCACCATACTATATCGGCCCCGCTCATCTACGCCCTGTACACTGCTCTACGCCTCTTGCACGAAGAGGGTAAGGAGGAGCGTTGGGCGCGGCACAGGCTCAACCACCTGGCGTTCAGGGTGGGCGTAGAGGCGACGGGCTTGAGCTTCCTCCCCCACGAGGAGTGGAGCCTGTGGCCGTTGAACGCGGTCATCGTTCCGGACAGCCTGGACGAGCTGGCTATCCGGGCTGCGCTACTCTCCGAGCATGGGATAGAGGTCGGCGGCGGGTTAGGTCCATTGAAAGGTAAGCTGCTGCGCGTCGGCCTAATGGGCTATGGGTCGCAACGGGAATTCGTGCTGCAACTCCTCGCCGCGCTTGAGACGACTTTACGCTCACAGGGGCACAAAGTAGAGACAGGCGCAGGGCTAACCGCCGCGATGGAGGTCTACGGGCAGTGATAGTCAAAGACCTCCAGGAGTGCGAGGAATTCGTGGCGGGCGACGAGACCCACCTGCGCGAGATATTCCACCCCGATAAAGAGCCTCTATCCATCAGCTATAGCCTGGCGCACGCATTCGTCAGACCTGGCGAAACGTCGCTTCCACACAAGTTGAGGACAGCCGAGGTCTATTACATCCTCGAAGGCACCGGCGAGATGCACGTTGACGGCGCTTCAGCCCAGGTCGGCCCCGGCCACGCCATTTACGTACCTCCCCTCGCGCTCCAACACATCCGCAACACAGGAGATACCGATCTAATGTTCCTCTGCATAGTAGACCCCGCCTGGCGAGCCAAAGACGAAGAAGTGCTCTGAGTAGGAAAGACGATAGACAACGAAACGTGATGCGTGATGCGTGAACCGCCAAGACGCCAAGAGCGCCAAGAAACCGCCAAGATTTTTATGGATTAGTTGACTATCGTCTATCGTCTATCGTCTATCGTCTATCGTCTATCGTCTATCGTCTATCGTCTATCGTCTATCGTCTATCGTCTATCGTCTATCGTCTATCGTCTGCCCACTACCAACCACATGAACGATCTATTTCCACAGACAATTGAGCGTATAGCACGATGGAGTGAGCAACCGGGGGTACTAGGAGTTGTCCTGGTTGGCTCTCGAAGCAGGACGCACGCAGATGCGCTATCTGACGACGACCTCGAGGTGCTGTTGACCGATGAGGCACACGCCAGTCTCTCCCCTGCCGAGTGCGTAGACGTGCTGATCGAGGGGGAGGGAGAGGCGCGCAGGATTATCTATGATGCCCAGTACACCACCCTGACCGACTTGCAGCGCAAAGCGACTTCCGCCATTGACCTCGACAGGTGGCCTTACGAGCGTGCGAGGGTGCTCTTCGACCGTGATGGGAGTGTTACTCCGGCAGTTGACGCGGCTGGACGTATGGGCGCCGACTTCCGCCACAAGCGCCTCTTGCACGCCACCATTGACACCTGGATACCGCCACGCAGGGCCGCCAAGACCCTCAAGCGCGGCTTCGAAGGCGCATCTCGCCTGCTGGTAGATCGTGGTGCGAGGGCATTGTGCCGCCTGGTATTCGCGCTGGAATGGCGCTGGGTCCCCCTCGACCACTGGCTCGAAGCAGAAATGCGCACCCTGGACGACCCCGAACAGGTAGCCCCACTCATCATTCAAGCCCTGACTACGGGCGACCCCACCCTCATCACCGAGGGCCTGGACCGCCTGGAAGAACGCCTTGCCTCCGAAGGTGTCCCACACCCGAAGGACCGCGCCAACCTCTTCTTCGAGCTAATCCACCCCTCACGAGCGGAGGAGCGTGCAATACACGGCCTATCCTAATTACGAATTACGAGCTAATAAAGCAGTAATTCGTAATTCCTAATTACTAAAGCCTCTCCCTCAGCCGAAACGCATTGTAAATCGCGTGGCAGTCTGGGTCGTTGTTGAAGTAGACGTACACATCCAGCCCGTGCGAGGCGTCGCGGGCGATGCGCTCTGCCCAGAAGTGTAGCTCTCCCTCGGTGAGGCCTACGCCGTATTGCCCGCCATGCACGCGTATGTATCGAAAGGGCCCCACATCCGGCACCTCAAGAGGCGTGTGCCAACCGCCAACCGCCCTCACCAGCGCACAACCCCCATCCTCGATTATCCTGAGTATCTCAGGCGAGAACCACGAGGGGTCGCGGAACTCCAGCGCGGCGCGGTGGTGCCTCGGAAGGCGCTCTATAAAATATCGCAACCGGGCGGGGTCGGCGGGCCACCTGGGAGGCATCTGGTAGAGGAAGGGGCCGAGGTTCCACCCCAACCCCTCCGCCGCTCCCACCAGCCGCGCTATCGGCTCCTCCGGCCCATACAGCTTCTTCAGGTGCGTCAGGTATCGGCTCGCTTTCACCGCGAAGGTAAAACCGGGATGGTGTCGCACTTGCTCGGCCCAGGCGTGAAAGTTATCATGCGTGGGCAGCCTGTAGAAACTGCGATTGATCTCCACCGTCGAGAAGTGCCGTGCGTAGTGCGCCAGCCACTCCGCCTGCTTCATCTCCGGCGGGTAGAAGCACCCAATCCAATGCTTGTACACCCAGCCGGACGTGCCTATCTGTATCATGCTCTACTCCCAGCCCAATGTTATACTATCTGCCCCATCATCTACTGACCCCCCGTCCTTACATAGAGGCGCAGGACGAGCGGGCTAGCGCGCCACTCTTGAGTCGGCTGCCAGCCGAGGGCAGACAGGGCACGCTCGGCGGCTGGGCTTGGCTTGTACGTACCGTCGGTGCCATCCCCCGCCAAATACCACAGTCGCTGCGCTCCCTCGATACGCCTCTGCATCTCTCCCTGGAAGTCGGTGCTACTGTATGCATCGGTCTCCAGGAAGCCTCTCCATCTCCACTCCGGCGGGAACCAGAAAGCAGCGCCCGCAGGGTCTTCTCCCCTTCCAACGAACCAACCCCCCTTCACATCCACAGGCACCGAATAGTACGCGGCAGCCGCCCCCGCATGGAAGGCAGTAAAGCCTAGCATCTCGTCACCGGGCAGCGCCTCGCGCTCCACAGTCGCCATGATGCCGCGCCAGTCCTGCTTAGGCGGCGCGGCATATTCCCCGTAAAGCTGCACCCCCGACAACGCCAGCCACCCACCAAGCAAGAGCGCGCGCCCCAGCGCCGGTAGCGACCCAACCAGCGCTCCCAAACCCAGCATCAACGCGGGCGCGGCCATAGCAGCAAAACGTACCGGCGTGATCGCCTCTGGAGGGGTCGTCAGTCTGAGGAAGAGGTAAGGTCCAACGATTGCAGCCACACCCCACGCCAGGACCAACCCAGCCGCCAGCGCTCCACGTCTAGAGCGCACCCTTGAAAGCCGCCATCCAGCCCATAAGAACAGTACCCCAAGCAATCCCCACACGATCCACTTCCCCACATCCGACTGCCAGAAGCTCTCGTTAGCATACCCGGCGAATAGCGTTGGCACCCACCCCACGGGCTGAGTATCCACGCTCACAGGAAAGAAGATTGGGCTAAGCGCCTTCCCTCCGTTGGTCAGCACCGTCCATACCCACGGCGCAAACAATAATGCCGCCCCAACCACAGCCAGGATCGCGTGTGTCAGGCGTGCTATGGCAGGATCATTGAAGAAAGCACGACGCGCCATACCCTGCTCAACCGCATCTTTCTTACGGATACCCTTTCTTATTACCTCCACAACCCCTAATGCGAGCGCGGCTATCACTTCCACCGCCACCGGAAAGATACTGAAGTAGTGGCTATATAGCGATACCGCCATGCTCACACCCCATGCGGCCCACAGCCACGCGCGGTCCTCACGCCAGGCACGCACAAGGAAGAGCACGCTCAGCGACACCCACAGAGCCGTCCAGCTATAGGTAGTCACGTCCTGGCTGTAATGCACCAGGAAGGGAGAGGTCGCCACGAGGATTGCCGCCCCACCTGCGGCCCAGAAGTGGTCAGGCCAGAGTGCACGCGCCAGCGCCCATGCCACAACAATCAGCAACACCCCCGCCAGAGCAGGCAGCAGCCTCAGCCAGAATTCTCCCACCCCTCCCAGTCCCATCCATGCGTGGAGCGCCAGCCGGTATCCTGGCGGGTGGTGGATATGCAGCTGAGGGTTGAGCACCATATCGAGCGGCTGGCGCGCCTCCCACACCACGTACAGCTCATCCGTCCAGAACCCCTGCCTCGTCAGCCCCACCAGGCGCAACGCCGCTCCTATCATTACCGCGACCACGAGCGGGTAATGAGTAGCGAGCAGCGAGTAGCGAGTGGCTAGTGCTGAGGCAGGAGTTGCAGGCATCGAAGTGCTGAATGAGGAGTGCATCTTCCATTCTATTATTTCAATGGAGTCTTCGCCACTCCCCCAGGGCAAGTGCAGCTAAATGAGGAGAGTGTCTGGCAGCCCCGGAGGGGCGGTAGAATGTAGCCCCTGGCGTAAGCCTGGGGTAAGCCACCCATTTAGCTTCCCAAGCCCCGGAGGGGCGACACAACATGGGAGGGGAGAATGATGCATTGGCATTCTGTCGCCCCTCCGGGGCTTTCGCGTCTTCAATTTAGATGCGTTGGCCCTGGCTATCCCCTGATAAACTATTTGACAAGCGCATATTCCCGTTATACACTTTGCCTAGCTCCCATCATCTGCATCTCTATATCATGCACAGTACCGCAGGGGCACGCCGGCCGCCGTCCGGGCAACACTTTACCTTCCGGCGAACACCGGATAAAAGGAGGCTCAAATGGCGGAAGTGATTGACCGTGTGGAGCTATCGGGCATCGTGCTGGTCCGAGATGCGATTATGAAGCTGCACAAACCATACCGACTCGAAAGCGGCGAGCCGAGCTTCAGCGTCCCCCACCATATCAAAGAGGCGATGGCGCGCGCCCTGCACGATGACCATACTCATTACGTGGCCTCGTCTGGCATCCTTGAGCTTCGCAAAGCTATCGTCGCCAAGTGCCACACCATGAACGGCATCCCCATCGAGAGTCCCAACGAGACTATCGTCACCAACGGCGGCATGCATGGTCTATACTGCCTCTTCAGCGCCCTGCTCGAACCGGGCGACGAAGTGCTCATCCCCGACCCCACCTGGGTCTGCGTGCAGCACCTCATAACGCTGTGTGGCGGCGTGGTGAGACGCGTGCCCCTGCATGAGGAGCGAGGCTGGACCTTCGACCCCGAAGAGTTGCGCGCTTCGATAGGGCCACGCACCCGCGCCCTCATGATCAACTCACCGCACAACCCCACCGGAGGCGTTCTTTCTCGCGCCGACCAGGAGGCGATAGCCGCTATAGTCGTCGATAACCCGCACCTGACCGTCGTCAGCGACGAAGCTTACGAGCACGTCATATATGACGGGGCGGAGCATGTCAGCTTCGCGTCCCTCCCCGGCATGTACGAACGCACCATCAGCGTCTTCACCTTCAGCAAGTCCTACGCAATGACCGGCCTGCGCCTCGGCTATGTCGTGACACCGGACAGGCAGTTGATGGAGCGAATGCAGAAGATAGTGCTCTACACCAGCAACAGCATCAACTCTATCGCGCAGTGGGGTGGCGTGGCTGCGCTCATGGGCCCGCAGGAATGCCTTCGCGAATTCCAGACCGAGTACCAGGCGCGCCGCGACCTCTTCTATGAAGGCCTACCGGACATCCCCGTCTTCGAGGGCGCAAAACCCAAAGGGGCCTTCTACGCCTTCCTGAAGATCGCAGACGAATGGCGAAGCCCCGAAGGCTTGAGCGATTCATGGTCGATGACCAGGCATCTACTCAACGCGAAAGTAGGCTCTTCCCCCGGCATCATCTTCGGCCCGGCAGGTGAAGGCTACTTACGCTTCAGCACCGCCTGCTCCCGCGAAGACCTGTCAGGTGCGCTGGAAGCCATGCGAGAACTCTTCTCGAATGGACGATAGACGATAGACGAGGGAGTGAAACGCGATGCGTGATGCGTGAGAGTATTATTTCTACTACCTACTGCTTTCTATCGTCTATCGTCTATCGTCTATCGTCTATCGTCTATCGTCTATCGTCTATCGTCTATCGTCCGTCGTCCGTCGTCCGTCGTCCGTCGTCCGTCGCTCGCACCAAGGTTGCGCTTTACCTCGTACTTTGATATAATCACTGTTGGTCCCCGGCGCGGGGCCACTTTCAGCGAATGATCGGGCGGCGCTGCCGCCATTTTATTGCTCCGGTATCGAGGGAGGTCAAGGTCAATTGGCAAACATCAAGTCAGCACTCAAGAGGATACGCTCCAGCGAGCGCAAGCGAATGCGCAACAAGCCGGTCCGCACCGCGCTCAAGACATACGTCAAAATGGCTAACACCAGGGTAGCGACTGCCGACATAGACGAGTCCGCCGACGCCGTCGTGCGTGCCATCAGCGCGCTTGACAAAGCGGCCAACAAAGGCGTCATCCACCGCAACCAGGCCGCCCGCCGCAAATCGCGCCTGATGAAGCGCTTCAACAAAGCCGCCGCAAGCTAGTCCGCTACATGCATAGCTGCATGAGACACCCGAATTTCCAGCTAGCGTACTGAAGCACTAACAACTCTTGAAAAATACAAAAATGAAGGTTTGGCGTCGCCAAACCTTCATTTTTGTATTTTTCAAACTTCCCTTCCCACAGGGGAGGGAGCGGGGTGCACAAAAGCCTTGCCCTTGAGCGTCAAAAGCCACCTGTAGAGCGAATAATCTGACCCGTCACCCACCCTGCACTCTCGCTCGCGAGAAACCCTATCAGGCGTGCTGCATCTTCAGCCTGGCCGATCCTTCCCATTGGGAACCTGGGTAAGAGGTATTCTCGGACCTCGTCCGTCATCCAACCGGTATCCGTGGGACCGGGGTCGACTGCATTCACCGTTATGCCCAGTGATGCTACTTCAGCAGCGAGCGTGACGGTGAATGCCTCGATTGCCCCCTTAGTCGCCACGTACGCTAACTTCCCCGGCATTGGACCTCGCCCCTGCCCGGAGGTCAGATTGATTATCCTCCCTCCCGTTCCCCTGGTAAAGCGGCGCGCAAACTCCACGCTTAACAGCATCGTGCCCCTGATATTTACAGCATAGTAGGCATCGAGCGTCTGAGCGTCAAGCTGGTCGAACGGAGCGTCTGTGGTGTCATGAACCGCGTTGTTGACAAGGACCGCGGCTGCGCCCAGGTGCTCCTCGACTCTGTCCATGATGCGCTTAGGAGCACTGACTTCAGCCAGGTCAACAGATATATGCTCACAGCGTACGCCAAGCGAGACCAGCCGTGACTGTAGTTCGGTAGGCATATCTTCTTCAGCTCCAAACTCCATAGATGCGTCATAAGGCGTCCAGTGAGTGAAGAAGATGTCCATACCGGCGCGAGCAAGCTCTACACAGACTGCCGAGCCAATTCCCCTGCTTCGGCTCGCGCCCGTGACAATAGCCACCGGTCTGGGAGATTGCCCAGGTTGTTGGGCTGACAATAGTCCTTACTCCTAGCTTATGTGTTAAACGAAGGACGAAGGACGAAAGAAATCCTTCATCTCTTGATTAGGCTTCTTACTTAGTCGATGCACAAGTCAAATAGACGATGAACGGCATTACTGCCTCCTGCCTCCTGCCTCCTGCCTCCTGCCTCCTGCCTCCTGCCTTCTGTCGTCTGTCGTCCGTCGTCCGTCGTCCGTCACCTGCACATCTCCACCACCAACGAATCGAGCGTCATCTCCGCCTCGGCGCGCCCGGTCTTTACGGCGTGGTCTAGCTCCAACAGCTTGTGGTGTATATCGAGCAGCTTGCTCATCGTAAACTGGCGCGCCTGCCCTACGCTCTTGCGCACTATGAAGTCGCTCAACCCCGCGGTCTCGGCCATGCGACCCTCCGGCACCCGACGATCCAGCATATCGCGCACCTGTATGAGAGTCCGTACCTGCCAGGCCAACACGGGCAATATCCCTTCAGGCGCTGTGCCCCCCTCAACCAGGTAATGCAACCTCTGGAGCGCGCCCTTCGTATCGCGCCTGGCGGCGGCAGAAGTCATCTCAAATACGTCGTCCTGTCGCGCCACGAAGCTCATCTCACGTAGCACCTTCTCGTCAATCGTCTCACCTTCACCCACGTAGAGGGAGAGCTTATCAAGCTCACCCGCGAGCGTTTGCAAATCGGGCAGGCCCGCAGCAAGCGCCGCCTGCGCGCCCGGAGTGACCCTCACCCCCATCGACGCGGCGCGCTCTTTTATCCAGCGCTCCAGCGCCATCCCCTTCGGCGGCAGGTACTCCTCTACCTTGCCGTAGCGAGCCGCCGCCTTGAGTAGCGCGTTGTTCTTCGCGACACCTCCCCGCTCGACCAGTATCAACACCGTCGAATCGGGTATAGCGCCAAATAGCTGCGCGAAGCTCTCAGCAAGGCCAGGGTCACTCCTGCCACGCCCTCTACCGGGCGTCTCCACCTTCTTAGCGGGGGCCTCGTTGGCTCCCCCTTCCTCATCCGACGACTTCGCACCCCCAAAGCGCGATAGCAACCCTTCAACAACCACGACCCGCGTCTCAGCGAAGAACCCAAGCGACTGCGCAGTCCGCGCAAGCTCGTCCGGTGCCAGGCGCGCGCCATCCAGCCGGGTCAGGTTGAGACTCCCCATCCCCTCCGCGCCACCAAATCCGCCTCCCTGCTCAGGCGCATGTTTGGCAATATAACTATGTAAAGCCTGCCCCACCAGAAAGCGGTCAGGCCCGATGAGTGTGATCAGCATCTTTGTGAGTGCGGAATGCGGAATGCGGAATGCGGAATGCGGAATGCGGAATGCGGAGTGCGGAATAAAAATCAAGTCGCTCCAGTCAGAGTTATTATACCCCACTAGGCCACCAGATTCCGCACTCCGCACTCCGCAATTAAAAAACCCCGGAGGCGGTCGTAGAGGTTTTGAACCTGCTTTACGCAGGTGGGTGCCGTTCTTCAGGTTATTGCGTTACCCTTGCGGGCGTACGCAGCCCCATCCGCTGCCGGCTCCCAAAGTTCTAGTTAGGATCAAAACCTTTATACGACCTGTCCATCACAGGGTTTAGGTCATAAGCATACCACAGCCAGCACAAGGTAGTCAAGGCAAGGGTCGCATGATTACGCACCAGCAGGCATCATGGGTATATACGCCCTATCGTGCGTGGGAAAGGCTCTGCTTCGCGTATGTGGTGAATACCCGCGATCCACGCCACCGTTCGCTCGACACCCATGCCAAAGCCACTGTGTGGAACGCTGCCATACCGGCGCAAATCGAGGTACCACCCATAAGCTTCCTCCGGTAAGTGGTCGCGCTTGATACGCTCTACCAGTAGCTCAGGGTCAGAGATGCGCTGCCCGCCACCGATAATCTCTCCATACCCCTCCGGGGCCAACAAATCTGCACTCCTGGAGACCTCAGGGCGGCCCGGCCACGGCTCCATGTAGAAAGCCTTGCTGATAGTTGGGAAGCCGTATACGAACACCGGCTTCTCGAACTGCTTCGTCAGCTCCGTTTCGTGGGGGGCACCGAAATCGCTACCCCACTCAACCGCGAGCAGCGCCTTCAGCTCCGGGTCGTCTGTTTGTTCGCGGAGCTTTGCGAGCATATCGAGCGCGTCGTCATAGCTGATGCGGGGGAAGGGCGGCTCTATTCGCTCGAGGAAAGCGACGTCTCGCTCCAGCACTTTCAACTCTTCTGCGCGCTCGCGCAGCACCGCCTTCACGATATGCGTGATGAATTGCTCCTCGATCTCCATAAGCTGCTCAAGGTCGCAAAACGGGACTTCCGGCTCTACCATCCAGAACTCGGTCAGGTGCCTGCGGGTCTTACTCTTCTCAGCTCTGAAGGTGGGGCCGAAGCAGTAGACCTTGCCAAAGGCGTATATATCGGCCTCGTTATAAAGCTGCCCTGTCTGAGCTAAGAATGCGGGCTGCCCAAAGTAATCTACCGAGAAGAGATTAGTCGTCCCTTCGCCTGGCGCGGGCGTCAGGACCGGCGTGGTCATCTCCAGGTAGCCATTCGAGTCGAGCCAGCTACGACACGCCTGCATTACCGTCGCCCGGATGCGTAGCAGCGCCCATTGCTTCTTGCTGCGAAGCCACAGGTGCCTGTTGTCCAATAAGAACTCGATGCCGTGCTCTTTAGGAGTGATGGGGTACTCAGCCGCGACTTGAACTACTTCAAGTGCTGTTACTTCAAGCTCATAACCGCCGGGCGTACCCGGAGCGCGTGGCTCGGCTTTCAGGCGTCCGGTGACCTCGAAAGACGACTCCTGGGTGAGGCTTTTTGCCGTAGCGAACAGCTCGTCACCGAGGTTGCGCCGGACCGCTACGGCCTGGATGATGCCCGTACCATCGCGCACCTGTATAAACTGTAGCTGGCCCTTGTCCGTCCTGGCGTAAACCCAGCCTTGTATAGTTACTTCCTCATCTACGTGAGCGGGAGCATCTTCGATGCGGATAATTGTCGCCATATTGTCAATTCCTCTGTTTCATCAAGCTCTTATCGCGCGCGGCAGCGTCACGATAGGGGTATAGAAGACTACAAGCATATCCAGCGCACCGGAAGCTGCAACTTTCACGAAGCATCTGCTGGAGATTGGTGGCTTTATGACCATCTCTTACGCAGGCTTAGCGAACCGGCGCAATCCAAAGATTATACCTTAAGTATGGGATTATCCAAAAAAGGCAAGATATCCAATTGACAACACACCGTCCAAGTGGTACTATTTTGACTAACTGATTCTGTTTGGTTCTGGCCCTCTATGCATATTGCATATAGCAGGCCGGGTTACTCTCGCAACATTACTTCCGAGGAGGTTCACCAGTATGCCACCAGCTCCAGATGCGACCACAGATGAGATTGTCCATCGCCTACCTCGCGACCCTGCGCACCTGTACCAGCGCAGCCAGGACCCACCGAACTATAATAACCCTATGGGCTGTGGCGCTTTCTGCACCTCTATGGCCCTCTCCTTCTACAATCCTGAGCGCTACGGCAACTATGGTGCCCCCCGCGCCATTTTCGGTGAGATGGTTAAGGTGCCCTTCTTCGGCGGCACCTTCGAGGGGCAGAACGCGTCAATCGCCAAAAAGCATGGCTTCTTCGCTGCGCCATTCGACCACGGCAAAGTAACCGACCTGGCCGCGGCTATCGACCACGGCGCGCCGACCATCATGCTGGTGGACCCCGGCAGATTTGGGATCGGCAGGCATGACGTGCTTCTTGTCGGCTACAGCGTGGACGCGAATGGCAACTACATAAATCTCTTCACAAATAACCCTGAGGTCCAGGGCGCTACGCTGGAATCGCCCCTGGACGAAAAGTACCCGGGCAACTATATTATCCCGGTAAGCACCCTACCGACGAAGTGGACCGGCTGCTTTACCCCATTCTTCTCCTCGGCTGAGGCTTTCGCGAGCTGGCGGGCGCAGGTGGGGCGGCGCTGATATTCAGGCGCTATCCAGAATGGCACGATGATGGGCACATAGACGGATGCGCGTGTCCTTCACTATCATGTTAGCCTTTGACCGTTCGCAGAGGGAACGACGTGCCTGAGTTGAAGCCCATCCCCGGCCCACGAGGTTACCCACTCCTCGGCGTCATCCCCAAATTGGCCCGCGATCCCTTCCACTACATGGTGAACGTGGCGCAGCAGTATGGCGGCGTGGCTCGCCTGAATATCGGTCCTGCCACGATTTACCTGGTCAGCCACCCCGACCACGTCAGACATATTCTGGTCAATAACGCAGCTAACTATTGGAAGGGCCCCATACTCCGAGGCGTCAAGCTGATTATCGGAGATGGCCTCTTCGCGAGCGACGGCGACCTATGGCGACGCCAACGCCGCCTGATGTCGCCCACTTTCAGCCACCAAAGGCTGCGGGGCATGGTCACGGTGATGACCGACGTCATCAGCGAGCACATGGCGCGCTGGCGAGAGAGGAGCGAGCGTGGTGAAGTAGTAGATATGCTGGAAGAGATGGTCCCCATCAATATCAACATCCTGCTGAAGACTATCTTCGGCACCAGCATCAGCTATAAGGAAGCGCGGGCGATACGCAGAGCTTCCGACGTGATTTTCAATCATTCGGAAAAGCTGGTCTTCAGCTTCTTCGTGCCGATGCGTATCCCCAGGCCAGGGCACCGCCGCTTCATGAAGGCGCTGGCGTTCGTTGACAGCCTCGTTGATCGTGTGATTGCCGAACGCCGCCGCAACCTGGAAGACACAGGGGATGTGCTCTCGACGCTGTTGCTGGCACGAGATGAAGAGACAGGCGAAGCGATGGATGACCGGCAAATACGCGACGAAGTGATGAGCATCTTCATGGCAGGCTACGAATCTACCGCCGCCGCGCTCGCCTGGGCCTGGTATCTGCTCTCGCAGCACCCCGCAGTGGAAGAGAAACTTCAAGCGGAGCTAGCCAGCGTATTGGCCGGGCGCACCCCAACCTTTGAGGACCTGCCCAGGCTGAAGTACACCCGCATGATCGTGGACGAGACCATGCGCCTCTATCCCCCTTTCCCGACCTTTTTCCGTACCTCCTACAACACCGACCAGCTCGGTGACTACCATCTCCCGCCGAACGCCGCCATTATCCTCAGCCCCTATGTAACGCACCGCAACCCGCTCTACTGGCAAGACCCGGACCACTTCGACCCTGAGCGTTTTTCGCCCGAACGGGCCGCAGAGCGCCAGGGCCGCGCTTACTACCCATTCGGTATGGGGCAGCGGCTGTGCATCGGCAGCAACCTGTCGCTAATCGAGCAGCAGTTGATTATCGCCATGGTAGCCCAGCAATACCAGCGGCATCTGAAGCCTGGCTATGTTCTTGAGCCCCACTATGATATCGCCTTGAGACCCCGCTACGGCGTGCCCATGCTTCTGACAGCGTCATAGCCCAATCTCGAAGGCGAAACGAGCCGCTGCCGTGCGGCTGCTGACCCCTAACTTGCTATAAATCGAGACCAGGTGAGCATGCACGGTGTTGGCGCTGATAGTGAGGCTCCGCGCCACCTGACCATCGGTCAGCCCCCTGGCGACGAGACTAAGCACCTCCGTCTCACGGCGCGTCAATGCGTCAGGAATGTCCCCGTGGGATAGGGCCGAGGCCTGATCGAGCGTCATGTGCGCCGGGCGATAGGCTGTTGGCCCGTGGCGTATCGTCTCGCCAATGATTTTCTCAGTAAGATAGCGGCTTCTCTGTAGCTCGTCCATCTCGGATACCTCCTCCCCTCATCTGGCTGATGCCTACGCTATGATTACCAACCGCCTCAACGTATTAGTGCGCCGGAGTTGTACATTCTACACCCTGGACGAGCTGTGAGGGTTCACTATAAGGGGAGGCGAGCGAGTCTACACAAACTCCACCGCCACTTTCGTATCGAGAAAGCCTTCCAGTCGCTCCGCCTCAGCCTCTATCCCCCTGCGAACCTTCTGAGAAGGCGTGGCAAACATTCTGACTGTAACGAGCGTTTGACCCTTCCGCGTTTCGTACTCCCACACTCCCTCTATCCGGCCGTCCACAAGCACCACGGCGCTAACCCACGCTGCAGGACGAAACACCTTGCTTTTGTGCTCCTTGGCAAGCACCGGCTCAAGATTACGACTTTGCGTTAGCACGTACACATCAAACATAGGGAGCAATCGCACGCTATGCGCCCCTTTCACTCTCTCCATCGATTCAAGCGTCGACCTAAGCGCGGTTGCCTTCCACCCCTCCACGTCCACCATCTCCACTTCGTCCCCCAGCGCTTCGAACATCTTCTTCCCGAAGGTCCTCCCTCCGCCGTCCCACCAGAAGCTGAAGTCTCCGGGCGTGGCCGGGCCATACGTCCGAAGGTAGCGCCGTGTGACCTCCCGCTGCGCCTCCTTCGGCGTGTACTCCTTCCACTCTCTGAGCCACTTGCGGGGGTTCACGAAGGTCTTAGTGCGACCTTCTCCAGGGCCGAAGCAAAGCTCGCCCCTGAACATCGATGGCTTCCAGAGCGTACCCCAACTTGACCCAAGCAGCGCCCTGCTCACTTCAGGCGTCTTCATCCGCTCGGCCACGCCGTTCGCCAGCGCTTCCCGCGTCATCGGCTCGTCGCCAAGGACTTCAGGCACCGCCAGCAAGAACTCGTTGTACTGCGCCTCGGTAAAGCCAAGTTGGAGGAAGTCATGGAGTCGGTAGCGACCTCCGTCCACGCACCGCGCCGCCACGATGAGCGGCAAGTCCTCGGCGGCAAATAGATGGATAGTCCCGCGCATGGCCCACGTCTTGACGAGCGTGCGGTCCTGCCACAGCGCCCTCTGCACATCTACGCGCTTCAGCCCATCCACACGTGTGCCAATCGACAGCTCAGCAGCCGACATAACCTGCGCTTGCACTCCAAGCACGCGCTCAACCGCCCCAATAAAGTTGCCCCGCCCCAACCTCGGCGCCAGACACTGTTGCTCCAGCCTCCACGCGTGCACCTGCTCCCACGTCAACGAAATCATCTGTTGCAATCGGTCCTTTCGCAGCTATACATTCCCCCGATATTCTCCCACACCCCTGGCGAGAAGGCAACTTTCTCTGACCGCTTCAGCAGCAGAACCTTCCCTGTCCTCACCTCCTTGATCGTCGCGCCAATAGCTACGAGAAAGTAGCCGTTTATTGCACGCTCAAACCCAATTCAGGCCCCTACACAGGATTTTGAAAGGGATGCTAAATAGCACGCTCTTTTTGTTGCCTGCTCTATCACAACTGTGGCTTCGGTGGCTCTTCCCGCCCTCCATCACCCGTGCGTAGTGCCTTCACCACTAACTCAAATTGCTGTTCAAACTTAGCATTGTTACGTTTCCATCCCCTGAAGTCAGCAGCTAGGCGAGATTTGATCGTAGTCGCTTTAGCATCTGTCCAGTCCTCTTTGAACATGTAGCCGTCCAGGTTCAGTGGTATCAAGGTCCGCACTTTTCTGCCCCTCTCCTTCATAAGCTCCCGCTCCTTCTTGAAGGCCCTCTCTATCTCATCGTCAACCCACCAACTTGTGAATGAGTCCTTGGAACAGCATAGCAAGACCTTATCCCACAAGCGTATGCCTCTGTCTACCTGCTCATATATGTCATCCCCGGGCAGCATTTGGTGCTCGTCCAACCAGCAGCGTATACCCCTACCTTGAAGAGCGTCATATAGTCTGCGAGCAAAGCTCTTGTCGACATGGCTGTAGCTGATGAAGCAAGAGTAAAACTCTATAGGTCGATTGACTAGAGAGGGGATATAGCTGATGAAGTCCTCTGGCACACCAGCGCCTCGGAGGAACACCTCGGGGATGTTACCTTTGGACAGGTAAAGAGTATCTATGCCTATTATTGAAGGTCTCACATATTCAACGGTATCAAGCCCGATAGTGGTGCTAAGATCGACCGATCCAAATGTGATCGAACCCATCCTTGCTTGACTGAAAATAGTGCCTTCAAGTCGCGCACGACTAAGATTCACCACATTGAGGTTTGCATAAGTGAGATTCGCCCCGCTGAGGTTCGTGTCACTGAGGTCCGCATAAGTGAGATTCGCCCTCACGAGTTGTGCCGCTCCAAGTTGCGCTGCTCCAAGTTGCCCTCTTATCAGATTTGCCCCATTGAGGTTCGCCCTCGTGAGGTTCGCGTCACTTAGGTCTGCACCACCGAGATCGGCCCCCATCAAGTTTGCCCTCGTGAGATTTGCATCGCTGAGGTCCACCAAACTGAGGTCCGCCCTTAAAAGCTTCGCGTCACTTAAGTTCGCTCCTATAAGATTTGCGTTATCAAGATTTGCCCAATTGAGGTTCGCTTTTTTTAGATCGGGCGTTTTATCAGGATTATGTTCCCTCCACTCATTCCAGACTTCAACACCCTGTCTAATAATAGCCAAATGCTCAGGGTTTGCCATAATCACTCCTCCTTACCAACCTAGAAACTCACTCGGTTGAGTGTTCACTTGCTGTAGTAGCAAGTACAGTATACAGCATAGAAGCATGCCCAATTCTTAGCCCTTTTGCAATTCCAACAGCTAGGAGCGTGATTACGAACAGGACTCCTCTCCCTGTCATTCCGAACGAAGTGAGGAATCTCCGAGCTTGGCCGTGTGGATAGAGTTTTAGATTCTTCGCTCCGCTCAGAATGACATAGAAAGTATATTTCGTTATTCGAGGTTGTTAGTCTCATGTTACTGTTCTTAGGTCTAAAACTCCACACAGTAACAGCATTTGTTATGTCAATTACCATCCATTCAACTCACCTAAAAATTCAGACTAGATGTAAGAGCGGTAAAGCCCACAAACTGCTCTGCGCACTTAAGGAGTTGTTATGTGCAGAGCAGATTCACCCGGTTTCGCAAGCGCCAACCTCCTAATAACTTCACTGCACATCTTAAGGAATTCCTATTTGAAGTGAAGTTCCATAGGAGCCGCAGAGCCTCCTTCTACCTGGCTCTCTCTCCGCATAAAAACCAAAACCAGACCGCTCACTTAAGGGAAGTCTATGTACGGTCTGCTTTTTACAAAGAGATAGGTAGGAACAGCTACCCTTATCCCCGACCCCTTCACCAACTACCTCCACACGCGAAGTAACGCCGAGTGGTATAATTACGTATGCGCCCCCGACACCGGCAGAAGCGAGCAGTCCTCCTCTTTTCGGCCCTCCTATTTCTCCTCATAGCCTCCCTGGCAGCGCCGCACGACGCCTCCGCCCACGCCAAGCTACTCAAGAGCAGCCCCGCGGCAGGGTCCCGAATCGATACCCAGCCTGCCGACATCCAGCTTTTCCTGAGCGAATCGGTTGACCTCGGCTTCAGTTCCATCAAAGTGCTGGACCGCGCCCGCCGCGAGCAGCCTGTCGGCCCACTTGGGAGGGTTGGCGGTGACGACACGACGGCCACCGTTCCCCTCACCTCCGCGCTCCCACCAGGCGTTTACACGGTAGTCTGGCGCACCCTCTCGGCCATAGACGGCCACCTGACCGCGGGCAGCTTCGCATTCCGCATACGCGGCCCCGATAGCGGCGCGGGCACGCCGGAGCCTGACGAGCCTGTGGTCCCCGTAGTAGGCGCTACCGGCGACCCCTTCGAGGGTAGCGGCCAGGACCCCGACCCGCTCAGGTGGGTGATACGCGCCATCATCCTGGGGACCTTCGCGCTCCTGCTGGGCGGGCCTATCGTGGCCGTGCTGGTGGTCGAGCCGACGGTCGCGGAGCGCGGCGCGACGGGCAAGACTGTATGGCCCGTCGTCGGGAGGCGGTTTGGACGGATAGGGGCGATTACGGCTGCCGTGCTGATACTCGCCCTCGTGCTCGACCTCCTGTTGCAAGTCGCCTCCATAACGGACGGCGGGCTATTCGACGCGCTGGGCCGCAATGACATCGCCTTGCAGGTGCTCAACTCGACCCGCTATGGCTTCACATGGGTGCTGAGGGGCGTCACTGCCGTTCTGCTGATGCTCATGATGTTATCGATATGGCAGTGGAACCGTCGCGGCGGCACTGGCCTCTGGGAGATATCGGTAGCCATTGCATCCCTGGGAATGTTAGGTCAGTCGCTTGGCAGCCACGCGGCAGCCATCGACGTAGCACATGGAGGGCACGTGCTTGGACTGCCCCTCCCCATCATCGTAGATTGGCTGCACATGGTGATGGTCGCCGCGTGGGTGGGCGGTCTCGGCTACCTGGCGTTCGCCCTCCTCCCCTCATTCGGAGCGGCTGGCCTCCCCCCCGACGAGCGGCGCGCTTTCCTGGGCCGCTCCATACCGCGCTTCTCGAAGGTGGCTATCACGAGCGTAATAGTCCTCGCGGCCACCGGCACCTACAGCCTCGTGACCCACTCGAATGACCTGGGCGCGATCATCGGGAGCCAATATGGCCAGGTGCTGGCCCTGAAAATAGGCCTCTTCGCCGCCCTGGTCGGAATAGGGGCTATCAACCTGCGCCGCCTCACCCCGCGCCTCCTGGGCACCGCAAAGGAGGAGACTCCACCAGACGGCGGCCCCGTGCGACGCCTGGGGCGCAACATACGGCTTGAGGTAGCCCTGGCGGCGGTGGCCTTACTCTGCGCAGGCGGCCTGACGCTCATACCCCCACCGAGCGGCGCGGGCGCATCGGATAGTGCCGCACAGGATACCACGCCTGTACCTGGTAAGACCCCCTCAGTGCAGGTCTCCACGCCCGTGCCGACCGCCCAGGCTGTGACTACCGGAACGAATGTGTCTGGATACGATCTCGTGCTCACCACGCGCCCCTCGATAGAAGGGGACGAGCTTACTCTCCTCATCGACAAAGGTCTTGAGGGTTCACTCCCTCTCACCGACGTAACCAAAGTGCTCCTCAGGGTCACGCCGCAGGACGTAGACGCGGGCAGCACCTCCTACCAGGCCACCCTCGAAGGCGCGCTGGACCCGGTCAGGCAAACATGGAAGGTGACTGAGCCAATATTGACCTTAGACGGCGGCTACCTCATAACGGCAGTCGTGCAGAGGACCGAGTCGCCCGACCTGAAAGCCGCCTTCCGCCTCGACCTCTCGGAGGCGACAGGACTACAAGCGTCGGTGGGGCAGGTGGTAGACGTGCGCCTCAGCACCGACCCCAGCCCTGTCATAAGCGGCACGGCCATGCTGACAATCGAGCTGGTGGATGGCGAAAGGAACCCTATAGATGGTGCGAAGATAACGATAAGCCCATTCATGCCCGCTCACGCTCACATAGACCCCACCGCCATAGCCGAACCCGTGCCCGGACAGCCCGGCACCTATACGGTCCGCGTAGACCTGGAGATGGGAGGCGAATGGCTATTCATCTTCAACATAGAGCGAGAAGGCCTGCCCCCCGTAAAAGCTGACGCCAGCCTGGAGGTCATCGACCCCAACGCGACGCCCACGCCGTTGGAACCGTGACGAAGGACGATAGACGGTATTCACCACAGAGACGCAGAGGTCGCAGAGGTTTTTGAGTGATGCGTGAAACGTGATGCGTGAATGGAGTGACAGATAAAAAGCGTACCCGTCACATCAATTTGCGAGCTACATTTGCAAATGCCGCCTGCGCTGTCTGGGCCAAAGTTGGTAAAATTAGAGTGATAACCCTTCCCAATCCACCATATAGCCCACGCAGGTGGGCTTCGTAAATATAGCTCGCGGCTTCAGCCGCCGAGCGGGACCACACTGAATTGAGGCTAAATGACACCTACTAAACGACCCCTAACCACTCTCCTCCTCACCCTTTTCCTCCTCATTGCCCTGGCGGGGTGCGGGGATAGGGAGAAAACAGCCGCTGAGCAGGCGACGCAGGACTACCCTACTCCTGACGGGCGCGTGCTCACCGCGAACCAGGCCGCCGATAACCTCTCCGTGATCGACGTCGCCACCAACAAAGCCTACGCGACCATCGTAACGGGCAAGCAACCCCATCACGTCCTCGGCACGCCCGACGGCAAGGAGATATGGGTAACGCTCTATGGCGAGAACCGCTTGCAGGTCTTCGACGCCAAGACATTGAAGGAGATAGCCTCCGTAGACGTGGGCGCATCGAACGACGACCTCACCTTCGACCCTTCGGGCAAGCGCCTCTACGTGTCATTGGGCAACAGTGACGAGGTAGCTGTGGTAGACGTGCCTGGGCGGAAGCTCCTCAACAAGGTGAAGGTGGGCAAGACCCCGCACGGGGTGAAGGTCACGCCCGACGGCAAGTACCTCCTCGTCACTAACACGGCAGACAACACCGTTTCGCTCATCATGTTGCAGAAAGAGCCTGCGGAGGTCGAGACCGCTATCAAGGCCGGCGTCAACCCCTTCGAAGTAATCGTCACAGACGACAACGCCACAGCCTATGTCAGCAACTTCCTGGGCGACTCCATATCGGTTGTCGACCTGAACCAGCGCAAAACTGTCGCTAGCATAAGGACCGGGAAGAAGCCCGCCATGCTTGCTCTTCAGAACGGCGCGGGTGGGCAAGCTCAGCAGATATGGGCCGCGAACACCGGCTCGGCGGAGCTATGGCTGATTGACGGGGCGACGCGCAAGCTCGTCACCCGCGTGCCGGTAGGTAAGGGCACGCACGGAGTGGTAACCACCCCTTCCGGCAAGTTATTCGTTACAAATGCAGAGGACAACACCGTCTCTGTGGTAGACGCCGCGAAACAGGAAGTGCTGACAACCATCCCGGTCGGCAACACGCCCAACGGCCTGACCTTCCTGCCGAACGCGCAAGGGCAGTAACCCTTCCCTGGATAAAAGGAGAACACATTATGCTTAGAAACTGGAAGGGCGCGCAGAAGCTCGCCCTGTTAGCCCTGCTCGTCATGGTGGTGAGCCTGTGTATCACGCCAGGCTCGGCGCTTGCCCACGCCAGGGTAAAAAGCTCCACGCCCGCCAACGGCACGACTGTCCCTACGGGACTTACCGAGATCACGATTATCTTCACCGAGGATATCAGCGTTGACCAATCGTCCGCGCAGGTCGTGGGCGGCGGTGGCGCGGGCACACCCCTGCCGGGCGTAGTCGTGACCGTAAACAGGGCCGACCGCACAAAGATGATCATCAAGACCAGCCCTCTGCCGGATGATACTTACGCCGTCAAGTGGCGAGTGGTCACGGAGGATGACAACGGCATCACCAACGGCACCATAACCTTCAGAGTATCTAGCTGCGTCACCTTCAAAGAGACCGGCAAGAATATGTGCGGCAGATTCGCCAAATATTGGAATGAGCACGGTGGCCTCGCTCAGCAGGGTTTCCCCATCGCCAATGAGATGCAGGAGAAGAGCGACACGGACGGCAAGACCTACACCGTCCAGTACTTCGAGCGTGCCGTTTTCGAGTACCACCCTGAGAACGCAGGTAAGCCGAGCGAGGTGCTACTGTCACTCCTGGGCAACTTCCTCTACAAGCAAAAGTACCCCAACGGCGCGCCCAACCAGAAGCCGAATACGAGCGCAGGCTCCGTCATCTTCAAAGAGACGGGTAAGCGCCTGGGAGGTAAATTCCTCGCCTACTGGAACGCCCACGGCGGCCTCGCCCAGCAAGGCTTCCCCATCTCCGACGAGTTCAGCGAGAAGAGCGACCTCGACGGCAAGACCTACACCGTACAGTACTTCGAGCGCGCCGTCTTTGAGTACCACCCTGAGAAGGCCGGGACGCCGTATGAAGTCTTACTGTCGCAGCTCGGCACGTTCCGCTACAAGCAGAAATACCCATAGGCAACTTGACCCCAATTCAAAATAACAAAAATGGGCGGCGCTGCCGCCCATTTTTGTTATTCCCGAAAAGCCCAACCCCATGTGTGAGGAGGTGCTGGAGGTGGGCTGCTCTCTTTAAGCGAAGTTATGCCTTCCTGCGTGCCAGTTGGACACCTACGCCCAGGAGCGACGCGCCGAGGAGTGCTAGCGCTCCAAGCAGAAGCTCCTGCTGGCCGTTGCCGGTGGTAGGCATACCGGGCGTCTCTTCCATAGCGAGTATGTCGCCGCACGAGGTATATATGGCAGCTTCGGTTGCAGACTTGTGGATGTTGATGGCGTACGGCTCGTCTGTGAGCTCATGGATGTCTACCGGCACTATCGTCTCAGACCTGCCGTCCACCACGCTGCTGAGGGGGAAGGCAGGCTTGGGGTTGAGGTTGGCGCAGGTGCCCTCGTGGATGTGAGCAGGTTGAGGGTCCATAGTGCCGTTCGAAGTGACCTCAACTACGACCATGGTCGTGCCATCCCCCATATCTGTCAGTTCCGCCATGCCGTTCTGGCCCGACCCGTTTTGCTCGGTGAGCGTGACGATAGCGTCGTGGGCAAAAACGAGCGTGCTGGTGAGAGCCAGTAACACCATTGCGACCATTACCATGAATGGAACTCTTCTCATTGTGTCTTGCCTCCTGGTTTATGTTTCGGTAGGTAAATGGGAATGTAAGTTGTAACCTGTACTTGATCCGGTTCCCCACACTCAGCCATTATAGAGCGCACACCGCGGCAATACAATACTAACCGCCTTAAGATTTGGGACGAAGGACGAAGGACGAAGGACGAAGGACGAAGGACGAAGGACGAAGGACGAAGGACGATAAAACTTGATGCCTCAAACGTGATGAGGTTTATGAGAACCGCGCCCCTTCCCATGTCATTCCGAACGGAGTGAGGAATCTCCAAGCTTGCCAGGTGTATAGAGACCTAGATTCCTCACTCCGTTCGGAATGACAGGCATATACTTACAGTTCTCGTCACTCTCTGATACATTCTCTACCCCTCGTCGTCTTTCGTCTTTCGTCCTTCGTCCCATAAACCCCTACGGCCCGTGCCACGTCAGCCCGGCGTGCAGCGAGCCATCACCCAGGCGCACCAGGTCGCCAACAGGCTTGCCTGCGGCGTCTATCTTGAGGGTAAATAGACCTTTCACACCTACGAATCCGATGGTGGAGTTGTCCAGCCACACCGCGTGCGGTTCATCGTCTCCGAGCGTGGTGAGCCTCACCGGCGTACCTCCACCTGTCGACACCATGAAGAGGTCCCAGGGGAGGCCATGCGCTTCAGCGACCTCCGGCTCAAAAAGGAGCCACTTGAAGAAGTCGAACGATCTTGATTGTGAGCGACTTCCACTGCTGGTATTCACGGTTGACGCATATATTACCCACTTGCCATCGGGCGATAAACGGGGGCCGACCACCGTAAATGCGCGGATATTGTCAAGAAGTACCACGCGCCCGCCACCATCCTGGTCAGCGCGCACCAGGCGATGCGTCTCGGAGCTAGCTCCTGTACCCCCCACTCCCCCGGCAGCCACCTCAAGGTAAACCACGTCGCCGTCAGGTCCACCCGTCGTGGGCATCCGGGCCGACTTTGCCCACTCCGAGCGTGCTCCTGTCGCCACCTCCAACCTGTCAATCCGCCAGGTTGAGCCGCCCAGCACAGGCTGCGTCGCCTCTGGCGTCGCCGGATCAGCTTCCAGGGTCTCAACCGTGAAGTAGACATACCTGCCGTCGCTCGACCAGTAGGGAGCAGATAGCGCCTCCCCAGGACCATGAGCCACAAGCTGCATCATGCCGCTACGGTCAGGGTTCACGACCCAGATATCGGTGAGGGGGCTTTCGCTCCGTGCCACTTCAGGAAGGTATGTAAAGGCTATGCGCGTGCCGTCGGGCGACCAAGCGGGAGCGTCGGCATACTGGTCCGTCCCCTTCAGCGACAGGAATGTAAGCCTGCGCCGCCTGCTCGCGTCGGACGAGAGCAACCAGAGGTCGGAGGCGTCGTTGTAAACATACCCGCTTCTGAGGGGCGCGCCGCTTTCGGCATTCACGCGCAGGGTCGCGCCGGATAGCTCTACAATTTCGGGTATGCTGCTGCCGAACAACTTTCTGAGGGTAAAGCGCGGGTGATACACTCCCGGCAAGCTGGGTAGAGAGCCGTCATAAGTCCATACGGCAAGGTCTATCGTAGACCTCATACCAACAGGCTTTGGCGTCTCCCCATTATATTGCGCAGCGACTCCCTTTTCGTCGACGAACTCGACCAGCACTACCGACAGCGCCTCATCAGCCGCCTCGCTGGAGCGAGGGAAATGCGCCTCCATATGGAGAGGAGAGTCTGCGACTCCCTCCGTCGCCCCTTGCTCTTGCTCGGTGATGTACTCGACCGTCGCTTGAGTTGCGCCCGGCACGCCTTGAACAGGTTGGTTTGTAGCCGTCAATGCGACCGCTACCCCGATAGCGATGAGGACCAACGCAAGGCACACCAGTAGTGCCGCCAACAGAGGCAGCCTGTTGTTTAAAGCCGTGCGCTCTACATTCTCGCTGGACCGGTTACGCGGGTTGACGCTCTTCACGCCTGTTGAACACGAGGAGGCAGATACCTGCCAGCACGCTCCATAGTCCTATCCCGATCCAAGCTGCCCAACTATCCCCGTTGAGCGCATCCACGCCCGACCTCGGCATCCCCGTAGGTTCAACGCCCGTTGCCCTGGCTATCGCTGCTTCTGTTTCGGGTGTGGGTGTATATATGAGTGACATTATCTTCCCCCCGCTGATGAGCGCCTCGCCTACGTACTCCGCCGCAGGGATGCCAAGCATTCCAAGCCTATCCGACGTGCGACTCTCGGTCCAGAAGGTTGTGCCGTTCTCCTCCTGCGGCGTCCGCTCCAACCGGACGCGCATATTATCCATTGCGTAAACCTGTAGCAGCTCCTCTATCTCCGCTTTGCCGGCGTAGGTGTCGATACTATCACCTTCAACCGTGCTGAGGATAAGGAACGATTCCTCTGCCAGCAGCGACAGCGCGGCAGCCACATCCTGGGCATCGACCGCATCAACCCACGCCTCGATTACAACCGGACCCTCTACCGCCTGCCCCACTTCCGGCGTCTGGGCAAGCGCCTCCCCAGGTGACAGCATAGTCACCCCCAGGATAAGCGCTATTATAAGAGACGAGAGAAGCTTCAACGTGTATACCTTTCTTCGATATCAACAATCATATATCCACTGCATAAATATAACGGCCCAGGCCCCCATTTTGATATGCCTGCCATTCGCTGATAGCGGGAGAAATAGAGGATGATGGCGAAGGAATAGTAGCAAAGCTCTCAGCTTAGCACATCACCAGAATCGGTTAATTTGTGCTCGACGTTATGATAGAGTCTAATCACCAAGCGCCGAGAGGAGCGTATTCATCGACTCTGCCAGCGTCGGGTGGGAAAAGACCGCGTCTCGCAGTGTCGTGAAAGGCAGATTGCCCATCATAGCTACCTGGAACATCGCCATGATCTCTCCGCCTTCGATGCCGAGGGCTGCCACACCGAGGATTTGGCCCGTATCCGCGTTCACCACCGCCTTGAGGAACCCCCTCGACTCGCCTACCTCAAGAGCGCGGGCTATGTAGTCCATCCCGATTTTGGCGACACGCACCTTCCGCCCCTCTTCGCGCGCTTGCGTTTCGCTGAGACCTACCCTGCCGAGCTGCGGGTCTATGAACATCGTGTACGGCACCATCCTCCCCCGCGTGGTAGCGTTTCCACCCTCGATCAGGCTGGTGCGCAGGATGCGGAAATCGTCATACGAGATATGCGTGAAAGCAGGGCCGCCGTTCACATCCCCCACCGCATAGATGCCAGGCACGTTGGTCTCCAGCCGCTCGTTGGCCGGGATGTACCCTCGCTCGTCGGTCCACACTCCCGTCGCTTCCAGGTTGAGGCCATCGGTATTCGGTGTGCGCCCTACCGCCACCAGCAAATGCGACCCTTCCAACACACGCTCATCACCTGGTGTACGCACCGTAAGCCTGATCGTACCATCTCCATCCTGGTCAGCGCGCACTGTCTCAGTCTGAAGTAGAATCTCGATGCCGTCCTCGCGCAGTATTTTGGCTACCTCATCGGCCACGTCGGGGTCTTCCTTGCCCATCAGCCGCTCGCCGCGATGCACAACCGTAACCTGGCTGCCGAACCGCCGGAACATCTGGCCGAACTCAAGCCCCGTGTAGCCCCCTCCAAGCACCAGCAACCTCTCCGGCAGTTCGCCAAGCTCCATTATCGAGGTCGAGTCGAGGATTCGCACCTTGTCCAGCCCCTCAACGGGCGGAATATAGGGACGCCCTCCCGTATTGATTATGATTATGGGAGCGGTCAGCGCGACCTGTCCGCCGCCGTTCAGCTTGACTTCCACCGTATCACGGCTCGAGAAGCGGGCCTCGCCCTTCAGCCAGTCTAATCCTTCCGCCCGCTCGATACGCCCCTCGCTGCTGGTACGGAACTCCTCCACGATTTTGCGCTTGCGCTGCCGCACCATCTCCATGTCAACGCGCACCTCGCCAGTCTTCACACCATAATCTTTAGCGCGCTTGGCGAGGTAAGCTACGCGGGCGCTGGCTACCATCGTCTTGGTAGGGGTGCAGCCCTCGTTGATGCAGGTGCCGCCCACGTGCTCCCGCTCAATGATGGCGGTCTTGCGTCCCGCCTTCGCGAGCGCGATTGAGAGGGGCAATCCCGCCTGCCCCGCGCCTATGATGATTACGTCATACTTCTGTGGGGAGGTCATGGATGTAATACTCCCAATTTCGGATTTCGGATTTCGAACCTTGAACCTTGAACTTTGAACCTTGAACTTCGGTTCAAGGAGGGCCACTCTGGAGGCGGCCAAGCTGGTACGTCATCAGGGCACGGGCGTCGCGGGCGAGGTTCTGGCGGCGAGCATCGGGGTTGTGCCAGGCAGGGCTGTCCGTAGAGGGTGATGGGTAGACAGTGAGACCGGCGTCGCGGGCAACAACCGTGGCACGCTTGATATGGTGGGGGTCGGTAACGAGGATGGCATCGTCCCAGCCGCGAGCGCGCATTATGGCGCGGCTGTACTGTATGTTCTGGACCGTATCGCGGGCTTGCTCTTCAAGGGTGATTGCGTCATCCGGCACGCCATCCGCTCTCAGAACCTGCGCCATCGCCCCGGCTTCGCTAGGCAGCGGGCCGGTAAAGCCGCCTGTGGGGATGATGTGCGCCGCCAGGCCACGATGGTAAAGCCTGGCGGCCTGGTGCGCTCGCGCTTGCACGCAGGTGCTGAATGTAGTGCTGATGATGTTCCCCTCGTAGCTGGGGCATCCAAGTACGATGATGACGTCGGCAGGGACTGAGTAGTCGGTCTCGTTGTCGGTAGCGACGTAGATCAGGTCGAGTCCGAACCAGAGGAGCCACAGAAGCGGCAGGCTAACAATGCTCCATACAAGGATACGTGCTACGCGTCGCCACCCTCTCCCGCCAGTCGTCAAAGATTAACCCTCCCTCACAGCAAAGATGACGCAAAGTTAGAGACAGCGCCTGTCACACCGAGCAGCAACTTTCAACCTGTCATTCCGAACGGAGTGAGGAATCTCCGAGCTTGGACGTGTGGATAGAGTTTTAGAACCAATGGTGCTAGTTTAAGGGGTTGACAAAAACAAGGGGTTTTCCGAAGCTGTTGTAGCTCAAAACCACAGCGAAAGGAGAAACCCCATGTCTACCACAGATTTTATCACAGAGTTGTT
>DATEOC010000083.1:0-87708 GCA_035274425.1 Chloroflexia bacterium
CGACGGACGACGGACGATAGACGATAGACGATAGACGATAGACGATAGACGATAGACGATAGACGATAGACGATAGACGATAGACGATAGACGATAGACGATAGACGATAGACGATAGACGATAGACGATAGACGATAGACGAATGGAATTGTTCCTTCCTTGATCAGACGTATTACTTATCCATGTACGAAGCTGATGGACGATAATGATCTGCCAACAGAGATCAATGCTGGAGCCGCCAGGAGGGGTGCTCGTGGGCAACGGGGAGTGCTGTATCTCGTTGCTGCCTGCATTATCGTCCCAATTCTGACCGCGGCAACTCTTTTGTACACGGCCTCGGATCACCGGCCACAGATTGTGTTTCCACCTGAAGCGCGGGCGGGCTTATCTATAACCACGACTGGGAAGCCCCCAATTAGTGCGGATCTGCTCAAGCGGCTGATCGAGAAATATGATCTCGATCCTTGCGTGATCGGTACGAAGTATGGAGCAGTGTGTGAGGATGGCGAGGTCACGTTCAGCCATGGTGAAGATGTGTGCTCAGACCACGGCGGGGTGAAGGAGTGGATTGAGTGCCGCTAGGGGCCGCTACGCCCCTCGGTTGTGGTGATGGGAGGGGTCTCACGGACGTATCGAGTACTCAGATTTTTCTACGACGTGCGGGGAGCCTTATCTTGCGGAAAGGGCGGAGGGATTTGGGTCTCGGTTGCACTGGGATCGGCTTGAAGCCCTCGCCTATCACTTCACGCGCCTCGTTGATGATAATGAACGCCTCAGGGTCGGCGGCGCGCACCAGCTCTGTGACGATTGGCACTTCTTGCTGCCGCACCGCGGTGAGTATCACCCTGTAGTCGCGCCCTGAAAAGGCCCCCTGCCCCTGGAGGAAAGTGACACCCCTGCCTGTGTTTGCCTGTATCGCGTGGGCGATCTCGTCGGGCGCGGCGCTGATGATATAGATCAGGCGGGTGGGGCGGAGGCCTCCCAGCACGAAATCTATTGCCTTGCTGCTGGCGAAAGCGCTGATGAGGGCGTACATGCCGCTCTCTGGGCCGAAGCGGATAGCGACGAGCGCGAGGATACCGGCATTGATCACCACAAGCCCGCTGTTCACAGGTATGCCCTTGAAGCGGTTGAGGAGCTGAGCGCCGATGTCGTCGCCGCCCGTAGTGCCCTGGGCGCGGAAGACCAGACCAACTCCCACGCCACCGAGGAGGCCGCCGTAGAGGGTGAAGAGGAGTGGGTCTGTGGATAGGGGTTTGGGGAAGAAAGGGCGCAGGGCGTCGAGCAAGAAAGAGTAGAGGGTGACGGCATACGCAGTCCGCACGAGGAAGCGCCACCCGCCGAGCCACGTGACGCCTGCCAGGAGAAGAGGGACGTTCAACACCAGCACGAGCACGCCTACCGGGATGTCCACGAAGGAGTTGAGCACCAGGGCCAGCCCGGTGGCCCCGCCTGAGAAGACGTTGTTGGGGATCAGGAAAAGGTCGTTAGCCAGCGCCAGGAGGAGCACGCCGATGGTGATGAGGAGGTAGATGCGCACATAATGCCACGTCCCGCGCAGAGTGGGGGCAAGCCGGGGCGATGCCCGGAAGGGAGAAGCTCTCTGAGGTGGCTGGCCTGTCGACAGTTGCTTGGGCCTCCGCACATTATGGGGGCTGGATTGGCCCACCTTGCCGGCAGAAATAGAGGCGTGACGGATGCGGTACAACCTCTCTCGTGGTGGTTGAGAGCAATACAGAAGTGCATGAATTATAGCACAGGGTTGTGATGCAGCACCGGAGGGCACAACGTATAATACAGGTATGTACACTAGCCGTGCGCAAAGAGTGAGGCTGATGATAGCAGCAGGGGTGGTCCTTGCCTGGGGGATCACGGCCATGATCTGGGCGTTCAATAGAGCAAACGTAGCGCCTGCCGCACCTGTTCCAGGCACTGTGGTTGCGGACCCTAGTCCTCTGTCCGCCTTGCGGGGGCAGACGCGTTACCTCTATCCGTTGCTGACTGCGGTGCAAACGTCGTGCCCGCGCTCCCCGGCAACCCTGACGCTAACCGATGACCCCCTGCCTTACCAGTTGGGTAATTACGTCCTCTACCCGCACTACCTTGAGGTAATAAACCCTTTAGAACCGTTCGACCAGGCTATCCTCACATCTCACGCGGGGGGATGTATTTTCTACTATATTACGGGGCGCGAGCAGCTTGCTCCCTTCATGGGGCGGCTGGAGGAGATTGCCTGCTCGGAAGGCGGCTGTCTCTACCGCATCGAGAAGTAAAAGATGATTGGTTTTTTCGTGGCACAAGCTATTTCCCTACTTGTGGGCACGGCGCTCTTCATGGCGATGGGGTGCCGGAGGCTGCCCACTGTGCTGTTCGCGGTCGCCGCCTGGCTGGGAGGGACGGGGGTCCTGGCCGCCCAGCGCCTCCTGTTAGCCCAGGCCGGATTGCCCTGGACGCCGGTTACGTTGTTTCTCCCCTGGATAATAGTGGGTGCATTCGCTTTGCTGGCTGACTATCGCTCCTGGGTGAGAATGGCGGGAAATATAGAGTATGGGGCGTCTCAACCAGGGGCTCAATGGCGACAATGGTTGCGCTCATCGCTTGCACCGGCGCGAGCACGGATAGGCGAAGCGAAGTCGGCGCTGCTCGATAATCGGGCAGCAGGGGCGCGTCGTGGCTTATTAATAGACCTTGCGGTGCTTGTGGTAATCGTCGGGTGGGTGGCGCTATTCTGGTGGCTGACCACTCGCCAGCTGCTGGCGGGTTGGGATGCGATGACGACGTGGTTCTTGAAGGGGCGCGTCATGTACCAGTTGGGCACGGTGCCGGCGGGGTTCTTCACCGATCCTCTATACGTCAGCTATATCAACCCGGACTACCCGCCGCTGGTGCCGCTGACCATCGCCCACACGTATAGCTTTATGGGCGACCACGAGATGCTGATGAAGGGGTGGTGGGCGTTGCTGGGCGGGGCGGCGCTGGTGGGGATTTACTGGGGACTGGCGGGGATCGCGGGGCGGGCGGCGCGGGTAGGGGGGGTGCTGCTGGTGCTGGGGTTGCCGGAGCTTCTGAAGCATATCGCGGGGGAGTACACGGGATATGCCGACCTGCCGCTGGCGGTGCTCTTCCTGTTCGGGACGCTCTTTATGTACCGGTGGATAAAGCTGCGCTCGCCTGCGGAGTTTCGGGTGGCGGCGCTATTCTTTTGTCTCGCGTACCTGGCGAAGAATGAGGGGTTGATTATCGCGCTGGCGGGGCTGGTGTTGATGGCGGGGCTGGGGGCGAGGTTGCGCGCTCTTTCGCTGCCGACGATAGGGTGGTCGGTGGGGTTGGTGGCGTTGATTGTGGTGCCGTGGCAGGTGGAGAGGCAGGTGCTTGGCCTCGTAAATAGCCTACAGCCCGATTGGGCGGCGGCGCAGGCTGACCCGGTGGGGCGAACGGCTACCGTGCTGGGAGGGCTGTTTGCGCGGGCGGCTGACCCGCTTCATTTCAACTTGATGCTGCCCGTGCTGGCGCTGCTATGTGTGAGCGCGCTCTATTTCGCACCGAGGCAGTGGCTCTCTACGCTCCCGCTATTCGTGGCGGTAGGAGCGCATATCGGGACCGCGGTGCTTTTTTACGTCGCCACTCAATACGACCTGGCCTGGCACCTGAGCACGTCGTCTGACCGGGTGCTGTTCCAGTCTGCTTTGGTGGTGCTGTTGATGAGCACTATTTACTTGGGGATGGTGCTTGATGGGTGGAAGTTGGAGGGTGAAGTAGCTCTATCCTGACTGTTCTTTTATTGCAATCTGTAGTAATACCGCCATTTCCTCGATGCGAGGTGGCGGGATGGGGCATTGAGCTACTACTTCAACATCTTTAAGCACAACAGTGAGTACGCCTACTCCTGGAAGGCTGTCCCTGATGACCTCCATCATGTACGTAAGCCCGTTGGCAGCGTCTCCCGTTAAGAGGGTCAGGAAAGCATATGCTAGCTTGTCCTGCAAATCATCTTTCTTGCATAATGTCAGCGCTTTCTGCCAATCTCCATTTGCTTCGCCCACTTGGCCTCTCATTGCATATATCAACCCTCTATTAAGTAGCCTAACATAGTTTTCGCCACCCAGCCGAATTGCTTCTGCAAGTTCTGCAGAAGCATCTTCAAGCCTGCCTTGCCTAACGTAGATTTCAGCTAGATTGTTGTGTGAGGCTGCAAACTTGGGGTTAAGCTCCATAGCGCGCTTGTACGCGGCAATGGCGTCATCGTACTTGCCTCGCAGATAGAATAAGATGCCCAACCAGTTGTGTGGGGATGAGAGCTTGGGGTTAAGCTCCATAGCGCGCTTGTACGCGGCAATGGCGTCATCGTACTTGCCTTGCTTGGAGTACACGTTGCCTAGTCCAATGTGTGGGGGTGCGAGCTTGGGGTCAAGCTCCATAGCGCGCTTGTACGCGGCAATGGCATCATCACATTTGCCCTGGTCGGAGTATACATTACCCAGCCCGTTGTGTGGGAATGCATCCTTGGGGTCAAGCTCAATATTTCGCTTGTATTCAGCAATGGCATCATCATACTGGCCTTGTTGACGGTATACGTTGCCCAAGCTGTTGTGTGGGGCTGCGTACTTGGGGTCAAGCTCGAAAGCACGTCTGAACTCGGCGATAGCTGTGTCATATTCTCGGAACTCCAGGTGCATGACCCCCAATCCATAGTGACTTCGTTTATCTTCAGCACCCGTCGCTATTGCATGCTCAAATGCTGTGCGCCCTTCTGAGGACGCGATTGAATTGCCACGCTCCCAGCTTAATTGGAATCCTAAGTCCCTAAACGAATCTGCCAACTCTGCTCGTAACTGTCCCATGTTTTCGAGTGTATGGCTCTCCGCCTCCAGATACTGTTGTAAGGCATCCTTATACCTCTCCTCGCGATAGAGCAGTTTGCCTCTCTCAAAGAGCAGTATCGCCGTACGCTCGTCTTCTCCTTCTCCTTTGAGCCATCCACGTCGATCCAGTTTTTCAATCTCGTCTAACATCCGCTTTCGACTGTCCGCGTCGGCAACGATGCTGAACATACCAGTTCCCAGGCCGCTCATTAATATCTTAAGTCGCCGTTTTCCCTCCTCGGAGAATGTGGGGCGGAAGTTGTTGGCTATTTCTAGCAAAGTGCTAGACCATCCAGAATCGTAGTACGATCCTTCTACGAAATGAGGTATTAGGTAGCGCCAGCCCTCATCTTCATCTAGCCAGAACTTATGGTGCGTCAGGTCGGCCATCGTCTCGCTAACACGCTCGTTGTCCAGTCGCTCTTCGGCAGTACTTAAGTCGGATGTTAATCGAGCCAGTTGCTTCTGTAGGAAGTCTACTGCCCTCTTTGCCAGTTCTGGCACAGGTGGGTCCTTCCGCCGAACTTCCGGAAGAAGATACTCTTGCAAGAAGGTGTTGAGCTTCTCCTCAAGCCTCATCTCGTCTACCAGAATGAATGAGTAGCGCTCCCTGAGCGCTTGGAGTTCACGTGAGAGGTTATTGGTGTCAAGCATAGTGCACAGCAGGGCGTGATCGGGTCGCCGCACCAGAGCAAGCGCATATACGGCCCTCAGATCGCGCTCGTCCCTGATGCAATGCTTCAAGAACCTCTCGCTCATGGCATTCACGACGCGCTGGTGCGGTGTCAGGTTGCTCATCTGAGGAGGGAGGGGCGCAACGACCTCCTCCAGTTCTGCGCCCTGCTGCCACATTGCAACCCCTTCTCTGACGGCGAACGGAATACCGAGCGTGAATCTGGCAACTTGTATTGCCTGCTCATCGGAAAGAGGCCGTTCCGGTGTAACATGCTGGAAGTAGTCTTGGATTTCCTGCACGCCGAACTCACTCAACGCCTTGGCGTAGATACGTTCGTCAGGGAAATCGCTCTTGTAGCCACGAAAATACTTACTACCCTGGCGGACACTATCCGCTAGGTTGGAGCGCCCAGCGACAACCCACATCACAAGCGTGCCGCTCGCCATCATGGTCTGCCGGAGAGTGTAGTCACATTCCGGCCTGTCTATAACTTCGTAAGTATCAAATAGGATGACAAGAGGCTTGGTTCGGACGAATGACGCGATTGATCGTCCGAGAGCTCGTGCCAACTGAATATGCGGCTCCTGATAAATCTCGTATTCTCGTGGCGTCAGCTTTTCCTGCACCAAGTTGCGCGCCTGGGCTAAAATATCTACGCCTAATTGCGCGGTTGCCTGTATACCTTCCTCCAGGGAATCCTGCGCTATTAGCTCTCCAATAACCGGAACGCTCTTACGTAGGAATGTTGCGAGAGGCTTCGAACCTATCCTGCGTAACGTTGCATACGCTTCATTCTCAGGTTTTGATTGCAATTCCTTGTTTATCTTAATCTCTGCACCGTTTAGGGTTTCGATAACATTATGATATTCTTGGAAGTGCTTACCCCACCCTCGCTGGGCAAACGCGTCATGTATTACTCTTAGTACCGTTTCCGGATGGATGCTATCGTGCCCCACCTGTAAATCTGTATGGTTGTCCCGTTCGACTTCCCAGTCTATGAAGAGGGTGTTGAACTCACCCTGGTATGGCTGCCATTCCTCTGTGATTTCACGTAAACGTTGCGTGAGTCTCGTCTTGCCCATACCACCTTCGCCATGTAGCAGATACACGAGGGGTTTGCCCGCTTGTGTATAAGCAGGCTGCATTATAGAGTCTAGGAACTGCTTGAACTTGTCCTGCTCTTCCGTGCGGGCCAGAAACGGTTCGTCTGCCAAAGTGCTCTCCTATTCACTTCGTGGTACGACTACAACAGTGTCCTGTGCTCTGTATTGTAGCACAATATTGTAATGAGTGTAGTGCTATTCAGAGTTGTCAGAAGCGCCAGCCAAACACTAACAATGCGACCCCATTGAGGAGCACCTGCGCGCCCATAAGCCCCAACAGCAGCTTATTACTCTGCGCCTCGTCCAATTGCCCACCCTTTTTTCTGTCGAGGGTGTAAGCCAGGGCGAGCATAAGGGCTGCATTGCCCAGGACTATCGCGCCACTGGCTATCCACCGCGTGCCTAAGTAGCTGCTGGTGAGGCTGCGTGCCAGGTGTGCGCCCCAGACAATCAGCGCGCCGAAGCCCAGGCCGACAAAGGCGGTTGCAGCTCCAGAAATCAACAAGTTGCGCAGAGCGGCCCCCTGTAAGGGAGGCGAATTGTCCCGCCACGCTATCTGAGGCACGAGCATGAAGGTTGCTATTCCCACCAGGACGGCCCAGAATGAAAGGTCGCCCCAGGGAGAGTTGCCTGTGCTCGATACCATCACCAGGAACATAACCAGGAATATGATGCCTACAACTATAACCATAATACGCAGCATCTGCCTGTACAATCTCCGGGAAAAGTCGATATGTGCCTGGAGGGCTTCCGACTGTTGAGGCGCGCTGCACCGCAGGCAGAAATTGGCATCGTCCGGCAGCTCCTGGCCGCATCTTACGCAGTGCATTGACGTTCTCCTGCTTACTCTCAGCTAACTACATATCCTTGCAAGCCCGATTATATACCTATATACGCCAACTTGCAGTGGCCGTCGCACTCTTGTATATCTTTACTGTATTACGCAAACAATAGAAGGAGGCACTGACTTGGCCGACGCTCAACAATCTCTTGGTGGCAAGAGCCGCGACGACGCGTGGCAGCTTGTAACCCAGAACGTACATAATGAGGGGCTTCGCAAACACATGCTCTGTGTCGAAATCGCGATGCGCGCTTACGCCGACTACTACGGGGGCGACCCTGACTACTGGGGGACGCTCGGCCTGATCCACGATTGGGACTGGGAGATACACCCCAACGCAGAGACCCACCCCAGCGAAGGTGTCAAGATGCTGCGCGAGATGGGGTGGCCGGAGGAGTTCTTGAGGTCGATATTGTCACACGCGACGTATAGCGGGGTGCCGCGAAGTGAGACGATAGACCGCGCACTCTTCGCCTGCGACGAGCTTTGCGGCCTCATCGTGGCTACCGCGCTGGTGAAGCCGAACAAGTCGCTCGCCGAGGTGGACGCCCGCTCGGTGCTGAAGAAGATGAAGGATAAAGGCTTCGCACGCAACGTCAGCCGCGAGGATGTAGTCACGGGCGCGGAGGAGCTGGGCCGCCCCCTGGAAGAGCACGTAGACTTCGTGGTACGCGCCTTGCAAGGAGAGTCTGGTAGACTCGGTCTATAAGGGCGCAAGGACCGACTTCTCGCTCGCACGAACCGCACGGCGCTGAGTCGCAAGGCGCAGTCCACCAACCATAAAAGCGGGAGGCCACCAATGCCATCAGGAAAAGTTTACTACCGGGCGGCACGTCGCCCTCGTAACGAGAGCGGCACGGCTCCGGGCTACGAGGAGCGCATATCGTGGATCCAGGGGGACCTTACCCTGGAGACGCAGTACGTGCGCGCTATCGCTCACTCCGACGACACGATGAGCCGGTCCAAGACGTACGACTTCATCATCCCCTGGGGGAGCATACTTTATATCGAGATGGAGCCGGTCGAGTAGCCGGAAACGCCAAGACGCCAAGAGCGCCAAGAAACCGCCAAGATTATTTATGGTTTTACCGCAGAGGCGCAGAGACGCTGAGGTTCATGAGGGGTTTTCGATTTCAACGTTCCTTGCAGTTGCTTGGCGCTCTTGGTGTCTTGGCGGTTTGATTGGGTTGGGTTAATGAGTAGATAAGCGTGCGCGGTACACTTGACAGCCGGTGTTCATGGCCCTATAATTAAAGGTAGTTTGGTCGCTCCTTTGGCGCTAGCAAGCTGATACCTACCGGGGCTTGAGTAAGTTAGAGAGCGATCTACTATATATATGCCGACGTAGCTCAGTGGTAGAGCAAATCTTTCGTAAAGATTAGGCCATGGGTTCGAATCCCTTCGTCGGCTCCCCAGGAGGTTGAACGTTTAAGTTCAACCTCCATTTTCTTTGCGCTGATAAGAGCCAATCTTTGCTCCACTTTGCTATAATGGGCGAGGCAGGTGTGGCATTTTACAACCCACAGGCTGCCAGCTACCAGCTAATAACCAAAGGAGCAACAGTTGTCACGCTCGCGTAAAGGCTCGCGCAAGTCCAGAGGCTCGCGCTATGGCACACCGGTGGATGGCAAGAATGATGGGTACGGCAGACCGGCTGCGGACCCCGAAGTGGATGAAGATGTAGAGGAGGTAGAGGAAGCAACATTCAGAGATAAAGCTGCCAGCGTTGCCGCCCCTCCACCCCCGCGCAGACGCTTCACCCGCAAGCGCATACTCCTCGGCATATTAGCGCTGGTCGTGCTGCTGTTGGGTGGGGTCGCTCTATGGATATACATCACAATCCAGAAGACGCTACCGACGCTCAACGGCACCGCGCAGCTCAAGGGACTCTCCGCGCCCGTGACCGTGACTCGCGACGTTTATGGCGTGCCGCACATAGTGGCGGCCAACGTTTCCGACCTGTATGCCGCGCAGGGGTACGTTCACGCCCAGGACCGCCTCGCCCAGATGTTCTTCTTCCGAGCGGCGGGTCAGGGCCGCCAGGGTGAGCTTGCGGGCGAAGGTGCCGTAGAAGCGGACCGCTTCATCCGCACGGTCGGTTTCCGCAGGGCTGCCGAGGCAGAGCTTGCGCAGATGGCACCGGAGGTGCGCACGTGGCTGGAGGCGTACACTCGCGGCGTGAATGAGTTCCTCCACACCCACCAGGATGCCATGCCGCTTGAGTTTGTGCTGGCGGGCTTCAAGATGGAGGAGTGGCAGCCTGTCGACTCCGTGACCTTCGGCAAGCTGCAATCGTGGGACCTCACCGATACCTGGGATGATGATATGATGGCGTCGGACCTGGTTGCCAGCCTCGGCATCACGCGGACGCGTCAGCTCCTCTCCAATACTTCTTCGGATGGATCTTTCGCCATTCCGGGTGATAATTCGGGAGATTTGTCGCCTTTCCTGAGGATGTACAATGCCCGCGTGCGGCCCCGGCTGCCCGACCTGGGGTTGAAGGGATTAGGCTCCAACAACTGGGCCGTATCAGGCAAGAAGTCGGCCACCGGCGCGCCTCTGCTCGCCAACGACCCGCACCTGACGCTGCGCAACCCCTCGCCCTGGTACCAGGTCCACCTCTCCACAACCGACGGCAAGTACGACATCACCGGCTTCGGCTTCGCGGGCGCTCCCGGCGTGGTAACGGGCCACAATAAGGATATAGCATGGGGGGTCACAAATTCACAGGTGGACGTGCAGGACTTGTTCATAGAGAAGCTTGACCCTTCCGCCCACCCCGGCCAGTACCTCTCCGGTGATAAGTGGGTCAACTTGCAGGTTCTTACCGAGACGATAAAGGTGAAGGACGGCGAGGCGGTTACGCAGACGGTGCGCCTGACCAATCACGGGCCGCTCATGACCGACATCACCGGCATTACAGATACGTTGGGGACCTCGCTCACCGAGCCGCTTGCTTTGAAGTGGAGCGCCTCCGAGCCGGGCCACCTGATCGAGGCGCTATACGCGCTTCAGACCGCCTCCAACTGGGAGGAGTTCAGGGCAGCCGTCTCAAAGTGGGATGTGCCTGGTCAGAACTTCGTTTACGCAGATAAGGAAGGTAACATTGGCTACCAGTTGACCGGCAGAGTGCCAGTGCGCAAGAAGGGGGACGGCTCTGTGCCCGTGCCCGGCTCTACGGGCGAGTACGATTGGACCGGCTACATCCCGTTCGATGAGCTACCGATGGCGTATAACCCACCGGAGGGCTACGTGGCGAGCGCGAACACCAGGCCGTTCGGCTCCGCTTACAAGTATCAGGTGCCCGGCGATTGGGCTCCCCCCTGGCGCATGGACCGCATCCTTGAGATGCTGAAGGCTAAAGAGAAGCTGAGCGTCGACGATTTCAAGGCGATGTTGAGCGATACTAAATCGCCTTTAGCTAAGAAGGTGGGTGCCCTCCTCTCTACCCTCAAGCCTGCGGGCGAACGGGAGAAGCAGATAGCCGCCACGTTCACAGGATGGGATGGGGACCTCGCGGCGAACAGCACGCCCGCGGCCGCCTACGAGTTCGTCATGCAGAGGGCGATCAGCGAGACGTTCGGGGATGAGCTTGGTGCCAATCTTTTTGAGGAGTACATAGTTACCACCGGGAACGAGGCGCAGCGGGCGCTGGAGAATTTGCTGGCGACCCCAGATGACCCCTTGTGGGATAGCACCGTCACCACGGCGACGAAAGAGACGCGGAACGATATACTACTCTTCAGCCTGAATGCCGCCGTGGCTGACATGAATGCGACGATGGGGGACAACATGCAGGACTGGCAGTGGGGTAAAGTCCACACCGTATCACCACCCCACCCGTTTGGGACGCAGGCGTTGATAGGTGGGATATTCTCATTGCCAGCACTGCCGATAGGGGGCGATGGCACGACGGTAGCGGTCTCCGGCTTCCCGCTGCTGCGCTCATTCAGCGTGAACCACCACCAGTCTTACCGCATGATAATAGACGCGGGAGACTGGGGCCGCTCGCTGGGTATTTTCGCCACAGGGGAGTCGGGCCAGCCCTTCGCCAAGCACTGGGGCGATATGTTCGCGTCCTGGCAGAGCTACCAGTATAACCGCCTCCTCTATACCCCACAGGATATAGAGGCGCAGAAGGAAGGTGTGCTCACCCTCAATCCGTAGCGTAGTTCAAGGTTCAAGGTTCAAGGTTCAAAGTCCGGAACTTTTCGACCTTGAACTTTGAACCTTGAACTTTGGACTACGTTGGCACAAGACTTGCCCTGAAAAGGAGTGAAACTGAGTAACATTAGCTAGATATTTTGATTGTTGATTGGTTACTCAGGAGTGTGAGAGGGGAGGGCAGGGCGATGGCAGAGCATGATATAGAGCTGGCACGGCGGGTCCGCGATATAGTGGCGGTGGTAGCCGACGATATAGATAACGTCACCTTCGATGTTGAAGACGGCGTGGTGTACATCGAGGGTGTCGTGCCGAGCGAGGAGCAGAGGCGCGCTATCAGCAGCGCGGTATCCCATCTTGATGGCCTCGACCGCGTGGTGACGTGCCTGGCGACGGAGCACGTGCTGCCTACTCCGACGGAGGTTGATAAGAGCACGCTCTGTCCACCGCAACTGTATATGCACTATTACAGCCACTAACTCGCAATGGTCATCAGGGGAGGCTAAGATACGTCACGTCCTGGCCTCCTCTTTTCTTATGTAGGATTCGGGGCAGCCAGGAGGCTGCCTTAGTCGTTATTGGGCCAACAGATAGGGCGAGACCTCACCTTTCTCCCCCAATCGCACATGTTCAATCCATAGATATCACTTAACAGAATCTTAATCCTACTTCTGATATGCTGCTCCAATAGCGTCCAGCTCCAACATCAACCCACAGATTGCCCATCGTATGGTGCAAGAGTGTTGCAGTTCGGGGGCATCAGGTTCAGCAGGGCCGCCGTTTGACGATGACAAGCGGTGGGGTGGCTGTTGGCAGTCGCACATTCTTAGGAGGTGACTATTATGGCGTGTTCCCAGGTTACACAGCAAGATTTGCAAAAGGCGGCTCAAAAGGCCTTTGGCTATCTAAAAACGCAATGGCAAGGGAGTTTCAGTACCTACTGGCAGCTGGGGCATTCATTCGACACGATTATCGATTATTTTGTCCTAAATCCACCTGCTGCGTCTGGTTTCGGAACGATAGCTGTTACTGCCTATAATCGCTCGACCAACAACGCCTGCTGGTACGACGACTACGGCTGGTGGGGCATAGCGGCGTTGAAGGCTTCCCAGCACCCGGAACTCTTTCCCAATGTTTCCTTTTTTAAAGCGCTATCCGACAGTTGCTGGAAAATGATGGATGATAATGCAACTAAAGTTTGGCAGAACAATGGGAATAACCCTGCCTTCAAAGTGCTGCAACCCCGTTTCGATGGAGGGGTCTGGAATTGTGATTGGACCCGACCGAACGGGTGTGGTGGCAAGGGGACGCCCCCGAATATACCACCGAATTGTGGCAATGGGGGACAAGGTGGTAATCTTCCAGGAATTCAAAACACGGTCACGAACGGCCTGTATCTCGTCCTGGGGTCGCGATTGGGCCATTCGGAATCTGCTCTTCGAGAATATGACTTTCTCTCCAATTGGTTCAACGTGAGTGAGCCGGATGATGCGCTCTTGAATCGTTTCGATGGAGGTGCGGTTGTAAGGGAACGGGTAGGCACTTATGCTTCGCAGAGTGATGGTTCCTATCTATGCGTATGTGGTTACCAATCGGAGCTGGCCTGGGCAGGTGATCAGGGGATAATCTTAGGGGGGTTGGTGGATAGGCTGAACCTGATAGGGCGTAATAATCCCAATTACCAGGGAATCCTTCAGCTTGCCAAGGATATTGCCTCGGGTGTTATGATCAAGTCCAGGAGCAATGATGGGATCCTTCAGGCATGGGTCACCGGGCAAGGTGGGGATCCTGGTGATTACGATACCGGCGTCGGTGCGTACATGCGCTACCTGTTATATGCCTATCAAAGTAACATCGACATGCAAACCTACCTGAGAAGTATCGGCTATGTAGATTTTGTCTGTGCCAATGCGGCATACGTAGTTCCTCTGATCGACGGGCACCAATGGTCCGCAGTCGATTTGACGAACGACCTGGCAACGGTGGTAGCAGCTTTGGTGATGTCGAATACGTAACAAGCAAGCGATCCAACTCAACTGCGCCCCGGCGGACGGCGACTTTGTATGCGAGTAGAGGCGCGCTATCCGATCTTGATGGCCGTGACCGCGTGGTGACGTGCCTGGCGACCGAGTATGTGCTGCCCACTCTCAGAGTAGCAGAGAGCGATTACAATGCGCGCAATATTTGATGTGGCTTGTTAATTTGGGTGGATGGGTTGGCGTGACGAAGGTAATACTCCCAGGACTCGTTAGGATTCAGAGCGACAAGATAGCTGAAATCAGTGTCACTGTATCCGAGATCATGTACGTGCGCTTCGACCAGTTCACACACGAGCTTCGGTTCTTCACCTGCAACATCAAGTTCCAAAGGCTCACGTCTCTTCCAACCTGATCTAGCCATCTGTGCCCATAGGTATCGTGCCTGATTTGGTGTTATGACTCCTAAGTCATCAGCGCGCTTCAATATTGCAGCCATAGACACCTTCCAGTGCCGCTTGAGGATGGCTAATTTGGTTAGGCTGAGGTCTCTTAGGTCGGCTTGGATATCCTGACTGGGAAGCAGGAATTCGCTGGCAAATTCGTCCGCTTGCCTTTCAGCATCAGGATGAGCGAGTGTATGCATTACTAGATGACCCAACTCATGAGCTAGTGAGAAGCGCAAGCGGTCCTTCGGGACTTTCTCATTTACAAAGATAAGTGGTGGCAACCGGGGAACCCAACGACTGATGGCGTCAACACGTGTAGTCTCAAAATCCATAGGAATTATGACGATACCTGAATCTTCCATTGTGCGCGTCAGGTCACGTATAAGACCAGGTTTCAACTGCCAATGGGCACGTACCAATTGAGCTATTTTGTCGGCGCGACCCCCGTATTCGTCAGGGTCCAGTCGAGGAACATCATATTGTATCTCAGCTGACCTGAGTAGGGCGGCTATTTCCCTTCTACGCTTATCCATGGTCGCATGGATTTTTTCAAGAACTCGTTGTGGTACATCTTGTCGTTTGCGATGGAAGATCTCCGCAATACCCATGCTCATAACGGGCTCGTCTTGCTGGAAGAAGTGAGGTGGATATTCGAGAACACGGGCTAATCGTTCCAGCAGGTCGTCGGGAACAGGAAGCAACCCAGCTTCCATCTTAGAGATTCTTCCTTGGGTAACTCGGAGCGCCTGAGCCAAATCCTTTTGCGTTAAGCCGCGAGTTTGGCGCGCAACGATAATCAGGTCTGGGTTAACCGATTTGGTTCCCCTGTTCATCTGCAGCATCGGTGCCCTCCTTCTTGCTCTCATCCCACCGAATCCGAACACGACGTGCGGTTAGTTCATCCACTTGCACGTTGGTGGCTTCTGATGTCTTTGCCGGAAAGAGGTCAATAATCTCAGCGCCGGACAGCTTCAATTCCCAAGTGTTACGCCGACCATCAGGACAGGTTAACCAAAGTTCGAAGCTGGTTTCGGCATCGTAAGCGATGTAGCCTGCGAAGACGTTTGTTGTAGCTGGTATATCCTCCACAGGCCATAGAGGTTGCTGCCCCATGAAGCCTACGGCTTGGCGAGTAGGTATTCCTCGTGCCTTACGGTTCATATCGAGCTTCTTGAATGAGACCCAAAGGCGGTCGGCTATTACAAAGAAATACCGACCCCGAACTTTCTTAACCTTGATATTGAGGTCGGGCCGCTCTGCAATCCACTTATTCGCCCGATCTACTATATGGGCGTTGCGAATGTGTGCCCTCAAGCTAGGATGGTGGATTACTCGCGCTCCGGTACTATAATTGCTGTCGTTAGCGTAATCAGCCAGACCCGCACGAATGCAGTCAAGAAGGAACGCACGACGCTCAGGCGTTAGAAACTGCTCGATTTCGTCTCGGTCATCCATATTCTGCAGTCCTCCATATTGAATTGTTGTATCGATTATACACGAGCTTTTGTAAAAAGTCAATAGAAATATTCCGAAAATATCCCACAATTTGGAGGCTATTATCAACTGGATCACATAATCTTGTCCAAGTGTAGTAAACCCCACATTCCTATTTGAACCAGGTCACTCCACCGTAACCGACTTCGCCAAATTGCGCGGCTGGTCTACGTCTGCGCCCCGGCGGACGGCGACTTTGTAGGCGAGTAGCTGCATCGGTATGCTCGTGAGGAGGGGGGAGAGGAGGTAGTCAACGGGCGGGATGTAGATTACCTCGTCTGCTTTGTCCCGAAGCTCGGTGTCCCCTTCGGTGGCGATGGCGATGACCATGCCGTCGCGGGCCTTCACCTGCTCGATGTTGCTTAGCATCTTCGGGTAGAGGCGGTCTTTGGGGGCGATGCACACCACAGGGAGGGTGCGGTCTATCAGCGCGTTGATACCGTGCTTCATCTCGCCAGCGGGGCAACCCTCGGCGTGTATGTAGCTGATCTCTTTGATTTTCAACGCCCCTTCCAGGGCCACCGGGTAGTTGATGCCTCTCCCCAGGTAGAGCATATCGGTCGCCTCGTAGAGCTGTGACGCCAGGTGATCGTAGATAGTCTCGTCGGCGAGGAGGTCGCCCGCCAGGTTGGGTATCTTCAGGAGGCCGTCGATCAACTCTCGCGCCCGCGCATCGTCTAGGGTGCCCCGCGCCTGGCCCAGGAGCATGGCGAGCATCAACTCGTCGGCTATCATGCCGGTGAAGACTTTGGTGCTGGCGACCGCTATTTCTGGTCCTGCCTGCACGTGTACCTTGCTGTCGGAGACTCTGTCGGCCTGGCTCCCGATTACGTTCACGATGGTGGCGAGGCGCGCACCTAACCTCTTCGCCTCGGACATTGCCTCAAGGGTGTCTACCGTTTCGCCCGACTGGGTGATGGAGAGGACCAGCGTGCCGGGGTCCACCACCGGGTTGCGGTAGCGGTACTCCGAGGCCTGCTCGACATCTGTGGGTATGCGGGCGATCTCCTCGATGAGGTACTTGCCGATCAATCCGGCGTGCCAGGCGGTGCCGCACGCGATGATGGTCACTTTCTTGAAGTCGCGCATCTCCTGGGGCGTGAAGGTGACGCCTTCAAGCTCTACCTTACCCGCTTCGATTGAGAGGCGTCCGCGCAACGTGTCGGTGAGGGAGCGGGGCTGCTCGTGTATCTCCTTCTCCATGAAATGCTTGTAGCCGCCCTTTGCCGCGCTGATGGGGTCCCACGCTACGGTTTGACTGCTCTTCTCTAGAGGGGTGCCGTCTATCTTGAGATAGCGCGCGTTATTGTTGGTCAATACGACCACCTCGCCAGGCTCAAGGAAGGCCAGGCTGCGCGTGTGCGGCAGGAGCGCTGGCTGGTCCGAGGCGACGAACATCTCGTTTTCACCGTAGCCGACGACCACGCCTCCTGCATTGCCGAGGCGGGCAGCCACCAGCACGTCAGGCTCCTGGGCGCGCATCGCTACGATGGCGTGCGACCCCCTGATGTCGCCCAACATGAGACGCATAGCCTCTTCGAGGTTGGGCGCGCCCTGCTTCAGATAATGCTCTATAAGATGGGGCAAGACTTCGGTGTCGGTCTCAGAGATGAAGTTGTGTCCTTCAGCCCTCAGCATCTCTTTGATAGGCAGGTAGTTCTCGACGATGCCGTTGTGAATCACCACGACATCGCCCGTGCAGTCACGGTGTGGGTGGGCGTTGGTCTCGTTGACCTTGCCGTGCGTCGCCCAGCGGGTGTGGCCGATACCCCTGTGTCCGGCGATGGGCCTCTCACTCAGAACGGCCTGCAAGTTGGAGAGCTTGCCGGCAGCGCGCCGCCTCTCTATATGCCCGTTACTCTGTACCGCTATGCCCGCCGAGTCATAACCCCTGTACTCCAGGGTGCATAGCCCCTCGAAAATGATGTTCGTGGCCTCACGCGGCCCAATATATCCTACTATTCCGCACATTGTTGGAAGCTCCAGTCTGTATGATTATCGAATAATGTCAACTGATTATAGCATTTGTTCCGGCTAGGATTAGGGATTTGCCGTCTGAGTGGCCCGTGGGGTGCCTGTTGGCGCTGCCATGGGTGCTATGCTTGGAGTTGTATTGGTTCTGGGAGCATCAACCGTAGATACCGGACCGGCTGGCGCGGGTGGGGTAGCAGTAGGCTGTGGTATAGAGGTTGGGGCGACTGTGGGTGTGCTGGTAGGCACAGGTGTGGGCGCTACCAGGGTAACCGTTACCAGTTCGGGTGTTGTTCTCTCCAGCTTCACGCCCTGCGGCACAATCACCTGCGGACGGACCTCATACGTGCCCGGCCCTCTCCCCTCGACGCTCAGGAAAGCGCGCACGTCGGTGGGCTTGAGGCCCTGTAGCTGATCGAAGGTGCCTGCCAGGGTCAGGTCGAGTCGGTCGGGCGATACGATGACGCTTGCACCATCAGGCTGCCCCTCAACGATGGGAGCGACCGACACCTGTAAGGTAGTGATCAGAGGCTCGACGTTCACGGTGACGCTGATGGTCTTCGTCTGGCCGGGGTAAAGCTCCACTTCGGGCGGCAGGAGTAGCTCGGTCCTGGTGATAACGTTGAAGGTCGCGCCAGAGATCGATACGGGCAGCGTATCGAGGAACTGTATAACGTCCAGCACGTCAGGCTTGCAGCATATGGTCACGGTATTGGGGTCTGTGGTGATGGCCGATACGCGGTAGCCAGGAGCGGGCTGGCCGCGCGTATCGGCGCGCACACCCACTACTCTGTAGTTAAAGCGGAGCTTTATGGGAACGACAACCTGCACCTGTGCAGGATCGAAAGTGAGACCCGCGACCTCGCTGCCGTTTTCATCAACCGCGATGGGCGGCCTTGAGCCTCGTTGCGTGCCGGCCTTCTCATCGACATTCACGCTAGCTATCACTTTAGACACCCGTGCGACCAGGTCTTCAGGGCCTGTCACTGTGACAATGTTAGGTTCGGCCTGGGCTGTGTCGAAGCCGTAGCCGAAGGCGGGTGTGCCTGTGACTTGCACCTGGATGGGGAACTCGCGGCTGGCTTCAACCTCTATCTGCACCTGGGCGCTGCTGGGGCCTAGCGAGACAGATGAAACGTTGCTTGCCTGCGTGCCGCGTACGTCTGTACGTATTGGCACCGTGCGCACTCCCGCAGAGAAACCAGCCAGGTCAATATATGGGTGAATCTCGGCAGGGCGGAGTAGCGCGAGGACGCTTTGAGGGGCCTGAACAGTGACGTCTACGGGCGAAATCGAGCCTATGAGCTTCAACCCTTTGCCCAACCCGCGCACCTCGACAGGGAGGTCATTGAATACGGTCGTCTGCGAGGGGTTCTCCAGGTTGACTACATAGAACCATAAAAGGAAGGCGAGGAGAATAGAAAGTAGAGCGCGCCCCGCACGGTCATCCAGCCCGACGCTAGGCATTATCGAAGCGATGCGGGCCAATAGACTCGGCTTGCGCTCAGCTTCGCGTGTGGGAGCCGGAGTCGCAGACGCATTCGCAGTCGCGGTAGTGCCAAGTATAATCTGAGCAGGGTCTGGCTCGACCGTAGATGTAACTGTATTGCCGCCTGCTTCAGCGTTTGGCAAGGCATCGGGCGCATCCACTCCATTGGTGGACATGGCTATATCTGCACGTCCGAAACCTACACTTTCGGTCAGCCCATCGATGTGCTCTACGGCTGGCTCCGCATCGCTTTGGCTATCACTCTCAGTGGTTTGAGCCTTCATACTTGCTTATTATAACGCAGTAGCCAGCTACTGGATACGGGTATGTGGAATGAGAAGGCGGAAGGCAGTAGGCAGTAATTACGCAATGCTCTCACGCATCACGTATCACGCATCACGTATCACGCATTATCGTCCGTCGTCCGTCGTCTATTATCACGAACCGCTCTATCGTGTCCGCAGCCCCGTCTTCCCAGAGAGGTGGGCAGACGATGCGTGCTGCTTTCAGAACGGCTTCGGGACTGGTCGACATAGCGACGCCGTAGCCTGCCCAGGCTATCATGTCCAGGTCGTTGTGGCCGTCACCGATTGCCATCACCTCATCGCGTGCGGTGCCGCACTTCGAGGCAAGAAAAGCTAATGCTTTCCCCTTTGAAGCTTCACGACTTGTGAACTCGGTGAAGCGGGCGTGTGACTTGGTGACCTGTAGCTCGTTGCCGTATAGCCCTGTGAAGAGGGAGAGCACATTGTCTGTCTTATCTGCGTTGGTGACGATTACCAACTTGGTAGGCTCAGGCTCTCCCCGGGAACGCAGCCAGGCGTGTAGGTCGCCTACTTCGTTGATGGGAAGGTCCATGTTGATTTTGGCGTAGAAGAGAGCCTGGTCCGTTATGCGGTCTACGTATAGCTTGTCGTCCACGTAGACGTTCAGATGGAGACCTCGCTGAGTCGTTTCGGTGATGATGACATGGGTGAAGTGCGAGGCGATGGTCTTATGGAAAAGGGTATCTCCGGTCACACTGTGGCGGACGAGCGCACCCTGATAGCAGATAAGAGGGGCCTCTATCCCCAGGTCGGAGGCGATCTGGTGGGCCGACCTGAACATGCGCCCTGTGGCGATTGTCACCAGGACACCCTGGGCCTGTGCTTCCCTGATGGCAGTGCGCGTCCGGTCCGAGATTACCAGGTCGTCGCCGAAGATAGTGCCGTCCAGGTCGAGCGCGAGGAGCTTTACGGTCACGAGGTCTGCACCACGATGATCCGGTCGTAACCCGCGAGGTCCTTTCGCACTTCGACGCTGGCACCAGGGAAAGCTGAGCGGGCAAGCTCCGAGACAATTTTACCCTGGGAGTGCGCAGTTTCCATGATGACGGTGCCGCCTGGCAGGAGATAACGTGGGGCTTCAACAAGAAATTCACGTATGAGCGCGGTCCCATCCTCCCCGCCGCCGAACACCGCTACCTGAGGCTCCCAGGCTGCTACGTCAGGCGAAGCCTCACCAGGAGGCACGTAAGGTAAATTGGCGACTATTACGTCTACCATTCCAGGCAACGGCTCAAGGAGATGCCCAACAAAGAGCGTGGCCTGCTCCTCGACTCCATGAGTACGGCAATTATGCCTGGCGACTTCTATTGCAGCGGAGGAAATGTCGGTGCCGAATGCCCGCAAGAGTGGTCTATGTTTGCACACTGCCACCAGAATAGCCCCACTTCCTGTGCCTACATCAGCCATTTGGCTCATTTCGGATACAGGCAATAGCTGTAGACATGCCTCAACCGCGCTTTCTGTCTCAGGGCGGGGTACAAGTACGTCAGGTGTTATGTACAGGTCTAGGCCGTAGAATTCTTTGTGGCCAGTCAGGTATGCTACTGGTTCGACCGCCGTCCTACGCTCAACCAGCGCGTCGTAAATCGAAAGTATATTTGAGTCAAGGGTAGACATGGCGCGTGCCAGCAGCGATGCCCGTTCAGTATGAAGTAAATGCGCGAGCAGCACTTCGGCATCGAGACGGGGGCTTGAGGAATGAGGTGATAGGCGTTTGGCGGCTTGCCTCAGCGCTTGGTCAATGGTTAGCGGCTGGTAATTGGTAGCAAGAGAATCGTGACCTATGACTCCAGGCTCCTCATTGTTATTCTGAAGCAATTCAGGTTTCTCCAACTACTGACTACCGACGATTATTCACTGTCCTCTTCGAGGCCCTCTGCGCGCAACCTGTCGGCTTCGTCCGTCATGCGCAGCGTCTCTATGAAGTTACCTATCTCACCCTGGAGGACGCGCGGGACGCCTGATACCGTTACTTTGATGCGGTGGTCGGTCACGCGGTCATCCGGGAAGTTGTAGGTGCGTATCTTCTCCGAGCGGTCCCCCGTGCCGACCTGCGAGCGTCGCTCCTGACCAAGCTCCTGCTGGCGTTTGGCAAGCTCAAGGTCGTATAGGCGGGCACGCAGGACGGTCATCGCCTTGATCTTGTTCTTGAGTTGGCTGCGCTCGTCCTGGCACGTCACAACGATGCCCGTCGGTATGTGGGTGAGGCGCACTGCCGAGTCCGTGGTGTTGACGCTCTGGCCGCCGTGGCCGCCTGCGCGATACACATCCAGCTTGATGTCCTCGTCGCGTATCGCGAGGTCCATCTCCTCCACTTCCGGCAGCACGGCGACGGTGGCGGTCGAGGTGTGGATGCGGCCCTGCGACTCGGTCACGGGCACGCGCTGCACGCGGTGAACGCCGCTCTCGAACTTGAAGTGGCTGTATGCCCCCACGCCTTTGACCTCGAAGATGATTTCCTTCATGCCGCCGATCTCGCTGGGATTCGTAGAAAGGATTTCGGTCTTCCACCCTTGCTTTTCGGCATAGCGGGCGTACATGCCGTACAACTCGGCGGCGAATAGCGCGGCTTCATTGCCACCCGCGCCGGCCCTGATCTCGATAATTACATCCTTGTCGTCCGCCGGGTCTTTGGGCAGTAAGAGGCGCTTTAGGGCTCTTAGCTGGTCATCCAGTTGCTGCTGAAGCTCCTCCAGCTCGGCGCGGGCCATCTCGGCCATCTCCGGGTCGGAGCCGTCCTCGGCAAGCTCCTGGATGTGGCCCACTTCTTCCCTGGCATCACGAAATCGCCGGTACGCCTCAACCATGTCGGCAAGCTCGGCGCGCTCACGCCCAAGCTGCGTTATGCGCCTGTGGTCGGTGGCTACCTCTGGGTCGGCCATCATGCTCTCAAGCTCGACGTAGCGGTCCTCGATACCCTTCAGCTTTTGCTCTATTCCGTTTAGATTATCTCCTGCCATTTTCGTTTGCTCCCTGAGACGATAAGCCTCTCGAATAATATCTGTGGTCGATTTATTAAATGGGAGGGCGCGACAAAATCACGTCCCTACAAAGGGATGATACCTATAGGGGCGTGATTTATCGCGCCCTATTGAACTGGATAGCTAACCGAAAATATCGTCTACGCTTATCGTAACATTCAGGCTGCCAGGAAGGGGGAGCGACTCGCTTCGCCCGGCGCGGCGGACGTTTTCGTACCCGCTCTCGCCAGGGCTCGTATACACTTCTACTATGTCCTTCGATAGATTGACTATCCAGACTTCCGGTATGCCTGCTTTCGCATATCGAGGGGCCTTTATTTTGCGGTCATATCTCAAAGAGGAATCTGCCACTTCTATCAGCAATACCACATCCTCGGCTGTTGGATGTTTACCGGCGTAGAAATCGTCGCGCCCTTTCAGCAGAACGACATCAGGCTGTGGTCTGGAATTGTGGGGCATCCGAATTGCGTTTTGCACCCAAATAATTGCATTCCTGCCTAACATCTCGTGAAACATTGACTGGAGCCGTGCTACGCACACCATGTGGGGAAGTTCTATTGCAGCCATCTCTACTATCTCACCCTCAATAAGCTCGATGCGCTCATCTTCCTCAAAGACGCCCGCCCGGATCATCTGCTCGAACTCTTCTATTGTGAACCGTCTGCGCGCTATCTCGACCGCCATCGTGCTCACCTGCCCTTATCGTTCTCCTCGTGCAGCTACTATCTATTACCTATCGCCTTAATCATAGCATTCCGCTGCTTTCTTGGCAACTCTTGGCTTGCATAGAAAATGCCATTGGGTATAATAAAGAATCTGTGCCCTTTGGAGCCACACGGCAACGTCGGCCCTGACATGGCGCACCCAAGTTAGCACGAGGCAAAATGCACAAGCCGAGTGTGGATGAAAGCAACCACAGGAGGATTCTAGCTCTTTATGAAAGCTTACAACACCGCACAACTCCGTAACGTCGGCCTCTTCTCGCATGGAGGCGCGGGCAAGACATCTTTGCTCGAAGCGATGCTCTTTACCTCGAAGGCGATAAATCGCATGGGGCAGGTCAACGAAGGCAACACCGTCTCCGACTATGACCCCGACGAGGTAAAGCGCCACATCTCCGTCCAGATATCGGTGGCTCCCGTCGAGTGGACAGATACCAAGATAAACGTGATTGACGCGCCCGGATACGCCGAGTTTTCCGGGGAAGTCAAAGCCGCCATGCGCGTGGTCGATACCGCGCTGCTCCTGGTAGACGCGTCGGCGGGCGTGGAGGTAGGCACCGAGCAGATGTGGAGGTACGCAGACGAGCGGAGCTGCCCTCGCATGGTCTTTGTGAACAAGATGGAGCGTGAGAACGCCGACTTCAAGATGGCTTTCCACTCCATCCAGACGGTGCTGGGCAAGAAGTGCGCGCCATTGCAGCTCCCTATCGGTTCCCAACAGCAGTTCCGGGGGATAGTAGACCTTCTCACTATGAAGGCCTACATCTTCCAGCCTGGAGATACGAGCGGTAAAGTCACCGAGGGAGAGATACCCGCCGACCTTCAGGAGGACGCTCAACGCGGGCGTGAGTGGCTTATCGAGCGGGTGGCAGAGACGGATGACGATCTCACCATGAAGTACCTGGAGGGAGAGGAGCTTACCAGCGACGAAATTACCTCTGCTCTCAAGAAGGGCCTGCGCTCCGGCGAGGTTGTGCCCGTGCTTTGCGGGTCGGGGAACTGGAACGCTGGGGTATCGCAGTTGCTTGACGCCCTGGCGCTCTATTCGCCATCGCCTACCGACATGGGCGATATGACCGCCACCAACCCCGTGAACGGGCAGGAAGTGAAGCTCAAGCCGAGCGATGCATCCCCACTGTCGGCGTTGGTGTTCAAGACCATCCGCGACCAGTTCGGTAGGCAGACCTTCCTTCGCGTCTTCACGGGCACGTTGCGCTCGGACAGCCAGGCGTTCAACTCCACGCGAAACAGCGAGGAGCGCATCGGCCAGGTATACTTCGTACGCGGTAAGGAGCAAATCGCCACGCAGACACTGGTGGCGGGCGATATCGGCATGGTAGTGAAACTGGCGAACACCCAGACCGGCGATACTCTTTGCTCTCCCGGCACGCCCCTGGTGGTAGAGCCTGTCGACTTCCCGGAGCCGGTCTTCTCTGCTTCGGTCTCCCCGCGCACGAAGGCGGACATGGACAAGATGGGCACCGCACTGCATAACCTAATAGAGGAAGACCCCACTCTGCGCATGGGCAAGGACCCGGTGAGCGGCCAGACGATACTTTCTGGCATGGGGGAGAGCCACGTGCAAATTGCCTCAGACCGTATGAAGCGCAAGTTCGGCGTAGATGTGACCGTTGGGCTGCCTGTGGTGCCATACCGCGAGACGATTACCTCACGCGTGGACCGCGCTCACTATCGCCACAAGAAGCAGACGGGCGGGCACGGCCAGTTCGCGGATGTTGTGCTGGAGCTTGAGCCGCTCCCTGAAGGTGAATTCGAGTTCGGTGAGCGTATCGTGGGCGGGGTCGTGCCGAAGAACTTTATCCCGGCGGTGGAGAAGGGGATACGAGAGTCCTTACACGAGGGTGTGCTGGCGGGCTACCCGGTGGTACACGTGCGTGCGGTGCTGTACGATGGCAGCTTCCACCCCGTTGACAGTTCCGAAATGGCATTCAAGCTGGCTTCGTCCCAGGCGTTCAAGGAAGGGTTGCAGCAGGGGCGTCCCGTGCTGTTGGAGCCGATAATGACGTTGCACATCCAGGTGCCTGACGGCTACACGGGCGACATCATGTCGGACCTGAACGGGCGCAGAGGTCGCGTGCTGGGCATGAATCCACAGGGCAACGGATTCACCGTGATAGAGGCGTACGCTCCTCTCTCCGAAGTGCAACGCTACGTGAGCGATCTTCGCTCTGTAACGCAGGGGCGTGGCACCTTCTCGATGGAGTTTGACCGCTACGAGGCGGTGCCTGCCCACATCGCCGATAAGGTGATCGAGGAGGCACGGAAGCATCGCGAGGAAGCGAACGCGTAGAGGATGAAGAACATCACCTTTCGTCAGCGTCTGCGTTATGCCTTCGACAACACCATGTCGAGGGGTACCCCGGCAATCATCGCGTGGCTTGGCATAATCTCGCTCGTGATGATTATTGCTGTAGCTATCATAACAGGGATCGTAGGCAGACAGCAGAACGACGATACCCAAAGTGATGATGGCTTTGCCCTCTTTTGGCGTGCCTTACTACGCACTCTTGATCCGGGTACGATGGGTGGGGACAAAGGTAACGTCCTCTTCCTGCTGGCCATGCTTGGCATAACCCTCGGCGGTATCTTTATCGTCAGCACACTCATCGGGGTTCTCTCCTCCGGCATAGAGAGCAAACTGGACGAACTTCGCAAGGGGCGCTCTCTCGTCATCGAACGGGATCACACGCTAATCCTTGGTTGGTCCGACCAGATATTCACCATCTTGCATGAGTTATCTATCGCCAACGCCAACCAGAAGAAGCCTTGCGTCGTGGTCCTGGCTGATAAAGACAAGGTCGAGATGGAAGACGAAATCCGCGCAAAGGTGCCCGACCTGGGTAAGACCCGAGTCGTTTGCCGCACGGGCAGTCCTCTCGACCTGGACGACCTGGAGGTGGTCAACCCGCAAGATAGCCGCTCTATCATCGTTCTATCACCGCTGGAGGAAGACCCCGATTCGCAAGTAATCAAGTCGGTGTTAGCGATCACCAACAACTCCAAACGGCGCAAAGAGCCATATCATATTGTGGCCGAGATCCATGACTCAAAGAATCTAGAAGCTGCCGGATTAGTCGGCCGTGATGAAGCCCAATTCATTGACGTGAGTGACATCATAGCCCGCCTCATCGCTCAGACTTGCCGGCAGAGCGGCCTCTCAGTAGTCTATACTGAACTGCTCGACTTTGGTGGCGCCGAAATCTATTTCAAAGAAGAGCCATCGCTCGTGGGTAAATCGTTCGGTGATGCTCTGCTGGCATACGAGACCTCATGTGTCATAGGGATGCAATTCAATGGCGGGCGCGTTGCGGTCAACCCACCGATGGATACGATCATCAAGCCGGGCGACAAAGTTATCGCAATATCTGAGGACGATGATACCATCAAGTTGTCCGGTCTCACGACATATCCCATAGACGAGAGTGCGATTCAGGAGGCCACCCCCATCCCGCCTATGCCTGAACGCACTCTGATCATAGGGTGGAACAAGCGTGCTCCTACCATTATCAATGAGCTTGACAACTATATGGCCCCCGGCTCGGAGATAACGGTGGTCGCCGATTACCGACGCGGCGCAGAGGACCTCAAGCGATTTTGCTCCAACTGCAAGAATATAGCCATCCACTACCAGGAAGGTGACACTACCGATCGACGGACCCTTGATGCTCTCAAACCCGAAGAGTATCCCCATATCGTAGTTCTCTGCTATTCAGATAGCCTCAGTCCGCAACGCGCCGATGCCCGTACCCTGATTACCCTGCTGCACCTGCGCGACATAGAATTCCGCCTGGGGGAGCGATTTTCAATCGTCAGCGAGATGCTCGATGACCGCAACCGCGAGCTTGCCGAGGTAACGGAGGCAAACGACTTTATCGTCAGTGACAGGCTCCTCAGCCTGATGCTCGCTCAAATCTCCGAGAACAAGCACCTCAAAGAAGTCTTCGCTGACATATTCGACGCCGAAGGCTCCGAAATCTACGTCAAGCCGGCAACCGACTACATAATTCCTGGAAAGTCCATCACCTTCTACACAGTGGTTGAATCGGCCCGAAGGCGTGGACACGTTGCCATCGGCTACATCATCAACAAGAATGGCAAGGAAACTACAGACAGGCCCGCAGTGATAGTCAACCCTACCAAGGCAACCATGCTAACTTTCTCCACTGGGGACCGCATCATTGTCATCGCAGAAGATTAGTCGCTTCTTGTCTCCCCTCTAACACATTATGAGCATCATTGACGACGTACTAAAGGCCAATCACGCAAGCGCGCAAAGCTTCAACTTAGGGCACTTGCATAACCCGCCCGCGCTCAAGCTGGCGGTTGTAGCGTGCATGGACGCGCGCTTGACGGTGGAGCAGATGCTGGGCCTCAAGACGGGGGATGCCCATATTATCCGCAATGCCGGGGCCGTTGTGACTGAGGATGTCCTGCGCTCGCTCCTCATCTCTCACTACATGCTGGGCACGCAGGAGTTCATGATAATAAATCACACCGACTGTGGGATGCTCACCTTCAAGGATGAGGACTTGCGACGCAAGCTTCAGGGCATCAGTGGCACGTCGGTCCTCGCGCCTGCTCACTTTTATGCCTTTACTAACCTGGAAGAGAACGTGCGCGAACAGATACAGAAGGTGAAGTCTCACCCCTGGGTGCCCGCCGACATGCCTGTACGCGGGTTCATCTACGACGTAAAAACCGGCAAGCTCAGCGAGGTCAACACCTGGTACGTGAAACGCGATATGTGAGTGTAGGAGATACATCCAATGGCAGATAGGACAGGGCAAATTGACAGCTTCATCGAGAAGGGTCTGATGGGTTACATGGAGGAGCTAACCAGGCTCTGCGCGGTGCCGAGCGTGTCGGCTAAGGGGGAGAACCTGAGGGAGTGCGCTGACGTGGTGGCCGACCTGTTGCAGAGTCGAGGCTTCGAGGTGCAAAAAATAGAGACGCCAGGTCCGCCCGTAGTCGTAGGGCGCTTACCGGGTGCATCGGAGCGGACCATCCTTTTGTACAACCACTACGACGTTCAGCCAGAGGAGCCGCTTGAGCTTTGGGAATCCCCTCCCTTCGAGCCGACGATACGCGACGAGGCGCTCTATGCGCGTGGGGCGAAGGACGACAAGGGGGAATTCGTGGCGCGACTCGCCGCGGTGGATGCGGTGCGGAAGGCGAATGGCGGCACGATGCCCTGCGGCGTCACCTTTGTGGTCGAGGGGCAGGAAGAGGTGGGAAGCCCCCACATAGCCCCGTTCGTCCAGGAGAACCTTGATCTGCTCAAGTCGCACGGCTCCATCTGGGAGGAGGGGACCACATCTCCCGATGGCCGACCGATCAATATCCTGGGTGTGCGCGGGGTGCTATCTGTGGAGTTCCGGGTGCAGACGATCTCGCGTGACGCCCACTCCGGCCAGGCGTCTCTTTTGCCCAACGCTGCATGGAGGCTGCTCTGGGCGCTCAATAGCCTCAAGGGGCCGGACGAGCGCATACTTATACCTGGCTTCTATGATGATGCGCAGGGTCCAAGCGACCTCGATATTGAAATATACAAGAGTGTGCCTCTATATGAGGACTTAGTGAAGCAGGACTTTGGCGTGCGCGAATTCGTTCGCGGGGCGTCGGGTGACGCCTACAAGCGCGCCGAGTGGGAGCCGACCTGCAACATCCAGGGGATAGAGAGCGGATATTACGGCAAGGGGATGAAGACCGTCATCCCGGCGAAGGCTCTCGCCAAGGTTGATTTCCGCCTCGTGCCGAACCAGGACCCTGATGACATCTTTGAGAAACTCCAGAAGCACCTGCGCGACCAGGGCTTCGATGATATAGAGGTTACGCGCCTGGGTGCCATGTGGCCCGCCAAGGCCGGGGCCGACGACCCGCTGGTGGAGCTAACGACACGTACCGCAGAGGAGGTGTACGGCATGCCCGCGCTCATCTACCCGTTGGTGGGTGGCAGCAGCCCTGTGTACGCCTTCGCGGGGCCACTCAATATCCCGGTGGTGACGGCAGGCGTCGGCTATATCGGCTCGCGCACCCACTCGCCGAACGAGCACGTCCGCTTCAGTGATTTCCTGCTAGGCTCGAAGCATATTGCGAGGATACTGGACGGATTTGGCAACCTTTAATCATCGTAAAGTCATTAAGAAGCATCAGCACTCGCCTGCGAGTGCTGATGCTTCTTAATGGCCACAAATAATCCCATCGTCAGCCAGAAGGTGAGCGCCAGGTCCATCGTGAAGTAGGCCATGTCTAAGAGGCCGTGGACCGCGAAGTCTATCATCGATGCGATCAGGCCGAGGGTGAGAGCGCCGAGGGCGGTGCCACGCAAGCTGCGCCATAGCTTGAGGCTCTGCCAGAAGAAGTAGCCGAGAGCAACGAATATCCAGGCGAGGCCGGGGATACCGAGGCGGAGCCAGAAATCGAGCACCCAGTTGTGCGGGTGTGAGACTTCGAAGAAGCGTAACTGGGGCACGCCGTATTTGGGGTCGGCGTAGAGGAATTGGTCCTGGCCGATACCCGTAAATGGGTGATCGTGCAGGATGTTGAGCGCGCCGCCCCATATCTTACCTCGTGCCAGACCGGTATTGTCCTGCGTCGAGAAGTCGAACATCGAGGTGATGCGCTCTGCTCTCACGAATGGGAGGAGCGCCAGCCCTGCCAGCAATGCCGCCCCAATAGCAGCTATCAGCACCCGGTAGCGCGTGATAATAGCCACACTTGCGAGCGCGACGAAGACCCCTATCCACGCTCCGCGCGTGAAGCTGAGCAGCACCCCCAGGGCCATCACTGCCGAGAGGAGCGCCGTTGCTATCTTCCAGTTGCGCCATCTAGCGGGGATGAAGATAGCCAGGACGATGCCCAGGGCGAGCGGCCTCCCCAGGTAGATGCCGAAGGCGGTTGCGCTTGGGAGGACCGAGGATACGCGCCCCACACCTTCCATGCTCCACGTCTGGCCGAAGAGGAACTGCTGCACACCCTCGCGTCCGACCAGCGCCGCCGCGATGAGCCACGCGCCTACCATGCGCCAGATGTCGCGCTCGGCTCGGAGCCAGCGCAGAATGAGGGCGAAGAAAAGTACAGGCTCCAGAACCGTCCACCGGAACTCACGTAAAGCCAATGAGCGTGCCCCTGCTTCCTCAGGGACCAGGAGCCAGAGCGTGCCTATGAGGAGCAGCGCAGCCGCTAGCCATGTGCCTGGCTGCTTGATTAACTCTCTCAGCCAGGGTAGCCTGCGCGTCCTGATGAGGCTCCACCCGTCCCGTACGATCCACGCCGCTACACCTGTCACGATGACTATCTCCGGTAGTGGAAAATAGAGGCCTTGAATTGCCTGCTGCCTGTAGAAGAGCGGGGCGGTGAGAGGTACCATGACCAGGTGCAGGTCGGGTCGGTACACAGTAAGCGCGAAGAAGGCGAGGCCACCAAATGCCTTCACGGGTAAGCTCGGCACCAGGTAATAGAGGCCAAGCGTCAGGAGCATGGCTGCCAGGATTGCAGGTTCCGATGTAAGAAATGTTTTGTAATCCTGAATTGCTGCCGGATTTGGGGGATGATTTGTGCTGTCAACAGGCTCACCCGCGCTGGCTTCGAGGCTCAACCTACCGCCTCCTGGCGCTTCCTGTGCCAGCCTGTTGTAAACAATGCGCCGATGCCTGCCAGGGCCAGCGCGCCTACCAGCAAATTGAGCGCAAGCGCGAGGGATGATGGGCTACGCGTAGTATCGCCTGCCGCGATTGTCGCTTGCACCGCGCCATCGTACCGGTTTAGGAATGCATAATATTGCTCATGCAGGCTCTCTATGTGCTGTATCGAGCGGCCACTTGCCGATATGTTGTCCAGGTCGCTACTGAAGGCTTCTAACAGAGATGGGCTAACCGGACCCAGGGGACGGCCAGGCATCAGTATGTCTAAGTGCATCATGAAGCTACGGCTCTGCGTCAGCACTTCGGACGCTGAAAACATCGGCGGGTCGGGGGTAATGCCAATGGGCGGTGGATAGAGTTTTAGGTGTTCAACGATGGGGAAGGTATCATCCCGTAAAGTCTCACTTGCGGCTCCAAGCGAGCGACTCCACGCCATCAGATCGCCGTCGTATTGCTTGAGAGCGTCGAAGTAAGTTTCTCCCGCCGCCGCATAGCGTTGGAGGGACTCGAAATAAGTAGCGAGAGAAATGAGCGCATCCTCATTAATGAAGCTGCCTCCAGCGTTTCTGATGCGCTCGATCTCGCTCCGGACGATTGCGATATTTGGCTCCGGGTTGTTTGAGCTGATTTGCTCGGAGTATTCATTCTGCGCTGCAATGAACGCTGTACGCGCCTGCTCGACGGCGGCCCTGGTCTCAGGCATCCTGGCAGCCACGAGCTGGTCCTTGCCCAATACGGGACCGGGCAGCGGCAAGAACCACGCTAACAGCAGCACGACTAAAGCAGCTGTCCAGGGGAGGAGGGTCTTGAGAGAGAGGCTTAGTGGCATCGGTAAATGGTGCGTGAAACGAGAAACGAGAAACGTGATGCGTGAGATTAGTGCATAACTCTATTAAACTGCGCGTGCTTTCCCCTCTTTGCGTTTAATATTCACGCACCACGCATCACGCATCACGTTTCTCGTTTCACGCAGGTGATATGCACGCCGATAGCTGCCCCGTCGCGCTTGCGCCAGGTGTCTTCGAAGTAGGCGAGCCGCCAGGTTGGGATAAATACGGCGCGGCTGATTACCTTCACGATGGCTTTCCGCCAACCTGGCACGTAGTCGCGGGAGAGGACTTCGCGCCGCCAGTAGTCGAAGACGTCGTGTATCTGGCCGAGTATGTGGAAGGAGAAGGTGGTATCTGTTACCTTGAGGCCGCGCTTTTCGAGGATGCGCCGCATTTGCCCTGTGGTCAGTATCTGGATGTGCCCTATGTGGTCGCGCTTCCAGCGGTGGATAGGCACCAGCTTGCTGTGTCTGAGCAGAGAGAAGATGGTGCGCTTGTTCCCCTCACATGGCACGAAGCAATGGAAGACCCCGCCCGGCTTCAGCACGCGGGCCACCTCGTCCGCAGCCTTGCCCACGTCGGTGACGTGCTCGAATACGTCGAAGAGGAGCACGATGTCGAAGCTGTTGTCCTCGTAAGGGAGATCGAGCGCGTCTCCCAGTTTGTACTCTATCTTGCCCGTGCTGTCGGCGGCTCGCGCTTCAGTGAGGGCGATATGTGAGATGTCGCAGCCGTACACGGCTAGGTCGGGGCGGTAATGCAGGAATGCCCGCGTGTAGCGCCCCGCGCCGCATCCTATCTCCAGGAGCTTGCCGCTGGTATCCTCAATCGCTTCCAGGCACCGCTCTAATCTAAGCGCGGCAAGGTCACGCGTGCCGGTGCGCAGCTCACCCCGCCCCTCGACGGTCTTTTCGTCCTCGTAGTCGAACTGGAATTGCTCCTCTTCGACCGTTTCGACAGTTGCCATGCTACTTACTCTCTATCCAGGGTCGCGATGCACTCTATCTCTACGAGCGCGTCTTTGGGCAGTCGCGCTACCTGCACGGTAGACCTTGCGGGAGGGTGGGTGTTGCTGAAGTAGCTGCCGTAGACATCATTCATGGCTGCGAAGTCGCCCATGTCCGCCAGGAAGACGGTCGTCTTCAGCACGGCGGCGAAATTTGTGCCCGCTGCTTGCAGTACCGCGGCCAGGTTGTCGAGCGCGCGCCGGGTCTGTTCAGCGATGCCACCTTCTACCAGCGTGCCGGTTGCAGGGTCGAGGCCCACCTGTCCGGCTGTATAGACTACGTTGCCAAAGCGGATGCCCTGTGAGTAAGGGCCTATCGCGGCGGGAGCATGGTCTGTGTAGATTCTCTCTTTAGCCAAAGGTTAGTACCTCCTGGATCAATCTGAATTACAAGTTGGGCGACATATCACATGATGCCAAGCGCATCCATCAGGTCTGCCAGGTCCTCGAATATGTAATTGGGTGTAGCTTCGGCGTGGGGGATGTCTTCACGTTGTGACACGCCGGTAAGGAGGAGCGCGGTGGCGATTCCCGCTCTTGCCCCGAAGGCGATGTCGGTCTCCAATCTATCCCCTACGCACAGGGCTTCGTTGGGTGTTATACCTAGCCTCTCCAGCGCGACCTCAGCCATGTAGCCGTTGGGCTTGCCTATCACGATGGGCGCGACTCCTGAACAGGCCTGCACGGCTGCCACTATGCTTCCCGCCCCCGGCCAAAGGTCGCCCCCTTCGACGGGCAAGGTGAGGTCGGCGTTCGTAGCGATGAATCGCGCTCCCTTTCTGACTGAGGAGCAGGCTTGCTGGAGGGAGCGGTACGTAAGTCCAAAGTCCAGGCCCACTACCACGAAATCGGGCTGACCACCCGCCGCTCGGAAGGCCGATGAGGCGGTGACCGTCGCCAGCAAGCTCGCCGAACCTAACACATACACTTCGCCACCCTCCGGATGCTCTCGTGCCAGATAGTCGGCTGTCGCCCCGGCGGAGGTCAGTATCTTCTCCGGCTCTACGCTGATGCCCATGCGGTCCAGTTTCTTGGAGAACTCCTGGGCTGTGAGTGTGGCGTTGTTGGTCAGTAGTATAAATGATAGCCCCGCCGCCCGTAAAGCCGGAAACAGCTCTGCCGTACCGGGCAGCGCCTCGTCCCCACGGTAGAGGACTCCGTCCATATCGAGTATCAGTCCTTTGAAGCGGCCCCGTAGCGTTTCAGCCAATTGCACCTTCCTGATCGTCAATATGCACGGGTATTATGTATGAATGGGTATGTTGGTGTCCACCGTAGAACCTGTTCAAGAGCCACCTTACGAGACTGAGGGTTTTGAATAACAAGGTGCCCTTTCCCTGTTCATTCTGAGCGAAGCGAAGAATCCAAAGCTGCCCCTATACATCCACGCTCGGAGATTCCTCACTTCGTTCGGAATGACAGGTAAATGAGTCTTGTTCTTATGTTGGTTCTCAGGGGTTAGGAATTGTCGCTCTAACCTTGCATGGAAATATAGGGGTCGCTTAGCCTATAATTCCTGGGCTGGGAGGGTCAAATGGTCATACAGAAAAGCAGGCGGCGTAGTGGCCCACTCTATAGAAGATGCGGGAGCGAAGTGATTTCTTATGTGCCAGAGGTGGTTACCTGGGAGTTACGGCTTGCCGGGCGGCATTTTACGCTGCTTAGGATAGTCCAGAAGGCCGTGTATATTATTGACCAGGGAGGCGTGCGGCGGGAGAAGCTCAGCCTCCGTTTACGCTTCGGGCACAATCGAGGATGACAGAAATAACAAAAAGCATGAAAATGGGCGGCTGAGCTGCCCATTTTCATGCTTTTTGTTATTTACGGCAGTATTACCTCGGTCTCGCTGAAGGCCCTCTCGCCGTCTGAGAATACCACGTCGTACTTGGTTGGCCCGCCAGGCGTAAGGCCGGCTTTTGACACGACCGCAAAGTCATGAGGCTGGGTCACCACCTGGGCGCATACACCGTCTCGCTCTACCCTACTCACTGCTGCCGTGATTCTACGGTCCGCCTCCGCCAGGCGCACGCCTGTTATGTCGAGGCGGAAGCAGGCGTTTCGCTTATCGCCCCAGAAGGCAGCGATCACAAACTCGGTCTTGAAGTCTACGGCAGGGGCGGGCGCGGTCGGATTCATCTGGTTGGTATGGCGCTTCCAGAGAGCGTCCCATTCGGCCTGATTAGCGACTGCTATGTAAAGTGGTTCGCTTATGCCTGAGAAGGAGCGAGGGCCGACTTGCAACTCGCTGAAGTGCCTGACTCTGAGCGGGACTCCATCCTCTTTAGGGCCGGGGCTTGGGACCGGAGCCGGGCCGGTGCCGTAGCGCCAGGTATGGTACTGCAACCCAACGTTGCCCATCTCGACGCGCCACGCAGGCTCATTGGCGGGATTGTAGGTGAGAATCCGGCGCTGGAAGGCCTGCATCATCACAGTGAACTTCTTGCCTTGTATCTCTATAGTGATCCAGTAAGGCTCGGTTAGGGGGTAGCCCATCGCATACAGCCAGTTGAAAAGCTGGCCCTCGCGGTACTGGCCGTTCTCGTAGACTGTGCCGCGCTGGTTCATAAAGTCCCAGAAGACGTCGGGGATGTTATGGCCTGTGACGCTCTCGTACTGCTGGTACTTCGGGATTCTGCCAACATCACCTTCCAGCGGGCCAGGGTGAACTGTACCGTCCGCCGTCAGCGACTCGCGCACCTCCTGGCCGATGCGGGGCTGCGACCTATTCTGGTTGGGATCGATGGTCGCTACGCGCCTCAGGGCAGCGTAGGTGGGCGTAACGTTGCGCGGGCCTGCGGTGATGACATCGCCCGCAACCGGCACCTGTGACGGCTCGCGCGGCTCAAAGGTGTTGTATCCGACCTGCATGTGACCTGAAATCATCTCCACCACCAGCAGGCCGTTGGTCACGAACCAGGGCGACTTCGGGTCGCCGTTAGGGTCGTTTATCTCCATGCGCGACTTGTCGTAATAGCGCACCTGGCGCTTGCCGCCTGGGCTTTCCATGAGCGGCTCGGTCCTGTTGTCATTTGCTACGGGACCCCATAGCCATGATCGCTTGGCGACACCTTGCGAAACGGGCATGTCGGCACGCTGCCACACTTGCTCGAACGCGCCTGTATTGGACTGTGCGGGTTGGTGCGCTGCCGCGAGGGTAGGCAACAGCATGGCCGCTACCGCAAACAACATCACGCCTGAGCGCTGGGGAAGTCTCCTTCCTCCTTTCCACATTCTTTGTAGCATTTCTTCCACCTCCGTGAGATATTCTTACCTAAGTGCGGGGCTCAATTTTCCCCGTCTATAATTATTAACGAAGGTCGCATACCTGGGTTGCTATAGCCGAAAACATGTTTCGTTCAAAGAGAAAGGTGGTGGACGCTGAGCGTCCACCACCTTTCTCTTTGAACCATATCTTTAGAAGAGTTTGGGCTGCTCGACCTCGACTTCTTCGGGGCGGGTGGGGTAGGGGATGCCCATGTGCTCGTAGGCTTTGCGGGTCGTTACGCGGCCACGCGAGGTGCGCGCCAGGAAGCCGAGCTGTAATAGATACGGCTCGTACACATCCATGATGGTGTCAGCTTCCTCGCTGATGGAGGCAGCTATCGTGCCGAGGCCTACCGGTCCGCCGTCGAACTTGTCAATGATGGCGTGGAGGATGCGGCGGTCAATATCGTCCAGGCCGAGCGCATCTATCTCCAGCCGCCGGAGAGCTTCCTCCGCGACCTCTGGGGTGATCTTGCCGTCGGCGCGGACCTGGGCATAGTCGCGTACCCTGCGCAGGAGGCGGTTGGCAACGCGGGGCGTGCCCCTGCTTCGGAGAGCTATCTGCCTGGCCCCTTCGTCCTCTACGGCCACACCCATGATGCGGGCGGAACGCTTGATAATCTGCTCCATCGCGTCCAGGCTGTAATATTCGAGTCGGAAGGTCACGCCGAAGCGGTCTCGAAGAGGCGATGAGAGCATGGCAAGGCGGGTGGTCGCTCCGATGATTGTAAAAGGTGGGAGGTTCAAGCGCAAAGAGCGTGCGGACGGTCCCTTGCCTATCATCACGTCGAGCGCGTAGTCCTCCATCGCGGGGTACAGCACTTCTTCGACAGCGCGGTTGAGGCGGTGGATTTCGTCCAGGAAGAGTATCTCGCGCTCTTTGAGATTGGAAAGGATAGAGGCGAGGTCGCCGGGACGCTCAATGGCGGGGCCGGAGGTGGTCCTTATGGGCACTCCCATCTCGTTGGCGATAACGGTAGAGATGGTGGTCTTGCCGAGGCCGGGGGGGCCGTAGAAGAGCATGTGGTCCAGCACTTCGTCGCGTGCCTGAGCCGCTTCGAGCATGATACCGACGTGGTCCTTCAGCTTCTCCTGCCCGATATACTCCACGATGCGACGCGGGCGAAGCGTCTGCTCTATCTCTGCTTCATTCTCTTTGGTCTTTGCTGAAATCAGGCGCTCTACCATTGGGGTCTCCTGGGGTGATGAACGACGAACGATGAATGACGGATTAAGTATGCTGAATTTGGTGCTTGCATTAGAACATATTTGCTGATATTATACCACAATGTAACTGTCAATGCTATGGGGAAAAGGGTGACTTTCCGCGCAAAATAATACGTCGCCCATTTGGGCGACGCGTAAGCTCATTTTTGGCCTGGGAGGGGGATGAAGCCGAGGAGTTTGCGTTTTGGGGTGGGGGACCTGCCGAATGTGCGGTAGGTCTCGGCGGCCACTCGCTTGGCTTCGATTCGCTCCACTTCGCCGTAGCTAACTTCCTGGAGGGCCTTTTCTTTCTCCCACGTCAGGAGACCGGCTATGATTACGACGGGGAGCGCGAGGGCCTGCCAGCGGCCAAGCTTCCACCACTCGTATTGCGCCCACCTGTAGACCTGCACCGGGTTGGCTTCAGGATAGGGCGGTACCTGGTATGGGAGCTTCCTGGATAGCTTTTTGGCCTGCTTCATGGCCTTGCGCGGTGGCGTAGGGAAACCACGGTTGGGCTTCAGACCTTCCATAGCCGCGAAGCGCGACTTCTGCCTTAACTCTTTTATCTTGTCGTCTTTAGCCATGCTCTACGAGACCCCCTCCAAGTTAATATAGTGAAGATATAGCAGGGGACACCCCTGCGACCCCGTCAAGGACAGTTGCCCCTGCACCCCTTTAGGGTCCACTCTCAAACTTTACTTCCTCATAACCCAGACCGGTGACCAGGCTCCTGATAACATCTTGGGCGTTCTTTTCCGCCTGGGTCAATATGCCATTCTCGATGGCAGCCTGCAATATCTGTTCCTCAGCTACCTGGCGTATTCGCGTCTCAAGGTTGGGGTCGGGCACAAAACGGATGATGCCGCTGTTGCGCTCATAAACGGTGGTCTTCTCGTTGTTGAGGATGTTCTTGAGGTTGAAGACCTCCGCCTTTGGCAGCTTGATGGTGACGGAATTGGTTTCGGTCATAAACTTTATATCTTCTGGCTTCAGCTTGGAAAGGTCTACACCCGCGATAACGTCGCCGTGCGCTATGAGGAGTATTTTATCGCCCGTGAGGAAGTCGAATAAGGGGCCGCTGCTGGTCCCTGGGACGACCTTCTCGATTTCATAGCGCACCGTCTCCAGGCGGCTGAGCGCGCTTACTTTCTCGATGATGCTTGGGCGGCTTATATCTATGCTCTGTTTGGACGGGGCGAAGAGGTTGGGCACCCACCCGAAGAGGCTGCCCAGGCCGGAGAAACCGTCCCTGATGGTCGCGAAGGCGAGGAGCGAGCAGGCAATGGCTATCACTCCGAAGGTGGCGGCGAATATGGAGCAAGCCGATGGCCCCTGCTTTATGACCGTCACGGCTTGCCTGTCGTCACGGGTGCGCTCATCCCGCTCCGGCGGACGCTCCATGAGGCTCCTGTTTGGCGAGGGTGCCTCGATGGCAGGGGAGACTAATGGGGCCTGGTTATATGTGGCGTATGGGGGGAGAGCTGGTGGGGAGGGCTGGGGAGGTTGCGCCGGGGCGGCTGCAGGGGTATAAAGCGTGCCGGGGCGCAGGGGTGGTCGTGACGGGTCCTCATTAGCAGGCAGTCGCGTGGTTGGGTCGTCAGGGGCAGCTTTACCGCCGAACTCTATTACCCACTCGCCCCCGCTCTCTGCGGGAGGGGCAGGTGTTGGCTTGTTCTCGGGCAAGATACGGACTGAGCCGGGATCGCTATCCCTCTGCTCCAGGCCTCCGTCGCTGACCCTCTTTCGCCTCTGGACGTGTTCCTCACCCATGATCTGCTCTCCAATCGTCATGCTGCTACGCCCTTGCCTGCCATATTATACCACTTGAGGTAGACGATAGACGATAGACGATAGACGATAGACGATAGACGATAGACGAAGTACGGAACAAACTATTCGTCCTTCATCATCGCATCACACATCACGCATCACGTTTCACTCTATCGTCTATCGTCTATCGTCTATCGTCCAGCCTCCCCGATATACGTGTACTTCCTTGTTGCTACAGGAAAGGGTATGTTAGAATAACCACGGTAATTACGTCCCACATTGATGCGACGTTACGGAATGCCATATTGAGCAGCGAACACATAGATACAGGGTCAGGGCGGCGAGAACCACTCATTCCGCCCCTTCGAGTGACCCCACGTGAACGCAATCGCTTGATATTGGTGGGCATCGCGGCCCTGGTCGTCTGGTGGCTGTTGAGCCAGTCGTTGGACGCGATGGGGCCGTTCATTTTGGCCCTCATCCTGGGTTATCTGATGCTCCCCCTGGTCGATAGGCTCAGCAAATTCCTGCCGCGTGCGGTGGCGATCCTGGCCGTATACCTGGTGTTCATCCTCATTTTCAGCTTGCTCATAGCGTGGCTGGTCCCACTCGCTATAAATCAGATACGGGAGGTAATAGGCAACTCTGAACAGTACGCGAAGCAGGTCCGCGAATGGGGGCAGGGGATAGCCGCGTGGTATAGCTCGCTGCCTCTCTCTGAAGAGGTTCGCAACTCTATAGAGGATGGGGCACGCAATTCGCTGGGGTCGGTAGGGGGCTTCTTGCAGGATGCTCTCCTCGGCTTTCTCCGGTGGCTCACGCGGGCGTTTGGCTCCATAGTGGGGTTCATCATAATCCCCTTCTGGCTTTTCTACGTGCTCAAGGATAAGGACCGGGGGATCAAGGCGTTCAACAACATGCTGCCGCGCACGTGGCGCATAGATGTATGGCGGATCGTCCGCATAATCAACGGTATCCTTAGCAGCTACATCCGGGGGCAGCTCATCCTCGGCATAGTGGTCGGCATCGCCTCGACTATAGGGCTGCTCCTGGTCGGAGCGCCGTACGCCATATTGCTGGGGATAATCTCCGGGTTCACGGAAGTGATACCGGTGGTGGGGCCAATACTCGGCGCGATACCTGGCCTGGTCCTGGCGAGCTTCAGCCCCGAAGGGTGGGTCATGGTGCTCAAGGTGCTGGCGGTATACGTCGTCGTGCAGCAGCTTGAGAACAACTTGCTCGTTCCAAAGATACAGGGAGATAGCGTAAAGCTGCACCCATCGCTCATAATGGTATCGCTGGTGGTTGGGAGCCAGGTAGCGGGGCTGTTCGGTTTGATAGTGGCGGTCCCGGTTGCAGCGATTTTGAGGGATGTGTATCTTTATCTGTACAGGCGGTTCGCGGAGGGGTATAGTCCACACGATGCCGAAGCGAGTGTCCCTTCGCGGGAGTCGGAAGGGACACCTGAGGGTGAGACAGAGGAGAGCCGCGAGCTTGCCGAGGCCCGCAAGGAGCCCGGAACCAGTGACGACGAGATGATAGCCCGGCTTGATGAGACCTCAGCCGGGGGTGCGAATAGTGATGAAGTAAAGATGGAGCAGCGCGAGGATAGCAATATGCTCCCAGGGAGAGCGTCCAAAAAGTGAGTCACACGGACGACACACGTACAAAATCAACACCTTCGAACGGCAACACTCGTCCGACCCGCCCTACCGCGCCCTCAGCGAGACCTAATCCTGCGCTCCAAAGCGGCAGATCTACAACCCCGTTTCGCCCGCAAGGCGCGCAAGCACCCGGAGTGAAGTCTACTGCACCCAACGCCGGTACAGCCGCCAGGGCAACGGCCGTAATTCGCAATCGCAAGCGGCGCAGGCGCATCGTGCAACTGGTCATACTGCTCGTGGCGGCGCTCCTGATAGGGGCCGGGGTGCTCGTAGCGACTGTGGTCGGCCCGACAGTTGGCGCATTGCTGGGCGCGGGTAGGGTGATATTCACGACCCCGGTGGTTGAGCGCGTAGGGCCGGGAGGTACTGCCGTAGCAGCGCCAACCCCGCCCTGGTCCGACAAGGGCTCTATAAATATCCTCCTCCTGGGTCTTGACTTCCGGGGTGAGGAGAACGATACTCGCGCCGATACGCAGATCGTAGTGCACATTGACCTGGCGGCGAAGACCGCCTCGATGCTCTCCATACCCCGCGATTTGTGGGTGACAATCCCAGGCTTCGGCGAGGGGCGCATCAACTCCTCATACCAGCTGGGTGAGAACAATAAGGATACGATACCGGGTGGCGGGCCGAACCTCGCGATGTCCACCATACAGCAGAACTTCGGCATCCCCATCCATTATTTCGCGCAGGTTGACTTTGTCGGGTTTGAGCGGGTGCTGGATGCGATGGGCGGCATTATGGTAGACGTGCCGAGGCCGCTCGTGGACAACGAGTACCCGCTTGTAAACTTCGGAGCGACCAGGATTTACATACCCGCAGGGTTACAGCACATGGACGGGCGCACAGCCCTACAATATGCGCGCTCGCGCCATGCCGATAATGACATTGGCCGTAATGCGCGCCAGCAACAGGTGCTGCTCGCGCTGAAGCAGCAGGGTCTCAACCTTAACATCGTCTCGCATCTAACCGATATAGTGAATGAGCTGGCCGGGGCAGTGAAGACCGACCTGACCTTTCTACAGTTGACAGCCCTCGCGCAGCTCGCGAAGGACATTGGGCCTTCGTCCATACAAACGCTGTTGATAGACATTCCCCTGGTGAACCCGACCGTGCTGGTGAGTGGCGCGGACGTGCTCATGCCGGACTGGAGCCTGATACGTCCTAAGGTATTGCAGATGTTTGGCGACCCGAAGCTCGCGAAGGAGGCCGCGCGTATCTCCGTACTGAACGGCACCGAAGTGGGCGGCGTAGCTCGAAAGACGGGTGATTTGCTTATCGCCCAGGGCCTATCTGTGGTTAACGTCGCTTCCGCCCCCGATGCAGGCAGCCACCCCGTCACCACTATTACCGACTACAGCGGGGGCACCAAGCAAAACACCATCGCGGCGCTGGCGAAGGAGTTAGGCATCGATCCAGCCGATGTCATCGAGGGAGACCCAGCAAAGGCCCCTCTCGCGACCTCGGATGGGGAGGCCGTAGATATCGTCATCATCGTCGGGGACGACAGGGCGAATTAGCCGATGGTAGCCCAGACTCTACTTGAGGCGTCCGCAAAGCCCCCAACCACTGCGACATGGAGGCTTGTCTGCGGGTTCGACCTGGATGGCGCGGCCAACATGGCAGTCGACGAAGCCCTTCTCGAATCGGTGATAGCGGGCGGGCAGCCTGTCGTGCGCTTCTACACGTGGTCTCCGGCTACCCTCTCTCTTGGGGTGAACCAGGCTGTTGGAGAGATTGATCGTGCTGCCTGCGATGCGCAAGGTTTTGGACTGGTGCGGCGTATCACGGGTGGCCGGGCCGTGCTCCACCAGTACGAGCTTACTTACGCGGTGATAGCGCGGGAGAATGATCCTCGCGTATCAGGCGGGGTGCTCGAGTCGTATCGCAAGATCAGCGCGGGGTTGGTAGGTGGCTTGCAGATGCTGGGGGCAAATGTGGAGCTTTCATCGTACAACCGCGAGCTGCACGCTGCTATCGCCTCTGAGAGACGACGCCGCGACCTGGGTCTTGGACAGGAAATGGAAGTAGAAAGCGCGCATGGCGCGGTCTGCTTCGATGCGGCGTCCGCTTATGAGCTTACGGCAGGCGGCAAGAAGCTGGTAGGGAGTGCGCAGGCGAGGCGTGGCGGGGCGATATTGCAACACGGCTCCATCCTGCTCGATATTGACTGGGAGGCATGGGCTTCGGTATTCTCTTATGCATCAGAAGCAGGGAGGGAGCGCGCATTGAGGAGATTACCCGCGCGCATAACCTCATTGAAGCAGGAGCTTGGCAGGGACATATCCCCTGGTGAGGTTGTGGAGGCTCTACGGGCCGCATTTGAGCACACGCTGGGGATTAGCCTGGAGCCTGCGACGTTGAACGAAGAAGAGAGTATGGCTGCTCGCCGGTTGGCGAAGGAAAAATATGGCGCGGAAGTGTGGACTACGCGCACCTGAACCTTGAATACTCAAGCAAAATATATTGAGAGGGTATGATATATGTCGGACAACACTAATAACACAGAATATGATATAGCGATAATTGGGGCGGGGCCAGGGGGGTACGTGGCTGCCCTGTATGGCGCGCTCAAGGGCGCGAAGATAGCCATCATCGAGAAGGACAAACGGCTTGGGGGGACGTGCCTCCTGCGCGGGTGCATACCCTCGAAGGCGATGGTCAAGACCGCCGAGTATATGCTGGCTATGAGCCACGCTGAGAAGTACGGCCTGGCCCTCGCCGGTAGCATCGGTGTGGACTGGGAGAAAACGGTAGCACGCAAGGACAAGGTGGTGGACGGCCTCACCAGCGGCCTCAACGGGCTGATGAAGGCGCGCAAGGTTGACGTTATACAGGGGCATGGGACACTCACCGCGCTTAACACGATCAATGTGGACGGGCGGGAAGTGCGTGCAAAGAACGTGATTATCGCCACAGGCTCCGGCACGATGCTGCCGAAGGACGTGCCGGGTGGGGACCTGCCCGGCGTGATTACCTCCGATGAAATCCTCGATGCGGACCTGACTTTGAAGGCGCTGCCAAAGATGCCACAGAGCATGATCATCGTGGGTGGGGGGATCGTGGGAATGGAGTTTGCCTCTATCTTTAATGCCTACGGGTGCAAAGTTACGGTTGTGGTCTCGTCCCCTCGCGTGTTACGCCTCGTTGACGAGGAGATAGCGCGGCGCTTCACGCAGCTGGCGAAGACGCAGGGGATAGAGATAGTAACCCGCTCCGACGTTACGAAGATAGCCGAAGGGGGCAAGGGCGGCGGCCTCAAGGTGACTATCAAGAATGCAGAGACGGGCGCTGAGGAAGAGCGAAACGTAGAGAATGTGCTGTGGGCGAAAGGTCGCTCGCCATACACCGAGAAGCTCGGCATAAAGGAGTTGGGTGTCCAGTTGGAGCGGGGCTACATCCAGGTGGACGAGCGGATGATGACCTCCGTAGATGGCCTGTACGCGATTGGGGACGTGGTGCCTACCCCGATGCTGGCGCACGTCGCCTCGTGGGAGGGGGAGATCGCGGTGGACAATATCCTGGGGCACTACCGGGCAGCCGACTACGGCGCGGTGCCCGACGTGATTTTCACGATACCCGAAATCTCATCGGTCGGGATGACGGAGGGGCAGGCTAAGGAGCGAGGGATCCCGGTGAAGGTGACAAAGTTCCCGTTCGCCGCGCTGGGCCGCGCGCAGGCGATAGGGGAGCCTGATGGCCTGGTGAAGATGGTGTGCGATCCAGGTTCAGGCGTCATCCTGGGGATGCAGATCATGGGCGCGCACGCCTCCGACGTGATTGCGGAGTGTACTCTTGCGGTGCAGCAGGGGATTACAGCCGAGGAGCTTGCCCACACCATACATGCTCACCCGACGATGCCGGAGGCCGTCGCCGAGACCGCCTTCTCCCAGATACTCGGCTCACCTGTGCACGCAAATCGTTAGGGGAACATATCAGTTTATCTTTTGTTTCGTTTGGAACGGAAGATGAACTGGAGAAAAAAATATGATTTATGACACTGTTGTGGTCGGCGGCGGGGTCATGGGGTTGGCTACTGCCTACTCGCTTCTGAAGCGTGGGCTTCGCCGGGTGATTGTGCTTGAGCGTGAGACAATCGGGCATGACCGCGCCGCCTCCACCGACAACACCAAAGCGATACGCTACGAGTACGCTGAGTGGGAGCAATACTCTCTCATGGTCGGGCGCGCCATTGAGCTGTGGCGCGAGCTTGAAGCCCGTTCCGGCGCCGAACTTTACGTCAATTCTGGTGTGCTCTGCTGGGGGCGTGATGAGGCGCGCTATGCCCGCAAGTCGTTCAAGACACTATCCCGCCTGGGCCTCCCGATACGAGAGGTCAGCCTGGAGGAGATGTGCCAACTCTACCCGGAGTTCAGCCCGGCTGACATCACCTATGCGACGGTGAACACGGAAGGCGGTTTCTTACGAGCTTCGCGGTGCGTGTCCACTCTCGCTACGCTAGTGCGCGAGATGGGCGGTGAGATACGAGAGGGGTGTCACGTCACGGGGCTTTCCCAGCGCGGACAGGCTACCGAGGTTGAAGTGAGCGGCGGGGAGCGGGTAGCAGCTTCCCATCTGGTGCTGGCGGCTGGGGCGTGGGGTGCAAGCTTGCTTCCATCTATGGGAATCACACTGCCTCTGTCCGCGCACAAGCAGCAAGTAATGTACATAAGTGGTCTGCCCGACAGCTTCAGCGCGGGACGCTTTCCGGTCTTCCTCAACCTGGATAACGACTTCTATGGTTTCCCCCTGGACGAGGCAGGTCTTCTCAAGGTGTCGGTGCATTACCCTGGGCCGCTGGTCGATCCTGACGTGCCTGAGCCGCCCAACCCGGGTTACGATGACACGCTGCGCGCATTGGTGCGGACCTATATCCCACGCGCCGCCGAAGGGAGAGTGCCCCTCTCCAGGGTGTGCATGTACGCAATGACGCCTGACGAGGACTTTATCCTGGACCGCGTGCCAGGGTATGAGAGTGTATTTGTGGCGGCAGGCTTCTCCGGCCACGGCTTCAAGTTCGGGCCTGTGATAGGGGATATGATGGCTGCCCTTGTGCTGGGCGAGCGTGCCGAGTTCTCTCTTGAGCCGTTTGCGCTCTCTCGATTCGAGGCTTCAGGTAGTATGGGTAATAAAAAGGCAGATCCGCGCCCGTAGGGGCACGGAGCGTAGCGATGCACGTCGTGCCCCTACTGTCCAAGAATAATGTAACCCATGACACGGTTTTCGCGTATAATATAGTGTGAATGACGATTTCGCGGCGCTCAATGGTGCCGTTGATTTTGAAAAGGAGTTTGGAAATGTTTTTCGATTTTAGATATCTGTTGTTTGTCATGGTCCCGACCGTGCTACTCATGCTGTTCGCATCGTGGTGGGTGAAGAGCGCGTTTACCAGGGCGTCCAAGATACCCAATATGCAGCGCATCACGGGAGCGCAGGCTGCTCGCCGCATCCTCGATAGCGCGGGCCTGTCGAACGTGCCTGTAGAGCCGACGCGCCCGCATGGCTTCTCGATGAACAGTGGAGCCACACCTGACCTGGACGATCACTACGATCCTACCCAGAAGGTGCTCAGGCTGTCGCCTGCGGTGTATGCCGGCGCTTCGGTGGCCGCGCTGGGTGTGGCCGCTCACGAAGCGGGTCACGCGATCCAGGACGCTCAAGGTTACTCTCTGATGAGGATGAGGAGCGCGCTTGTACCCGCCGCTAACCTCGGCTCGAACTTTGGTTTCATACTGATTTTCGCCGGGATAATCTTGCAGATTACCGGCCTCGCCTGGCTGGGTGTAGGGGCGTTCGCCCTCGGCACGCTCTTCGCGCTGCTGACCCTCCCGGTGGAGCTTGATGCAAGTTCGCGTGCCATGAAGCTGCTCACGACTACGGGGATGGTGGACCGCACGGAGCACGGGCAGGCCAAGTCCGTCCTGACTGCGGCGGCCTTCACCTACGTGGCTGGCCTGGCGGTATCGGTCCTGAACCTGCTGTACTACGTGATGCTGGTCTCAGGCATGGGTCGCAGCCAAGACTAATCTTCATCTCCCTTGCTGGGGATTTTAGGTAAAGATAAAAATGAAGGGTTGGCTCAGCCAACCCTTCATTTTTATCTTTATCGAGAGGTTATATTGGTATAATTGAGGTATGGAAGATAATGGCCGCGTTGCAGCGGCAATTCAATTGCAGAAGCGAGACCTCAGGCAGAACGTATTTGATCTCACGCCGGAGAAGCTGACCGCGCTCCTTGCGGACTGGGGTGAGCCTCCTTACCGCGCTCGCCAGGTGCTCCATTGGGTCTACAAGGAGCTTGTAACCGACTTCTCGCAGATGACCAACCTGCCCCTGGCGCTGCGCAGCAAGCTGGAAGAGCACCTGCGTATCGGCTCGGCGGAACTGGTCGCCCAGAAGATTTCCTCCGATGGGTGGACGCGTAAGGTGCTGCTCAAGATGCGCGATGGGAGCACGGTAGAGGCTGTGCTAATGCTCTATCACGACCGGGCGACGGTGTGCGTTTCATCACAGGTGGGGTGCGCGATGGGTTGCACATTCTGCGCTACCGGGCAGATGGGGTTCACGCGCAACCTCACTTCAGGGGAGATCGTAGAGCAGGTAATCTGGTTCAACAGGTGGCTTCGCGACCACCCCCACAGGCCAACGCCTGAAGCGGGAAGGGGCGCTCAGTATGGGGCGGAAGGGAAAAGGATAAAGGAAAAAGGAAGAAATGCTGGGCGGGGTATGCGCCAGGGTGTCCAATCTCTGGGAAGGGATGGCGTGTTGGGCAAGGTTGCATCTCGCAATGTAGTCAATGAAGATGTGTGGCATACAACCAACACCGACCAAAGCGCGCGTGAGATCAAGGCTATTACCAATATTGTCTTCATGGGGATGGGCGAACCACTAGTGAATTATGCTAACTTGTGGGGGGCGATACGCACACTCAACTCTCCGCAGTGTGTGGGCCTGGGGGCGCGCCGCCTGACCGTTTCGACGGTGGGGATTGTGCCGAGGATAAGGCAGTTCGCTAAAGAGGAGTTAGCGGTGAACCTGGCGGTATCGCTGCACGCGTCCAATGATGCTCTTCGCAGCTCGATGGTCCCCATCAATCTTCGCTATCCTATCGCGGACCTCATGGCGGCCTGTCGCGACTACGTTGAGATCTCCCACCGCCGCATCACTTTCGAGTACGTGCTGATAAATGGCGTCAATGATAGCCTGGAGCACGCCGCCGAGTTGCGCGACCTTTTGAAAGGGATGCTTTGCCACCTCAACCTGATTCCGCTGAACCCCGTGCCTGGTACGGGTATGAGCGCCACGCATCGCGAGCGGGTCTTTGCCTTCCAGAAGGTTGTGGAGGAGGCGGGTATCTCGACTACAGTGCGAATAGAGCGCGGGGTGGACATCGCCGCCGCGTGCGGGCAGTTGAAGGTTGAAGAGGAGCCGAATTCTAAGCGCCGCTCGCTCAACCCAGAGCTGGTGCGAGCGCACGTGCAAGCTGATCTCGCTTCGACTTCTGTATAGGAAAACCAATCTTCTTTTACTCACAAAAATTGGTCCCGGCGGGACCAATTTTTGTGAGTAAAAGAAGATTCCCTATTAGAGATGCTCGTAAGTGCTCTGCCTTTAAGGTTGGCGCTTCCCGGACGTAACCTGCCAGACGTAGATGATGCGCTGTATGGCGGTGATTTGGGTGCCTACGGCCAGCACCCAAAGTGCGGGCACCAGGAGGACGGTGGCAAAGAGCAGCCCGACCGCGAGTATCACTATGCGCTCCGGACGTGCCATGATGCCCACTTCATTCTTGATTTTGAGAGCGCCTGCGCGCGCCCTCGCGTAGCTGATCATTGTTGAGCCGACCAGGATGACATAGATAAGGATAATCTCGATCAGGCCCTGGGAGTTCGGCCTGTAATAGTAGTAGAGGAGCAGTCCGAATAGCACTATTGCCTCGGAATAGCGGTCTACAACCGAGTCGAGGAAAGCGCCGAAGTCGCTGACGCGATTGGTTATTTTGGCGAGCGCACCGTCCAGCATGTCGAACAGCCCGGCGAAGATCATCATCAGGCCGCCCGCTACCAGGTGCTCTGTGGCGAGTAGATAGGCGACCACGCCGTTCAGCACCAACCCGAAGAGGGTCAGCATATTGGGCGTGATAGGGGTCTTGACGAATATCTGCGCGGCATTGCGGGCGATATTGCGCGCCCAGCCTTGCAGCCTCTGAGTAAACAAGGTGATCCTCCGGGACCTACGACTTTTACAGGCTGGAATTATAACATAAGGGGATATTGAATAATCTCTCGAAAATTACCGCTGGTGATTTTCGAGAGATTATTCAATATTAGTGGAAATCTATACGTTGGCGCTTCTTCTGCGCCGAAAACGGGACGCTTTGGGCGGCTTCACTAGAGTGCGCACACGCTCGTAGTGGCTCATGAGGCGGCCCGCGACGATGGGCCAGTCGTATTGTCGCGCGGTGCGCTTGCCCGCTTCGCCCATCTGCCGCCTCAGGTTGGCGTCGCTGAGGAGGCGTATGATGCCTGCCGCCAGGGCTGCCGGGCTTTTTGGGTCCACAAGAAAGCCCTCGCGGCCATGCGTCAGCACGTTGGCGTAGCCGCTGATACGGCTCGCGAGCACGGGGGCACCCGCCGCCATCGCTTCGAGAAGGACGATGCCGAAGCTCTCGCCCCCTGTCGAGGGCGCGCAGTAGACGTGGCAGGACTGGTAGTAGCGGGGGAGGTCCTCAGCGGACGCGAAGCCTGTGAACTCTACCTCCAACGCCGACCCGGCTGAACGGTAGATGGTGCGCCCCGCCTTTGAAGTGTCGCGCAGGGGGAGCCACTCCTCCATCGCTGTGGGGTCGCCTCCGCCCGCGATTACGAGGCGCAGGTCGGGGAAGAATTGCTCGACCAGTGGGAGAGCTTGCAGCAGCCACCGCAGCCCCTTGCGCGGCTCCTCGAAGCGCCCCACGAAGAGGACCGTCGGCCTGCCGTCGCGCATCCATTCGATAGGGGGGAGGTCTGTGCTGAATTGTTGAAAGTCCACGCCGTTCGGTATGATCTCGAAGTCGCCGCCGAAGTATTGCGAGATGAACTCGAAGGCAGAGGGGGAGACCGCTATGCGCCCGTGCAGCCTGTCGAAAAAGCGTCGCAATAGCGGACGGCCCATCGCATAAATAGGCGACGATTCGCCGAAGGCGTGAAAGGTGCCGACGTTCGCGGTCGTTGAATGGCGCAACGCCAGCCACGGCACGGCGGGCATCAGAGGCTCATGCACATGTAGAATGTCGAAGTTTTCGGCGCGCAAAATGGCCTTGATGGTGCGCCCCAGGTCGGGCGAAAGGGAGATGCGCGCTACTGAGCCGTTGGCGGGAATAGGTGTGACAGTTCCGAGGGCGTATACGTCATCAGGGAGGTCGGCCCGGTCGGTCGAGAAGGGGGCGAGTATCCTGGTGCGGTGGCCGAGCGCCCTCAGCTCCTTCGAGAGATGCCTGATATGCTCGGTAACGCCTCCCTGGCTGGCGTAGTCGTACGGGGAAACGAGACCGACGTTTAGGGAGTGCGGAGTGCGGAGTTCGGAGTGCGGAATATCAACGGACGTTTCATCCGCCGTCCATCCGCCGTCCGTCGATGAGCTTGCGAACTCTCGTCCGTCGTCCATAGTAACCTGTTAGCGACCAGTGGTCTCTGGCTTTCTGTCGCGGTTCATGCGGCGCAGGACTGCGCGCTTGACTTTGAAGGTGGGGTGGACGATCATGCTCTTCCACATGTTGGGCGCGGCGATACGTCCGTGGTCCCGTAGCGTCATGAAGGTGCCGCCCGCTACGGTGGTGCGCTCTTTCATCGCTTGGAGGAGGTCTTCTATGGTCGTGCCTGGGAAGGTGGTATACCCCATGCCAATCATCGAGTTAGCGTGGGCGTCCGAGCCGCCAAATTCGGGGAGGCGTAGCACCTTCGCGTTCAGTTCTTTCACCCGCTCATGGGCGACCCTGCCTGCATAGCTGGGGTTGAAGGTCTCTATGCCATGAAACTTATACTTGCCAGAATGTACGGCTAAGAGCTGCTTTTCGCGGATCGAGGCGGTGAGCCAGGAGAGAGGGTGGGGCGCGATAGCAAGTCCTCCCGCCTCGTAAACGGCGGCCATGCTCGCCTCAAGAGACTTCAGCATGGGGAACTCGCGAGTCACGAAGAGGGCGAGGAGATGTCCATGCCGCGTGGTGATCTCGTTGCCGGGGATGACCTGGAAGCGATAGTCGCCCTTACGTCGCTCGGCAAGCTCAAGCGCCTGCATCGCGCCACGTATGTCGTCGTGGTCGGTGATGGCGATGATGTCCAGGTCGGTGTGGTGCTCTACGTAATCGAAGATTTGCTGCACGCTCGCAAGGCCATCGCCTAATGAGGTGTGCATATGCAGGTCGGCCTTGCCCATTTTAAGTGGCTTGCCGTTTGTGGAGTTTGTCATCTAATCATTATACCCTGTCACCCCAGCCCGCCCCCTGTAGCACAGGCTCGCCTTCATCTGCCATATCGCGCCAGTCGCAAATGCGGTTGCGCCCTCTCGCCTTCGCGGCGTAGAGAGCGGAGTCCGCCTTGTGAATCAGCTCCTCTATACTGACGGCATCTTCCGGGTAGACCGCTATTCCCTGGCTGGCGGTCGCGGAAGGGATGGGGCGGTTGTGAATGTCGCGCATGACGTTGGACATCACGGTGTTCTGTATTCTCTCGGCGACCGCCCTGGCTTGCTCGCGAGTCACGCCAGGGAGTACGATGCTGAACTCCTCGCCGCCCCAGCGACCAACCACGTCTGTACTCTTGAGGTGGCTCTGGATCGCCATGACGGTGGCACGTAGCACGTCGTCGCCTATCAGGTGGCCGTAGGTATCATTGTACTGTTTGAAGCGGTCTATGTCGAGCATTACGAGGGCAACGGTGTCCCTCTGGGATTGAGCATGATTTATAGCGGCGCTCAACCTGCTTACCAGCGTGCCGTGATTGTAAGCGCCGGTGAGGGGGTCGCGCTGGGCTTGCTCATGCACAGTCGTATGGAGCTGCGCGTTCTCGAGCGCGAGGGCCGCCTGGTTGGCGATGGCGGTTAGCAGTCGAAGGTGTGACTGGTCGAAGGAGTAAGGCTCAAGGGCCTGGACTGACATCACACCGACGATTTTGTTCTTTGCTACCAGGGGCACGCTGATGACTGACTGAGTGGTAGTCCCTACCACGCTCGCTTCGAAGGGCATCTGCTCTTTCTCGGCGTTCCAATCCTGGATGAACAATGGCTTGTTGTGCCTGACCACCCAGTTGGTAAGGCTCGCAGACTCGGCGCGCGACCTGAATGAGGGCAGGGCGACACCGTTCTCTATGAAGAGGTCGTACCGAAACTCTCGCTTCTCCTCATCGAAGAGTGCTATATAGAATGTATCGGGGTGGAAGACGCGGTTGACCTGCTGATAGATCAGGTGCAACACCTCGTCTATCTGCAAAGAGGAAACGGTGGCGAGACCTATGTGGTACAGGCTGGTCATCTCCTGGGCGGCGCGCTGGGTGTCGCCAAAGAGGCGTACGCGCTCGATAGCCAGGGTCGCTTGCTGTGCCATCGCTGCCAGCAAGTTCCAATGCTCTATCGCCATCGCGTGAGGTCTATCGAAGCTGAGGTTCAAGCTGCCGACAGGCTTACCCTCGTTCGTCAGGGGTATGGCATAAAAGGAAACAGTGGTGCGGCGGACGAGCAACTGGCGAAGCCCCGAAACCTGATCAATGTTGGGGGCGTATAGACCCTTGCCCTCCCCGAAAAAGGTGGAAATGACGGGGCTATCCGAGGGGATAGGACGATGCCTCAACGCGTCAAGGTCTTCGGTGCTGAAACCGAGGCTGGCGGCAACGATCCCTTCACCCCTATCGTTGAGGACGAGGAGGGCACAGGCGTCCGCGCCGTCCAGTCCCTTCGCCTCTGAGACCAGGTTATTTATCACGTCGACACTGCTCAACGTGGAGGAGGCGGTACGGGTGAATGTATAGAGGGCATTCATGTCCTCCAGCTGGTCGCGGATGGTAAGCTCGTCTCGCGTAAGGAGTCCGGCGAAGTAGTTAGCGATATAGGCTATGATCATAAGCATCGCGGAAACGGTCAGAAAGTAGCCCAGGTATGTGACGCCCGTATTCCCGGAAGCCCCTTGCTCGTTGAGGTTGGTGGCACGCAGCAATGTCGCCTCAAGCAAGGCCAAAGCTCCATAAAACCCGGCTGACAGGAGTGCTACGACGTACGAGCCTGCCGGGGGGAGGATCGCCAGCCCAACGAAAATATAGAGGAAGTAGAGCACGAAGACCGGGCCGGTAACGCCGCCTGAAAAGTGCACGATTGCCGTGAATACGAGGAGGTCGAGAGGTATCTGGAGGAGGCTTATCAGCGCTGTAGTCTGTGATTTGCCGAAGCCGGGCTGCTTTGTGGCAAAGAAGTAGAAGGTGTTATAAAAGGCAACAAGGCCGGCGAGCACGAGGTGGATAAGACCGGCCTGCAACGAGTCGCCACGCACCCAGCTCCCTAGAAAGCCTACGAGGAGGAGCGCGACGACCACGGTCCAGCGTATACCGATCACCCATCGTAGCCTTTCGGCCAGCTCGGTGATCGCGGGCTTGTTTGTCGTAGTTATATTCACAAATTCAGATAGAGCGCGATTGAAAAGGCCTCTCGCGTAAGGCTAAAAAGGTTGGCAGTCAAGAGGCCTACCAGCGGGGTTGCGCTAATATTACCCCAGAGGCTACCCTAAAGTCAACCGCTCAATAGCAGTAATTGAGGGGTACTACTACTTGCTCAATTTGTACCCACAAAAGTATTACGATATAATCTCGTGTAGCTTATGCTAGACCTGTCACCTATAGCAGATGACCAGCTTATGCAGAACGTGGCGCGGGGTGACGCCACGTCACTTGAGGTGCTGTACGATCGTTATGTGCGCCAGTGCTTCGGGTTGGCACTGCGCTTGCTGAACAACCCTCAGATCGCTGAGGAGGTGGTACAGGAGGTATTCACCAAGCTATGGAGTCGCCCTGACAGCTACTCTGTCCAAAAGGGAAAGTTCGCCAGCTGGCTGCTCAGTCTCGTGCATCACAGGTGCATAGATGAACTCAGGCGGCGGTCCAACAACGAGGCCCGCCTTGAGGACCCCGTGACGGGAAGCTTGCTGGACACCCAGCTCGACCCCGCGCCCGACCCTTCGGACCAGGTGACGCTAATGGAGCAACAGGTCGCGGTCCGGGCGGCCCTCCAGGAGCTTGCCCCGAACCAGAGAGAGGTGCTGCTGCTTGCCTACTTCAGGGGCCTCTCTCAGAGCCAGATAGCCTCCGAGCTGAAGCAGCCGCTTGGCACCGTAAAGACTCGCGTGCGGATGGGACTACAGAAACTCAAGTCACTGCTCGATGCCAGGGGCATCTCGGTTGAGGAAGATGGGTAGGGGAGGACGGACGACGGACGACAGACAATAACTTTGAACTTTGGACGACATTGAGAACCAATACCACAGCCATAACGTTAGTAATAATGTGAACAGCGACCAGCCAAACAACATTAACATGGTAGACCCTGAGTGGGAAGAGCGCATGATTGACTTCACGTTCGGCGCGATGGACCCCCAGTCTGCTGCTGAGTTTGAGCGCCAGTTGGACGAGTCGCGCGCGCGCCTCGCGTTGGCGCGGGAGTATAGCGGCACGGTCGCGGTGCTGGGTAGCTCGGTTGCCCCAGCTGAGCCGCCGGAGGGGCATAAGGCGCGTTTTCTGGCGAAGCTGGCGGCTACACCACATGGCGTGGACGCGACTGCCTCTGCTCCCCCTCGGCTCTCGACAAGCCAGCTTGATATCGTAGTTGGCGGTCCCAGCATAGCAGTGGGGCGTGCGCCTGCGTCAACTTCTTCGGAGGGGGAGCGCATCATTGATTTTGCGGAGGCGCGCGCGCGGCGACAAAGGTCTCCCCTGGTGCCCGTGCTCAGTGCGGCTGCGGCTGTAATTATCTTGCTCATGGGCGCGTGGGTGTGGTCGTTGAGTAGTGCCCTTAGCGAGCAGGAGAAGAAGTTCGCCGGTACTTTTAATATCCCACCAGGCTACAGGGCGTTCGAAATTGCAGCGCAAGCCCCTTATAGCGCCACCGGCACCGTGTTGTTCAACCCTGACACACAGGATGCATATTTGCTGGCGGACAAGCTGGAACCGCTGCCACCGGGCAAGGTGTACGAGTTCTGGCTGCTTCCCTCAGAGCCGGGCGCGAACCCGCAGGCTGGGGGCGTGTTCACTCCCGATCCTGGAGGAGTCGCCAAACACACGACAGTAGCCCCGGCGAATGTAGGTAACTACGCGGGCTTCGCGGTTACGTTGGAGGACGCGCCTGGAGGACCCCTGCCCAAAGGCTCTCTGGTGCTGGCGGGCAAGTTCCGCTGAGATATGGTTTTCGGCAATAAGAACAGGTCTCGGCAGCGCCGAGACCTGTTCTTATTGCTTTATCTAAGTCAGAGCTAGGGCTTGACTTTGTCGCCCTTTGCAGTGGGCATGATCACAACCGCGTCGGCGGTTATGTTCTTGGCGTCGGCGGCGGAAGCGCCTTCGACCAGGACCACGCTACCGACTTTTATATCGGCCTGCACCGCGCCGGTGAGGGTGACCTTGCGGTCCATCACGTTCGCTGCTCTGTAGCCCGTGCTGCCGTCGAGCGTAACGGTGATGCCATCCGTCTGCTTGCCCTTGAGGGTGAGGGTATTGCCGTCAACCTTCTCGACGCGGCCAACAACCAGCTTCGAGGCGTCGGTGACTACTCTCAGGCCCCAGGCCTCGATGTTGCGCGCTTGCTTCTCAGCAGGCTTATTGCCTGGGTTCGGCTTCTGGCCTGGTGCGCCACCAGCCGGCTTGTCGGGCATACCGGCGGGCTTGCCGAGCACCTGTATCTTGTCGCCAACTTTGAGGGAAGAAGCATCCTTGAAGCCGCCATTCAGCACTACGGTGTCGGCGGTGGTGGTTATTGTGACTTCATCGCCGCGCTCTGAGGTAACGATTATGGTGTTGCCTGAGATCGACTTGATATTGCCCATAGCCACGTGCTCCGCGATAGCGCCGAGCTTACCGCCCATCTTGCCGGGGCCGACTCCGCCCGGCCCGCCGGGGCGACCAGGCTGCTTGCCTGCGGCGCAGCCCTGCGCGACTGTGCGAGCGTTGATCTGGCCCTCCGTCGCGGTGGTCATACCGCCAACCATCGCGGGCTGTCCGGCCTTGATGTCGGCGAGGGCACCTTCGGCGCATTTGCCGTCCTTCTCGACCAGCACCCAGGTGTTATCGCTGACGTTCACGGTGATGCTGCTCTTAGGCGTTTTGAGAGTGAGGCTCTTGGCGGTCGCGTCCACCTTTTCGACCTGCCCGGCGATATGCACCGGGTGTGGCGACGTATCGGCAACCTGGCCGCGTGTTGGCGTGGGCGGGGTGCCCTGCGCACCTGCCACGCCCACCAGCAGCCCGAAGGCCGCCAGCGTAGCGACGGCTCCCGTCGCTAAAATTCCATTGCGTTGTTTCATTCTACTTTGTCCTCCATGTGACTGATTATCTTCTTTCGCAGTCCTGCCGCGTCGGGCAAGATATTTGTCGTCACCCATATATTATATCAATGCGCATACGAATATGTTAGTCTAATGTAAAATCTTTGTAAAAAGGGCCGCGATAACCGGATTGTGGTCGCTTAGCGCGCACCATTCCTCGTCCTCCAGCACGGTGCAACTCTGGAGCGCGGCGGCCCAGGCCGCAGGTATGAACAGGCCATCACAGTGATAGGGGAGAGAGTCGTTACGGTGCATCCAGCGCAGCGTGCGGGCCAGAGGCTCACCGGGGTGTGCCGTTTGCCAGCACGGCACCAGGTCAAACTCCTCGCGCAGCCGCTGGAGCAATGCCCGCTCTCCACGTGACATGCCGATTGGCTGCCCTGGCTCGCGCAGCCCTACCGCTACATTGAAGTCTCCTGCCAGGACCAATGGACGCCCTTCGGCCAGCTCGCGGGCGAAGTCGAGGATGCGACCCACTTCTTTTATGTAAGAACTGCCCTTGCGCGTGGGGGCGTGGATGCTGAGCGCCACCACGGGCGCGACGCCGATGCCGGGCCATGCACATCCTTCTACCACCGCCGCGACTACACGTCCCGTGAACGATTCGGGCACCGCCAGTGGCGTCAGGTAGCCGTCGCGCACCCACAATCCACTGCCCCACCATCCGGAGGGTACTGCTTCCCACAACCAGGACTCTCTACGCGTGAGTGGGAGCGCCGGGAGCCAGGAGTGTGTTGGATCACGAGACTCCTGCACGAAGAGCAGGTCCGGAGCTAAGTCAGGGAGGACTCGCGCCCAGACGGCGGGATCGCGCGATCCACCATGCCCCATGTTATAGGCGATCAGGCGCACCCGATTACCATATCTCCCAGATGTCAGCAGGGTGGACCACCGGGGCCACTACGGCTTCATACGTTCCGTAGCGACCCCGGAAGTAGAGAAGAGGCTCGGCTTCATGGGCGTCACCCGCCACTATCTCCCCTATGAGGATAACGTGGTCGCCGCCCTTGCAGGTATCTATCAGCTTGCACTCCGCGTAAGCGAGTGAGCCGTCTATGACAGGCGCGCCTGTCTCTGAGCCTGGTCGCCAGCGCAGCCCCTTGAAGCGGTCGTCACCATGCTGGGCGAACTGCTGGGCTACCTCCTGTTGGTCGGTGGCGAGGATATTGACCGCGAACTTTCCGGCTTCTCGGATTGTGAGAAGGCTGCTTGAGCGCTGGCTCACGCAGACGAGCAGCATCCTCGGTTCAAGTGAAAGGGATGATACAGCGCTCGCCGTGAACCCTTTGGGGGTGCCATCTGGGCTGGTGACTGTAATCACAGTCACGCCGCTGGCGAACGACCCCATGACGCGGCTGAATAAGTGCTTCTCAATTGCCATTGTGTGCTCTCTAGATGGATGATAAACGATGGACGATGGAGGGAGGACGGGAAGGGGGTATCAGAAAGGAACTGTAACTTTATACCTGTCATTCCGAACGAAGTGAGGAATCTCCAAGCTTGTAAATATGGATAGATTTTTAGATTCTTCGCTTCGCTCAGAATGACAGGTTGAGAGGTACTGTTCTCGTAAGGAAACTCACGTTTCATGCATCACGTTTCACATTTCACGTTTCACGCATCACCCGGTTCCGTATCGCCCCAATCCCCTCGATCTCACATTCTACAACGTCGCCTGGACGGAGGAACTCGGCTGGGTCGCGGGCGAAGCCTACGCCTGCCGGAGTGCCGGTGGCTATGATGTCGCCTGGCTCAAGGGTGAGGCCGAACGACACTGCTTCGATGATGCCTGCAACGTCGAGCAGCATCGAAGCGGTGGTGTCGTGCTGTTTTTCCACGCCGTTGACTCGTGTCCATAGCTCTAGATCGTCGGGGTTGGGTATCTCGTCTGCGGTGACGATCCAGGGGCCTGTGGGGCACGAGCCGTCGAGGCTCTTGCCTTTGAAGAACTGGTTGACGTGTCGCTTCTGTATGTCTCGGGCGGTAATGTCGTTCAGGACCATGTAGCCGAAGACGTGGCTCAATGCCTGGGAGCGCTGGATGGTCTTGCCGGTACGCCCGATTACAATCGCCAGCTCACCTTCAAAGTCCATCTGCTCGCTTATGTTGGGGTTGAAGGGTATGTCGTCGTAGGGGCCGATGACGGCGGTTGGGGCTTTGGTGAAGACGGCTGGGTACTGGGGAGTGTTGGTTGTTGGCGGAGCCTCTTTGTGGGCGCGTATCGACTCGGCGGCGTGCTCGGCGTAGTTGCGGCCAATGCAGAAGACGTTCTTGCGCGGGCGGGGTATCGGCGCGAGCAGCTCTTCCGGCTGAAAGGGGACCAATGCGCCAGCGCCTTTGAGCGCTATCTCGCTCGCCTCTAGTGACGCTTCTACTTGCGACCAGACCTCACGGGGCGCGGCGATGAGGTCTACCATGTCGAAGTCTGCTAACAGCACCGGCTCCTGGTATGGTAGCCAGAGTGTGAGGTCTATTATCTCCCCATCTCTTATTATGCCGACGTGCGGCTCTCCGTCATCTGCTCTAAACGTTACCAGTCGCATAAGCTCTTATATCTCACTTAAGGATTAGATAGCTCGCCCAATCTCCTCGACAGCAGCGGGGTTCTCAAGCGAGGTGATGTCACCCAATGGCTCACCCAGGTACTTTGCTCGGATGACGCGGCGCATGATCTTGGCGTTGCGGGTCTTGGGGAGGTCGCTGACGAAGAGCACTTTCTTGGGGGCCAGGCTCTTGCCGAGCTGCGCGACAATCGCGCCTGCTATCTCGCCGCGAAGGGCATCTGAGGACTCGTGCGGCGGGCGCAATACAGCGAATACCACTACCGATTCGCCCTTCAGTTCATCGGGTACGCCTATGGCGGCGGCCTCTCGCACGGCTGGGTGACTGACGGCGGCGGACTCCACCTCGGCGGGGCCTAGACGCTTGCCCGCGACCTTGATGGTGTCGTCGGAGCGGCCCAGGATGTACCAGTAGCCGTCATCGTCTATCTGTGCCCAGTCGCCATGCACCCAGATACCCGGTATGCGCGAAAAGTAAGTCTCCTTGTAGCGTTCGGGGTCGCCCCAGAAGCCGCGTGTCATGCCGGGCCAGGGGCCTCTGATAGCAAGCTCGCCCACGGCCCCGCGCACGGGGTTCCCCTGGTCGTCTACAACGTCGGCGGCCATGCCGGGGACGGGCGCGTTGAAAGAGGCGGGCTTGATAGGCAAAAGGGGGTTGCAGCAGAGAATACCGCCCGAAATCTCGGTGCCGCCCGAATAGTTGATGATCGGGCAGCGCCCTCCCCCTACCTGGCGGAAGTACCACCACCAGGGGTCGGGATTCCAGGGTTCGCCCGTCGAGCCGAGGAAGAGAAGGGATTCCAGGTCGTGTTTTTGCACCCACTCGTCGCCGTGGCTCATGAGCGCGCGTATGGCGGTCGGGGAGATGCCGAGGTGGGTGATGCCGTGCCTCTCGACCATAGCCCAGATGCGGTCTGGCCCAGGATAATCGGGGGTGCCGTCGTACATGAAGAGGGTCGCGCCGAGCATGAGCGCGCCGCTTATCGCCCACGGCCCCATCATCCACCCTATATCGGTGTACCAGAAGAGGATGTCGCCAGGCTGGAGGTCGAAGCCATGCGCCATATCCTGCGAGCCCTTGATCGGGAAGCCGCAGTGAACGTGCTGAGCGCCCTTGGGCTTGCCGGTCGTGCCCGACGTGTAGATTATCATGTAGAGGTCTTCGGCGTCCGTTCTGACAGTCTCGCACTCTACTGATTGGGTGCTTACGAGGTCGTCCCACCAGATGTCGCGCTCGTCGTTCCAGGGGACCTCGCGCCCCAGCCTTTTGTGTACAATTACATTCTCTACGGTAGGAGCTTCGGCGGCTGCCTGGTCAGCGACCTCTTTCATCGCAACGGGCTTGCCTCGCCGGGTGAAGCCATCTGAGGTGACCAGCACCTTCGCCCCGCAATCGTTGAGGCGCGAAGCTACGGAGGGTGCCGCGTATCCTGAGAAGACCGGGATGAAAATAGCTCCTATCTTGCCGCAGGCGAGCATCGCTATCGCCACTTCGGGGGTGAAGGGCATGAAGAGGCCGACGCGGTCTCCCTTCTCCACCCCAAGCGAACGGAGGCCGTTAGCGAAGCGGCATACCTCCTCGTGCAACTCCCCATATGTGAGGGTGCGCACGCTCCCTTCTTCCCCCTCGAAGATAATAGCGGGGCGGTCACGCTCCTCCCCGGTGGCGCGCTTGTCGAGGGCGTCGTGGACGTAGTTGTACTGCGCGCCTTTGAACCAGGTGGTCCACTCCCACCCCTGGCTAGTGTCCATGACCTGCGTGTATGGAGTGTAGAACTGGATGTCGAGGTCGCGCACTGCCTCCTGCCAGAAGCGCTCAGGGGCTGCGGCTGACATGTTGAGGAGGGCCTCAAAGCTCTCAGCGCCGAAGCTTTCCATAAAGCGGCATAGGCGCGAGCGCTCCAGATAGAAAGGCGTAGGCCGCCAGGCGATACCTGCACTACTAGCCTCGTCCCGCCCGCACGGTATATCGCTCACGCCTATGCGCGAGGGGTAGGTTTGCCCGGTCACTTCTGCATCCTCTCTCACCGAGCCATCATCTCTTTACGCCCGACAGTGGCCTGAGGGGTAGAGTTGTCGTAGGCAACTCTACGGTCTCGATAGCAGGCTCGATGACAGGCTCTTTACTCTTGGTGGGGGCCGGGGCCTGGGTCGCACGGTTGCTGGTAGCGCTGCTGATGAACTTCCACCATGCCTGCACCGCGGGGCTGTGGAGGGCTTTGCGGTCGTGGATAAGATAGACGTGCTGGGCGAGGGTGAAACCTTCGATGCGGACCGGAATCACCTGCCCCACGAACTTGAGGGCTACGGAGTGAGGCACCAGGCCGACGCCTACCCCCTCAGCAACGGCGCACGCGACAGCCATAGGGCTTGGCAACTCAAGCACGATGCGGAGATCGCGGGTGGTGATGTTGCGGTCTTCGAGGGCGTCTGTGAGGGCGCGGCGGGCATCGCTATGGCTCTCACCTACCGCGTGCTCAAGGACCACCGGCTGGTCTTTGAGCATAGAGAGCTTGATAGCGGGCGACCAACTCTCGTCGCTGTGCCTGGAGGGTTGTACGTCCCGCCCTTCGGACAATGCGGACTCCCCATCAGACGAGGAGCGCCCTAGCTCGGCGGGCCAGCTCCAGGGGTGGTTGAGAGGCACGATGAGCGTTACCGGATCTTCCATCAGCTTGTGATGCACCAGGCCGCGCCCGCGCAGTCTTCCCAGCACGAGTCCTGCATCAAGCTCTTGAGCGCGCAGAGCGCCCAGGAGCGGCCCAGGCTCGACCTGCTCTACCTGGATAGTAACATCGGGGTACTGCCTGCGGAACTCCAGGAGCCAGGGGTTGAAAATATAGGTGCCGGATAGGAGCGCGCACCCCAGCCTGATACGCCCGCTGACCTCGCCGCGCCGCGACATGAGGGTACGCTCTGTGGTTTCAGAGAGGTTGATGAGGCGGCGAGCGGGGTCTACGAGGTCATAGCCCGCGGCGGTCATCTCCACGCCATGCCCCCGGCGGACGAATAGCTTTGTGCCCAGGTGCGTTTCGAGGGCGCGTATCTGCTGGCTGACGCCCGGCTGGGTCATGTGGAGGCGATTGGCGGCGGCGGAGAAGCTCCCTGTCTCATTCACCACCAGAAAGACGTGTAGCTGCCAAAGGTTTATCATAGTGTCGCTCCCCCGGCGCTATGGGCCAGGTCCAGTGGTGTTTTCACAGGTTCGATACCGAAAAGGCGGCAGGCGTTGCCAGTAGTCGCCTCCGCGACCTCGCCATAGCTGACGCCGCGAATCGTGGCTATCGCCTGGGCGGTGTAACGTACGTATGCAGGCTCATTCCGGCGCCCCCGGAACGGCTCAGGTGCCAGGAAGGGGCAATCAGTCTCCAGCAAGAGGGAGTCCAACGGAACGGCGGCGGCGATGGCGTGCTTGTCCGCTGCTTTGCGGAAGGTGATTGGACCCGCAAGAGAGACCATGTAGCCCAGGTTGATGCATTCCAGGACGAAGGGCACGTCGCCGGAGACGGAGTGCATGACGCCGCGAGTGCCTATACCGTCTCGCCTCAGGATGTCCAGAACGTCGCCGTGCGCGTCGCGGTTGTGGATGACGACGGGGAGGTTGAGCTGACGCGCCAGACTGAGGTGGGCGCGAAACGCCTCTCGCTGCCTCTCGTGCGGCACGTGGTCGCGGTAGTAGTCAAGTCCGGTCTCTCCCAGTGCGATCACGCGCTTACCTGACGCGCTACGGCATTCGGCTTCGAGCCGCGCCAGCGCCTCATCGGTAGCCTGGTCCGCGCTGTTGGGGTGGATGCCGAGGATGGGGTATACGTCTTCATATATTTGGGAGATGTGGAGGGTCTTGTCCCAATCGTCCGGCTCGATGCCTACCGTGGCGACAGCGACCAGGCCAGCAGCGCGCGCACGCTCTATCACCTCTTGCAGGTCCGTGTCGTAGTCGGGGAAGTCGAGGTGAGCGTGCGTATCTATAAGAGGCGCATTGGTTGGCAGCCGGTCCATCGTTTAGCTCGCGGGTAAGAGTCAGATAGGGCACTATCCTACCACACTAGTTGGAGATGCGCAACAGGATGGGCGAGGGGTAAGCGTTCAGAATGCAAAGGAGAAATCGTCGTAGGGGCGACCCTTGTGGTCGCCTTGCTCGTGAGATACGATCTTGCCCCACCAGGGCGACCACAAGGGTCGCCCCTACGACTGTAAAAGCAGACCGTACATAGGCCTCTCTTAAGTGAGCGGTTCGGTTTTGGTCTCTCTACCAGAATGTGGGAGAAAGGCAAGGATGCAGATTGAGGACAGGAAGGCCAGACCTAACCTCACATAAGTATTCCTTAAGATGTGAAGTTAGGTTGTATGGAGGCTGAGCTACTGATCCTGACTGAATCTTATCTTCCCATAGACTTCTCTTAAGATGGGAAGATTGTATGCCTTGCAATGCTGGCGATTGTGATGTATTATACAATCAATCATTGTGAAGAAAATCACAATAACCGGATGCATAAAAGGGTATTGTTGGCGACGGGGCTTGATGCTACGCCCGATGGTGGACATAATAAGGAGGTCTGACATGGACGCTCTCAGAGATGTTGAACACCGGCCCTGGCCCATTCCGGCACGACGCTGGGTAATGACGCAGACGTGGCACAATCTGTTGTTTGCTCACTGGCCTGTGAATAGTGAAGATTTACAGTCCCTCATCCCCTCAACTCTCCAACTCGACACGTATGAGGGGCAGGCGTGGGTAGGGGTGATAGCGTTCAGGCTGAGCAAGATTCGTTTGAGAGGATTGCCGGAGATGCCTCTCGTGTCGCGCTTTCCGGAAGTCAACGTCCGAACGTACGTGAAGGTGGGCGACAAACCTGGGGTGCTCTTTCTGAGCCTCGATACCGACAACACGCTTGCTGTGGCGTTAGCGAGGCCGTGGTTTCGACTGCCGTATATTCCCGCTTGCATGAGCTTCAAGCAGGGGAAAGATAGGGTCCATTTCAAGAGCAGGAGGTGTGGCCGCATCATTCGTGATGCCAGGTTTGAAGCTGATTACTGCCCGTGCGGGCCAGCCTATTACGCTCCTCCCTGTACGTTGGAGAGCTGGTTGACCGAGCGCTATTGCTACTACTCTGTTGGCCGACATGGCAGGACTTACAGGTGCGAGATACACCACCCACAGTGGAGGTTACAGGAGGCACGCGCCAATATTACTGAGAATACGATGCTACTCTCCCACGGCATTTGCCCTGCGAGGGATGAACCGCATCTCCTCTATTCCCACAGGATGGAGGCGCTGATCTGGGCGCTAAGGCGGACGACGGACTACGGACGACAGAATACGTAACAGAGAATGGGGGAACTGTAAAGGCTTACCTGTCATTCCGAACGGAGTGAGGAATCTCCGCCCTTGCCAAGTGGATAGATTTCTAGATTCCTCACTCCGTTCGGAATGACAGGGAAAAGGGCACAGCTCTGGTAGGGCGTGTTACGTTTCGCATATCACGTTTCGTCGTCCGTCGTCTGTCGTCCGTCGTCTGTCGTCCGTCGTCTACGGGTCACTTGCACCCTTGCTGGGCTAGCCATTCGGCGCCGAGGAGGCCGAGCATCACTTCGCTTTCGGTGCCTTTCTTTTCGGGGTGGTGTTCAAGGCGGTTGCGCTCGAAGTACTGGACGGTATAGCTCTTGCCGTCGGTGGCGCTCTTCTCTTGCATCTCCTCTGAGATGGGGTAGCCGAAGACGGGGAGGTCGCCGTTACCGGCCCACCAGTCGCGGAAGAGGGTGATGGAATGTTTGGTTTCAGGGAAGAATAGAGTTGTCGCGCTGCCCTGGGTAAGGGTCGAGAGAGGAAAGTTGCGCCCTGCGGTGGTGCTGACACCCATGAGGCCAAGCTGCACGTCATAGGGTGGAGTGTTCTCAGGGTGGTACTCCATGCGCGCTCGCTGGAAATATTGGACGGTGTAGGTCTTGCCGTTGGTGGAGGTGGCGACAAACTCTTCGGTGATGGGATAGCCGAGGATGGATAGCGCGCCGTTTTGCTCCCAGAAGCGGCGGAAAGCGCCGTGCAGGTTGTGGCTTGTCTCCGAGAAGTACCTGTTGTCCGGGTAGGTAGCGGCCTGGGCTTTGCCCTTTGCCTGGCAGACGGCGGAAGGGGTGCTGGGGGTGGAGGGCTGTGAGTTGCCGGTCTGCATAGGGAACTGTTCTACGATTGGTGCCCCTTCCTTGGGCTGAGGTGCGGCGGCGGGCTTATGCACGACGTAGATAGGGCTGCTGCTGACGCTTAGAGGGAGAGCGCCGTTCCTGGCATCCACTTGCTTGGCAGCGCCGTTGCGGTCTGTGACCTGGGCTTTTTCTGAGCTTGTCGGCAGGCTTACCTGGGTGGGGTCGACGGACCACAAGACATCGACGACCGTCTTGTCGCTACGCGTGAAGCGCACGGCGGTCACATCGGGGCCGTCGAATGATTGAAGGTCGTCTACGTAGATGGTGCCCTTGCCCGCGGGTGCGTCGGGGGAGTTTTCGATCCTGAAGGCGTCGAAGGCGAGGGGAGGGTCTGGCACGCCGTTGGCGGCACCGCCTGCGCTGCCCGTGGCGCGCTCATAGGAGAAATAGTAGTTGTTGATGCGCGATTCGTAGTAGCGCCAGCCGTCGGTGGAGGCTCGCATCGCGCCGAGGCGCACTTTGAATAATTCGCCGTCGCGGTCGCGCAGCCAGGCGCTCAGGTAGTTGCCGGAGGCGTCACCTAGCACCCACAGGCCAAGTCTGGTGGGCTTGCCGGGGAGGGGGCGAGGCTGGGCGGGGGCGAAGTCTGCTGACTGATTTGTAGAGGGGAAGTCGTACTGGAGGCGGCCTGATGAGGAGCCGGAGTGCTTCTGCTCGGTGGCGATGACGAAGGAGCCTGCGGTGGCGGGCGGGCGGCGGCCCCATTCGCCGGACTGCTCGAAGCCTTCGACGATGGTGTAGGGGGCGAGCTGGATGCGTCCACCTGGGGACGCGCCTGCGAGGAGAGAGGCGGCGGTGCTGTACGCCTTGAACGAGGCGCGGCGCGGGGCGAGGTCGGTCTTTCCACCGCCCCATGAGATGAGGCCCCAGCTATCTTTGGCACTGGCGCTGTCGTCTTTGAAGCTGTACCAGAAGATGCGGTCCACCACGCCGTAGGAGAGCATCTGAGCATACGCCTGTGCCAGGTAGTCGGCCTGGGTGTTGTCGTCTAGCTGCCAGTTGCGGGCGGGCCAGCCCATTTCTGTTACCCAGATGGAGCGGTCGCCACGAGCGTGGCGCTGTAGGAAGGCGCGGTACTTGGCAAGCTCGATCTCGACCATCTTGTGCACTTCGGGGCGGGCCTCGGTGCGTGCGTCGGGTGAGCCTGCTACGGGTTCGGCGTAGCAGTGTATGGCGAGGATGTCGAAGCTGTCGAGCGCGCCCTGCGCTACCATATCTTCCAGGAAGGGTATGGCGTTGCCTGTGACGCCCCCGGAGAGGACTTTGGCGGTGGGGTCTACTTCCTTGACAGCGCGGTAGGCGACTTTGAGAAGCTCGGCGTACTGGCGGCCATCGTGCTTGGGCAGCCAGTGGCCGTCGTTGTTCGGTTCGTTCCAGATTTCCCAGTGGTGGACGGAGTCTTTGTAGCGGGAGACGAGGGCGCGGACGTACCAGTAGAACTTACCGTTGTCGGGGGCGAAGCGGCTGTCGGGGCTGGAAGAGGCGTCATCGTCCTTCGTGGGGGTGGCCCAGTTGGTGGAGTAGCCGATGATACCTAGGATGTTGAGGTTTTGGGCGCGGAGGGCCTGGACCATGCGATCTGTCGCCTCCCACTGGAACTGGCCCTGGCGCGGCTCAATGAGGCCCCAGACGAAGTCCTCGCGTACCCAGGAGCCGCCGGTGTCGAGCATCGCCTTCGCGGGCTGGTCCATGCTGCCCCAGTTGGGCCAGCGCATGACGCCCGCGACGCCGAAGGGTGAACTGGGGTCGGGACCCGCAGTGGCCGCACCTGCAAGCGGGGCCGAGGAGAAGGAGGGGCCTACCCCTATCAAGGCGGAGAGGAGGAGGGTGGCTGTGAGTATGATGTTCCGAATGCGGAGTGCGGAGCGCGGAGGGCGGAATTCCATCGGGTCTGCCTTGAGGTAATCGAGTAGTACGTCCCAGTAAGGCCCAGGGTAGGGGCACTCAGGGAGGGCAAAGGTTATTATACCCGATGGGGGGAGAAAAGGCAGCCCTTACTTTTGTGCTATGCGGGAGGGGGTGGTGTGGCTAACACTTTTCAATTGATTCTGAGATCCTATCCGTCTACCTATGTGGGTTTTGTTTCCCCTTCTGTATTCGAGACCTCGTTCTCTGCATCATCGTCCTCTTCGTTTACGTCGTCAGCATCATGCTTATCTTCGGTCTGTGGTTTGCCAGACGATGTTGAAGTGGCTTTTCTTCTAGAAACCGGAGGGGAGAATCCTCCCAGCCCGCTTGTGAAGGTTCTTGCTAGATCAGCAGTTCCCGTAATATCCTGCATTAGTTTCTTAGCGTCTATGAAGCCTATATCACCAAGCATCTGTCTGGGGTCCATGCCTCCTATTGCGCCGAGCATCTGCTTAGGGTCAATGAAGCCAATATCACCAAATATCTGTTTAGGGTTTATGATACCTATATTACCAAGCACCTGCTTAGGATCAATACCTCCTATTGCGCCGAGCATCTGCTCAACATCGAAGCTAGGAGGTATGTTCACCGGATTAATCCAAGCAAATCGACCGAAATCAGGCAGAGGAAAAACAGGTAGACCGGAGCCCCGGCGAACTTGAGAGACTACTGTTTGTACTCTCTCTTCCAATTCCTTCTTCTCTTCTAGGGGGATAGGTAGTGCATTAATCTGCGCTTGGACATCGACTATCGATTCTTCTACAGCCTTGGTGATGTTTGCGCCTTGACTCATTTCTTCGCGTTCCTTAGCTAGAATGCCGACGAAAGAACCCATCTGGTCAGCAAATGTAGCCAGGTTGCTAAAGAGAAAGAGATACTTTGCCAAGATGTGATCTCCCATGTTGTTCGGATACCGGACTCTGTGGTCGAGTTCAGCCCAGGCCTCCGAAATTATTGTCCTAACTTGGATTTCCACATATATCTTTCTTTTTTCTTGTTTCAGCGTAATAACATAATGCACAGATCTATAACCCTGTCTATCAGGGTCTACTTTACAACCCCTATCCTTGAAATCCTTTTTGTTATCGCCGGGCTTGATGTAAGCCAATGGTTTCTCTTTTTGAGGCCAAGTACCTACAATGAAGTCGTGGATTGGCGGCCAATCCTCTTGTACTAGGTGAAGAACCCTCACACCAACTAAGTCCCTGATTTCTTCTGTATATGTTTCTAGGGTAATGTTACGTAAGGGCCGGTCTATCTTCTTCCTGATTATCTTGACGATGAGGCTCGTAGGGTCCTTCATACGGAAGCGTAACGAATGTACAGCCTCTTGTTGGAGTAGGCGCCCCACAACATATGGGCCACTTGGCTCCAGACTAGGAATAAGCTCTCTGTAGTGCTCGTCAATTTCCGTTAGCTCCTCCCAGCGCAGACCTGTTTTGTCATAGTTTTCTCTGCTAATTTTGTGCTTTTCGAGGAGCGTATTCAAATCAGGAAGTGGTTTGTACATTGGACTTTATTCCTTCTTAGTCCTTGGAGTGGGTGAAGCAAAAACCATAGGTTTGATCTATCCCGTAGCGCGCATGGAAGGAAGCTTACTTAATTTGCACGAATATCCTCCCCAGCGCATCCACAATCTTCCGGGTGGCTATGTCGTGAACACACCTACCATTCAGATTTATAGCGATTATAAATGATATGTAGCAATAGAAAAAGAGTTCTACACCTGTGTGTAAATTAGTGCTAACTACGCAGAGGTTCAGAAGACCATATGAAGCCACTATTTGTTAGACTTAAGACAGTAGAACGTCTTATCAAGTCAGAACCACCGCCGCAAAGACCGCCCACAGTGTTATTGCTATGGCGAGCACGCCAACCATTACAAAATCGTTCCTACCCAGCGCAACCCTCTTAGCCCTATTGACCAGCCAGACGCACAACACAAGCAGACCATAGTAAACTACCACCCACGCGGGGTTGGCTGCCGACACGTCAACTGAGGCCCAGGGGAGAGCTGCCCAGAACTCCACCCACCACACTATCCACGCCGCGAAGGGCCATGCCAGCAGGCCAAAGGGGATGGCGAGTGGGGCGAAGATGGCTCCGAAGATGCCGGCCACTATGCCCGTTACCATCAGTGGCAGGAGGGCGATTTCGGCTATGAGAGTGGCGGGGAGGGCGACGGTCGAGATTTGCCCCGAAATGAGCGCGACCAGGGGGAGTGTGGCTGCCTGGGCTGCGAGGCTCACGGCGATGGGGAGGGCGAGCAGGGAGGGGATGTGCAGGCGCTTCGTGAGGGCGTACAGGGGTGAGGCGAGGGTTGCTATACCGAGCATCGCCGCGAAGCTGAGCTGGAAGCCTACGTCGGCCAGCACGTCGGGGTCGAAGATGACCATGCCGGTGGCGGTGATGGCGAGCGCGCCGATGGGGTCGTACCTGCGGTGGACGACTGGCGCGAAGAGGAGAATGATGCCCATAATCGCGGCGCGCACGACGGCGGGACTGGCTCCTGTGAATATCGTATATACGGTGATAAGGGCGGCGCATATCGCGAATGCCCAGATGGTCATGCGACGCCTGGAGCTGGCACCGTAGAAGAGCCACACCACGCCTGTGAGGAGCGCGATGTTTTGCCCTGAGATGGCGATGATATGCGAAGTCCCGCTACGCCTGAAGGCGTCCTGGACATCGTCCGGGATCTGTGAGCGGTCCCCCGTTACGACCCCGACGGCGATGGCTGCTTGAGGCTCAGGTATGCCGCGCTGCAAAGCTTCTCGTACGGGTGGCCTGGCGAATATGAGGAATGAGCCAAGCCAGCCTCTATCGCTCGCTCCGAGGTTCGTCACTTTCGGGAAGGTCATATAGGATAAGATGCCCTGGCGTGCCAGGTAAGCAGGGTAATCGAATTCGGAGAGGCGTGGGGGCGCGGTGAGGGTGCCTGAGAGGGCCAGGCGGGTGCCGAACTCATGCTCCGGGTAGCGCGGGAGAACGGCGTACAGGTCTCCCTTGATGGGGCGTGGTATGCTTTCGCTGTCGCTTCTCATTTGCTCCGCAGAGAAGCGGACCCGTTGTGACCTGTCGGTGAAGACCGGCTCGCTGCTGATTGCGCCAGTGACCAGCATAGTAGGTCCATCTTCGGGGGTGTTATAGTAAGCCAGGTCCGATGGGGTGATAGGTGGGCGGGTAAGGAGGGCGCTGCCGCAGCCGCCGAGGAAGGCCATCGCCATGAGGCATAGCCATCGTGTTTGCCTGTCGCGCCAGGCCAGGATAAGTGGTAAGATGCATATCGCGCCCAATGCGAGTATAATCTGCCCATAGAGCGGTTCGATGCCCGCGCTGTCTCTACCGACTGCGAATAGACCGATGACGCAGCCGGTAATCCAGGTAAGACACCACCCAACTGTGTTCAAGTTATTCACTCCAACGTGAATATGCGAGCAATTGTAGCGCGGATAGTGTATATTGTAAACTACGTTGCAGTTCAACGTTCATAATGTCTGGAACGATGTCTGAAGTACTCCTGAGGCAAACCGGCAATATGAAATCCAGAGGAGGGGTTCTCTTTGCAAGCTGAGGGACGTACAGGTGTCGAAGGGTCGGTCGTAGGGGCCTTTCGCAACGTAGTGGATGCCGAGCGAGCTTTGGGCGCTTTGCGCGAGATCGGCGTCCCGTCAGACCGAGTCTCAATCGTTATGGGCATGAGCGCATCAGGGGCCGAAGATGGGGCCGGCGTAGAGAAGCCTCCCTCAGAGGGTCGGGGAACGAATGTTGGTGGGGGGGCAGCTACAGGAGCGACACTGGGCGCAATAGTGGGCATCCTGTGGGGCTGGATCTCCGGGTCGGGCGTGATGGAGGTCCCCGGTACTGTGGCCTCGGTGAGCGCGGGGGTGCTATCGGCGACTATCACCGGCCTCGCCATTGGCGCTGCCGTGGGTGGCCTCATAGGTGCCCTCGTGGGCGTTGGTATGCCGGAGGTCGAACCTCCAGAAGACCAGGGCGGTAGCGACGGGCGCATCCTGGTGACCGTGCAGGCAGAAGGGGCCGAGGCTATGCAAGCGCGGGATATACTTGCGGCGCATGGGGCATCAGACCTGCGCGCTCACGGTATGGCAATCGCACGCGAGAGCGTGGGCGCGCCGCTGTCAGAGATCCAGTCCGTCGAAGAGCAGCCGGAGGAAATAGAGATAGCAGAATCGCAGGAGGTCGGCATCATGGCAGACGAAGGGATGGGGCGCGACCCCAACGCCGTAACCGGTACGCGAGACGACATCGATCCAGAGACGGGCACGCTCGGCACTGGAGGAACGCCTATGACTACAGGTTATGGCGTTTCCGGCTCGACTGCGGGTACCGGTTCAGAGCAGGGGCGCACCGAGCAGGAGTCGGACAGCTTCGGCGGCTCTACTCCTGATACGGATGCTTATGAGAAGGGTGGACGCGGGTCTACCGACTCGCCAGGCCGGGACGTTGAGCATGATACGCCCGTCGCTGAAAAGTTCGGTGACGTGCGTGCTGATGAAGCGCCCGTGCAAAGCGAGCCGCAAACACGCGACGTCTATGAGCAGGGACCGTCTTACGGCACCCCTACTGAGACAGAGCCTGTCAGCCCTGATACTTATGCAGCCAACCTCAGTCGTTCATCAACCGATACAACGTCCTCGAACGTTGAGGCGGAGAGCACGCAGGAGAGCGCGGGCACCAATATCCCCGGCACATCTGACCCTCGCGGTCTGGGCGACAACACTGATGAGAGCTGATCCGGACAATGGGCAGTCACTTAGACTTACATCTTTCCCGCCCTTCGATCTATGAATCTACCTCTACCCTCCACAGACTTGCCCTGAGTCACCTTTAACTCTCATCACTAACATTGCGAGTTGTAGGACTTGCATTGTAGTGGTACAATAGGCTTAAGCCGGGTACGTTCTTTTTATGCCGACGTCTTGATATGGCGTATGGTGGGTCAACAAATTAGAGCGTAGTCTGCTAGGTCCTACTATCACATCCACACTTACTTGAGTCTACAACCAATAATTCACAAACAGGAGTGCTAAATGGATACGTCAGAAGGAATCAAATTCAGGTTTCAACCCCAATCTTCCAAATCGAAGAAGGTATTGGGGCCGCTCGAGAGCGAGATCATGGACGTGGCCTGGCAGCAAGGCCCTACTACGGTTAGCGCCGTACATAAAGCCCTGCGCTCGAAGAAGGATATCGCCTATACAACGGTGATGACCACCATGAGTCGAATGGCAAAGAAGCGGCTGCTCACGCAGGACAAGTCTGCTACCAGCTATGTTTATGCGCCGGCTCTCAATAAAGAAGACTTCGAGAGCTATGTCGTGAAATCGGTCATACGAGGCTTGTTCGATGATTATGGCGATAACGTCGTTGACTACTTCATCGAATGCGTCGGGGAAAGAGGGGACGCGGCGAAAAAGCGGCTGCGCGACGGGGCATAATGGATAGTCGTCAGTAGCTGGTAGCTATGGTCGGTAGCTACAAGTTACAAATTGACGGCATACTCCATCTCCCCTGTTACGCTACCTCTCAAAATTGCGCACTGCGCCCCTCCAGTAAGCATCATAGACCACGCCATACAACGCTCTTGCCTTGCGTTTTCGTGCCATGGGCACGTAACTTGCAAAGCAGGTGTGCAGGCGCGCGAAGCACTTTACCCCCGACGAAAAGGAAAAAGGATAAATAATAAAGGATAAATTATCAAAGTACGGCTTCAGATTTATCCTTTATTATTTATCCTTTTTCCTTTACCATAACAGTGAGGAGAGACGATAAATGGATAATGGCAACCTTGACCTGCAAGTTGGGCAGCAGGCACCTGACTTCACCCTCGAAAATGAGAATGGAGAGAAGGTTACCCTGAGCGATTTGCGAGGTCAGCCCGTAGTCCTGGTGTTCTACCCGTTCGACTGGTCCGGCACATGCACTAAGGAATTGTGCAACCTGCGAGACAATCATGGCGATTGGACATCCACAGGTGCGACGGTCTTTGGCATCAGCCGGGATAGCAAGTACTCGCACAAGGCCTGGAAGGAGCACCTGGGCCTGAATTATTCGCTGCTGGCCGATCTGGTTGGTGAAGCGGCGAAGAAGTATGGCGTGTGGGACGACACTCGCCACCGTGCGGACCGAGTGACTTTTGTGATAGACCCTGAGGGGACCGTGCGCTACGTCGTCCGCGACGCAGTTACCATGAGCGATCACGCGGAAGCGCTCCAGGCCGTCCGTGAGATGGCCGCTGCCGGCAAGGCATAGCGCCCGGTATTACAATGTTCGCCAGGTTTGGCAAGAGGCGACACGACGCATCGAAGGATGTGTTCACTGAGCCTACGCTATCTGAGGCGCTGTTGTCGCCACGCCCGTCTGACACCTTGTTACGCTGGGCACATGAGGGGCGTCTGCGTGACATTCTGCCCGATCTTGACGCTCTCCGGGGGATAAGCCAGCTCCCCGCCCACCGCGACGACGCCTTCGTGCACACGTTGAAGGTGGTTGATGCTATCGCGCCGATCCCGGTGAGACGCTGGGCCGCGCTCCTGCATGATATAGGCAAAGGCCCTACCTTTATCGAGACACCGGAGGGGCGCTCGCGATTTTTTGAGCATGATCGCATAGGTGCGGAGATGGTCCTTGAGATCATGGGGGGAGCGGGAGAGCCGCCTGACCTTATCGCGGATGTACATTGTCTTGTGAGCCTCCACATGCGCCCCATTGCTTATACGCCGGAGTGGACGGATGGGGCTGTGAGGCGACTCGTTGAGGATGCCCAGGAGTGCGGGCCGGATGGGTGGTATGACCTGCTCGCTTTATCACATGCCGACCTTCGCGGCTATCTCCCCGAACCTGTAGACAGGGGGCTATGGGTGCTCAACAGCCTGGAGGCTCGCTGGCGGGCGATACAGGATGCCGGACGGGACGCGGCTCGCAGGGAAGTGGAACAGCCCGCTTCTCCACTCGATGGGCATGAGATTGTTGCGCTGGCCGGGAGGGAGCCAGGCCCCTGGGTGGGAGAAGCCAAGAGTTATCTGACCGATCAGGTGGCAGCCGGAGAGCTGCTCCCTGGCGATAAGGAGAAGGCGGGCAGTCTCCTGCAATCATGGCTAGTTAGCCGGAAGTGAGCTTCCTGGCGAATACTCCCAGTAAGAGCTGAATGGTTCCTGTAGGGGCGTGCCGCCGGCACGCCCCTACGCATATCAAGCTAAGCCCTTCAAGGGGAAGGTATTTTTCTTTATCTATCAATTTCCGACCCTGCAGGGTCGGAAATTGATAGATAAAGAAATCAAAGGTGGGCTTGGTGCGTCGATTGATGGCTCCTAGCCACCAATAGCCATTAGCTGCTATCATGTGTTACTCATGAGAATCTTTCCCACGCCGCCTTACAAGAACGTGCCGGAGCTGCTCGATAGCCCCGGCGAGGTAAGTGAGCGCGATCTCAGCCATACCTTGCGAGACATACGGCGCGCTAACATCTTCGGAATGGGCACGTGGGTGGTCAAACACCACCTGAAGAGTATCTTGAAGGGCGTTCCGCGAGAGGAGCCACTACGAATCCTCGACCTGGCGACAGGCTCAGGGGACATTCCTGAGGAGCTTTGTCGCTGGGGGCGTCGAAATGGGTACAACATCCGATTTGTACTGACCGACATCAGCCCCGCAATCCTTGAAGTGGCCCGGGAGCGTATAATGAAAGCAGGGTTGGGTGAGGAGTTCAGTTTCTCGGTGTGTGACGCTTGCTCGGCTCCATTCGATGATAAGGAATTCGATGTCGTGCTTTGCTCTCTCGCTCTGCACCATCTGGATAGAAAGCAAGCAAAGGATGTTATTACAGAGATGCACAGGCTATCCAGGCGAGGATTCGTGATAAATGACGTCTATAGAGCGCAGGGAGCATGGTTGCTTGCTTGGCTACTTACGCACTTGACCACGACAAATCGATTGACGAGGCATGATGGACCTGCTTCAGTATTGCGCGCGTTCACGCCGCGAGAAGTCATGCGAATTGCAGAACGAGCAAGGGTGCCCGTCAAGCTACATACCCACCCTTTCTGGCGTATGGCGGCAGTCTGGCATGGCGATCCCAATAATCCATAGTGGATATAGTGCGTGGCCTTGAACTTGAGCTAACTGGATGGGCATACATGACGTGATTATCGTGGGGGCGGGGCCGGCAGGCTCTGCGCTTGCCGCGCTCATGGCGAGGCGTGGATTCGATGTGCTTCTGCTAGACCGGGCGGCTTTTCCGCGAGATAAGGCATGCGGTGAGTATACAAGTCCTGAGACTGAAAAGGTATTGGCGAGGTTGGGCGTTTTCGACGCTGTTCTCAACGCAGGGGCGCGGCGGATTCCATCTATGCGGGTTATCAGTCCGTCCGGGCGCGCCTTCTCGATGGATTACAGCGCTCCTGATACGCCGGATGGTCCCCACGTCCTGGCGACCCCGCGCCGTATTCTCGATGCTACACTTGTCGAGCACGCCCTTTCTTGTGGGGCGAAGCTGATGCAGAAGGCAAAGGTCGAAGCGGTAGTGATGCGTGACGGGAAGGCTGGCGGGGTCGTGGTGCGCCGCTCAGGGCGTACAACCTCAGAAGAGCAGGCGAGGCTTATCGTAGGTGCGGATGGGGTCCACTCGGCGGTGGTCAGGAGCCTGGGGCTGAGCGCGCCTTTGCGCTGGCCGCAGAACCTCGGCATGGTGGCCCATTACAGGGACTACAGTGGCCTGGACGCCTGGGGCGAGATGCACGTTTCGGCTAGAGGTTACGCCGGGTTGGCTCCCTTATCGGGCGGGTTGCTGAATGTTGGCCTTGTGATGCCGATGAAGTCTGCCAGGAGCACGGGTGGCGGTGCTCAAGCCAGATTTGAGAGCTTCGCAAATTCCTTTCCAGGAGTGGCTAAGGCGCTGAATGGGGCTGAGCGGGTCAGTAATGTGCGAGGGGTCGGGCCGATTGGCGCGCGGGTGAAGCGCACGTCGGGTCCAGGCTACATGCTGGTGGGGGATGCCGCGGGCTTCTTCGACCCGTTCACGGGTGAAGGAGTGTATAAGGCTTTGCGTGGTGCGGAGATTGCTTCCCAGGTGGCTACCGATGCCCTGGAGCGTGATGACTTATCGGTGAGGTCATTAGCTCGCTATAGCGTCTTACGTCGTAAAGAGTTCGCGGCGAAAGACCTTGTGTGCAGGCTGGTACAACTCTTCGTAGGCTTGCCGCCCGCGATGGACTACGTGACTGCGCGCCTGTCGAGGCGAGATGAGCCGCGCAAGGTGCTGACGGGGGTATTGGGCGACTTCGCGGACGCACGTGCCGCTCTCAGCCCGCTCTATCTGTGGTCGTTGCTGAGGCCGTGAGGCGGGACGACGGACGACGGACGACGGACGACAGAAAGCAGTAGGCAGACGACGGACGATAGACGATAGACGATAATGCGTGATGCATGGGAGTTTTGGGTAACTTTGGACTCTGGACCGTAGACTTTGGACTTGGAGTGATGAAAAGCAGAAACGAGATCGCAATACATGCGCCTTATGACCGCATCTTTCCACTAGCGGCGAAGGTGGAGGAATGGGGACGTATTCTGCCGCATTACAGATATGTGAAGCTGTTGCGGCGGGAGGGGAATCGCAAGTGGGTGAGGATGTCGGCGTGGCGGGACATCGTTCCGGTGACGTGGACAGCTATAGAGAGTGTAGAGGAAGGCACTGAGGCGCATCCTGGCACCATCAAGTTCCGGCATATCGGTGGCATGGTGCGTGGTATGGATGTACAGTGGAGCTTCGAGCCTCGACCTGAACGGGGTGAGGTTGTGGTCAGTATCTATCACCAGCTTGACGACCCACCTTTTCCAGTGAAGCTACTCGGTTCGCGGCTCATCGAGGCGATAGTCGGACGGGGCTTCATCGGCAACATCGCCAGAAAGACGCTGAAGCGTATAAAGGAGTTGGCGGAGCAAGATGTCGTTGAGGATGTGTAACGAGTGTCATTCCGAGTGGAGTGAGGAATGTAGGTCTCTATCCGCCCGGCAAGCTTGGAGATTCCTCACTTCGTTCGGAATGACACGTAGAGATGTGCTTCGTCATATTGGAGTTCCAGGCTACTTATTCTTCATCTTATTCGTCCTCGGTAGGTTCTAAAGTGTTCCTAATTTCGTATTACTATATGGGACGACTTTGCACTTTGAACTTTAGACCGGGGAGCGGCGGGCAAATGAAGGGATAAGCTATTGGCTTCAGAGCGAGCGCGAAAGCGTGTGGTTGTAACGGGTATCGGCGCTATCACACCCATCGGGTCCGGTAGGGAAGGGTTGTGGCGGGGGGTGCTGGAGGGGAGGTCGTCGGTCAAGCTGATAGACAGGTTTGACCCGGCACCCTTCAGGTCGCGCGTGGCCGCACAGGTAGATGACTTCGATCCCCTGGACCATATAGAGGCATCAAGGGCGCGCAGGCTGGACCGCTACTCGCAATTCGCCGTGGCCGCATCTCAGCAAGCGGTGATCGATTCCGGCCTGTGCCTGTCGAGGAGAGATGCCGAGCAAACGGGCGTCTACCTGGGAAGCGCGCTGGGTGGCCTCTCCTTCGCGGAGGAGCAACACAGTGGGTATATGGGTGGTGGGCTGCGCGCCGTCAATAACATCCTGGCGCTTACGGTATTTGGCTCTGCGGCTTCGTGCAACGTGGCGATGGAGATGGGGATATTCGGCCCCAACCAGACCAATGCCAATTCGTGTGCGTCGGGAGCGGTAGCCATCGGTGAGGCTTACAGACTAATATGTGACGGCAGGGCGAGAGTCATGCTGGCGGGTGGGGTAGAAGCGCCTCTCGCGCCTCTCACTTTCGGCGCGTTCGACATCATACGCGCCCTGTCGAGCAACTCCAATGGCGAGCCGTCGCTGGCGTCCCGCCCCTTCGACCTCATGCGCGACGGGTTCGTGATGGCGGAGGGGGCTGCCGTGCTGGTGCTTGAGGAGTATGAGCACGCACGCGCTCGCGGGGCAGACGCCTACGCTGAGCTTCTAGGTTATGCCACTACCACAGATGCATATCACATGACCGCCCCTCGGCCCGACGGCGCTCAGGCTATACGTGCCATGCGTGAGGCCCTGGACGACGCTCATGTTGCCACGCATGAGGTTGGGTATATCAGCGCACATGCCTCCTCGACGCCTCTGAACGACAAGACCGAGACCAAGGCTATAAAGGAATTATTCGGGGAGGGCGCATACAGCGTGCCGGTGAGCGGCACCAAAGCAATGCACGGTCATGCGTTAGGCGCGACGGGGGCGTTTGAGATGGCGATAAACTGCCTCGCCCTCAGGCATGAGTACTTGCCGCCGACCATCAACCTCCAGCACCCCGACCCTGAATGCGACCTCGATTACATTGCCGGGGAGGGTCGCCACCAGAGGGTGGACGTGATACTCTCCAACTCTTTCGGCTTTGGCGGCATCAATGCTGCTATAGTGATTGGCCGTGTGTAGCCGTAGACGAACGATTAGTAGGTTCTATTTATCACCCGTTTGGCTTAGCGCGCCGGACGGGTGATAGTCTGAAATAACCCTTATGAGGGTGGCAAAAGAGTGATGGTTGGCTTACAATAGGCGAGCGTGCGACGGGTCTCTGTGCCCCAGGCAAGCCAATAAACTAAGGAGGCGAAATGTCCATAAACCTTATTCAGCCGGTCGGGCAGTACAAACCGATCCCGGAACGCATCGGCAGGCTGAACGAACTTGCTTACAATCTCTGGTGGAGCTGGCAGCCGAACGGCGCGCATCTCTTTTCAGCCATTGACGCCCGCCTGTGGGAGTATGTGTACCACAATCCGGTGCGGTTCCTCAACGAGGTCCGGCAGACGGCGTTGGCCTCTGCGGCAACGGATGATGATTATCTCGCTATGTATGACCGTATGCTCGCACAGTTCGAGGAGTACATGGCCCCCGCTAAGACCTGGTTTTCGGACGAGTTTCCGGGCAAGCAAGGTCCGGTAGCGTACTTCTCTGCCGAATTTGGACTGCACGAATCGCTCCCTATCTACTCAGGAGGCCTAGGTGTGCTGGCGGGCGACCATGTGAAGGGCGCGTCAGACCTCGGCGTACCTATGGTTTTCGTTGGCTTCCTTTACCCGCAGGGGTACTTCCAGCAGGTGATCGACAAGAACGGCTGGCAGGAGGCTATCTACAACAAGCTCGACTTCGATGACGCGCCCGCCCTCCCGGCGCATACCCCTGATGGTCAGGAGGTGGTGGTTGAGGTGCAGCTTCCAGGGAGGCTGATATATGCGAAGGTCTACCGCATACAGGTTGGGCGATGCCCGCTCTTCATGCTCGACACCGACATTTATCCTAATGCGCCCGCTGACCGAGAGCTTTCCGCACGGCTGTACGGGGGCGACCAGGAGATGCGGGTTGCCCAGGAGATTGTGCTGGGTATCGGGGGTGTGCGCGCGCTGAGGGCTATGGGCATCGAGCCTGCGGCGTGGCACATGAACGAGGGGCATTCCGCCTTCCTGGTGCTTGAGCTGGCGCGCGAGCGAGTCAAGAAGGGTGAGACCTTCGCGGAAGCGCTCAAGAATGTGGCATCTCATACCGTCTTTACCACGCACACGCCGGTCGCGGCAGGGAACGACGCCTTTCCAATGGACCTCATCGACAAGTACTTCTCCAGCTACTGGCCGGAGCTTGGCATTGACCGTGACACCTTTATAGCCGTAGCGCGCGAGGGGATGCCCTGGGGTCCCGCTTTCAGTATGACGGCGCTGGCCCTGCACGGCTCAAATTACCGCAATGGGGTGAGCAAGCTGCATGGGCGGGTGTCGCGCAATATGTGGCACTGGATATGGCCTGATAGGTCGGTGGAGGAGGTGCCTATCGCTTCCATTACGAACGGCGTGCACACCGGCACGTGGCTCGCCGCGGAGCTTCACGACTTCTATTCGCGCTATCTCGGTGCTGACTGGTATTATCGCCTGGACGACCCGGCAACCTGGCAGCCTCTTTTGAAGGCACCCGACGCCGATCTGTGGGCGATACATCAGCAACTCAAGCAGAAGATGATAACATTCGCACGCGAAAGGCTCGCCAACTGGCACAAGCATACGGGCGTGTCAGCCGCGCAGGAGACGCCGCTTGACCCGGGCGCACTAACGATAGGGTTCGCAAGGCGCTTCGCGACCTACAAGCGCGCCACGCTGCTTTTCAGCCAGGCCGAGCGGCTCGTCTCTATCTTGAACAACCCGCAACGCCCCGTGCAATTCATCTTCGCGGGCAAGGCTCACCCGAAGGACGATCCGGGAAAGCACTTCATCCAGCAGGTGAACTGGGCGTCCCAGCATGCCGGGTTGCAGGGGAAAATCGTCTTCCTCGAAGATTACGACATGAACATGGCACGCTATCTCGTGCAGGGGGTTGACGTATGGTTGAACAACCCTCGCAGGCCGTACGAGGCAAGTGGCACGAGCGGCATGAAAGCGTCGCTGAACGGCGCGCCCAATTGCTCGATCCTGGATGGCTGGTGGGCCGAGGGGTACAATGGGCGCAACGGGTGGGCTATTGGTGAGGAGCGCGAGTACGGCAATCCCGATGAGCAGGACTGGCGCGACGTAGAATCGCTCTACGCCCAGCTGGAAAAGAGCATCGTGCCCCTCTATTACGACCGAGACTCGGCGGGGCTACCCGCGGGTTGGGTGTCGGTCATGAAAGAAGCTATTGTGAGCATTGGACCGCTATTCTCGATGCATCGCCAGGTCAAAGAGTACACGCGGATGTTCTACGGTCCGGCGATAGGGCACAAGACGGGCGTGCTGAGCTAGTTGGCGTGATTGATGCCTCAATCCCCCTCCCAGCGCTGGGAGGGGGATTGAGGCATCGAGATTTTACGGGAAGAAGCTGTTAGCTACGAACAGCGCCGTCTCCGCCCGCGTTGCCGGGACGTTGGGGCCGAAGTAGGGCTGCTGTTGCTCATCGCACGGTAACTCGTCCGTACCACAGGCAATGGCGTTCGTGGCGTCGTGTACGTAAAGCCTCATGATGAAGCTGTAGAAGACATTACTTGGGTCCACGTCCATGTATATCTGACCCTCCGGCGGATCGGTGAAGCCTGCCGCGTTGCTGACGATCTTACTAAGCTGGCCGCGCGTCACGTCATTTCCGGGCCGGAAGTAAGGCCGGTTGGCGGAGTCGCAGGGCTCGCCCTCTCCTCCACAGGGATACCCGCCTATCACGCCGTGCATAGCTGCGCGCTCGATGTAGAGGTAGAAGGGACTGCTGGGAGGCACGTCGGTGAACGACTGCTGGGTGCCAGAGATAATCTCGGTGAAGTCGGCGGCGTTGGCGACGATCTTGCTGGCCTGGCCTCGAGTCACTTTATTGTCCGGGCGGAAGTAGGGCAGATTGTCAGGTGGGATGCACGGCTCGCCAGTCCCGCCACAAGGGTAGCCTCCGAGGACTCCTCGGCCAGCCAAGGTCCTGATCCGGTCAGCCCTAGGGTGGTCCACAGGTACATCCCCAAAGTCAGGGAGGGCGCCGTTGTTCCACACTGCCGTGCCATCGCAGTCTTTGATGAACTTCGACAGCTGGTCTCCCATGGTGGCCCCGTTCGACTTGAAGATCGGGACGCCTTGCTGGCTAGTTGAGATATAGCGACCGTTCCGAATGGTCCCGTTGCTGGCGTAGGCGTAGTTGTGGGTGATGCCGGCTGCGATGGCATATGCATCCGTGGGTTTCGTAAAGCAGTCCGCGCACGCGGCGATGGAGACGACCTGGATATTACGCCAGCCCGCCAGGTTCGCCATTTCGCGCGGAAGGGTATTTGTAGTATCGTACTTGTCGGTGAACTTGCCCGGCCGAGCATCGGTAAGAAAGACGACAATCCGGCGCACATTGCCGAGGCGCCAGGGGCCGAAATCGGCGGCAAGACCAGTGGTGGGGCCACAGGGAAAGCCCACTGATGCGCGGTGTTGCAGTCTTACGCTTGTAAACGCACTGCACGGGAATCCGCCCGCGGATGGGAAGCCACGAGAGCCGCTGGTGCGTTCCTCCAGCACCGTGCGTAGCGCCTCATCGGAAGCTTCGGGTTCACCATTATCCGGGGGCACCGCAAGGTCTGTGCCTCCACCACCCAAGAACAGCGCGGGGGGATTGAGCATGTCGGCGTAGACGTTGCCGGGGGAACCGATGGTACTCCAGCTTTGGAATGTGCCCGCAGTTCCCATGTCCCATACACTTATGTCGTCTTTGAACGTCACCAGTGACAGTCGGTAGTCGCCGCCTGACGTGGTCCGGATCTTATCGAGGATATCGGGGAACCCAACCCGTAGGCTGATCAACGAGGTTTGCATGCTGCCGGTTGTATCCAGGACAAAGGCGACATCCATCGGGCATGCACAGACATCCACAGCGGTTATGCACGCATCTCCAGTATCGATCCGTGCGACGAAACCCTCGTAAGTCCCTCCGGCAGGATTTGCCTGATAGGAGTCGATCCGGGTAGACGAAGGCAAACTAGCCCTCGTCGAGGTCGTATCGCCTGTGGCGTGCACGTAACCCGTTTTACCCAGGGCTATACCATAGATGAGATCTTCTCCGGTACCTCCCAGGTAGGTGTTGTAAGGGAGAGTCAAGGTTGTCGTGCTGTCGTTATAGCTCAGCTTAGCCACGAAGCCGTCATGCTCTCCTGTCAAAGTCCCCCCACCCGGTATGAAGTTCACCGGTTTGAAGGTCGCCGCAGAGGACTTTGTGTCGCCTGCGATGAAGACATTTCCGCAAGGGTCTACCGCGATGCTTCGGGCGATATCTTTGAGGGCTCCTCCGAAGTATGTCGAGTAGATCAACGAGCTAGTCCCAGCACCGTTGGTATCCAGCTTGGACACGATAGTACTGAGGTCTCCGCTCACCGGCGCTACAAATTCACTGAGTTGGTGCGCCATCGGGAAAGTGCGGTCCGTAGAGCCTGTCACAAAAGCGTAGCCCCCCAGTGCGGCGATCCCCAGGCCCTGGTCGTAACCGGTTTCTCCGAGGTAGGTGGAATAGACTAGCGACGGATTGCCGGTCGTTGCGGTGTTCAACCGGGTGACGAATGCATCATACTCCTCTCCCTCGTGATTGGTATCGTAACCGTTAGGTGTGGTGGGAAAGCCTGTTGGAGATGGGCCTCTTGAAAAGGTCAAGCCGGTGATGAAGACGTGATCTGCTCCGTCCAGCGCTATGCCATTTCCCTGGTCAGATTGGCTACCGCCAAGGTAGGTCGAGTAGATAGGAGAGCCGGTGCCAAGTACGGCTAACTTCGTTACGAACGCATCTCCGTTGCCTGCATAGCTAGTCTGGTAGGCGCCAACTGTCGTCGGGAAGTTGCTAGCGTGGGTAAAACCGGTGACATATGCGAAGCTCTCGGCGTCCACGGCGATGCCCCTAGCCCACTCGTCCTCGGTGCCGCTGCCTCCCAGATAACGAGAGTAAACTAACTGGTTGCCCGCCGGGTTCAATTTCGTCACGAATGCATCAACGGTTCCTCCAAGCGTACCACTGCCTACGGGTATGGGGAAGTTGCTCGAATAGGTACGGCCAGTCACGTAAGCGTTACTCGCGGCGTCCAGGGCAATTCCATAACCGTAGTCATCCGAACTACCCCCCAGGTAAGTCGAGTAGACGAGGGCAGAGCCGTTGGCGTTCATTTTTGTCACGAAGGCATCATATCCAAAGGTGCCTCCTGGATTGTAACTAGTGTCGTAAGCACCAGGCGTAAAGGGGAAGGTATTCGAAGATGTGTAGCCAGTGATGTAAGTGTTGCCAGATGCGTCCACGGCGATGCTCCGCCCGTAATCGTTGCTCGATCCACCAAGGTATGTGAAAGAGTACAGGATGAGGCTAGGGTCTATAACAAGAGGCTGCGAGCGGTCATAAGCGCCCAGTATGAAGCCGATGCTGCCACCCTCTGTCACTTCATATCTCGCGTCAACTGCCACCCGTCGCCCGCCTATCTCCTGCCAGGCGACTGGCGCTTGCTCCGTCAGCGTCAATGCTGCCGCAGAATTAGCTCCCCCCAATCCCTGGGCCAAGATCAGTAGATTGCCGGTGTTGTCTACACTCACATTGGTTGCCCCGTCGTAGCGCCAACGGATGCCGCTGGGGTTGCCGTTAGGCGCGATGGTGTATGTGCCTTTGAGAGAGGAGCCTGTGCCCTCATATGCCAGGCTCACCCCAGGGTACAGTCCGCTATAAGTGATGCCTGCGTAGGTATGCACGTCGGTGTGCCACTTGCCGGGGTCGTTGCCTAGCAAGTAGTTCACCCTCCCAGGTAAAGGCGCGTCGCTGCTCAGGATCGCGGTTGGATCGGCGCCCACAAAGCGCAGATTCAATACACTCTGGTAGCTCTGCGCACTATCACCCTGAGGGTTAGCGAGTGCACCTGATGCTAAGGACGGATCGTCTACCAGGTTGCTTGCGATCCCAACCCCCGACTCCTGGGCGCTAGATCCCGCTTTCATCGACAGAGTCATCCCTGACGGCGTGAAGTAGATCGTGCCGCCTGGGCCGTGTGCCATGAAGCGCACTGAGGGGTCGGTCTGGCCTACATTCGGCTCGAATTGCATAGGCAACTTGCCAAAACTATCGAGCGCAGGCATAGATTCAGTTGCAGTTGTGGGAAGGGCGTGCAGTCTGATGAGTGTGGCAGACGCCAACACTCCCACCGCTACCGCCATTGCCAGTATGTTAGTTAATCGCCTCCCGATTCCAAATCCAGATATTCGTGCGAACATTTTTTGTGCCCCTTTCCCTGTATGACAGGTCTACTTGTAGGCCTTTGCGGCCACGAAGCTCGTATGGGAAGAGGCTCTCGAATATAGAATATTGAATATAGAATAAGGAGAGTAGGGTTGGCGTGATTGCGCCTTTTCAAAAGCGAGCAACAAAGTAACGGTAACGAAGGGAAGCCGTACCAGCAATTTGCTCCCAAGCAGGAGTAAGCGCTATTGCTAGACACACCTAAGGCAGTCTCCGATACATAATTATTATATCACATGATATGAAAAAAGATAGTGGATGCAAGCATGTAATCGTGCATTGATTCCAGCATCGAGTAGGAGTATAATAAGCAATCGAATTGGCCTTTCTGTACTCCTCTGTTGAGGGAGTTGCCCTATGTCTATGCGCCTTGCTGATCGTCTCCGTGCGGCGCGCCGCCGCAGGTTCGTTGGGCGAGAAGCGGAGCGTGACCTGTTTCGCTCCGTGCTCGCTTCGGACGAGCTACCCTTCTTTGTGCTCCACGTATACGGGCCGGGCGGAGTCGGCAAGACCACACTCCTCAAAGAGTTCGCCGCGATAGCCGACGAGCTTTCTATCACCTCGCTCTATATCGATGGGCGCAACATAGACGCGTCCCCGGAGGGGTTCCTGACCGCGCTGAAGCTGGCGCTCGGCACCGGCCTGGAAGAGAACGTGCTGGACGTGCTCGCGTCTCGCGATAGCCGCCACGTCATCCTCCTTGACACGTATGAGGTGCTAGCCCCACTGGACGGCTGGTTCCGCGAAACCTTCTTGCCGCAGATGCCCGCCGATACGCTGGTGGTGCTCGCGGACCGCCGCCCGCTGGCGGCTGGGTGGCATACTGATCCCGGCTGGGAAGACCTGGTGCGCGCCATGCCCCTGCGCAACCTTAGCCCGGACCAAAGCCGCGCATACCTGGACCGGCGCAATATCCCCAGCGACCAGCACCAGGAGGTGCTCAACTTCACGCACGGCCACCCTCTTGCATTATCGTTGGTGGCCGACGTATTCGCACAACGGGGTGACGTGCGTTTCCAGCCGGAAGAGACCCCTGACGTGGTAAAAGCCCTCCTTGAGCAGCTTGTCCAGAAGGTGCCCGGCCCCGCCCATCGCATCGCCCTGGAGGTGTGTGCCCTTGTGCGTGTGACTGACGAAGCGCTGCTGGCGAAGGCGCTCGGTATGGATGATGTGCACGAGCTGTTCACATGGCTGCGCGGCCTATCGTTTATCGAGTCGGGGCAGCTTGGGCTTTTCCCGCATGACCTCGCGCGGGAGGCGTTGGTGGCAGACCTGCGCTGGCGCAATCGCGACTGGTACGTGGAGATGCACCGCCGCATACGCGCCCACTACACGGCGGCCCTCGAGAGGACCAGCGGCCTTGAACAGCAGCGCGTCCTTTTTGACTACGTCTTCCTGCACCGCGACAACCCTGTGGTGCGTCCATTCCTTGAGTGGCAGGAGACGGGCACGCTCCTGCCGGAGCGCATCCGTGACGAGGACATCCCCGATTTGATAGCGATGGTCGCCGAGCACGAAGGGCAGGAGTCGGCTGAGATTGCTCGCCACTGGATCAGCCGCCAGCCGCAAGGTGCCCTCGTCGTCAGAGACGCCCAGCACGAGCCGGTTGGCTTCTTGATGATGGTGTCGCTTGGCGACGTGGATGAATTGGACCTGGAGGCTGATCCCGCGATCAAGGTGGCGAGCACGTACCTGCGGGGCGCAATGACGCTTCGCTCCAACGAGATTGCCACCTACTTCCGGTTCTGGATGGCGCGTGATACGTACCAGGCCGTGTCTCCAATGCAGAGTCTCTTGTTCATTACAGCGGTGCGCCATTATTTCGCGCCGGGGCTGGTTTATACGTTCCTGCCATGCGCCGAATACGACTACTGGGCACCCCTTTTCGCTTATGCCGATATCGCGCGCATCACCCAGGTGGATTTCGAGGTGGGGGGACGGCGCTACGGGGTGTATGGGCATAACTGGCGAGCTGTGCCCCCGATGGCATGGCTTGCTATCCTGGGTGAGCGCGAAATTGGCACCGCCCAGGCCGAGCCACCCACCCCTACAGCCGACGCCGCCGCGCCGCTTGCTGTGCTTAGCCAGGACGAGTTCTCAGCAGCTGCCCATGATGCCCTCCGAAACTTCGCGAGGCCCGATGCTCTGAAGCGCAATCCGCTGCTACAATCGCGTCTCGTCTCGGAAGCGGGCACGCCGGGTAGTAACCAGGCGCAGAAAGTCGCGGCTCTGCAAGATATTCTACGAAGGGTTTGCGATACCCTTCAGAACTCTCCCCGCGAGACGAAGCTGTACAGGGCTGTCTACCACACTTACATCAACCCCGCCCCTACCCAGGAGCAAGCAGCCGAGCTACTGGATCTCCCATTCAGCACCTACCGCCGCCACCTCAAAGAAGGCATGTCGCGTATCGTCGAGCTATTCTGGGAGTGGGAGGTCGGTACTGACGCCTAGCGTCGGTTGAAAAGATTCGTAGTAGAGGCACGGCGTGCGTCCCTTCGCTCCATGCCCCTACTAATATTCCAATATTGCCTTTCAGCCCTGGAATGTCGTTTACTATATTGAACAGTGAGTGAGCACCTTTCGGCCTGGAAAGTGAATAGTAGCTACTTATAGAATGTTCTCATAGTCGGGTGCGCAGAATAATAACCGGAGGATGAATATGATTGCTGAAGCTGATGCGATAGGCATTAGGATGTTGGTTGGGGAAGTTGTAGAGGCGTGGAATGCCCATGATCCGCAACGAGTTGCTGACTGCTACCACACAGATTTTGTAGGTCTTGACGTAAATCAGAAGAAGCCTCTGCGAGGTCCACAGGCGATACGTCGTGCGATGGAGTACCAGCTGCTGGCATTCCCGGACTTGCGTATTGATGCTGAGGAGCCTGTCATCGATGGTAATCGCGTAGCACTGGTGTGGATGCTGAGCGGCACGCACCGGGGCAGGATAATGAACATCCCCCCGACGGGCAGGCACGTCGAGTTTCGCGGCTGTACCATTATGACCGTCATGGACGACAAGATAATGGAGAGCCTGCGCATCTGGGATGTGGCTACAATGCTGCGCTCCTTGGGTTGTCTACCAGACTTATAAAGCGAGGAGGGTTTACGCACCGACGACGGACGACGGACGACGGACGATAGACGATAGACGATAGACGATAGACGATAGACGATAGACGATAGACGATAGACGATAGACGATAGACGATAGACGATAGACGGCAGAATACTCACTATTC
>DATEOC010000084.1:0-182862 GCA_035274425.1 Chloroflexia bacterium
GTTGGTTGCCACCTTTGTTGTTCAGACCTGCTTTGACCACACAACGGCTCTGCCCGCAGTACGGGCAAGCTGGCTCTGTTAGACTTGGTGCTTCTTCCATTCCACCATTTTATTCCTTGGCTGTTCTTTTCGCCACTCCCCTAACGTAAGTGGCTTGACAAGTGATAGTCGGAGAGATATAATAATTCCAGGTGGCTAATAAAGTCCACATAGTGTGTCTTATTTGCACGCTATGTGTTGTCGTATGCGAAGCACGTCAAAAGGAGGCAAATGCAATGGGGGTTAATAAGAAACTTAGGGTCATATGTAGTCTAATAATAGCAGTTCTTGCCGCCAACTTAGGAGGTGGTAGTCCGAAAGCGCATGCTGCTGTTGACGCATGGAGCATAGTTCCAAGTCCGGGCCGCTGTTCGACTGATAACACTCTTTATGGTGTTGCAGCAGTCTCGGCTAACGATGTTTGGGCCGTAGGCTATTGTCAGATAGGTTCATTCGGCCAAAGCTATTCTTTAACTGAGCACTGGAATGGCACTAATTGGTCTCAAGTTCTCAGTCCTGATTTCGATGCAACTACTGTTCTGCGTGGGGTTGCTGCCGTTTCTACCTCAGACGTGTGGGCTGTAGGAAATACCGCTACTGAAGGGGGTGTTGAAAGCACATTGATACTACGCTGGAATGGAGCATCCTGGAATCGTGTGCCAAGTCCCAATGTTCCAGGTACAAGCAACCGTCTGAATTCCGTCGCGGTTGTCAATAGTACACAAGTATGGGCTGTGGGATATTCAGGTTCTGGTGTTACACGCCGAACGTTGACTATGCGCTGGAATGGTATACAATGGAGCATAGTACCAGCCCCAAACCCAAGTGTCCCTGGCTCGACAGATGATTACTTATCTTCAGTATCCGCATCTCCTATAGGTGATGTTAAAGCTGTAGGATCTTACTTCAATGGCACCAAAACACAGACCTTAGTGCTACATTGGGATAGGGTTCTCAACACTTGGTTAGCTCCTGCCACGCCAAACATTGGGGCAGGGAGCAACTACTTAAACGCAATTACTGTTATCACCAGCGACACGGACGCGTGGGCGGTGGGCTATTACTACGACGCTAACGGTAAGCAAAGGACGCTGACCATGCGCTGGAACGGCCAGCTCTGGAGCGTAGTCAGCAGTCCGAACTCCGGCGGCGACAACAATATCCTACATGCGGTTGCGCCTATCTCTTCAAGCTATTTATGGTCAGTTGGCGAATTCTATAAACCCCCATACGCGACGCTTACGGAGCGGTGGAATGGGACTACCTGGAGCATTGTAGGGAGTCCCAATTACGCAACGTCTCACCATACCCTTTGGGGCGTGGCTGTAGTTCCAGGCACATCAGTGTGCGCGGGCGGTGATGTTTGGGCCGTTGGCACCTACACATCAGGGAACGTTCCTGAAACGCTAATCCTGAGATATACCCTCTCTGCAAGCTGTTCAGTGGAGCCCTGATGAAAATAGACGGTGAGGTATTAATCTGATTAGCATAAGGTTAATTAGATTGCTATACTCTCTTCGCAGGCCGTAAGATATAGCAAGGCAGAAGAAGGAGATAAGCTCGCACGCTCATCTCCTTCTTCTGCCTTTTGCCTTCTGCCTTGCTATCACTCTCACCGTTGGTCTTATCTCTTAAGAGGAGTATAGCAATTTGGGAAGAAGGAGTTAGCCGCTATTTTAGAGGTCTGCCCTCTGGTGGAATCATTTCCCCAACGAAAATATGGGCGATTATTGGGTTGTACACATGGCTCCTCTGGCAAGTTCCCACAGGGGTAGCCACTCATTATGTTGCGTGAGGCTAACCGTTGGATCCAGACGTAAAAGGTGTTCGAAGTCGGGACATCCTCAAACATCTGCTCCGTGGAAGTGTCGCTAAATCCGGCTGCATTTGATATGATCTTAGATATCTGACCTCTGCTAGCATTTGCACTAGGGCGGAAGTATGGCCTGTTTTCTGGTGGGTTGCAATCCTCATCAGGACTACCGCAAGGGTAGCCAGAAATAATGCCTCTTGCGGATAGCCTTTCAACAAACGTATAGAAAGTGTGATCCGGTGACACATCCTCATATGTCTGCTGTCCTGGCGGAATAGGATCATTAAAGCCTGCCGTGTTAGAGACAATCTTACATAACTGTCCTCGTGTCACAGCACCATCAGGGCGAAAGCTTCCGTCACTGTAGCCACTAATAAAGCCACGACACACCAGACATCGAATATAGGGGTAAAAGGTACTGTCCACCGGTACATCCGTGAAAGTCAAAGCACACGTGGTAGGTGTTGGACTCCCAGCTTGCACAGTAGCAGTAGCAATCGCCGAGGGAAACTGAGTGGGCGTGATCGCGTAAGTCGGCGATGGTGTTATGCAAAGATCAGCATAATGTTCAATCAGAGTGCGTGAGTGGCTGCCTGAACTACTTAGGTAGTAACCTGCCGTCCATATATCACTTGAGGAAATTGAAGTTACACTATTGAGAAAATTAGCGGAGGAAGAGTTGGGGCTAGAGGCTATACTCCATTGGCTACCATCCCAATGCTCAATAAGCGTTCCAGACATACTCCCATCAAAGTAGTAACCTACGGCCCAAATGTCATTCGGGGATAGTGCTACGACGTCCCTAAGCTCATTATAATTACTGCCATAATTGGCACTCGGCACGATACTCCATTGAGTACCGTTCCAATGCATGGTTAATGTCTGAGAATCGCTGACACCAACAGCCCACGCATCAGAAGACGAAACTACAGTGACGCCGTATAGGTAATTGCGGTTCGAACCAACAGGGTTGGGGCTAGGTATAACGTTCCAATCCATACCGTCCCAGCGCTGTATCAACGTATAATCTGCGGAAACTGTTGAAGTATAGTAGTAACCAACTGCCCATATCTGACCAGCTGGGTCTACTGCCATACCGAAGAACTCATTGTTCCCCGAACTAAGGTTAGGACTTGATACTACGCTCCAATCAGACCCGTCCCAGTGTTCAACCAGTGTTTGAAATCCAGTCTGCCCGCTATAAGCTCCGGCGGCCCACACATCATTCGTAGAAATAGCGATAACTTTCCGAAGAGTATTCTCGGAAGGGCTAACGTTGGGACTTGATACAACACTCCAATTCGTCCCATTCCAGTGTTCTATAAATGTCTGGTAGAAAGGCATGCTGCTATCGCTGTGCGCATAACCTACACTCCAAATATCATTTACGGAAATTGCCGCTACACTTATCAGGATGTTAGAACTATTCGTACCTGTAACAACATTAGGACTATCAATAACACTCCATTGATAGCCATTCCAATGTTGTATTAGCGTCAAAGATGGTCCATTTCCCCCCGTACTGTAGGTACCTACAGCCCAAATGTCTGTGGGGGAAACTGCCGTTATGCCCGCGAGAGTATTGTCTGATATACCAACATTAGGACTATCGACTATGTGCCAGATTGGCGTACACGAAGATAGATAGGCAATGGCAACTCCGGCTGCCATAGGGGCACTAGCAGAATATTTTACTACTGTAAATAAAATTAGGCCTGACAACCACAAGAGGAGCGCTAAAGACGCTGACATAGACCATTTCATGTAGTGACCCCTCTACAACGACGGGTGCTGCTAGATAACTATTCGTGTGGTCAAATCGCTCTCCAAAAAGGTGATGGCTTAATCCCAGCACCAATTATCTCCTTATAAAGCTCCTGCGTCTGCTGCGATGGCTCCAGACCAAGCTCGCGCTCAAGGGCGCGCACGCATAAACCGTACCAGTAAGCCGACCTGCTATGCTGCCCGAGGAGGTGGTGGCTGGTCATGAGCAGCCGGTATGCATCCTCTCGGCAGTTGTCCTGCGCCAGTAACTTCTGCGCCCAGATTATGGCCCCCGTATAGTCCCCTGTCTCGATGGACATCGAAGAGAGCATCGTGAGCATAGTAGAATATGCGTCACGCAAAGCCTCACGCTTCAGCAGGGTCCAGTCAGCATAGGGGTCATCCTCCAGGTAGTCCCCCACGTAGAGCATCTCGGCTTGCTCATACTCATACATCGCCTCAGCCTTGTTACCGGAGCGGGCCAGCCGCCACCCCTTGTGCCAGCGACGCTCAAACTCATCTACATCGACCCACACTGAAGCCTTCGGATTGACCAGAAAATTGTTGCCGGACGTCACCAGCAAATCACCGAAGCCGAGGTGCTTACACGCAACGCTACGCCTCAAGGTATGCATAAGCACCCTGAGGCGGCTGGAGGTAATGGTGGGGTTCGATTCGGGCCAAAGGAGGTCGAGTAAGGCGTCTTTGGAGGTGGGGTGCCCTCCCTGGCTCATCATGAACTTGAGGACCGTTTGCACCTGTCCTGGGACGTGCGGCCCCAGGTCGTGACCACCTATGCTCATCCTGAACGAGCCGAGCAGGTTTACCTTTATGGCATTAGACACGCTTTCAGATGCTGGGGGCGGCAAAGCCAGGGGTAGTGGAGGCCCCGGCGGCAGGCTCATCTGGGCGCTCTCCTGCCCCTGGATGGTTACACCCAGGGCAGCAAGCTGGGAGCCAAGCGCGGATAGAGAGGCCGATAGCTTCTGGTATTCGGCGGTCGCTTGGGCCAGCCAGGAGTCGGCGTCCTTATTCTCTGATTGGACGGGGTTCGTAGCCACTTCCCCTTCCCTTTTAGCTGTGGGCGAACTTTGAGGCGGGAGTCATTCCAGGGAAGGGATAAGTGGACAACTTGGGAAGGGACTCGGCCTTAATATGGGATAGATTCCAGATTTTCGCCCGAATAGAGGCGGTCGCACACAAATAGTGCTCACAGAAGCAAATTGCAGGACCTGCTACCAAGCTAGGCGGAGCGAAAACCTATTGCATAGCTGCAAATAGGGCTTGGATTAATAGGACAATAATAGCACAGGGTCCGCGTAAAGTCAACTACTACATTCGATTTAGTGAGGGAAACGGGTGCCGCGAATCAGATGCTTGAAGTCGTCCACTGCTCCTGCACAACATCCATGAGGGCTTGCAGCTCGGCTCGAAAGCGCGTATCGCTAATCTGTATCTGAAAGACCCCATATTTGCAGGCGAAGCGCCTCCCTGCTAAATGGCCGCTGTTAGTTTTCGGGATAGGGTGTATCAACTCCGGGGCTATACCCAAGCACATGCCCCAAAAAAGCTTCAGATCATCGGGGTTCTGGTCGGAGTGGTATTGGAAGCTATAGTAGAAATGCGGATTGCTTGCCAGTCGCCGCATACACTTGTTGGCAAACCGGACCATAATAGGATTAGAATTACTAAAAGAGACTTTGTTCCTATCCTTACGATATCCTTCCGCGAGATACAAGACTACGAAGTCACGTACCTCATGGTCTTGGAGCAAGGTAGATGCTGCCTCCAACGCGGCATTGTAAGCCGCTTCCCGACGAGCGGCACACTTCGCTTGCATAGAGGCAGTGCCTGCTTTCTGTCCAGCCTTCTGTTTCTCGGTGCGCTCTATCGTTATGCCGCGTATCCAGTAGTAAACTGTAGTCCTGGATAGATTTAGCCTGGTGGAGATATCATCGAGCGACATGTTGTGCTGGGTGCGCAACTCTACGGCCTTCTGCCGGAGGTGATTTAATCGTTTCATATGGGTAAGCCTCATAGGGCCGCTGATAAGTTACCAGTAGCGACCCTCGATCATTACAACAGGTCGGGGTGGCGTGATTCGAACACGCGAAACCTCTCGGTCCCAAACCGAGCGCTCTGCCGGACTGAGCTACACCCCGGATTGTACCCTATTATACAGCGCAAGTTGCCCAATCGTCAAGAAAATGAGCGGTAAGCACCCTGCCCACCGCTCATCGTCCATGGTCTATCGTCTATCGTCCTTCGTCTATCGTCTACGGCACCAGCGCAGCCAGGAAAGTGATCTTGCTTATCTGGGCGCGGGTAGCGTCGCTTTGGGGGTGGAAATAGCGACCTGGGCATGGCTCGCCTTCACCGCCACATTCATAGCCGCCGATGATACCCTTTGCGACGGCGGTCTCAATGTAAGGGTAGAAGACATTATTGGTAGGCATGTCGACGAAGGTAGCCACAGGGGGCACGACCAGTTGCCAGCTTCCAGGGTTGGCCTGCTGGGCGGTAAGCACCGAAATCTTGGTGATCTGCGAGCGGGTCACCAGGTTGTCCGGGCGGAAGTAAGGGTGGTTCTGGTCGTCGCAAGGCTCGCCTTCAGAGCCGCACGGGTATCCACCTACCACACCATAGAAGCTGGCCGTCTCCACAAAGTTGTAGAAGGCGCTGCTTTCAGGCACGTCCGCGAAGTGCGGGCCGCCATCAATGTGGATGTCCAGGTTGAAAGCGCCTATCAGCATCTTGGTGGTCTGGCCGCGAGTAGTGGGGTTGTTCGGGCGGAAAGTGCCGTCGCTATAGCCCCCCACGATGTGGTTGCACGCCATCCAGTTGACAGGCTCGTAGAACCAGTCGCTAGGCTGAACATCGGAGAAGGTGTAGCAGGGTACAACCGTCGGGAAGCCGGTGGGCACCGGAGTGGGGAGACCCCCCGGAGTATGCGTAGGCTGAGGGGTCAGGCTGGTGGGTACGGCAGTGACGACTTGAGTGGGCACTGTAGGGACAGGCGGCGGCAAGTCCGGGCCGTTCGAGACGGGCGCGGCTGCACGCGCCACTTCACCGAACGAGAGAATAGATACAGCGGCTGCAACGGCCATGAAGAGTGCGAGTGCAAGCCAAAACCTTGATACGCCCCTGGCTTGCGTTACCTGTAAATTCATGCTGGTGACCTCTAATCTGAATAATCTGGATGCTACGCAAATGCGCCTGCGCTAAACGTTGCCAAGAGTCCGACACTCATCGACATCCAAAGTCTACCAGGATGAAACAGGCATAAGCAATGGCAAAAGGGTACTAATTGTGAAGATAATAGTAATATAAAGCAGGGGGGACTTTCGGGGGACGGACAAAAGAAGGCAGTAAGCAGAAGGCAGAAGAAGGCAATCCTCTCACGCATCACGCATCACGTTTCACGTTTCACGTTTCATGCCTCGCCGTCCTTCGTCCTTCGCCTGAATCGCCTGAAGAGCATCGAGGAGGCTGCCTGCACCTCTTCGGAGCGGAGGAGCCTGGCGATGCCGAGGTAGGTGAGCGCGCCAAGTCCAATACCGACCAGGGTCAGCACTATGGCAGCCAGCTTGCCGGCTTCACCGACCGGAAGGAGAGAGCGCAAGGCAGGAAGCGCGAAGGCCAAAACCAGACCCATCCCCACCGCAGCCGCACCACTCTTCGCAATAGAGAGGAGCAGCCCTTCGCCACCCAATCCCCAGCCAGGCAACTTCCTACCGAGCAGCACCCACATCAGCACCATCTCGACTGTGGTCGTGATCGCGAGGCTCAGGGCCAACCCTTCATGGCCCCAATAACCCCAGTGAAGCCACTGCACCAGCGCGAGACTCAGGCCAATATTGAGGACGACCGTAGCCACAGAAACGGCTACTGGTGTCGCGGTATCGTGGAGCGCGTAGAAACCTCTCGTCAGCACCTCCACCACCGCGTAAGCTACCAGTCCGAGCGAGAAGTAGCCTAGCGCGGAGGCCACGAGCTGGGTGTCCCGCTGCTGGAAAGCGCCCAACTGGAAGAGCATAATCACTATCTCCTCGCGCAGCATGAACAACCCCACCGCCGAGGGGAGTGTCAGGAAGAGGAGCACCTTCACCGCCCGGGCGAGGGTGCTCCTCATGCCGTCGAGGTTGCCTTCGGCGTACTGGGCGGCCATCGTGGGGAACGTAACGGTCGCGAGAGACAGGGCGAAGACGCCATGAGGCAGCATCATCAGCTGGTAAGAGTAGTTGAGGGCCGATATACGCCCGGTGGAGAGGAAAGAGCCTATAGCGCGCACCGCGATGATGTTGGCCTGAAACGCCGCCTGCCCCAGGATGCGGGGGAGGATAAGCTTGCCCACCTCGCCCGCCCCTTCATCCCGCACGTTGAGCCGCAGGGAGTAGCGCATCCCCACGCGCACCAGGCCGGGCACCTGCACGCCAAAGTGGAGCATCGCGCCGACCACAACGCCCCAAGCCAACCCGTAAATGCCCCAGAACGGCACCAGGAAGAGCGCACCCGCGATGATCGCCAGGTTGTAGAAGACGGGGGCAAGGGCCGATAGAGCGAAGCGCTGGCGGGCGTTCAGGATGCCCTGCGCCCAACCTCCCAGCCCCATAAAGAGTGGGGAGAGCAAGAGGATACGCGTGAGGTCCACAACGAGCGCCTGACGCTCCGGTGTGAGACCAGGCGCTATAATCCAGGCAACCAACGCGGGCGCGGCGACGCCCATGATTATCCCGCTGAGGCTGAGAAGGACCACCGAGGCGTTTATGAGAGTTGAAGCCAGGTGCCATGCCTGTGCAGGCTTGCCAGTGCGCTCCAGCCCGGTAAAAACAGGTATAAACGCCGAACCGACAGCTCCACCTATAATAAGCAGGAAGAGCGTATCGGGCACCCCAAACGCCGCCACGTAGGCGTCATACTGCCCGGACGTACCGAACTGCCCAGCGATTACGGCCTCGCGCAATAGCCCCAGCACGCGGCTGATAATAAACGCCCCACCGACGATGGCGGTGTTGACGGCCATCCGGCGAACAGGGCTTGGGGTCGGGGGTCGGGGGTCGGAAGTAGAGGAAGTCGGGTCAGGTTCCAACTTGGTGGTCTGCATGACGTATAGTATAAGAGAAAATCAGACCTGCCATACGGTTTTCGCCCTTCGTCCACCGTCATATTTCACGCATCACGTTTCACGTACTCTAATTCTGGGTTTTTCTGAGGTTGTTACGCACGAGATTGTAATGGTTGGCTGGAAAACGGCCTCAAGTGGGCAGAATTCCGGCCTGAAACGTCCGATTCTAGACCGACGCTAGGCAGAAAATCGACTATTTGAGCGTCAGTTAGACCCAGAATTAGAGTACGTTTCACGTTTCACCCTATATCGTATATCGTATATCGTATATCGTATATCGTATATCGTATATCGTATATCGTATATCGTATATCGTATATCGTATATCGTCCGTCGTCCGTCGTCCGTCGTCCGTCGTCCGTCGTCCGTCGTCCAAGATGTCTAGAAAGCTCTGCCCCAAAATCATACTGGAGGGAACGCGCCTCACGCTCAAGACCGAGATAGCCTTCGCTCTCAATGAGCACCCGCGCATCGTTGGCCCCCGCAAGTATCGCTACCATTCTCCCCTCATATCAGGCGAGTGGTGCGCCTTCACCAATTTTCCCTGGGGCCGGGGTCTTATCAACTTCGCGCCGGAGGAAGAGAGCCTCGCTATGGAAACTTACGGGACGTGGGCACACCTCTTCGAGCTAATGCGCTATTACTCCTGGATTGTAGACCGCTTCCATATCAGCACCAGGGCTTACCAGCTACAGACCTATGGCAAAGATTACGACTTTCGCTGGCTGGAAGAGCGATTACACGCCCTCGGCTTTCACCTCGTATTCTGTACGCGAACGCCAGAGTCCTTCGAGGCGGCCAGGGCCGAGCGGCTCAAGGTTTCTGGCAACCCAAGCCAGTACGATGACCTCCAGGTCTTTACCAGGGAGCAGGAGTTGATGCGAGGTCTAATCGGGGAGTCGATCTTACCGACCCTTGAGCTTGACGTATCCGATAGCGATGCGGGAAGGGCCGCAGACAGAGTGGCGGATTGGATGGAGCAGACGGGCGGGCTGTGGGCGAAGTAGCAGATCAGTCAAGGTCCCTTACCAGGGGGTGTATCAGCTCGCGTGGAATGCGGTTGCGCTCTATATAGACGTTAATCTCAGCTTGGTGATCGCTATAATAGCTCAATGCATCAAAGACTTGTGCCAGAGTTAGATGAGGTAGGGAGCGCGTAATCTCTTCAGGCATTACCCCCATACGCCATAACTCAACAATTGCACGAACTGGCGTGCGAGTATCTTTGATAATAGGCTCTCCACTCAGGATTTCATCGTCGGTTACGATATAGTAATGTTCCGTCATACGCATCATAGCTTATGCTTCCTTACGCTTCACAGCACAATCTCTTTGACCTGATAATCCTCCGGCACATCTTCCATAAACATGGCGAGATAAGCGTCCTTCAGATTCTCTTCTAGTTCCTCAATTGTTTCGCCCTGCGTCATAATCTCTGGGTGATCGACCAGCTTACCTAGCCAGAAGTGCTCACTCTTCCAGTAGACCATAGTGAGATGTTGCTCCATATCAATCAGCTCCCTTTGGTGTGCGGTATATCCCTTGACAACCCCGCCCATTCCTTTCTATACTACCACAACAATATGAGGCGTGGTCATAAATCAAAAAGCTGTGCTATGGCAATCCCTTACTACGGCAACCTCCTGCTATTGTGGTTGCGACACCTATATTAGCAGGAGGCAAGCAGTTGTAGGGAAACTCTGGTTCAAAGAATATAAGATTATCCTTGACTTAGGTGCTTCTATGAGTACTGCCAATAATCCATTTGCTCCAGAAAATATCTTCGCTGGAATCCTCATAGGTGTAATTGGAGGTATCCTGAGTACCTTCATAGTTGCAGTGCTGACCCACTATATCTATGGCGGTGTGCCCAATCGACGACGACTAGTTAGCGTCTCATGTGCTGTGGCGGGTTCCATATTCATAGTATACATTATCTTGACGGCTGTTTCGGGTCCAAGATCCGTAAGCAACGTACCACCGACTCAATCACAATCAACTCCAATTCCGACCACAACACCTGGGGAAGTGCCAACCCAACTTGAGCCTCAGCCGACAGATACTACTGTCCCTCCGACAGTGTCCGTGCCACCTACACCACTGCCTCAGCCTACCTACACTCCAATAATAGCTTCCACCCCACCAAGCCAGCCAACCTTCACAACTGTCTCTATCTCTTCGCTCGCCAAATCCCAATGGCCATGCAATTTACAACTAATGCAGGGCAATCGTACCCTACTTGGGGTACCATTCGACGTAGGTTGGACTATCACAACGGAGCACCAAACGTTCCCCTCTTCTATAACATTAGCTGTGGCCTTCAAAAATCCTAAGAATGTGTATCTGTTGTGGCAAGGCGGTTGGGCTTATACACAGTACAGCGGCCAAATGGTTGGCGAAGTATCATTAAGCTTTGCGTCAGGGGGTCCTCTGATAATCCCGGTAATACTTGGCGATAATATACGGGACTGGACCATAAGTGATCAGGACGCAGTCAATACGGCAACTAGCCCCATGCTCCAAGAAGCATGGCGGGGCCGTGAGTTTGACGTGGATTGTCAGCCTCCCTTCAGCGGTAGAGAAGGCCGTATGGATATGCTAACAATTGACTTGCCTGAATCTTATCTAGGTGATGAACTCGTGAATATCGAGATAAAAGATACGGCTCCGGGTGACCCGGCAATTCACCTTAATGGGGTAACAGTGAGATACATCCCCTAGTTTGCGTGCCTAGCGTAATTATATGCGGTCTTGAGCGCATGCCCAACCACCTGCTCCATCCCTACCCTTTCCTTGCTATCAGTATGCCGACTACGCCGCTTCGTCGATAGCAGGCCGCACGGAAGACGTCACGGAGCAAGCCCCGTCCCTGTGGGATATGGGTTTGTGCGATTCAGGTGGTGCTTTTTGATTCCCGAAGTGTTATAACAACACATCATATGAATTACAACCCCATAAAATGACCGGCAATTGGCAACAAACGAAAGGAGCACAGACATGCCAGGCACGAACGGCAAAGAGATAATCGGCGGCAAGAAGGAGCGGGATGGCGAGAGGACCAAGTACCTCCTCGATGAGCAGGACATACCGAGGCAGTGGTACAACATACAGGCCGACCTGCACACACCCGCGCCCGCTGTACTGCACCCTGGGACGACGCAGCCCATAGGCCCTGCCGACCTCGCGCCCCTCTTCCCTATGGCGCTTATCATGCAGGAGGTCAGCCAGGAGCGGTACATTGACATCCCGGACGAGGTGATAGATGTCTACAAGCTGTACCGCGCCACGCCCCTATACCGGGCACGTCGACTGGAGAAGGCACTCGATACCCCCGCCCGCATCTTCTACAAGTACGAGGGGGTCAGCCCGGTCGGGAGCCACAAGCCCAACACCGCCCTACCCCAGGCGTATTACAACAAGGCCGAAGGGACGAAGCGCCTCTCCACCGAGACGGGCGCGGGTCAGTGGGGTAGCGCGCTCGCGTGGGCCGCGCAGATGTTCGGCCTTGAGTGCATGGTGTACATGGTAAAGGTATCGTACTTCCAGAAGCCGTATCGCCGCTCCCTCATGGAAATCTTCGGGGCGCGCGTCATCCCAAGCCCCAGCGATGAGACCAACGCAGGGCGCGGCATACTCCAACAGGACCCTGAGTCGACGGGCAGCCTCGGTATCGCTATCTCGGAGGCGGTGGAAGATGCCGCTATGCGCGAAGACACCAAGTACTCCCTCGGCAGCGTGCTGAACCACGTGCTGATGCACCAGACGGTCATCGGCCAGGAGGCGAAGCGCCAGTTGGAGATGGCGGGCGTCTACCCAGACGTGGTGATAGGGTGCGTCGGTGGTGGGAGCAACTTCGCGGGCGTGTCATTCCCCTTCCTCGGCGACAAGCTGACCGGCAAAGCGCCCAACCTGCGCGTGGTGGCGGTTGAGCCTGCGGCCTGCCCCTCTTTGACAAAGGGGATGTACGCCTACGACTATGGTGATAGTGTGGGGATGGCCCCAATAGCGAAGATGCACACCCTCGGCCATACATTCGTCCCCCAGGCGATACACGCCGGCGGCCTGCGCTACCATGGCGTCGCGCCCCTCATCAGCCATTTGTACGACGCTGGGCATATCGAAGCCGTAGCCTACCCTCAGAACCCCGTGTTCGAGGCAGCTATCCAGTTCGCTCGAAGCGAGGGGATAGTGCCAGCGCCGGAGTCGTCCCACGCGATACGGGCGGCGATAGACGAAGCGTTACGCTGCAAAGAAGCGGGCGAAGAGAAGACCATCCTCTTCAACCTGAGCGGCCACGGCTTCTTCGACCTCACCGCTTACGACCGCTACCTGAGCGGCGAGCTTGAGGACTACGAGTACCCCGTGGACGCCGTACAGGCCGCGCTGGCGAACCTGCCTACGGTAGCGAGCTAGTCTGCGGACGACGGACCAATTAATCACAAAGGCCACAAAGACACAAAGAACACAAAGATTTTTATGGTTTTGTTCACCATAGAGACAGGGACGCAGAGTAAAGTAGAATACTGTCAATCCCCAAAAATCTTCGTGGCCTTCGTGTCTTTGTGGCCTTTGTGATTAATGTGCAGCCGCCGTCTGTCGTCTATCGTCTGTCGTCCGTCGTCTATCGTCCGGCTACGGCACCACGCTGAAGGTCACGCTGTACGCCGGGGCGGGCGAGTCGTTAGTGTAGATGTCTACGCGGTAGTCGCCGGGGGTCCACGGCGTGCTCTTGCGCAACGTGAAGCCTGTGTAATAGACGCCGGGCTGAGAGTACGCCTTGCGCATCTCGTATATCTGCGTGCCTTCGGGACCGTACCAGCGCGTCGTGATAGACGTGACCGCGCCCGCTCCGAAGGTTGCCTGCACAGCCAGGTTGAAGGGGTCTGAGACATTATACGCACTGACATCCCCCGTAGGCTCTCCACCTTGTAACTGCCCGCTCATCTGGGCATTGGTTATCCCGCCGGAGGGGTCGGTGCGCGGGGGCGGGGCGGTCGGACCTGGCGTAGCCTCCTGCGCAACGGCGGTAGGAGGGGGGAGCGCCTGCGTGGGCAAAGGCGGCTGCGTAGGGATTACCGCAATCTGTGTTGGCTGCTCGATAACGGGCGTAGGAGGAGCCTGGGTAGGTACCTCGACGCGTTCGGTGGGCTGAGGAGGCACAGTGGGGAACTGTGCGGCAGGTTGCGTGTTGGTGGGTGGGGCGATTATCGGCGTATTTATGGGCGGGCGCAGGCTCGCCACTGCCGTTTCAGTAGCCTGGGCGCTCGTTATGGTCCTCCCCTGCGGGAAGAAGCGGTTGCCGAGGAGCAACACCAGAATCAGGCAACCTAGCACGAGTAGCGAGGCGCTCAGAGCGATTATCACCTTGCTGGCCGTGGTCCATCGAGGTTGCTGCTCGGCTACACCTTCCGGGTCTTCCTCAGTATCCTGGCCGTATGCGTATGGATCACCCACCGCGTAGGGGTCTCCCTCATCTGCCGGGCGTGACGGATGTGGCGAATGTGACGGGTATAAATCTGGATCAAGCTGCACCTGGTCCAGGTGTAGAGAGGAACGCTCGTCTGGAACGTTTGGGAGCGGGTACCTCGACTCGAACGGCCTCGCCTGGGGGTCGGGGGCCAGCTTGCCTGATAGAGTATTCGAGTCGACCAGCGCCCCTCCACAACCGGGGCACTTGAGGTAGGCGTCAGGAAGCTCTTCCAGGCGCGTGTAGAATATGCAGTTGGGGTTAGGACATTGCTTCATCGTTACAAATCGCGGAATTGAACTAGCGCGTTTCAGCACCTGGCCCAAAATCGGTTGGGTGCTGATATAATCTATCACTATGCAGACCGAAAGCCAAATTACTAGCGATACCGGCAACGATTTCCACATCCTGCGCTTGGGATACCATGACCGCGCTAACCTGATGCCATTGCTTTACCCACTCAAAGCAGGTTGGGTGGGCGCACCATCCCCATGGAAATTAGAAGTGGTGGACCTCTCCCCGTCCGCTTTGGTGAGCGAGCTGGTCAGTGGAGGGTTAGACGCCGCGCTCATACCGCCGCTAATACTGACGCAAAGGGGCGACGAGCTAGCGTCTCTAGGCGGGTGGGGACTGGCATCAGAAGGCGCATCGGAAACGGCATTGCTGCTTGCGCCACAACGATTGGACCTGATGGACGAGGGCCACGTCTCCATATCGGAGGAAGCGCAAGGGTCCACTGCCGCTTATCTCTTACGAGTGCTGTTGAAGCCCTACTACGACATTACCCTCTCTTTACATGCCCCCGGCGACTCGGCGTACGACGCTAAAGGCGCGCGCTTACTCTACAGCGACAACGCTCCCCACCAGTCAAAGAGCAAGCCGGAGGGTTGGGTAGCCGAGGACATGGGGGTAGCAGGCTACGTAATGTCGGGGCTGCCGACGGTATGGGAGATGCTTGCCTGCCCCAGGGACCTCGAAACCCGCAAACCCGGGGCCGGGGAAGCCATCCAGGAAGGTCTAAAGCTCTCCCAACGCTCCGCACAAGAGCAGCAAGTCACCATCCTTGAAGAGACCACCCAACGGTTGGGCCTGGATCGTATCAGGGTAAAAGAGCTATTCGCCAGGCAGAGCTACACCCTGGGCGAGAAGGAGCAGAAAGGGCTGGCCCACTTCTTCACCCTCGCGTCCAGGGCGGGTCTGCGGTGAAACGTGAAACGTGAAACGTGATGCGTGAGATTTAGTGCGTAATTCGTAATTCCCAAAGAACCTCTGCGCCTCTGCGGTGAACCAATAAATAATCTTGGCGTTCTTGGTTATCTTGGCGTCTTGGCGTTTAATAATCACATTTCACGCATCACGCATCATGCCGCGCAGACGTCGGCGTGAACGCACAGGCCCTCGTCGGGCAGAATGTCGCGCCAGTTGGCGACGAGCTGCCTGTATGCCTCACCTACTGGGCGGATCGCACGGTCCATGTCGAAGAGGCCGAGCGGATTGATGTTGCCGTTTTCTTCCCGCAGCGCGGTGTCCCAGTCTACCTGGTCTGTGAGGCTGTACCACGTGAAGCCTATTATCGGCACGCCATCCTGCTTGAGACGAAGCATATTCGCCCACTGCTTCCAGAGCCAGCCCGGCGCGCCCTGCGCATCTTGCAGGTTCGTCTCGGTGTGCATCACGGGCAAGCGATAGCGGTCGTAATACTCTTTAGTTATCAGGTAATAGCCGAACGTCTCGCCAGCCGGGGTCACGTGCCCATCGGGGTGGACCAGGTGCTCGTTGGTTACGTAATAGTCGTTCCCCATAATGTGATGGGGCTTCAACGCCCTGCCGTGCTGCATAAACCACAGGAACTCGTCGCGGCTCATGCCATGCTCGAGGAGGTAATCGTAAACGCACCAGCAGACATTATGGTAGCCGTAGCAAAGATCGAGGGAGAGGAAGCGCTGGTGGTTCAGATGCTCGGCGCGCTCTTGAGCGTCAGGGTGGATGGCGTGGAAGTACTCACTCGACTCGCTCTGGATGAAGTAAGCGTTCGGCTGGATTTCCAGGATCGCTTCCTCGGCCAGGATATTGGCCTGGGCCATGTGCTTGATGGCGGTCACGAAGGCGCGGTCAGAGGTAAGGCGCTCGTTCCACCACCCCAGCAGCCCTGAGAACTTTGAACAGACGTATATCTCGTTGACGGGAGTATAGAGGCGGACCCAGGGGTAGCGTTCGGCGAACGCACGGGCATACTGGGCGAATAGCCGTGGCCAATCGGGATTCTGAAAGTCGCCCAACCAGTCGGGCAGACCGAAGTGGCACAGGTCCGCTATCGGTGTGATACCCTTCCTGCGCATCTCGGCGAATGTCTCATCCGCGAAGTCCCAATCGTAGCTGTCCGCGCCGCGGTGTGCCTGATAGTAAGGAGGGCCGTACCGCAGGTAGTTCAGCCCCATTTCGTTGACCAGCTCGAAGTCAAGCTTCCACATGTCATAGTGGCGCGACTTGGACATCTGGTCGATGCGTAGATGCTGCCCATCCCGCCCGGTGATAACCGGGTAGCTGTTCTCGATACCTGTAGCAAATAGGAAGTGGTGGGTGCCAGGGTTTGCCTTCCGCCTCGTCTGGGTGTAGTACACCATTGTCTACTCCATCATAGTTGCGGGTCGCGGTTGTAATATTGCGTATTCGGTATTGCGTGTGACGTATCGCGCTACAGGGAACCGAATGGTTGGATTTACAAGACCTCCCAGGTGATATTGTCCGCAGCCCATTATTTTGTCTCTATATCTCTATCAACGAGCCACCACGCTGCCGGTCTCACGCCCAACATAATATGGATAAGCCCGATACGCGCAGTCTCATAGCGAAGCAACAACGCTTGCCAGGCCTGCACCTGTTGTCCACATAATAGCATCTCCATCCCGGCCACGCAAGGCTTTGCGCAACGACTTTCGGATTATTTTTCCCAGGTACTTTCGGGTAAAGAGCTATTCAATAAATAATACGAAGCCGGTTTCACCCATCATGGGCCGCGCAACGCTGCCATATCGCTCTGTGCCAGCCGCTCCCACGGGCCACCGGGGTCGAGGTCCATCACGCGGGTGTACTGGGTGCGCGCATCCAAGCTACGTCCAACAAGGGCGTAAGCTTTGGCTAGATGATAGCGAAAGCGGGGGACTTCTGGCGCTCCCTCTACGGCGCGCTCTGCCGGAGATATAGCGGAGCGCGCATCCTTGCATAGCACAAGCGACCACCCTACCGCGTCCAGAGAGTCGGGATCGCCCGGGTGGAGAGATAGGGAGTCCTGCGCTGCGGGCAGTCCCCGCTCGCAACCCTGGCCGCGCACGTCCGTATAGAAGCGGGCGAGGGCTAGCGAAGCATCTACCTCACCAGGCTTAGGGCCGGCAACCCGCTGTAGCAGGGCGGCTTCCCTGAGGTTGGCTTCAGCCTCCTCGTACTGGCCGCGCAGCTTGAAGTATTCTGCGACTTCCAACCGGGCAGTTATGCCATCAGGCTCTAACCTGCGGAGAGTGCGCAGCTCGGCGGCAGCAAGGTCCCACTCTTTACGGCTCATGTAAATGCTCGCCAACGCGTGGCGCGGCAAGGAGTTGTTCGGGTCTAGCTCTGTTGCAACTTGAAGGTGCTGGAGCGCGTCGTCCACGTCACCACCCGCCAATAACGCCAGACCTAGCCGCGCCTGCACATCAGAAGAATCGGGGCGAATGCTAGCCGCCCGCTCCAGGTAGCGCCGCGCTAGAGCTGTCTCGCCTTGCTGCAAATAAGCACTCCCCCACAAAGTCGCCAGCACCCCCTCATCCGCACCGGCTTCGCGAGCAGCCTCAGCCTGCCCGTGCGCATCCCGCAGCAAGGAGATCAGGCGGTCCATCGCTCCATAAGATAAACCTTCTCGAAGTCCAGGCACACGCAAATCAGGAATTGCGGGTTGATCCAAGCTACTGACCCCTGACCCCCGACCCCCGACCCCCAGCCACGTCTCAGCTTCGGATAGAAGCTGCAAAGAGCGTGAGGGTTCGGTGGGAGCGTAGAATTGGGCGAGCTTGATGCGGGCGCTTATCGCGTAGATATCGTCTCCGGCAAGGAGAGTCTCAAGCAAGTGAGTGACCGACTGCGCATCTTCTCTCCTCCATGCCAGGAGCGCCAGGTGCCAGAGGGAGGAGCGCGCGTCTGCCCCGGCAGAGCCTAAATGGATAGAGGTAGACCACGCTTCCTCAGCCGCGTCCTCGCGCCCGGAGAATGCAAGCACTCGCCCAAGCTGCGCCCATGCAGAGGCCAGCAAGCTACTTTTGGCGTCTGAGATGGCGGCGCGAGCCTGGACCTCGGCACGTGCGGCGTCCCGGCGCGCCAGGTACGCGTACGAAAGGAGGAGGCGCGTCTGCGAGGTATTATCGTAGGGAAGCATCTTCTCATAGAGAGCCAGAGCTTCCGTGTATCGCCCATCGTATAACAGGGCTCCTGCTTCCCGTAGCGAGTAGCGGGCGATGCTCTGCGGGCTGTACCACGCCAGCATGATGGCAGCTACGATTGCCCCTATCAGCAGGAGGCCCGCGAGAGCGTCCATCGCGCCCAGGTCATCCGAGTGCGGAGTGCGGAGTGCGGAGTGCGGAGTTAGTTTTGAGTTTTGAGCTTTGAGTTTTGAGTTTTGGTCTTCCACGGGGTTGTTATATTGGCTACGAGCTATTGTCTACTCATCGCTTGGTATATCGAGTGGTGTTGGGCGGCGACCCGCTCAAGGGTGAAGAGGTTGAGGACGCGCTCTCTGCATCGTTGGGAGAGGTCGGCACGCGAGGCAGGGTTGGCGAGCAGGTCACGCAAATGGGATGCCAGCGCGGCCACATCCCCTTCATGGAAGATGAGACCGGCATCGCCAACCACTTCCGGTATCTCCCCGGAGTCGGACCCGATCACCGGCACGCCGCAGGCCATAGCTTCGACCAGCACGCGCCCGAACTGCTCTCTCCAGTTGGGACGCGTCTCAGAAGGAAGCACAAAGACATCCAGGGCATTCATGTAAGCCGGAAGGTGGTCGTTGTGGATCACGCCTGGGAGGTGCAGCCTGCCAGCCAGCCCTGAGCGGCGCGCCCCTTCCAGCAGATCATCCTTTAGAGGACCACCACCCGCCAACGCTAGATGGACCTCCTCATGCTCCAGGGCAATCTCCGCGAAGGCGGCCCAGAGGGTACGCACTCCCTTCTCCTCAACGAGCTTACCCGCGTAGCCAATCACGAACGCATTGGCCGGAAGAGCTACGTCCCGCCTCCCCTGGTCGCGTAAGGCAGGGTCGCGGGAGAAGGCGCGTGTATCTGTCGGGAGAGGGACCACTCGCAAATCACCCCTGTAGCCCTTGGAGCGTAGCGTTTCCGCCACGCGGCTGCCACACGCCAGGATCGAATCGGCGCGTCGGAAGCAGTAGCGCTCGAACGTACGAAAAGGGAGTGGGTAGCGCTTCTTTATATTCTGCGCCGCATAAAGGAGCACGCGAGTCCTGGGCATGAAAATGCGCCTCAGAAGGAGCACACATGCCGAGATAAATGTATGCGCCTCCTCGTAGCAGTAGATTATGTGGGGCCGGTAGCGAAGCAGGTGGTAGAGCAGGCTGGGGAAGAAGTAGACATAGTAAAAACCCGTGAAGAGCGTGCGCGCTTTGATGAAACGGTAGCTGGCCGATAGCGGACCTTCGGCATAGACCATCTGTCCAGCGCGCTCAGGCCACCTGCGCGGGACCAGTACCGCCATCTCCAGGTCGGCACACCTGCCCAGCACGTCAAGCGGCTTCTGGTACTCCGCCACGACAGCCGCGTGCCATATCCACAGGACTCTTAGTGCGGAGTGCGGATTGTTGTGATTTTGGATTTTGGATTTTGGATTGACCACGCTGCTTTCTGCCTTCTGCCTTCTGCCTACTGCCTACTGCGTGCCGATTTGAGTGCGCGGGTGTAGACATCGAGAGTCTGGCGGGCGGTGCGCTCCCAGGTGAATTGGGAGGCTTGCGACCTGCCTCTCTGGGAAAGGTTTGCGCGCAAGTCGGGGTCGTGCCACGCCTGCACTATGGCCTCGCAAAGCGCCCGTTCGTCGTCGGGAGGCACAAGGATGCCGCCATCTCCCACCACCTCAATAAGCGAGCCTCCTGACGAAGAGATTACAGGGCATCCCACAGACATAGCTTCGAGCGGATCGAGGCCGAACCCCTCGTATGAAGATGGATACACGAAGAGGTGCGCGGCAGCCATCAGAAGGGGCTTATCGCTTTCGGATATGCGGCCCATGAAGCGCACAGGAGCATCAGGCACTTCCATACCGAGAGAATTCGCCTCGCCACGCACGTCAGGAAAGACCCCACCCGGCTCCGGCACAACTCCACCAACCGCCAGCAACGGCCTTTCTCCAGATGCCGCATCTGCTGGGGAGTGGAGTGATGCTAGGGCATTACGCCATGCCCGTAGCAGCAAAGGCACATTCTTGCGGCGGTCAAACCCTCCTAAATAGAAAGCGTACCGGCGAGGCAGCCCGAATCGAGCGCGCACCTCGTCTAACTGCGCTTCCGTATACTGAGGCGCAGCTTCCACGCCCAGGTAAACCGTATGCACCCTGCCAGGAGGCATACGCAAAATGCGTATCACGTCTCTGCGCGAAGCCTCAGAGTCGGCCATGATAGCCGTAGCCCGCTTCACACCCGCTGTCGCGAGCGCCAGATAAAGCTTGAAAAACGGCGACCCCCCGTACCCCGGCACGACCCAGGGTATCATATCGTGAGCAGTCACGACCTGCGGATTTTGGATTTTGGATTTTGGATTTTGGATTGAGTCTACGTGGCGTCTATTAGCCCTACTCCGCTTCCTCATGAAATCCAAAATCCAAAATCCAAAATCCAAAATCGGAAGGGGTGCCGTCAGGTAAGGGGTGTGGAGGAGGTCAACCCGGTGCTTGCGTGCCTGGCGAGCGACGCCCCACTCCTCCCAGAGGAGCTTACCGAGGTCGGCGTTGAGCGTGGCTAGCCTGTTGTTCGGGCTGGGAACGACTGCCGAGGTCGGTCCAATGGGCACCGGCTCATCGAGGGGAGCGCCGGGGGGTAGGAGCATGAGGAGGTCAGGAGAGGCGGAACCGTTTGACGTGGAGTCGGAGAGCGATTGGAGCGCACTCCACAGGTGCCTGATATATTGGCCGGAGCCGGTACGAGGCTGGCCCCAAAAGTACCCGTTCAAAGCCACGCGCATGAGGGCATTATAGCACAGGAGTGAGATGTGATGCGTGAGGGAGGACGACGGACGACGGACGACGGACGAATACCATGTTCCGTCCTTCGTCTATCGTCCATCGTCCATCGTCCATCGTCCATCGTCCTGAGATCGAAAATACGTAATTAGGAGTAGGAAATATGCAGCAATATAGCCTCTCTACCGCTTGACTGGGTAGTGCCCGACTGGTATAGTAGCCGCTGTGCCAGTCCAACGTAGTGACGCTGGCCCACATACTTATCACCCCGGTCCCCATCCCCTGATACCTGAACCCAACACCTGATGGATAATCTCCAAAGCACAACCAGCAGCGACCAGGAGTTGCCGGACGAGGCGCAGCCCGCCGAGACCGCAGAGCCTGAGCGCGAGGTATTGGAAGGGGAAGTCTTCCAGCCACGCCAGCAGTACGGTGAAGCTCCTGAGCGTGAAGAGCCCGAAGTAAGCGTGGAGGGTGAAGCTGAAGGAAGCGTAGCCGGTGGGGCGAAGGAGAGTGTAGAGCGGGGTCTGGCGCAGTATGTTTTCATACGTGAGGAGCGTGAGCGAGAAGTACGCCTCCTCTTAAGAGACGCGTCACCCGCCGACATTGCCCGCACCTTTCGCTCGGCCGGGGCGCACCTCATCACCCTCTCCGCGGAGAGAGCATCTACCTTCAGCAGCCCAATAGTCGCGACAACCCCAGCCGAGAGCATACCGGAAAGTGACGAAGATAATGAAGAAGACGCTGACAGCGAAGTTATAGAGCGCGTCCGCAAGCGCAGAACCAAACAGAGGTCACAGCGAGCCGGGCCGCCAACGGGCGAAGTCCTCCTCCGCTACTTCTTCTCACTGGGAGAGATCGTCTACACAGTAAGCATAGTCTCCCCAACCGGGGTAACATCGTCAGTAGCAAGCACGTACCCGCTCGCCGCCCGCTCTGAGCGCGATCTTACACAGCGACTCGCCCTGGTGTTCATTTAATGCAACAAACATTCCGCACTCCGCACTCCGCACTCCGCACTTCATACGACGTTCCGGCCTACAGCGAGATGCTGCCGGGGCCGATGCGGCTGCGGCTCGATCTCCTCCCCGCGAAGGATGGCAGCCCGCTCGGTTGGGGCGTGGAAGTGACCTCGGCTGACGTAGAGCTAGGTTACAACTACGTGGGCCTCGAGGAGCAGGCAGCATCAGAGGGGCTTGCCTGGGGGACCGCGTTCGGGCTTATAGAGAAGCTGTGCGGCTGCTGCACGCAGGCGAATAGTCTCGCATTTGCGCAGGCGGTAGAGAGCCTGGGGAGCCTGACAGTACCTACCAGGGCTTTATACATGCGGCTCGTGCTGGTCGAAGCCGAGCGCATAGTGTCCCATCTCCTGAACGCCGCTTGCATGATGGAGGCGCTAGGGCTGCCGGACCGGGAAGCCCTGCTGCGCGACTTGCGCGAGAGAGTAGTTGTCGCGGTAGAGGAGTGGGCGGGAGAGCACAGCCCGAGCCTCATCATATATGGAGGGCTGGCACGCAACATAGGCGAGGCCCCTTCAAAGACCCTGGCCGCAGCCGCCCATAACGTCGAGCGCACCCTGCGGGACTATGTCACCGACGTAATCAACAGCAAGGAGATAGCACGGCGGCTCGTCGGCCTGGGGCGCATTACTGCCCAGGAAGCATTGCTGGCAGGTCTGCGCGGCCCCGTAGCCAGGGCCTCCGGTATTACGGTCGATATAAGAGCGAACGTCCCGACGGGAGCATACGAGACGGAAGGTGTGACCATCATTTCGCAACGCGGTGGTGATGCCTTCTCACGGCTGGTGGTGCGATTGCTGGAATGCCTGGAGAGCTTCAGGGTCATCGAGCAGGCGCTGGACGACCTGCCGCTCGGCCCGGTAAAGGGGAGAGGCGACCTCGACGTGCGCGACGGTAGCGCGCTTGGGCGGGTCGAAGGCCCCAGGGGTGAGATATTCTGCTGGGTGCGTGGAGGCGCGGATGGCCTTCGCGGCCTGCACCTGAGCACAGGCTCATTTCCCAGCGTGGGAGTGATCCCCGGCCTGCTTGCGGGCCAGCGACTGGAGGATGTGCGTCTGCTCCTCCTATCGGTTGATCTTTGCTTATCCTCCATTGAGAGATGAGAGGGACGACGGACGACGGACGACGGACGACGGACGACAGACAATAATGCGTGATGCGTGAGAATATTTGGGGGTTATTCTATTTCTAACCCCGAAGGGGGTGAAACAGGTGTAGCCCAGGGCGTAAGCCCTGTGGTTAGGACATGATTTTCATCCTAAGCCCCGTAGGGGCGACACAAGGAGTGAATAGTAAGAACAAATAGAAAAGAGTATCTCCCCTACGGGGCTTAGGTGGTAGGTAATCAACACCCACACGGCTTATGCCCTGCTATGCCTGTATCACCCCCTTCGAGGATTGGGGAAACAGCTTTGGAACTAGCATAACTCCATAGTTCATAACTACTGCCTACTGCTTTCTGCTTACTGACAAAATGTACGGTCCTCTTCTAATCATAGCCATATCCGCAGTCCTATGCCTGGCGCTGGGGTTGGTCCCCCGGTGGGCGGGTGCTGGTAGGGTCATCGCGCCTTTGGGGATGGCGGCTTCGCTTGGGGTCGCGCTCTGGAGGGAGGGGCTTGAAGGCGGCAGGGTCGCGGGCAGGGTTGTAGCATGGCCTCAGTGGGTACACTGGCTTGGCGAGCCGATATACCGAACCGATCCGCTATCGGCGGGCCTCGGGGCCTGGTGCTTGATACTGGGTGGGCTGTGCCTGCTGAAGATGGCGGTGGACGGCGACAGCTCCTGGCATCTGGCGATCTCCGCGCTGACGATAGGGGTGCTCTACAGCCTGGTGCATACCGATAACCTGCTTGCCTTTGCTGGGCAGACGCTTGGCCTTGTGCTGCTTGCGTGGGGTTATCATGTCATGGGTGAAGAGATTGAGGATGCATCCGCTTACGGTAAGCACTTATTCGCGCTCGGCATGGGCGCGGTGTTGCTTCTTGGAGCAGTGCTGTTGATGGGGCGGACTACAGGTGGCGACTACAGCCTCGTGCGGATGTCCCTCTCCGCGCTGACGGTGTGGCCGCTGGTATTGCTCACCGGTTTTGTAGTTATGTGGTCAGGTCTGCTCCCCTTTACAGGGTGGAGCGCGGAAGGTCGAAGAGGCGCGAGCGCTGCGCTGGTACAATCCCTACTGGTCGGCCTGCCGGTCCTGATGCTGCTCCTCAGGCTGGAGGGGCTGCTGAGCGCCCAGGCATTGGTAGGGACGCTACCCGGCCAATGGCTGGCGTTCACAGGGGCACTGGCGTGGCTCGGCGGTCTGACCGCGCTGGTGGCGGCTGCCGGGATGCTGGTATGGGCAGGCACAGCTCACTGGACGGCGATGCTCACAGCGCATGCTATGGGACTGGTGCTATGGGGCCTGGGACTCGACACACCTACCGGGCGGTATGGGGCGCTAGCGATGCTACTGGCGTACGGGGCGGGCCGTGTAGCTTCGGAGATGGTCAGGGGCGAAGAGCGTAGCCCACAGGGTAGCATCGCCGTGGCATCGCTGGGGGCCGCACCCCTGACCGTAGGGTTTGTAGGTGTGTGGCTCCTGGGCGCGGCCCTTGCTGAGGCAGGACGCCCAACGCTGGTAGTAGCCCTCGCAGGCATTGCAATCATCGCGGCGAGCGGGGTCGTGCTGAATGTCGTCCTCGCCCCTCGTTCCGAAAGCAAGACCGGGCGGTGGGCTGAATACACGCGATTGGTGGGCATAGCGGGTGCGTCTCTGTTGGTGCTGGGAGGAGTGCTCCCCGGAATATGGCTTTCGCTCGTAGGGAGCATGGCGACGATAGCCGGTGGCGATCCAAACCTGACCTCTAATTGGGTAGGGCTGAACGCTGAGAGCGCCTCAACTCCTCTACTCTTGATGCTCGTAGGCGTAGTGGTCGTGCTGGGGCTGGGGTGGGTCGTCGCGGCCCTTACCAGGGCGCGAGCCACATCCAGCGGCACGCTCCTCCCAACTGCACTGGAGCACCTGGCAAAGGGACAAGTATCGAAAGCCACACTACTCAGGCCATTGTTGACCAACCCACCTGCGGCAGCATGGTGGCTGTCGCTCGCCTGGCTGGATGCAGGCATCCTGCGCGCAGGATCGCTGCTGGGGAGGCTTGGCACGAGGTCAGGAACCCTCCTTGGCCGCCTGGAAGGCCGCTTCTACCTGCCGCTAGCCATCATCCTCGCCCTGCTCCTCGTGCTCGCAATCACGCGATGAAACGTGATGCGCGATGCGTGATTATTAATCACAAAGGACACAAAGACGCAAAGGACACAAAGACGCAAAGAACACAAAGGTTTTATTGGTTTATTATCACGTTTCACGTTTCACTCTATCGTCTATCGTCTATCGTCTATCGTCTATCGTCTATCGTCTATCGTCTATCGTCTATCGTCCGTCGTCCGTCGTCCGTCGTCCGTCGTCCGTCGTCCAGAAACATGGATACCATCATTCCACTCATACTAATAGCCCTGGGGAGCGCCACGATTGTAGTGGGGCGCGAGGGGAGGGTATTGCTCGTCGGGCTGGGGATGCAGTGGGCAGGGGTCGCCTGGGCTGTGCTTACGCTGGGTGCGGGGGGTGGACCGCTCGCGGCGGTAATAGTCGAAGGACTTACCGCGCTGGTATCTATAGCGATAATGTGGGTGACCCTGGCAGGGGTAGACGAGATGCTCCCTGAGAGCGTGTCGAGCCTGGATAGCGCCGCTATAGAGAGGCTCAAGAGGGCGGAGGCACGTGCGCGCCGCAGGCTGAGGGCACAGATCGGCGCGGTAGACCAGCTATGGCCCCTGGTGATAGTGCTGGCGGGCGGAGTGGCGGGATTTGCCCTCGCCAGACTCTACCCTCTTGGGGGGAGCGAAGCGGCTTTGCTGGCCTTTTACTGGGTCACACTGACCGGGGTGCTGGCGCTGGTGATAGACGGCGCGCGCGAGCCTGTGAAGCTGGGCGTTGGGTTGCTCGCCCTCCTGAACGGGGCCTTTCTGCTGGTAGAGACCCTCGGCCTGGGTGTGGCGAGCAACCCCGTCGCCCTGGGCCTCATGTCGGCCAGCAAAATCGCGCTGGCAGGTATAGTAGCCTATGGGTGGGGGATGCTCAAGTCAAGCTATAACGAGCTGGACCTGACCCCTCTCTTCGACAGCCGCAACGAGGTAGTTAGCGAAGAAGTTCAAGAAGCTAAGGTAGAGAATATCGAGATGGCGATTGCAACCACCGAGGGACCTGACCCCAATGAATGATGAGCTCCTCGCCTGGGTGCTGCTCGCCCCACTGTTGGGCGGGCTTGTGGCAATCGGCTTATGGCTGGCGAGTCGCCGGAAAGGCGCATCGCCGCAGTCCACTTTCTGGCTGGACGCCACGGCGCTCGTTTCAATATGCGCGGGATTGATGGTGGGGCCGGTATTGGTGCTGCTGGCAGGTGCGGGCGCTGGCCTCTCATTATGGGAGGTCGATTTCACCTTGACCCCCGTCGCCCAGGTCGTGCTGCCGGTGTCACACGCGGCGCTGCTGGCGGCGGTCTTCTTCGCATGGGACGATGACGAGGAGAATCCCGCGCATGGGATACACCCTATCTGGCTCGCTGGCGCGGCGATGGGGACCGCTATTCTCATCGCGGGTGCGCTCCTGGTGGAAGAGCGCACGGTCCGGGTGCTGTTATTGTTCGGGATGGCGCTGGTCGCTTCGGGCGTGGCTATTATACGCACGCGAGGTTCGAGCGGTGGGAGCGAGCAGGCCAGGAAGCTCGCCGGGGGGCTGAAGCACCTCGCGCTGGCGAGCGTGGCGACGGCGCTCCTTGTGGCAGGTGCAACCCTCCTGGATCGTTACAGCCTCAGCCTGGAGAGGCGAGCACTATTACAGCTTGGATTGAGCCTGTTGTCGGTGGGCCTGCTCGTACGGGCCGGGGCCATGCCCTTCGCGGCTCCCTTTTCGGACACGATGCGTGCCGCGCCCGGCGTGGCTATACTCATTATGGGGGCTGCCGTGCCCGCTACGTTGGGGGTAGGCTTGCTGATGCTCACTCCTGTCGAAGGGAGCGTGGTGAGCGCATCGCAGACCGCCTGGGTGGCGGCTGTGGGGGTGCTACTGGCGGGAGTGCGCGCCGTGGGAATTTCGGATTTCGGATTTGTGCCGAAGGCCGTTTCGGATTTGGAGAAGAGGCAACGGGCTGTAGAGGTTGGATTGCCTGTGCTAGGAGCAATGAGTGTAGCGGCGCAGGTGGGATGGGCCATGTTTGGGGTGCTGTCCGGGTCTCGTATAGGAGCAACAGGCGCGGTGCTCCTGGCAGCGAATATAGCGATTGCGTTCCCTCTCTTGATCGTCAGCATACAGAAGGAAGGAAACCTGAAATCCGAAATCCGAAATCCGAAATCCGAAATCGGCATAATGGCTGGTGCGGCATCGCTGCTGGGGTTGCCGCCCTTTGGAGGGTTCATAGGGACGCTAATGGTAGCGCAGGCAGCGGCTAATGTCAGTGGGATATGGCTTGGGGCGCTGCTCCTGGGGACGTTGTTTGTGGGCATGGCTTGGGCGTGGGCAGGGATCGGGATGAATGCGAAGCAGAACCGGGGGTCGGAGGTTGGACAGGGCGAGAACACGGACCCGTCTAGACGCAGATGGGGGACGGCTCCGTTACTCATAATCGTGCTGATTGCCGTGCAGTTAGGACTATTCCTGGTGTCAGGGCAGATCGCAGACACGTTAGGAAACTGGGCGGGCGCACCCTGGATGCTCGCTCCATAACCCCCAGAATCCAAAGTTACCCGATACTCCCACGCATCACGCATCACGCATCACGTTTCACGCATTATCGTCCGTCGTCCATCGTCTATCGTCCGTCGTCCGTCATCACGTCTCACCAACCATCGAGTACCAAAGATATGTTTGCTAACATCGTACGCCGAAGGGCGCTCTCTATATACTTACTGCACATGGGCGGGCCTAATGCCGACGCGCTCGAATGGGAGGCGCTCTTTACGCCTCGCTTCCTACCGAGGCTTCAAAAGATGGGGGCAACCCGCGCTGCTTCAGCGAGAGATGCGGATGTAGTCGTCGTCACCGGGCTGCTGACAGAGGCCAACAGGGATGATGTACTTTCTGAGCTGGCCCAGATGTCCATGTCATCGACTTTAGTAGTGGCCGGGGACGCCGCTATTGACGGAGGCGAGTGGGCCGATGCGAACATGCCCGGCCTCGCTGAATACCCTCTGAGCCACTACGTGGACGTGCAAATCACCGTGCCCGGCAGCCCACCCACACCGCAGGCGCTGATTGCGGCGCTCAGCGCTGTCCTGAGTGCGGAGGGGTAAGGACTGAGGATCGCATAACGAAGCACATCTCTCCCTGTCATTCCGAACGGAGTGAGGAATCTCCAAGCTTGCCAGGTCGATAGAGACCTAGATTCCTATCTCCGTTAGGAATGACATTCTTCTTAACATTTGTTGTTACGGACGCGCTCAGTCCTCAGTCCTCAGTCCTCAGTCCTGAAGTGGCCCATAGGACTGCGAGCTCTGTACGCGACGCTTTGTTCAGCTTGTGCAGAAGGCGGCTGACGTGTGCCTTCGCCGTATGGCGTGTGATAAATAGGCGTTGTGCGATTTCTTTGTTGCTTTTGCCTTCGGCTACGAGGGCAAGGACCGCACGCTCGCGCGCAGTCAGGCGGGAGAGAGGGCTTGCGCCAACAGGAGCGGGGACGCGATTACGTTGGCCGGGGGCACGAGGCATTGCAGATTTGGGGTGTTAAGATAACTATATTTTGTGTTCTTAGTAGCCGTAGGATACATTATATAGAACTTTTGTTCGGATTACAAGGTTTCACACTTTGGATACGATGCTGAAACGCAAGACATCCCTAAGCATGCTTGACGTTTCGAGACAAACAACCCTTTGAAAAAGGACAAATAAAGGTCCGGCTGCGCCGGACCTTTATTTGTCCTTTTTCAAACTCCCCTCCCCATTGGGGAGGGGCCGGGGGTGGGGGATTTGGTAGAAGATCAGGACGTGACAGCCTCCCACCCTTCCGGCACGCGAGCAGGGTAGGCTATTTCTTTAGCGCCGAGGAATGTAGCGAGGCTGGAGATTGCGTCGGAGATGGAGCGCGCAGTTTCGGGAGTGCGGGGAGCGTCCGGCTCTGCGTGGAGCGCATTGATGCTGAGGATGCCGCGCTTGCGGTCCATCTGCGGGTCTACGCGTCCAATAAGGCGGTCCCCGTGCAGGATGGGGAGGACGTAGTAGCCATATTCGCGCTTTGCGGCGGGGACGTAGATTTCTATGCGGAAGTAGAAGTTGAAGAGACTCTCTGTGCGCTTGCGGTCACAGATAAGGTTGTCGAATGGCGAGAGGAGAGTGGTGCGCGGCCCCCATTCTCCCGCTTCAAGGCGCTCAAGCAAATGCATATCCTCCGTGTGGATAAAATAGGGGCCGGGGAGTGATTTGCCAGCATCATCCTCAATTTCTACGCGTTCGATTTTGCCTTCTCGCTCCAACTCAGACACAACACCCGCCAGGCCCGGATAGCGGCCCCTGGTGTAGTGCTGCAATATTTCACGTGCGGTGGCAACCCCGAGTGCGCGAAGGGACTTCTGGGCAGCGTAGCGAACGACCTCGTGCTGAGACCACTCTTCACGTGGGGTCCAATCGGGGAGGCAGCGCTCCGTGAGGTCCCACAGCTTCTGGATGCCCCGGCGACCCGATACCATGATCTGGCCGCTCGTCCAGAGGTAGTCGAGCATCTGGCTGACGTTGCGCCCGCCCGTCCAGCCCGTAGAGTGCCACCCCTCGTATGACTTGTCCTCTATATCCTTTGACAGGACGGGGCCGCGCTCACGTATCGTCGCCATGAGATGGTCGCGCAGTTCGGCGTTGGCTTCGACCCAGGCTTTGATATGCTGGTGCCAGGAAGAGCCGGTCTTACCATAGCGGCGCATCATCAAGCTATGCACTGGGTAATCCTCCGTAAGGACGATGGACGCGGCATGCGCCCAGTACTCGAAGAGGGAGCGCTCCTGCCAGAGCAGCTTATCAAATTCGGCAAGGTCATAAGGACCCAGGCGAGACCACAAGACGATCTGGTGGGAGCGTGCGACGGCGCTGATAGGGTCGAGCTGGAGGCATCCGAGGTCGCGAACGACGTTGAGAATGCCTTCAGGCGTCGATTGGGGTTGCGGACATGCCAGGCGCTGGCGCGTAATGGCGAGGCGGCGAGCAGTCGACCGGGAAATACGGAGTGCGGAGCGCGGAATACTGGAAGTGGGCATAGTGATAGGCCTCGGAAGTGGGATTGGGTGACGGCATTATAGCACGTTAGTTCTGTTTGCACAAGTGATTTCCACATCGGCCCCAAATGTCCGACTAATAATGGAAACCTGAGAAATCCCAATTTTTCAGTGAGCGTGCGGACGCACTAATACCTCTTTGAAAAAGGACAAAAATACGGGTTCGGCTCAGCCGAACCCGTATTTTTGTCCTTTTTCAAACTCCCCTCCCCAATGGGGAGGGGTCGGGGGTGGGGTTTTGGGACGCTTTCGTACATTTGACGGGCAAAGCAGGAATGCCCTAGAACTTCACCTGCACGCCCTCTTCCTGAAGGGCCTCGCGCATGATACCTTTTATCCTTTCGAGGTCTTCTTCGGACTTGGTCGACTCGAAGCGGTAGGTGATGGCAGGCTCGGTGTTGGAGGCGCGTACCAGTGCCCAGCCCGTAGGGAAGACTACGCGCACGCCATCGGTAGTAATGACTTCATATTCTTTGGAGAAGCGCTCTTTGAGGCGGTCTATCAGGGCGAATTTCTTCGATTCGTCCATGTCGGCGCGGCCTTCGGGGATGTTGAAGTAGCGAGGCACGTCGTTGAACCGCTCGGAGATGGGAGCATCGCTGTCGCCCAGCGCTTCCAGCAGCTTCGCGCCTGCGTAGATGCCATCGTCGAAGTCGATCAGGGGATCATCGAAGAAGATATGGCCGCTGAACTCGCCCGCGAAAGGCGCGCCCGTCTCCAACCTCTTGGCGAAGACGTTTGTGTAGCCGGTACGCCACATAATTGGATTGCCGCCATGCTTCTCTATGTCCTCCTGGAGGGCGAGGGAGCATTTCACGTCGAAAATGATGTCCGAGCCTGGCTTGCGCTCAAGGGCTTTGCGAGCGTAGAGGATCATGTACATGTCGGGCCAGACGATGCTCCCCTCGTTATCTATGAGGCCCAGGCGGTCGCCGTCGCCGTCGAGGCCGATACCGACGTCAGCCTTCTGCTTGTGTACTTCTGCTATGAGGTCCACGACAAACTCTTCTTTGAGGGGGTTGGGGAGATGGTTGGGGAAGTTGCCGTCCGGCTCGATGTAGATACCGCTCACGTCGCAGCCTAACGCCTCATATACCTTGAGAGCTGTGGGGCCGGTAGCGCCATTGCCTGGGTCAATCACGACCTTCAGGGGGCGCTCCACCTTCACGGTCTCCACGATGTACTTGATATAGTCGTCCGTGATAGGGCGGTCTGTGTACTCCCCCTTCCCTTTGTGGAACTCGCCACGCTCGATGATGCGGCGAAGCTCCTGGATGTCGCCCGCGGTGAGGGGAGCGTTGAGGCCGTCTGCGGTACGCTTGCGGCATTTGAAGCCGTTGTACTCGGCGGGGTTGTGGGAGGCGGTGACGGCGGCCCCGCCGTCGGTGCCGAGGTACTTGACGCCGAAGTACATGATGGGAGTGGCGACCATGCCAATATTGATAACGTCCACCCCGGCCTCAAGGAGGCCCCTTATCACCTCTTTCTGGAAGCGCGGGCCGGATAGCCGGGCGTCATACCCGCACACGACCCGGTAGCGCTCGCCCTCGACGGGAGTGACACCTTCCTGTGCATAAAGAAAAGTGCCATAGGCGCGGCCCAGGCTGTAGTAAACATCCTCATTGAGGTCTTTGTCTACTATTCCCCGGATGTCATATTCACGAAAGATGTGGGCCGGGACTTCAGACTTTGGACTTTGAACTTTGGACTGATCTTGCGTGGTAGCCATTGTTAGGTACTCCTCTGGGGGATGGTCAGGGAATATTGTACAGCAAGAGGAGGGCCGCTGTCTTGAGTGCGGAGTGCGGAGTACGGAATGCGTTTATTGCTACCATGAACGTTAGAGTCTTTGTAAGGAGGATCAGGAGAACCTGGAAGTCTCCCATAACGAAGCACCTCCCTACCTGTCATTCCGAACGAAGTGAGGAATCTCCCAGCTTGCCAGGTAGATAGAGACCTACATTCCTCACTTTGTTCTGAATGACACTCTTCTTACATTGCTCATCAAACAGCCTCTAGAACCCGTGCTTGAACGCTTCCACAGCAGGCTTGGCGCTGTCGTCTGCCCTGAAGAGGCCGTAATGCCCTTCAGAATTACCCACGTGTTGGGGGAAGTCATACAGGGTCCATACCAGCAGGCCGCTAATATCGGTAGCCCTCACGTCTCGTATCACGTCTGCCATAAAGCGCGCCTGGACTGCATCATCCCCAAACCCTGCACTGGTAGGGTGCCCGGCCTCCTCGACCACCAGCGGCTTGCGGGTCCGTCCTTTAAGCTCATTCAACACCGCCACCAGGTCCCGCCCAGGATAGTTCCGCAGATAGTAATGGACTGAGACGAAGTCCACCATATCCGCAACTACCGGCGCACTGCCATCCCACGCAGCCTGAAAGTTGGAGCTGGATAGCGCCACCCCTATCGTAACCAGGTGATTGGAATCGAGCCTGCGGACCTCCCCCGCCATGCGGGATAGCCAGTCAAGCCTGTTTGCCCGGTGCGCGTCCCACTGGTACTCCGTCTGGCTGACAAAGTCAGGTTCGTTGTAAACGTCCCACGCCAGGATGGTTGGCTCATCCTTCCACAGAGGGACTATAGCTCGCAAATAGGTTATATCGTCCGCCTCCTCCAGCGTACCCTCAGCAGGCCAATTGTCCCAACCTGCATCAGGCCACTTGCGGAAACTGTCAAACAGCCCCACTATCAGGTACATCCCACGCGCTCGCGCCTGCCTGACAAGCTCCCCGAAGCCCTCCTGCTTACCCCACGCTGCCGCCTCCCCACCGAACGCATCGCGCCGTATGAAGACCCTCAGCGTGTTAGTCCCCAGCTCCTGCGCCTTCGCCAGCTCGAAATCTACCCGTTTGGCAGGCCAGTCGCCAAAGTGCGTCCATGAGTAGTCGCGTGGGAAATAGTTGAAGCCTTTCAGCTTCAGCGGGCGCAGCTCCTTCCCTGCGACCAGCTGCCCGTCCAGCACCTGTACGTACTTGCCCGCGTTGCGGCGCAGCGACAGCGCCTCCTTGCCCAGGTGCCCCAGGAGCACTGTGTATGGCTCGTCGTTCTCAGGGTGGTACTCGAAACGCGCCCTCTCGAAGTATTGGACTACATAGGTGTGCCGGTCTCCCTGGTTGACCTCCGAAAGCTCTTCGCTGATTGGGTAGCCGAAGCGTGCCAGCCCGCCCTGCGCGCTCCAATAATCGAGGAACGGCCCACCAAGTGTATGCCTCGTTTCAGGGAAGTAGGTAGTGCCCTCGGCAAGTTCCGCAGGTTCGGAGGCTAACGGTGCGAAATTACGTCGGGAGGTAAGCTGTCTGCCGAGATGCCCCAGCAGCACTTCATATTCGCTGCCCGCGTTCTCAGGGTGCAGCTCAAAGCGCGCCCTCTCGAAGTATTGGACCTGCCAACCATCCTCCTCAAACTGCTCGCTTATAGGGTAGCCATAAGAGAAGAGGCCCCCGCGCTCCTCCCAGTAGTCAAGGAATTGCCCGCGCACAACGTACCCTGTCTCCTCAAAGTGATATTCTCCGATGTCGATTTGCGCCTGGGCGCGCGGAGACCTCCCCCAATCAAGGAGTGTCAACAAGCTCACAGCAGCCAATAGCCAGCGCCAATAAAGAGAAAAGGCACCACGCTTCATATGTGGCAGTAATTATTCCTTTGTCAATATCAATAGACGTAGGCGCGAACACGCCGCGAAAGGCTCCGCCCCCGGGTACAATACGACCGGCAGAGCTATCAACCCGGCATGACGGCTACCTTATACCACAAAACAACAGACAGCACAAGCCTGATTCGTCCTTATCACACCAGCACCCGCTTCTCGGCTACAGAGCGTCCCCACGCCAGCACGCGCTCGGCGTGGCCCGGCGGAGCATCGGGATCAATGTCGGCTACGGTCATCTCTCCAGGGACGGGGCTGGTAACGATTTCGGGAGGCATTACTGGCCCAACGGTCGCTTTCACGTGAGCCATGTTAGCATGACGTTGCTTCATGCTCCCCTCGGTCATAACCTCCCACCAGTCGCGGCCCTCCCCGAAGCTGCGACGCATGAATTCGTAACCCCACACCTGATACCATGGCTTGACCAGGCTGGGGTGTTGCAGGTGAAAGGTGAGCACGGTAAGGCCGTGCATTTCAAGCGCCTCAGCACTGCGCTGCTCCGCGGCGAGCAGAGCGTGGAAGCGGTCTAGGCAGCTCTCCTCGCCGGGTAGGTCCGCGCCGCATTCAGTACATTTCATAAACTCGTGCTCCCACTCTACCCTACGGTATGGTTTACGCGCTTTTCAGGGAACTGGACCCCTATGTTACTTCTAAGGGCAGTTCGCCCTATTGCCTTCCTGAAGTCTAAGGAGTAGACTACGGACGTAGAAAAGTAGTCCCATAGATTTGGCGTTTATAGACAGGCAATCTTCATGTTCACGAAAGCTGGCATTATCACCTTTACCATATGCCTTTGCCTCAGTGTATTCGTAGGCTTGGAAGGGTGCTACGGAGGCTCGCGCTCAACACCTGTGCTGCCGAAAATTTCTCAATACCCGGGTGCCGAGAACATACAAGTTGACTACAGTAAAGTAGCTGGCAGCAAGCCTATTGAATACACGTCCTTTCGAACCAGTGATGCACCAGGGACTGTACTAACATTCTATCAGAATGCCTTGCAGCAGGAAGGGTGGCAACCAGTTACAGAAGAGATTTCTGAGAAACATGCCAGGTTCCGTTTGATACAAGGTTGCCAGTTATCTACCCTCAACGTAAGTGTCGCAAAGAGTGAATCCGGGCATACAGATGTCCAGTTGGATCTAGACTCGATGTACTGTGATTAGATAACATAGCTCATGAGATAACGATACGCAAGCTCATATTTGCCCTGCCACACCATAGTGTAAACCTGGCTACAGTCCCCTCCCCTATGGTACAATTAGATGTGCAAATATGCACGTATGTTCGTTTTATGGCGATCCGTCGTGTATACGGTATCGCCCTCCACGAGTCCTCTTCCACCCATGTTCGTAATGCGCTACACCATCATAGACCCACACGGCACGACCAGCTTCGTCGCCCCTTGCACCGCGCTCAAGGCCCTCGTCGCCGCCTGCGCAGCCGCACCGGCCAGCGTCAGCGACCTCCTCTCGGCAACCGAGCCGTACGACAGCGACCTCAAAGAGTACGTCCTCAACAGCCTCTCCCTATTCGATGAGCACAACGCCAACGGCCAGCATGATCAGATACACTTCGCCATCCACTACGCCGAGGAGCAAAGGACACACCACCAGATACCCGCCTTCCGCGTGGTAGATGAAGTGACGCGAGAAGCAAGCTTGCAGCCCGTCAAAGCGGGACTGGTATTATTCAACCTGAAAGACCGCCGCATCATCCAGCTCCAAAACACCTATGCCGAAGTCAGGCGCGAAGACCGGGGCAGGGTGCATGAGGGCGGCGAACCGACGGGGCGCCTGTATAACTACCGATTGCCAATGGAGTGGCAGATTCTACCGTAATTTTTGAATTTTGAATTCTAAGTTTTGAATTGGCAATTTAGAATTCAAAATTCAAAATTCAAAATTACCATGATACCTATTAGACTTTCCCTGCGCAACTTCATGTGCTACCGCGACAAAGAGGTGCTTGACCTCAACGGGGTCCACCTCGCCTGCCTCTCCGGCGAAAACGGGGCGGGCAAGTCCGCCATCCTCGAGGCGATGACCTGGGCGCTCTGGGGCCGCGCACGCGGACGCTCCCTCAATGATGAGCTTATGAGCCATGGCTCCACGGAAATGGAGGTAGACTTCATCTTTGCGCTCAATGACCAGCACTACCGTGTCATGCGGAAGCGCGCACTCAAAGGAAAAAGCAGAGACCCGATACTTGAATTGCAGATTGCGGATCCTGGAGTCCCACTTTCTGATCTAGAAGATGTGAGCGAGGCAACAGACGACACCTCCGAAGACACCGACAATCCGAAATCCGAAACGCGAAATCCGAAATCGGACAAATGGCGCAGCCTTTCCGGCGCGACGATACGCGAGACCCAAGGTGCAATCGGCAACCTCCTCAAGATTGATTACGACACCTTCGTTAATTCCGCCTTTATCTTGCAGGGGCGCGCTGACTCATTCACCGTAATGACCGCGACTGACCGCAAAACGGTGCTCGCTAATATACTGGGGCTGGATCAGTATGACCGCTTAGAGGAACTCGCAAAGAAGGAGGCCCGCGAGCGCAAATCGCGCATGAGCGAGATTGAAGGCCTCATCGCCCAAATAGACCGCGAGCTAAAGCGCCGCCCCGAATATGCCCAGGACCTCCAAATCGTTGAAGAGCAGCTAATCACCTCGCAGAAGAGCCTGAACACGCTGCGCACCGAAGTGGCCGACCTCCTCACCCGGAAGCAGTCGTTGGAGCACAGCCGCAACCGCCTGGTCGAGCTACAGGAGCGCGCCCGCCGTCGAGAGGCCGAGATGGTCTCCCTCAAATCGCGCATCGAGCAGGCAGAGATGCGCCGCGACCAGATGCAGGCCCTCCTCGCCAGGCGTGAGGAGATAGAAAGCGGGTTCGCTGAGTGGCAGGCAAGCCAGGACGAGGAGCGCCGCTTCAACGAGCTTATAGGCGCGCTGCGCATCCTGGAGAGCGAACATTCTCAGCTTGAGCAAATAATAAAAGTTGAAGGCGCGGCGCTGGAGCGCGACGAATCCAACCTTGAGCGCCGGGTCCGCGACCTCAAGGGAAAGCTCTCCGGGCGCGAAGTGGTCATGCGACAGCTAGCCGAGGCGATAGACCAGGTGCGCAAACTGGAGCAGGTGCAGCAGCAGCACGAGGACGCACGGTGCGAGCGCGAGAACCTCGACGTGCGCCACCGCACCCTCACCGCCGAGATGGACTCACTCAAAGAGGAGGGGGATACCCTCAACCAGAAGCTCGACCTGATAATGAAAGCGCACAAGGAGGGGAGCGGGCACGTAGATTGTCCCCTCTGCGGCACTGGCCTCACCGCCGAGGCGTTAGAGCGCGTGCGCATGTCGTATGAGAAGGATATCACTGACAGGCGGCGCGACTTCAAGCGCAAGCGCGACGAGCGCGACGAGGTCAAGGAGAAGATAATCGCCACCGAAAGGCGTCTAGGCTCACTCGACCAGCAGATCAAGCAGTTAATCGTCGGCAGGGAGCGCGAGGCCGAAAAGAAAGAGGCCCTCAAGACCCTGGACGAGGTAGAGAAGATGTTAGCTGATGAGCAATCATTGCTCGCCGCGGTGAAAACGAAGCGCGCCGCCAGCGATTATGCCCATGACGCACGCGCAAAGCAGGCTGGGGTCGCCGCCCGCATGGTCAGCCTCTCTTATGATGACGAAGCGCACAAGGCCGCCTCCCGCCGCGTAGCCGAGCTTACCGGCAAGAATTACAGCAAGCAGCATCACGACCTCCAGACCGCCCAGGACGAGCTTCCGCGCATAAAGGACGGCCTGGCAGGTGACACCCTCCGCCTGGACGAGCTACTGGAAGAGCAGGAGCAGACAAGGGCTGAGATAGCCACTCTACAACCCCAGGTAGAGGGACTTTCCGAAGTTGCTACTGTGTTAGCAGCCAGGCAAGCCGAGGAAAGGGAACTCGGGCGCACCGTAGACGACTACATAGGCAGACGGGGCGAGCTAAAGAACAACCTGGCACGTTGCGACTCCCTACAGGAGGAAAAGGGTAAGTACACCGGCGAGTACAACACCGCCTCCGAGGAGAAGGCGGTCTACGACGAGCTTGCGGGCGCTTTCGGCAAGAACGGCATCCAGGCGATGATTATGGAGAATATCATCCCCGAACTGGAGGACGAGACCAACGCGCTGCTGGGGCGCATGACCGACGGGCGCATGAGCGTGGCCTTCCCCTTCCAGAAGGAGACCAAGACCACAAAGAGCGTCGTTGAGACCTTCGACATCAACATCTCCGACGAGATGGGCACGCGGGCATACGAGATGTACAGTGGCGGTGAGGCGTTCAGGGTAAACTTCGCGGTGAGGATAGCCCTCAGCAAGTTGCTGGCGAGGCGTGCGGGGACGCAATTGCAGACCCTGGTGATAGACGAGGGCTTCGGCAGCCAGGACGGCCAGGGGCGCGAGAAGTTGGTAGGAGCAATACGCTCCATCCAGGAGGACTTCGAGAAGATACTGGTCATCACCCACATCGAGGAGCTAAAAGAAGAGTTCCCCGTGCGCATCAACATCATCAAGACCCCCACCGGGTCGAAGATAGTGATGAGCGAAGAGGAGAGCTAGATAGAATAATCTCTAAGGTCGGTAAGGTGGCTACTTTATGACATCTAAGGGCGTTCACCACCAAAGAGAGCGTATTGCTATCACGGGATTCTTCATAGTGCTGCTTATCCTGATTACGGGGTGCAGTTCCAGAGGTGCATCTTATAAAGCGCCGCTCCCTTCTACGGTGAATCCGCCTATTTATCCCGGCGCGCAAAACATTAGGAGAGATCGGCCTCCAAATGAAGTAATCATCTTTGAGACTAGCGACAAACCAGACGAGGTATTGGAATATTATAAAGATATCGTACTCAAGGAGGGTTGGAGATTTGATCAGGAAAGCCAATCCGAAAACTATCTCTACGTTGAATATGGACCCTGTCCTGAGTACAGATTTAGCGTAGAGACCCGGAAGGAATCGACTGGCCTTACACGTGTGGTATTGGAGGTACTAACCATTATCTGTATAGAGTAGAATTAAGCGAGAGCTTATGAATTCCTACACCCATCTTCCAAGCCCGCTAGGGCCAATCCTTCTCACCTCCGACGGTGCAGGGCTTACCGGCCTCTACATGTCCGAGTACAAACACGGTGAGGAAGTACGCGACGACTGGATCCTCGGCGACAATGCGCCCCTCTTACAGGAGGCGAAGCGCCAACTCACTGCTTACTTCGATGGCACTCTCAAGGAGTTTGATTTGCCGCTCACCATGCGTGGCACGCCCTTCCAGTTACGTGTGTGGGAAGAATTGACGCGTATACCATACGGCACGACCATCTCGTATGGAGAGCTTGCCAGGCGCGTAGGCAACCCCAACGCTTCACGTGCCGTAGGTCTCGCCAACGGGCGCAATCCCATCTCTATCATCGTCCCCTGCCATCGAGTGATAGGTTCAGACGGAAAGCTGACCGGCTATGGTGGAGGGCTTCCCCGTAAGTCAGCTTTGCTTTCCTTCGAGGCCGCGGTGCTTGCAGGCGGCCCACGCCGTCTAGAGATGGCGGATTCTCAACCCCTCCAATCGCAGTACGAGCTAGAGTTCGTGTAACACATAAGTAGACAATGTAGGGGCATGGCGTGCCGTGCCCCACTAACTGCACATCCCCAGCGAAGTCCCCTAATAGTTGCAACTCCTCATGCTATCATCTACAATGAGGCTCAGGGTTGCTGGGTTCTGTCTTGCTCTTACTCTTTCGCCCCCTATGACCCACAGCCTCTTTACCGAACATCTTCACACAAAGGAGCCAAACGTGAGAAAAGAGACTTTGGACGCGATAATCGAGAGCAAGTGCCTGTTGAAGCACCCCTTCTACCAGGCGTGGAACATGGGCACCCTCACCCACGATGACCTGGCGGTATACGCCACTCAGTACGGTGAGTTTATAGACCATATAGCCGCAGGGTGGGAAGCTGCCGGAGACCCTGCCGTCGCCGCCGAAGAGCGAGAGCACGCCATACTCTGGACCGACTTCGCTACCGGACTCAACGCTCCACGCCCCGCCGCAGCCCGCCTCCCTGAGATCGACGCACTGGTAGCCGTTGCCGGTACAACCTTCACCAACAGGCCGCAAGCCCTGGGCGCGCTCTACGCCTTCGAGCACCAGCAGCCCGCCACCGCCAAGAGCAAGTTGGACGGCCTCCGCAAGCATTACAACCTGGCCCCTTCCGCCGAGGTCTACTTCGACATCCACCAGGACGACGAGGACGAGCCGCGCTGGTTGGCGGAGCAAATGGAAGCCCTCTCGCCCGGAGAGTTCGAGATGGCGCGCCACGCCTGTGAGCAGATGGCAAACGCCCTCTGGCATGGCCTCGATGGTGTGATGGTGGAGATCGAGCGGACGAAGCACTAATAGCCATCTGCCGAAGGAAAATGGACGAAGGACGACGTTCTAAGTAGATCGCTAAAGGCATTGAAATAGACGAAAAACCTGACCGCACATCTTAAGGAGATGCCATGTGCGGTTAGGTTTTTCTCTGTCAGCAACGGCGTATGGGATAGCAGTCTGATAGCCCAAACTTCACTTCTTATGTTAAAAGATCGTTATAAGAAGTGAAGTTGCAATATGCTGTTAAAGAACAATCCATTCCCCCGTCTGCTCTCATTCTTCGATCAGAGAGTATCCAAGAACTGTAACTCTTAGCCTGTCATTCTGAGCGAAGCGAAGAATCTAGAAATCTCTGAGCGTGTACCGTGGCTAACCTCCTAGATTCTTCGCTTCGCTCAGTCTGTGGAAACCACCCCGCAGCCATCAGGGGAGCTATAAAATAGATATTACACCCTTATTCCAACTTGCGACCTTCCGACCATAATTAAACCCATCCATGACCCTATGATAGCTAACAAACGCACATTCAGCTTCATTTTCTCCGAGGCATCGGGGATGCTCGCCCTTGCCTTCCTCTTCTATTACCTTCAAGCGTCAGGCGCGGCCAGGGTTGCGGATGCGTGGGCGGCGGATAGGGTTATCGCCTATGCGCTTCTCTTCTTTGGCCCCCTACTCATTTTTCTACCCTTCAGCGTCGCGCTTAGACTGGGGCCGGTATGGCTATTGGGTGCGGGGTCATGGGCACTGTTGGGATACGTGCTCATCTTCGTCGGCCCCCCTGCACGTGGCGAGGCGAGCTTCTTCACCTACGTCGCCTTCCTCGCCCTGGTATTCGTGGCCCTCACTTCGCTGCTGGCAATCGTAGCAGGTGGCATAAGCAGGCGCTTTTTGCCCCCGGCAGCCACTCCCCTCCTCGGCATGGTGCGAGCCGTCCGCCAGGGCGGGCTGCTCGCCCTCTTTGCCGTCGCCCTCCTCGCCATGTCCCCCCTGGGTGTCCTCAACTGGCTCAATACGCTGCTGGTATTCACCATCGTGGCGCTAACCGAATTCTTCTTCATAGCCAGGGATTAGGTTTCAGCCAGCCAGTAACCCCATCATCACGCATCACGCATCACGTTTCACGTTATCGTCTATCGTCCATCGTCCACCGTCCACCGCCCCTGACTACGCCTGCCGAAATGTGTATAATATCCCCATGAACAAGATCACTATCATTGGCCTGGGGCTGGTAGGGAACTCTATCGGCATGGCCCTCAAGCGCGCCATTTCGCCACAAGGCTCCTCGACTACTAAAGCCGAAATCGAGATCGTCGGCCTCGACCCTGACCGCCAGCGCGAAGCGGATGCCGTGCGCAAGTTCGGGAGCGTCGACTCTATTGCAGACAACCTGGCACAGGCAGTAGAGGGCGCGGAGCTGATCATAATAGCCACCCCCGCGTCGGCGGCGCGCGAGGTCATGGAGGCAATCGACCCCTATCTCGCCGAGGGCGTGGTCGTCACCGACACTCTCTCCTCGAAGGAGCAGGTAATGAGGTGGGCAGGGGAGACGCTGGGGAGGGAAGTCAGCTTCATCGGGGGCCACCCGATAATAGCCGACGACAACCCCGACGACCTCTCCGACAAAAGCACGCCCAGCGCCGACCTCTTCCGTAACGCGCGGTGGGCAATCATACCTCGCCCAGGCGCAAGCAACGACGCCCTCAACACGGTGATCTGGCTGGCAGAGACGGTGGGAGCTAGCCCCCTGTTCATAGACCCCTTCGAGCACGACTCCTACCTTGCGGCGGTCAGCCATCTCCCCATGGTGGCGGGCGCGGCCCTCTGGAGGCTGGCACATTCGAGCCCCTCATGGGGCGATATGGAGTCGTTCGCTCAATCAGGCTTCAAGAATGCGACGGAGTCCCTCTCCGCGCCACCTGAGATTATCGCGGCCTCGCTCGCGGGTAACCGCCGCGTGCTGCTAGGTTGGGTGGACCGCTATCTCCTCTCCCTGCAAGAGATGCGCGACATGCTTGCGCAAGGGTCGGAGCTTGAAGAGAGCGGGGACCCTATATCAGCCACGCTGGCAGAAGCCCACAAGACCCGCAGGGCATGGATTACCGAAAGCAGCGTAACGGGTGACGAGAAAAACGAGCGCTTGCGGGCCGAGTTGCACGCAGAGATAGACGAAGCCCGCCCGACACGCTACTTTATGGGCAGCTACCTGGCAGAGCGGCTATTCAAGAAGAAAGAAAAGTGATGTAATTCGGATTTCGGATTTCGGATTTTGGATTGAGGGTTGGAGATTAGAGATTGAATGAGCAGGAATTCAAGGAGAGGACGAAGAAGTTTGCGTTGCGTGTGATTCGGTTAGTTGAGGCTCTGCCCAAGAGCAAGACTTCAGATGTATTGGGCAGGCAATTACTCCGCTCAGGTACATCTGTTGGGGCTAACTACCGTGCAGCCTGCCGTGCAAGGTCAACGTCTGACATTATCGCGAAACTGGGGATCGTTGAAGAAGAAGCGGATGAAAGCCTTTATTGGATGGAACTCCTGATAGAAGCGGAACTCGTTCCGCCAAGCAAATTAGAGAGCTTGATGAGAGAAGCAAACGAAATCCTCGCCATGACAGTGGCATCAATCAAAACTCTGCGAACCAAAAAATAAGCCGAAACAAAGATTTTACTTATCTCTAGGGGTCATAGCGTGAAGAGTGCTAAAACTTCAAACTCTATAAGCCCTGACGTAATAAGTGCATCTGAATCTGCAAATCTAAGCCAAGAATCCAAAATCCAAAATCCAAAATCCAAAATCCAAAATCGCCCTGGCTTACATATAACAATAGCCGCCCTCGGCATTTTTCTCGCGGCGCTTGACCAGACGGTTATTGTCACCGCCCTTTCCCCTATCGCCACCGATATGGAGATAGATGTGAAGGAGCTGGATAAGGCCGCATGGGTCGTCACCGCCTATCTGCTGGGCTATACGGTAGCGCTCCCGCTCATGGGGCGCGTAGCCGACGTGTACGGCCAGCGCCGCATCTACCTTATCTCACTCGGCATCTTCATGGCGGGGTCGGTTCTATGCGCCATTGCGCCAGACCTGATGTGGCTGGTTATCGCCCGCAGCATACAGGCGGTCGGGGGTGGAGCTGTCCTGCCTGTGGGCATGGCGATGGCGCGCCACATCTTCCCTGAGAGGCGAGTGCCTTTCATGCTCGGTATCCTCGGCGCGGTGGCCGAAGCCGGAGCGGTTATCGGCCCGCTCTGGGGCGCGCTGGTGATGAAAGGTTTCGACGGCACGCTGAACGTGTCGGGCTGGCGCTGGATATTCTGGGTGAACATCCCGCTTGGCCTGCTGTTCGCCGGGTTGATACTCCTCACCCCCACTTTGCCGCGCTTCCCCGGCAAGATAGACTGGCTCGGAGCGGGGCTATTCGCGGGCGCGCTACTCGCGCTGGTGCTTGGCCTCTCCACACCAGGGTCGGCGGGCGCGTGGCTAGGGCTTGACCTCAACCAGGCGGATAACAGCACTTTCTTCACCCCCCAGGGCATCGGCCTCCTCTTGCTGGCGGCAATATTGTTCGTGGTGTTCTGGCTCTGGCAGAGGCGAGCGAAAGAGCCGCTCCTGCCGCCGGACCTCTTCTCCCGGCGCAAGTGGCCCTTCGCAGCCGCCAACCTCACCAACCTCCTGGTGGGTGCGGCCCTCATCGTGACTATGGTGAATATACCCCTCTACGTGGCGAGCGTCCTTGAAGGCTCTGTGGAGCAAGGGGGACTTATGCTCCTGCGCATGACGGCATTCATCCCTGTGGGAGCGGTGCTGGGTGGGGTGCTCGGAGCGCGCGTTACCTACAGGTGGATAGCGATAGCCGGACTGCTCATCACAGCCGCGGGCTTCTGGCAGATGGCAGGGTGGACGACCACATCGGCGGATGACCCCCTCACCTGGCTGGGACTCGCGCTCAACGGGCTGGGGTTCGGCCTGCTCATTTCGCCCGTGACGACCACCGCGCTCCAATGGGGCGGGCTTGAGAGGGCGGCGCTGTCGGCTGCCTCGGTAAACCTCTCGAGGATGGTGGGGATGATGGTCAGCCTCTCTATCCTGGCGGTGCTCGGCCTCCGACACTTCAAGGACCTCATGGCCTCCCCTGCCCGCCCCCCGGCTGACGACATGACCAGGCTAGGCGAGTATATACAGTCCGCCTCGCTGGAGGTCTACACGGGAGGGTTCATGATTGCCGGGGTAATTTGCCTGATAGCAGTAGCGTTCGCAGCCTGGCTCCGCCGCAACCCCCACACGGATGTGGAGGCTGGACCTATCTTTTGACCCCGGAAAGTGGATCAGGGTTCCAGGAAGACTACCGGGTTTGAGGTGCGACGTACGTCTCCATGCCCGCCTGACGAGCCTGCCGAGTAGCGTTGAACGTACTCCCCTTCTATCCCCCAGTGCTGCTCCTGGCCCTGAATCGGATGGCATTCTATGTCGGCATCAGTAATGCGGAACCACGCGAGCCCAATAAGGTGAAACTTGGTGTTGTTGCCCCCCTGCCCATTAGACGTATCGAACACAGGTATGAGGTACTCGTGTCCCACGATTTGACTCGATAGGTCCTCGAATACCTGGCAGGTGCTGTTGGTGGTGCCGCTGGAGCCTGCCAGCCACCACCCGGCATACCAATCTATGCGCGTACTGGTGTATGGCCCGCTCAGCGACCCCGCTGTACCGGTCCAATATACGGCCGGACCTACCGCGCGATCTTCACTCTGATAATCAGGATCGGTACACCACTGCTGCCATTGAGCTGATGTCAGGACGGAGGGATTGAAGCCACAGGCGATCATGGCGTTCACCACAGAAGCCGAGTTACCATTATCGTTGAAATCGATATATCCCCAGTTGCCGGAGCCTTGCCGGGTGCTACCGTTGATGAGCGTATATGTATTCCCCACCACCAGGTTCTGGAGCGAGTCTGTGTCGGTGAAGAAGCCGATAGGGAGGATGCCTATGCCGGAGTTGGTCTCTGTGGCTACGCCCATATAGGCGGTGGCAGATGCAGTCGCGCTCAGGCGTTTCCACCCGAACAGGGCCATAAAGAATGAGGCGGAATCGGTGCTGTTTGTTACCCAAATCCCCTTAGCCCCTCGCGTCCACGGCACTCTGTCGTTAAATCCAACCTGGCACGGGTTGCTCATCCCGCACCCATTACCTACTTCTGCTGTCACTACCTGTTTGGAGTCGTTTACGAAATACGCCCGGAGATTAGAAGCATTGCTAGTATTGACGCCATTGCGGGCGGCATATTGGCGTATTGTAGTCAAAATAGCCTGTTCCTGGGTAGCGGTGCCGTCAACATCGGTGCTGTAGCTGCGTATCATCTGCTGGTACAGGTCGAGCATCGTGCGAGTCCCCGCCAGAGATGCCCCATCGGCGGCATTCTGCGCCCTCCGCCGCTCGGTGAAGAGAGTCCCGCCGTCAATGGCAAGCCCCACCACGGCCAACAATGCCATTATCAGCACCGCCACCAGGGGTAGGGCCTGGCCCTTTGCCTTAGTATTTTTCCGCATCTCATTCCTCTATTCAGGGTCCAAAGTCCAAAGTTATCGTCTATCGTCTATCGTCTATCGTCTATCGTCTATCGTCTATCGTCTATCGTCTATCGTCTATCGTCTATCGTCTATCGTCTAATCCGTCCGTCGTCCGTCGTCCGTCGTCCGTCGTCCGTCGTCCGTCGTCCGTCGTTCAAGGGCACAATGCATTTAGCTGCGGGTTGCGACTGATTTGCTGCGAGGCGCTCTTGGTGATAAGTATCTCCCTCATACCGAGGGCCGAGGGTAAGAATAAGTCATTCATGCGATACGTGATAGTTACCACTATGGTGCGTCCGGTACAACGCAGCGAGCAAAGCGGGCCGTACCCATCGGTATTCACCGCGATAGTAGCGAGATTCTGGTCTTGCCTCTCGATTACGAGGCCACGGTCTTTGGCGACGCGGCGCGCGCGCTCCTGGATCGTGGCCTTTACCGGCACGGGCCGCAGAGTAGAGCAGTACTGGTTCCACCAGTCCTGGTCCTGGTCGGGGTTGAGGGCCGCGAAGGCCGCTCCCTCGCCCGCCATGTTCGTGACTACGACAGAGGTATAGAACGCCCTGCCGAAATCTACGGCCCCGGCGAGGAGCAGCGCCAGGAAAATCCCCAGCAGCGCCACCTCCACGAGCGCCTGCCCCCTCCTGCGACCTTTAGATTTACGGTCTAGTCTCATAAGCCTGATCTGCTTCTGTACGGCAGTAAGCATCACTGTATCCTGCCACCTGCCTACTGCCTACTGCCTACTGCCTACTGCCTACTACCCCTACCGGCAGCTGAACTGTCCATTAACGGCCACCACGCCGGTCATGCTGGCGGATATGTAGCCGGGAGCGGACGCAAAAACGTCTACGGTAATCGTGTCACCATTTCGATGCGTGCCCGCCGGGCACTCCTGGTATGTACCTGCATAGAGCGGTAGTAAAGGTACATCGCTAACATATAGCGAACCATTGACGTAAACATCCGCTGTCACTGTCGCCCCTGTGAACGGAGCTACGCCGTCTGTCACATCAGCCTCGACACTGAGAGGTTTGTTGTTGCCCGTCTTCTTCGCGGCGTCCACTCTTGTAATATAGAGTCTGCCCGGAGTGGGTGTGGGCGTGGCGGTGGGAGTTCGGGTAGCGGTAGCGATGGCGGTATGCGTCGATGTACTGATAGGTAAGAAGGGTGTAGGAGTAACGCTCCCAGGTGTGTGAGTGCGCGTGGTGGTGGGGGTCACTGTTGGACTAGTGGTGCTGGTAGACGTGCCTGTAGAGGTAGAAGTGCCAGTGGGCACATAAGGAGTGACGGTGGGAGGCGGGGGTGGGTCGGTAGGTATTGGCGTGGGGAGGGGTGGCGGCGTAGGCATCGGCGCAGGCGTCATGTTGACCCCGCACGGCACCTGATCGCTCGTGCCGTTGTTCATTATCGTGCGGGCAGAGCGCATCTTCACATCTACACCATTTGGCGCGAAGGCGCTTACAAATGGCACGATAAATTGAAACCTGTAGCTCGCTTCAACAACTATGCGGTTGCCCGTCACCATCGCATCGTCGGCGTAGGGCTGCGGGGTGCGGGTTGTGGGCACTATCGGAGTGCCGCTGCCGTCGTCGTACCACACCGACACCTTTACGTCGGAGCGCGGCACGCCCCATACCTTCTCCCGCGTTTTGTCGGTGACGTTGCACAACCCATCGTCAACCACCTGGTCGGCTATGTAAACGGAGCCACCTGCCGTTACGGTCTGAGTGGCCGCCGCGCTTGAGATGACATCCCTGGGGCGTATGATGCCGTAGCGAGTGCCTTCCTGGGCGGCGTTGCTGACCACACTGTAGACAAAGAGGAGGCGCGCCATCTCGAAGATGCCGAGAAGCAGCGTAAAGAGGAAAAAGCTAATAAGCGCGAACTCGACCGCGCTTTGACCACGTTTGGCTCTAAGGTTAGGAGTACGAGGGCGCTTGTGCCGCCAGATATGCCGCATAATGGTGCCCACTGCTGATGGAATAGTAAGAGGTAATAACTCTGAAGCGAAATCCCACGCGTTGCGCCCAAGCAGGCGGGATGGCGCATCTTCTCAGTAAAAATCATCTCCGAATACCGGCACGATTGTAAGTGGCCTCCGGTCCTGTGAAGCTTACCCGGAAGTCCCCTTACTTGAGGGCTGAAGGTCCCGTCAGGCTCAGACGGAGTATGCGCGGCCCTGATACAATCATAATCTCAGGGGGTGCGATTGAGTAATGGGAAATTACTACTGCAAGCATAAGCCGACAGTCATAGCCCATTTCGGCTAGGCGTCTGGCATTACCAGGCGAACTGAAGGCGTTTGCAGGGGAGAAGGACTCAATTAAGGACTGAGGACTGAGGACTGAGGAGCGCTGGCGGCATATTCTGCCGCCAGCGCTCCTCAGTCCTCAATTGAGTCCTTATTATTGGATGATCCTGGGCCGGGTAAAGGGCATCTCCCACACGGTCGTGTCGTTCGAGTACGAGGGGTTTCGTTCGATACGCAGCCAGGAGGTAGAACACTGCCCGGAGGACCCAAAGAAGAGATTATAGTTAGCGCTACCTTCTATTGGGATTTGGACCTCTTCAGGGTCGGGGTTACGGGAGTGGGCCCATCCATCGTTCGGCCCCATGTAGCCCGTGGCGATATTGCTCCAACAGTTGGGGTCCTGTAGGTTGGTGCAGCCGCAGATCTGCATCTGGTAATTCATCGTTCTCGTACAGAGGACGGTAGGATTGGTGGTGTCATCGCAGTCCTGGTCAAAGTGTCGCACGCCCAGCGTTTGCCCGGCTGCGTTCTTGCTCAGCTGCGTCATCGCCAGTGGGAAGGAATCGCCGGTCAGCAGATTGAGAGGCAAGGAGCGTTTTGCCAGTATCTTTGCCCCACCATCACTCCAGTCCGTCTGCCCATTATTGAGATATAGTATGTCATAATACTGGTTGTTGATGTAACAATGACGTGATGTAGGGTCGCCACAACTGTTGGCCTGGGGCGGCCCGACGCGCAAGTCATAGTTATTCTCGCTCGATCCCGCCGTGCCTTGCACATAGAGGTAGAAGTACATGCTATCGTTTGCCTCTCGCGCATAGCAATCTCCTCCACCACAACCAGTCAACTGGATACTGAAACTGTTGATTTTGCCGGCGATCATCAATCCAGGGTCGCCAGGGCTACCTTCACCTACGGCGCCGGAGTCTGGGCGGTACCATTTCAGATCGGAGCGTGAGTCGGCGCGGTTTCTATAGCGGGCCAGGAACGTCCCCACGCCTCCAGGTCGGTAGTCGGAAAGGTCCGCCGGGTTCCCAAAGGCGCTGGTGATGTGTGGGTCAAAGTGCCAAAGCGTGTACTCGGTGGTAGTGGCATCATCTACGTCGCTCCCACCTATGGCCTGGGTATAAGGATACCTGTACTCATCGACCCGCCAGAACGCTGGTCTACTGCTTTGACCGCTACGGGTGAATGATCCCAGGTAAAGGCCAGGGTCTGCTGTCGACGCGGTAGTCACATCACACGTTGTTGAGGGCGTAGGGGCAGGCCGATTAGGATCTGCGCACCGCGCGAAATTATTGGGAACGGGAGTGGGAGTGGTGGTGTTGCAGGGTATTACTGAACATGTCACAGGGGTCGGCCACGCAGGTGGTAGATCAAGCCGGTTGTAACTATCCGCATCCCATATCTCAACGTCAACCCTACTATTCGCGGCTATATAGCTCGCAGGTACATCGATACGATAGAGATAGCCATAAGGCGTATCATCGTACCACGGATTCAAGGTAGTCGCGTCCCCGTTACCTATATAGCGTGCAGAATAGGCATCGCCACCTCTACGGCTGCTCTCTCTGCCCCACACTTGCAGGTTAAGCTCAGTTACCACGCCGGGATTGCCGAAAGGCTTGGTATTTATCTCCGCGTAGGTATTTAGATCGGCGGTGGCATCTGCGCTTATCTCGACTGTCTGCCAGATAGGTATGATGCGCATGAAGAAGGTATTCACGCGCTGAACGGCCTGCATACGTACCTGTCTAAGACCTGGGAAGTCTACACTTGTGCGCGCCATATTAAGGGTGCTGGTGTACACTCCATTGCCTTGTAACACTTGAAATGCTTTGGTGGTGGCGGTTTGAGTTACAGAGCTGCTCCCCTGAAGGGTTTGAGCGGCTGACAGCACAGCTGCGTCTACGGCGCTCTGGAGCTTGGCCCGCCTGGCCATCATGTTGCCTACGTCAACACCTAAACCTACGAATAGGATAAGTACAGTCAGGACGATGCCAACGATTATCAGCGCCTGCCCACGAGTACGTGTACGTAGGACCTTCTTTCCTAAGGTGGTTGCGCTCTCAAGACGATTGTCTTTTTTTACTGCTGCCATATCTTTAGCTCTCCAGGGTCGTTTCGTTGAGTGGGTGAAACGTGATGCGTGATGCGTGATGCGTGAGATTATTGCTTCTACTGCCTACTGCCTTCTATCGACTGTCGTCCATCGTCCGTCGACTGTCGTCCATCGTCCGTCGTCCGGCATCAATACTGCTGCACGATAGCATAGCTGGTCATAGGTATCGTCAAGCCTCTGGCGACGAGGGTCGCGAGCATGGGCGAATACTGGAAGTCAACCTCGACTATGGTGAAGGGCATGTTCCGATATGCGGTAAGTTGGCCTTGTACCTCCAGTCTATCTTGAATAGTGTCCCGTGTAACTTTGGGGATGGCGGAGCCGTTGCCATACCTATGGTTCACGCTCCAATAGGTAGAGTTATTAGGTATCTCGCCGTTATCGTCTGTCTTCCCGGTGATTATATAAACGTCAATCTTGGTCGTATCCATGCCTGCGAGCTTATTGAGCACCAGGCTGGCCGTGTCCGCCGGGCGGCCCGCGTCGAGTGCAAAGCGAGTAGCGTCGCGGGCCGCGGTGCTGACCCGAATCCAGGCGTTGAGGGCGAGGCCAGCCTCGATCACGACGCTGAGCAACAGCACGATTAGAGGCAGCACCAACGCCATCTCTACGGTGCTCTGACCTCGCCGTACCCTACGTCCAGACTGGGCCGAGCTTGATGTCCCGTGCATCATCTCTCCCGATCTCCGCGAGGTACGCCTGCGCAATATTGGTAATCTCATTGCTTGCCCTCTTCGTGTTGCATAGTTACATGGCTCAACGATAGTGTGAGTATGTGACACGAACGACTATCCTCTGATAATCTCCATAGCGCAGAGAAAGTTGTGTAACTTCCTCTGCACCTTAGTGCCCGCATTAGGGTCCGCATAGTGGATCGTAACCCGACGTGGCAGATTGTGTAATACTGACCGATTGGTACCCTGCCTTGCTGGCGGTTATGGTGACCGTGACGTTACTCGCGGGGTCAGGGTAGCTGCCGGTCTTACAGATGCCATACAGGCCCGTGCCCACGTTCGGCAGGCTACCGGTGAAGCTACCTGTCGAGGTAACAGTAGCCCCATTGATACTGTTGCCCAAATCATCGTCGAGGTCGATACCGATGTCGAGCGTCCCGGTAGCGCCAGGTCTCTTCTTGAGGTGGACGCCGGAGATTACCAATCTTCTGACAGGCGTAGCTGTAGCTGTCGGTCCAGATGTACGGGTTGCTGTCGCAGTAGGCAACGGCGTATTGGTCTTCGTAGGTGTGCTGCTCGGAAGCACAGGTGTGTTGGTGCTGGTGGGAGCCGGCGTGTTAGTCTTCGTAGGTGTGCTGCTAGGTGGGGCAGCCGTATTGGTAGCTGTGGCTGGCGCAGGTGTATTGGTGCGCGTGGATGTGCCCGTGGGAGCTGGCGTAAAGGTCTTCGTAGCGGTAGCCGTAGGCAGCGCGGGTGTGTTAGTGCCCGTGGCGGTACTGGTCTGAGCAGCAGTAGGCGTGGTCGTTCGCGTGGGTGTGGATGTTGAGGTACGGGTCGCTGTTGAAGGCGGCAAAGGGGTCCACGTAGCGGTGCGGGTAGGAGTGGGATAAGGGGTCCATGTAGGCAAGGGAGGGAGAGTAGGAGGGAGGTTGGCATGGTCGAAGCTCTGCACAGCGCCCCATTCCTCGTTTATTGACTTCTCAACGCCCTTGACCATCACGCGGGGCAAGACAACATTTACCAACGGCGTCAGCAGATCAACGTTGTAATAAACATAAACTTCTACAGCATCGGTTGGACCGCCAGCGTCCCCCATACCTAACTCACTATTGATATCAACTTGATAGAAACCATATGCCTCGCGATCAGTTGTGTTGGTACGTGGCAAGCCGGCGAGGCTTTCTACGGCCGTAGATATGATAGTGGTCTCGCGAGGTATATAGGTACCGCCGGCATCCCTGAGCTGCTGGCCGGTGATTGCAAAGCGAACGGCCTGACGTGCGGCGTTGTTCACGGTAACCTGGGCCTGTATCACGCGGGCGAAGTCGATGATGCCGAAAATGAGCAACAGGAGGAGCGGCACCCCCAGCGCAAACTCGACCATGTTCTGGCCGGCGCTCTTATGGCGCCGCCTGAGTAGCGATATACGCCATTTCCGGCCCTGGTGCTGTGAGTTATCGGGTGTGACCTGGGAGTGTTCCATCGCTCTGTAGCCCCTATACGCCTCAGCCTGCTATGCGCGACACTTCATCTTATTAAACTTGCGCCAGAGGAGGCTCTACAAGTAACAAAATCTATGGCGAAGCGTCTGGGCGCGGGCGTGAATTAGGCAGCCCGCCCGTGCGGACTCCGCCAAGATTATTATGTATGAGCAGGCATCAGGGCAGAATGGGAAGTACGTACCAGCGCACACCCCCATAAGTCCTAACACAGAGTAGGGGATGAGGAGTAGTACCGGGAGACGGACGACAGACGATAGACGATGGCTTCTATCGTCTGTCGTCTATCGTCTATCGTCACGTAGCCGACCGCACGTTTTGAGCTTCGCTCTTATCTATCTTCGGGAATAAGCTCGTACCCCGCGGCTTTCCAGGCGACCATGCCGCCGTCGAGGTTATAAACGTTCGTATACCCGAGGCGCACGAGCGTCTTGCTCGCCTCGGCGCTCATCGACCCTGTCTGGCAGGTCACCACAATTTGCGCGCCCTTATCGGCTGGGAAGGTAGAGATATTCTGCTCCACCTGGTCGAACACTACGCGAGCATCCGTCTTTGGCAGCCGTCCCTCGTGGGGCGTGTGCACGTCAACTAGGAAAAAGCTTTTGTTTTCCAGCATCTGCTTCAGCTCGGACGGCTTGAGGTTAGTGTAAGCGCCATCCGGCGTTTCTATGCGACTCCCCACCGAAACGACATTGGCGGTAGACGTTGGAGAGACACCGGCAGCCTCCGGTCCGCAGCCCGCCAGCGCCATGAGCGCAACTGTAACCCCGATAGCGATAATAAGGAAGTAAGAAGCGTTGATTCGTGTAGAGGGCATTCAATTATCTCCCCTGTGGCCTAGTGCTTGTTTCAAATTCCCGTGTGACGTCGGGGGCTTGCACTCAGAATCGGTAGCGAGTAGCGGCATCGACATTCTCGTCGCGCATGCCGAATGCAAGGACCTTACTGAGAGTGACTTCGTACACATCGTAGGGAGCGGGGCCGGTCCAGGGGGCACTGTACGGAGCATCGAGGACACCGTCATGCACGTAAGCGGGCCACCCCTGGTCTGCATACGCGCGGGCTATGAGCTCAAGCTTCTCTACGTCGCTAACTTCAGAGGCCTCGCCTTCAAATATCAGGTCGAAGCCGCGACTCGATCGACTGATGACGCAGTGAGGGTTGTGCGCAAGGTTGTTGCCTTTGACGGTGCCCTGCCCTGTTGTGACGTAGTATGCGCCGTCGAGCCAGAGCGCTCCCACCGGCACCACGTGGGGTCGCCCGTCGGGTCGCACCGTCGCCAGCCAGGTGGTTCCTGCTTCGGCCAGGCTATCGCGTATCTCAGCCCAGGGCGTTATTATGGTGGGGGTATGGGCACTCGCTATATGTTCTGCCACAGGCTCTCTTTCTGCCATCGGTTTCTCCTTCTTTCTCGTCGTTGCGCTAATTGTGGTAATGGTCACTCCAAAGGCGTTCTTCCTGTTGGATGGGCCTCATCCACACTCGTTCCCAGCATCAACTGTACCAGTGTACCAGACTTCCCTGGGGACCGTATGAGCAGTAATGACTATGTTACAGTGACACTTCTACGATGTGTATGGCAGGCTTCTTTCAAAGGGAGTGCCCTATGCCTTACCGCAACGTTTTCGTCTGATAAGAGCAATAGCAGAATACTCCATAAGCTTACGCATAGTTAACCCAAAAGGACCGTTGCGCTCACCCCGTGCAGCCGGGTATAATGTATTCAAGCGGCAAGAATCAAGAATAACAAAGGCCAAGAGCGATAAATATAAATGTCAGACCCCAAATTGCGTATAGAAGACGATAAATATTGGCGCACGGCCTCCCACCAGGACGCTATGTTCAGCCCTGATGGGCGCATGCAAGGGAGCGATCCATTCAGCGAGGATGACTACTCCGAGCGAGGTGTCAGGCGGCCCCACGTATTCCGCGAGGTCCTGGAGACCATCGTCCTTACCCTCCTCATCTTTTTCGTGGTGCGCGCGGTGGTGCAGAACTTCAAGGTAGAGGGAGACAGCATGCTCCCTACCCTGCACACAGACCAATATCTACTGGTAAACAAAGGGCTGTACTTCCGCTACGACGCCAACTTCTTCGCCCACCTGGGCAACCCCGACGCCCCGACCGACATGCGCTATCTCTTCCACGGCCCTCAGCGCGGCGATATAGTGGTCTTTGAGGCCTGGAACGAGCAGCGCGACTTCATAAAGCGCGTCATAGCCACAGAAGGCGAGACTATAGAGATCAAATCAGATACCGACCCTAACGACGAGCCAACGCAGGACTGCCAGGGTTGCTGCGACATCTGCTCCGTTTATATAAACGGAGTAAAGCTCAACGAGCCTTATATCAATGCCAAGCCCGACTACAAAGTGCGGCGCATGGTAATCCCACCTGGGCACGTTTACGTCCTGGGAGATAACCGCCGCAACTCAAGCGATTCGCACGTGCCAAGTAACGGGCCGCTGAGCGTAGACCGCATCATAGGCACTGCCTTCCTCTCCTACTGGCCGCAGGACCGCTGGGGCCTCCTCCCCCACCCCACATACGCGGAGATGGAGCAGAAGTAAGGCTCAAAGTCCGAAATAGCCGAGAGGCGCGAGGAGCCATTCACCCGCGTTACGGAATCCCAGCTTGTCGTAGACGCGGCCCGCAGCCCCGTTGTCTTGCAGGTAGAAGAGGGAGATGCTATCCATCCCCTTCCTGAGTAAGTGGGCGCACAGCGCGCCTACGCAGAGGGTAGATAGCCCCTTCCCCACGTACTCCGGCAGAGTAGCCACGCCACCCAGCATCGCCACACCCCCACCCTCCGCGCTCGATAGCGCAGCCGACGCCACCCCGCCACGCTTATCCTCAACAATATAGAGGGTGCGCAACGCGAGTTGCTCAGTGAGGCGGCTGCGCCACGCTGCCCGCGAGGGGAGCCGTGCAAGCGAATAGAAGCCCAGCTCATAAAAGTCGATAAGGCGCTCGATGTCGCTCTCCACAGCCAGGCGGGGAGGGGAGAAACCATCTACCCCCTTATCCCAGGCCGCCAGGTCGCCTGGCAGTAGCGTGCGAAAGTAACACTTATCGGGCCTCCCTACGCCCACCTCCTGTATGAGGGGCAGGAGAGGCGCGACCTGTGACGCGTGCCCGCTGAGGAGGCTGAAGTGGCCGCCGGTAGCCCTCGACTTCACGGCGGTAGCCAGGGCGTTGAGGGTGTCAAGATCGCCAGGGGTGTGGTAGATACAACCCGTGCCGCGCTGGACGACAAGCGCCCCCTCAAGCACCCCCTCCCGGAAGACGCCTACCGCCCAGGCTGCCCCGTAAGCCTCCGGCGTAGGGGCGAGGCCATGCGCTTCAAGCGCACTCAAGTGGAAAGCATTTTGCGCCGGTGCGCGCATAAGCAGACTCTCAAGCGCAGCCCGATCATCTCCCGCGAGGGCGCGAACAGTAGCCTGAAAGTTTCGAGTCGCGACTTCTGAGTTATGAGTCACGTCGGTCATACAACTAAGCAACGCATTTCTAAACCAATGGGGCAATTTGTAGGGGCGGTTCACGAACCCCCCTGGGTCAAAGACTCGTAGTGCCTACCAGGGCGGTTCGTGAACCGCCCCTACAGAGGGGTCTGTAACACCCCTTAGTGGTCCTTCGCCCTGTTCCTGACAAAATAGTAGCCGAGGCCCGCGAGGCCCCCCACTACCAGCACACCGCCGATAATATAGAGTATCGTGTTCGTGCCGCCCGACGTTCCCCCCAGGGTGCCAGGGCCGGGCGTAGATGTAAGGACCGTTCCTGAAACAGTGGCCGTCTCAGGTGGTGCCAGCGTAGGCGCGCTGGCAAGAGCACCAGTCGGCGTGGGGCCTGCATCAGTCGATGCGGTAGGTAAAGCAGGCGTCTCAGCTTCAGGCCTGACGCTGGGCTGCGGCGTGCTTACCGTCTCACTCGTGGGCGAAGGCGGTGGGTTGATAGGCGTGCCCGCGGGCTGGGAGGCCGGGCCAGGGAAAGCGGCTGCCGCACCCTTCACCGCCTCGTACACCGGCTGCGCCGAGAAGTCAGGGTTCACCATCGCGAAGTAATATTCAGCCCTTTCGGGCGGGATGTCCCCTACCTGCCGGAAGTACCAGACGGAGATCACCCCCGCCCACGGCCAGTTCTTGCGGGCGTAATCTATCCCCTGCACGGTCCAGTCGGCTTGCTGCTGGGGGGTGACGTGCCGCCAGAAATCGCGCTCCTCCTGCGCGAGGGTGTCGGGCGAGGCGTTCCACGCATACTCATCGAACCAGATGGGACGCTCACCATCCCCGTTCTTAACCATCACATCCCGTATCAGCTCCACCCGGCGGAAATTCAGCACCTTCGGATCAGGAGCGGCGTCGGGGGGCTGGTCGAGGCCATAGCCGTTCGCGGAGGCGATGTCGAAGAAGCCCTTTACGCCAGCCTGGTACATCCCGTTCCAGTAGTCAATCTCGTTCATATTGCCGCGTAGCTGCGGCCCTTCGAGCGTCATAGCCATCGGCGCGCTCAGCACTACCGCATCACTGTGGGCGGCCTTGATAGCGGGGTAGACCACCTTGAGCATCTCGACGTACCCCTCAGGGTCTACGGGCGTGCCCGGCACCCACTCTCCGGCCAGGTTCGGCTCGTTCCACACCTGCACGTACTGGATGCGCCCCTTGTAATGGTCGAGCATCGCGTTGGCGAAGTCGGCCAGGTCTTTGTAGTCCTTGAGGGGCTTGTTGCCGCCCGCACCCGATTTAGCCCAGTCGGGGGCGTGGTCCACGCGTGCGATAACTTTGAGATGGTACTTGTCGGCAAGGTCCACGATCTGGTCGAACTTCTCCCACGACGACTTCTGCCACTTATCATCGAAGAAATAGCCCTTCTTGAACTCTATCTCCTGCCAGGGGAACTCCTGCTTTATCCAGGCGATATTCGCCTCGGAGACCATGCGCAGCGTCTGCTCTATCTTCCACGGCTCGACCTCTTTATGCAAGAAGACGTTTACCCCGTAAGGGTTCTCAGGCGGTCCAACTTGCTGAGCCTCCACCCGCCCCACAAACGGCACAAGAGATGCCAGCAGCAAAAAAAGTGCGGCAAAGCTGCTTGCCGCTCTACGTGATTTATGAGTGCGAATAACGTAGTTACGCGATGCCAAAACATATACCTCCTGGAATATTGCTCCTATTAAACAGGCAACTGTAGGTTCTTAGACACTCGGAATAGAATCCAGTCCTGCAAGACCTCTTCAAGCTCTTCGCGACAGGCTTCGAGAGTCACAGTATTAGCGTATACACCATTGAAACCTGGAATCTCACCGTAAAAGGTGCCATCATCAGTCAAAATCTCGTACTTTGCCCGCCGCATAGCAGCTCGAATATAGTCTGTCAGCATTTCGGGCCTCCACCTATCTGCAACCCGCAAGCGCTTACCTTACGGATCAACTCTCCTCCCAGGCATCTTACCAAGTTACCCCCGCACGGTCAAGGCTATCGCAGAGGCTTAGCGGGGCCCGCACATAAGCTAGGGGTTGCAAGCTAGCCCCGGAGGGGCGGTAGAACGTAGCCCCTGGCGCAAGCCTGGGGATCAGGGCAAATAAGAAGCGTAAGCCCCGGAGGGGCGACAGAATGCCTTTGTATCATTCTCTTTCTCATTTTGTATGTTGTATTGCCCCTCCGGGGCTTATGAAATCAATGGATTGCATACCCCAGGCTTGCGGCGGGGGCTACTTTCTATCGCCCCTCCAGGGCTAGGTGGCACTCCCCTCCAATTCAGTTGCGCTTGCCCTTATAGGACTGAGGGCTATGTTGACTCCTACCTGTCCATACGCTATGATACTACCCAGGAACGCCATACATAACATGGTGCTCCCCTTTCCTTCTTCGCTTCACCACGTCCTCGCTAAACTTCCAGACAACCTGAACGAAAGGACGACCTAATGGACGCAGGTACAGTTGCAATCGTGGTAATTGGCATCTTCGCGGTTATCGCTATAGTGGCCTTCGTTTTCCGGCAGAACTTCACAGGCAGCGTGAAGGGGCCGCTAGGCACAGGCATAGAACTGAAAACTTCTCAACCTCCGCCTCCATTATCGCCGGGCGTGCTCATGGAAGACGTAACAGCCCGTGAGGGCAATGCTGAGGCCAGGAACGATGCGGGTAGCGGCGCAGTTATGAGACGCGTCGAAGCCGGAAAGGATGCCATCGTAACCAACGCCCCTCCCAGGAGCGACCCCGACCCAAAAGCGTAGCCGCCCACCTTTCATCACCGTCAATCGCTATAAAAGATGCGCTGGCTGGTCGCGATATAACGACAAATATCACCCAAAACTTCGGACCTCCCAGCAGCCCACCTGTCATCAAGCGATTGCACCAGATTCCTGCTCCGGCGGGGGATTTCGTTGGGCGGGCGGCAGAAATAGAGCAACTTGTCAACGCGCTGGACCCCGCGACCCAGAGCAGCGCGGCGGCTATTTGTGGCATGCGCGGAATGGGGGGCATTGGAAAGACCCAGCTCGCCTATGCTGTAGCTCAGCAAGTCTTGCCTCTCTTTCCCGATGCCCAAATCCTCCTCGACATGCGCGGTTCCAGGCCAGACCCTCTGCCACCTGAACAGGCACTCAAGACCATCATCCAGGCTCTCGAGCCGGAGGCGTCGCTACCGGACGACCTCCCCGGACTTCAGACTACCTACCTTTCGCTTTGCCACGACAAGCACATGCTTATCCTGGCCGACGACGCTCACGATGCTACCCAGGTCGCCCCTCTCCTCCCCCCACGCGGCTCGGCACTGCTTCTTACCAGCCGCAATCGCTTCTCTTTGCCCGGCATGGAGATTGCGGACCTGGAAGTGCTGAAGCCTCTCGAGGCTGAGCAACTGCTACTTGAGATTAGCTCCCGGATTGGCTCCTCGGCCTCTCGATTGGCTCAACTTTGCGGGTTCCTGCCCCTCGCCCTGCGTCTGAGCGCCAATCTTATCAAAGACAACCCCATAAGCGTCTCGTCGTACCGGGAGAAGCTAGAAGACCGCCGAAATCGCCTGAAGCATCTGTACGATCCCGAAGACCCCTCCATAAGCGTGGAAGCATCTCTACAACTCAGCTATGAAGCCATAGACCAGAATACCCAGGCAGTCCTATGCCAGCTTAGCGTCTTCCCTGGCACTTTTGACCGTGACGCGGCCCTGGCGGTAGCTGCATTACCCGGCGCTGAGGACGATTCCGACTCCAATAGTCAGTTGGTGGAAGTCGCAATAGTTTTACTATATCGCCGGAGCCTCATTGAATGGGATGAGAAAACCGAGCGCTTCGTCATGCATGACCTCGTGCGTGACTTCACGTCGGCTCGACTAGATGATGAAGCTGCACCGCGCTTGCGTCATGCCCTCTATTATGCGAAGGTCGCTGCTCTTGCTGAGGATTTCTATAGGACAGGAGGCGAGTCGCTAATTCGTGGCCTCAACCTCTTCGACAGGGAGAGAACCAATATAGACACGGGATGGAGTTGGGCGCGTGGCTTAGCCGCCACATCACCAGGTCAGGAAATTGGAAAGCTCCTGATGGATTATGCCAATGCCACAGTAGGCATAAGCGAGATACGCTACGATATGAGACGCGAGCGTATTCCTCAGTTGCAAGCAGCATTGGCCTACGCACGCGTCGCTAAGGACATGAGTGCCGAGGGCCGATTTCTAGGAAGCTTAGGAGTGGCATATCGCAAGTTGGGAGATACAAGCAAAGCCATCGGCTACTATGAACAAGCCTTAGAGATAATGAAGGAGATTGGTGACCATCACAGCGAGGGAAGGGCATTGGGTAACTTAGGATTGGTATATCTTGATTTGGGAGATACAAGCAAAGGCATTGGCTACTATGAACAAGCCTTAGAGATAATGAAGGAGATTGGTGACCGCAGGGACGAGGGAATTGCCTTTAGCAACCTAGGATTAGCATATCTTGATTTGGGAGATACAAGCAAAGCCATCGGCTACTTTGAGCAGCATTTGCTGATAGTAAGGGAGATTGGTGATCGCCACAGCGAGGGAACTACATTAAGTGGCTTAGGATTTGTATATCTTGATTTGGGAGATACAAGCAAAGCCATCGGCTACTTTGAGCAGCATTTGCTGATAGCAAGGGAGATTAGTGACCGCCGAGGAGAGGGTTATGCATTGGGCAGCTTGGGATTTGCATATGGCAACTTGGGAGACACAAACAAAGCCATAAGCTACTACGAGCAGCATTTGCGGATAGCAAGGGAGATTGGTGACCGCCGGGGTGAGTCCATTTCTAGTGGGAACCTGGGGTTGTTGATGGAGCAGCAAGGAGATTTGGACCGCGCGATACAACTCATGCGTGTACTCGTTGATTTTGAACGTGAGATCGGCCATGCAGCCGCCGAGCAAGATGCTGCTTACCTGGAGCAGGTAGAGAGGAAGCTGCGCGAGCAGAAATAGTTATGCTTCAGCCCTGGCAGTCAAGAGCTTACCAGGAGTGGCGAAAACGGAAGAAATACAGTCGCTACCCACCCTGGAGCTCTTCTCACCCACCAATTTTCAAAATTGCCCCCAAATTGCCCCAAAAACCTGTCCCAAAATGACCTCGAAATGGGATTAATTAATATAGAGGATGCATTCTACACCCCTGTGTTCGCAGCAGAGGTGTCAAATCGAGGGACCCGCTGGTGCCCCTACCCAGGGACTGACAATCCCTCAGCTCCCATCGTGGAGCCACTTCGTGCTACCTCACGAAGCCTTACCCGCCCATAACCTTGAGCACCAACGACGCTGCTCAGCCCATACCAAACCAGTTGCGCACGTAGGGGCACCATCCAGGCAGTGGAAAGGAGGTATCCCCCTGCCCCAAAATCCCGCCCCAAACCAAAAAGAGTGCTGGGACAGCCCCACAAGGCCCCTCCCAGCACTCCCTACTTTACCAACCCCATACCACCCTGCTTCGTCTTTCGTCTATCATCACGTTTCACGTTTCACGTTTCAATCTGTCGTCCGCCGTCCGTCGTCCGTCGTCCGTCGTCACGCCGCTCTCGCCGCCTTCCGCCGCACCCCCGTCCCCACAACCAGAGACAGCGCGCCCAACGCAAGCAGCGCAGCCAGCAGACCCGAATCACCAGCCCCAGTTGTCGGCATACCAACCGGACCCGACAGCGCAGCCAGCTCCGCCTTCGTTTGCTCGGAAAGCCTGTCTACGGCATGGAATAATTGCCCATCCTTCACAGTAAAGTCAACGATAACCACAAATCCATGCTCCAAAACCGGGATGTCATGCGACGTGAGGCTTGCCTCGACGTGCACCATATCGACGGCGGTCTCCTCGGCACTGAGCACTTCCCAGTGTAGCTCACTTTCGACATCCTCATGCAGAGTTGCAAAGAACATATCGTAGGTGACCACGGAGTGGTCCGGCTCGTTTGGATCGGACTCAAGTGTCATCTCCGGGTGAGAAAGCTCGCGCAGCCTCCCCTCGTCATGCGCGTTCAACGCATCGAGCCAGGCGAGCACCACCTCTTTAGCGCTCTTCGCCTGAGCCGCTGCCGCCCCTCGCGCCAGCACCCCCGACATAAGCAGCAATGCCACTACTGGCAGCACAGTCATCCACCTTCTGTACGTTCTCATTTCCGTGCCCCTCCTCCAAAGTAACTTATGAGGCGACGACATAACGACGCCTCGCCAACAGTACACAGTATAGCACCGCCCCACCGCAAAAGGAAGACCATTAAGATGCTCATATTCTGCCCATTCATTGCTCAATATAGCCCAAGAGAGGCCCCTTCAAAACCCGCACCAAAAAGGGTGTTGGGACAGACCCCAACGGCCCATCCCAACACCCTCTCACTAATTCCTACGAAATCTCTGCGCCCTCCGCGTCTCTGCGGTGAACCCAAAAAATCTTGGCGCTCTTGGTTATCTTGGCGTCTTGGCGTTTAGAAAACTAGACCTCAACCCCCACAGGCTGCTCCTCGGCTATGACAGGCTCCACAATCTCGAAGGTTACCCCCTCGTCAGGGTTGTACCCGGCGACCACCGTCTCGCTCGCCTTCACGTCACCCTTGAGCAGGCGCTTGCTCAGCGGCGTCTCAAGCTCCCGCTGGATAGCCCTCCGCAGGGGACGCGCCCCGAACGTCCGGTCATATCCAACCTCCGCCAGGTGCTCCTTCGCACCCTGCGTCAGCTCGATCCCGATCCCACTCAGCGCCAGCCTGCTCGCCAGGTCTGCCGCCTGTATATCGACGATCTTCGTCAGGTCCTCCAGCGTCAGGTGCTCGAAGATGATGATGTCGTCTATCCTGTTCACGAACTCCGGCCTAAAGGTCTGCTTCATCGCCTCGTCTACCCGCTTGGCTATCTCCTTCGCGTCGGTATCGCTCCCCCCGGCAGGCTTGAACCCGAACCCCTGGTGCTTCGGCAGGAACTGCGTCCCCACGTTCGAGGTCATGATAATGAGCGTATTCGAGAAGTCCACCGTGCGCCCGTGCCCGTCGGTCAAGCGCCCGTCGTCCAGCACCTGCAACAGCGAGTTGAACACCTCAGGGTGCGCCTTCTCGATCTCATCGAAAAGCACCACCTGGTACGGCCTCCGCCTCACCGACTCGGTAAGCTGCCCCCCCTCGTCATACCCGACGTACCCGGGAGGCGACCCTATCATGCGGGCTACGGCATGGCGCTCGCCATACTCGCTCATGTCCACGCGCACTATCGCGTCCTCGCTCCCGAACATGTAGTCCGCCAGCGCCTTCGCAAGCTCCGTCTTACCCACGCCCGTCGGCCCCACGAAGATGAACGACCCGATGGGCCTGCGGGGGTCTCTCAACCCGGATCGTGCCCGCCGTATCGCGTCCGATACCGCCTCGATAGCCTGCTGCTGGCCGATGACCCGCTTGTGCAGCTCACCTTCCATGTCAAGCAGTCGCGCCATCTCCTCCTGCACCATCCGCTTCACGGGGATGCCGGTCCACTTGGCGACCACCTCCGCCACATCCTCCTCGTCAACGCTCTCGTCAACGTTGTGCGTGGCGAACCAGTCGGCGCGTCTCTGCTCGAACTCTTCTTCCAGCTTGATCTTGTCGTGCTTGAGCTGCGCCGCTGTCTCATATTCCTGGTTGGCCGATGCCGTCTCCCTTTCCCTGTCCATCTCCTCTAAGCGCCCCTGCATCTCGCGCAGCTCCGGTGGGAGGTTGAAGATAGCGAGCCTCACCCGCGATGCCGCCTCGTCCATGAGGTCAATCGCCTTGTCGGGCAGGAACCTGTCGGAGATGTACCGGCTCGACAGCCGCACCGCTGCCTCCACCGCCTGGTCGGTAATCGCCAGGTTGTGGTGCATCTCATACCGGGGCTTCAGACCCATAAGTATCGCTATGGAGTCATCTATAGAAGGCTGCTCCACGAACACGGGAGAGAAACGCCTCTCCAACGCCTGGTCCTTCTCGATCTTGCGGTACTCATTCAGCGTGGTCGCGCCGATGCACTGCAATTCCCCTCTTGAGAGGGCAGGTTTGAGAATGTTTCCTGCGTCCAGCGCGCCCTCGGCAGCGCCCGCTCCAACCACGGTGTGAAGCTCGTCTATGAAGAGGATGATCTCCTTGCGCGCCCTCTTGACCTCTTCCATGACGGTCTTGAGCCGCTCCTCGAATTCACCCCTGAACTTCGACCCCGCGACCATCGCGGGCAGATCGAGCGCGAGCACGCGCTTCCCTCTCAGCAGGTCGGGTACGTCGCCGCTGGCTATCCTCTGGGCAAGTCCCTCCACGATGGCGGTCTTGCCCACGCCCGGCTCGCCGATGAGCACCGGGTTATTCTTCGTCCGGCGCACGAGCACCTGCATAACGCGCTGTATCTCGTCCGCCCGCCCAACCAGTGGGTCGAGTTGGTCTTCATGCGCCAGCTTCGTGAGGTCAACGCTGAACCTCTCCAGCGCCTCGTATCGCTCCTCAGGGTTCGCGTCGGTCACCCGGCGATCACCCCTGATGTCGCGTAGCGCGTGGTATATCTTCTCCTGGTCTATCTCCGCTTCCTGCAACAGCTTGCCCGAAGCCCCGCCACGCTCGCTCGCGATGGCGAGGAGGATATGCTCAACCGAGATAAAGTCGTCGTTCAGGCGGTCGGCCTCTTCAGCCGCGCCCTGCAACACCCGGTTGCACCGCAGGGTTATATACCCTGTGGCGGTGCCCCTGCCCGCTGCGTAGCTCTGCATATTGCTCAGCGCCATCTCCAGCCGGCGTATCATCGCCTGCGGGTCGCCGCCAAGCCTCGTTATGATCTGTCCCGGCAGGCTGTTACGTTGCTGCAACAACGCCAGGAATATGTGCTCTATATCCAGCTGCGTATGCTGCTTGGCGAACATTATCTGTTGCGCTCGCTGCAACGCTTCCTGTGCTTTCTCTGTAAATCGACTCATCATGATATTTGTACTTCCGTTTCTAGTATATTTGCCCTGCTATGTATTACGATTCGCTGTTTCTCGATAAGGGTGGGATTGCCGGCCCCCAAAAGTGATCAAGCGATAGAGCGCTCTCCAGGAGGTAAGATCGGCATAGAGGAGTATAGCTGGGAGAGCGCTCTATCGCCCTGTTTTCCACTACCTGCACGCCCCATGCCACGATATGCCTTCCGCGGACGACAGTAGTCCAAAGTCCAAAGTCATCGGTAGTCAGTTGCTCATCGTCCATCGTCTATCGTCCATCGTCCGTCGTCCGTCGTCCGTCGTCCGTCGTCCGTCGTCCGTCGTCCGTCATCACACATCAAGCTCTCGCCTCAAAGCCTCCATCTCAGCATACATCATCCGGCGCATCCGCTCCATCTCCTCGTACATCCGCACCATCCTTTCCCTCATATTGAGGATAGCTTCCGCGCCCGCCAGGTTCACACCGAGATCGTTCGTCAGCCGCATGATGCAGCGCACCTGCTCGATGTCCCGCTCCGAATAGAGCCTTATCTTGCCGCCCGTGCGCTTTGGCTCGACCAGACCCTCCCGCTCGTAAAGGCGTAACGTCTGCGGGTGGACCCCGAGTATCTGCGCCGCCACGCTTATAACGTATCGCGGTTGCTCTCTCTCGTCGGTTTCCTCGTCGCGCCGCTTCTTGACAGTCCGGCGCTCAGGGTCGGTAAGCATCACGCTCTCCCTCCTGCGCGCTCATTATATATACGTTGTAACTCCTCATAGAGTTGCTTTTCGCGATCATCGAGCGCGGCGGGCAGCGCAACCTCGATCTTCGCGAAGAGGTCGCCACGCTTGCCGGGGTCCTTCAGCCTCGGCATACCCTGCCCCGCCAGCCTGAAAAGCTTGCCGTTCTGCGTGCCGGGAGGTATCCTCAGAGCCAGCTTGCTTCCTTTGAGAGTAGGCACTTCAACCTCCCCACCCAGCACCGCCGTATAGAGAGGAGTCTGCACCGTCGTGTAGATGTCGTCACCCTTGCGTTCGAAGTGGCTATTGGGGAGCACAGTCACTCGCAGGTATAAGTCCCCCCTGCCCGCGCCGCCCGTACCTGACCCACCTTCGCCCGCGACCCGCACCCTCGACCCCGTGTGCACCCCCGCTGGTATCTTCACCTCGATGCGCTTGGTACGGTGCTGAACGCCCGCGCCGTTGCAGGTGGGGCATACACGGTTGCCGCTGACTCCTCTCCCTCCGCACGTTGAGCACGTCTCAGGCACCCTCATCTGCAATATACGCTGGGTGCCCGTGAACGCCTCCTCCAGCGTAATCTCTATCTGCTCTTCATAGTCCTCGCCGGTGCGGGGCGTGGTTCGGGCGCGGCCACCACTATAGTAACCTCCACCACCCGTACCGCCCGTGCCACCACGCGCTCCCCGCCCGAAAAGCATCTCAAAGAAGTCGGAGAAGCCATCTTCACCCGCGTTGAACTCGAACGTTGCTCCGCCGCCAGGGCCGCCGTAACTCTGGGAGTACTTGCTGAAGTCGAAGCCGCCAGGCCCGCCCGCGCTCTGCTGGTACCTCTCCCAGTCGCTGCCGAACTGGTCGTACTTCTTGCGCTTCTCGGCGTCGCTCAACACCTCGTAAGCCTCAGATATCTCCTTGAAGCGAGCCTCCGACTCCCTGTCGCCAGGGTTGACGTCGGGGTGATGCTTGCGCGCGAGCTTACGGAAGGCAGACTTGATCTCCTTCTCGCTGGCCCCTCTCTTCACCCCTAATGTGTTGTAATAATCTTTGTACTGCATCGCTCAAACCCAAACTATATGAGTGCATATATATTATAAGGGTTGAGTGTGTTCATGTCAACTTGGCAGCTTGTTGTAACAGTTCAGAATAGTGGTGCAAACGTAGGGGCGGCGCACGCTCCGCCCTGGTGGTATACATGCCCTATTTGTCTATAACGTCTGCCGATACCAGGGCGAGCGTGCGCCGCCCCTACAGCCGATCTTCTGTTGCGCTTTAGAGCAAAGACCTTATCTGCTATAATAGCAACCATGACTAAGAAAGCATTTGTTTTGGGTGTAGACCTGGACGGCACTTGTGCTGATTTCTATGGTGGTTTGCGCCCCATAGCCGCTGAATGGCTGGGTGTAGCCGTCGATACCCTTCCAACAGAAGTCTCTTGGGACCTTCATGAATGGGGGATCGATGACGCTTCGGGCGGCTACGAGACTCTCCACCGCTTTGCCGTTACGCAGCGGGACCTCTTTCAACAATTGAAACCAATGCCCGGTGCGCCCCTGGCTCTGCGGAGATTATCCCAGATGGGTATACGTATCCGGATTATTACGCACCGGCTCGTCATAAAGTTCTTTCATCAGGTAGCCGTCCAGCAAACGATCCAGTGGCTAGATTATCATGACATACCCTACTGGGACCTCTGTTTCATGGGAGATAAAGCAGCAGTTGGGGCAGATCTGTATATAGAAGATGCTCCGCAGAACGTCGAGCTACTGAGGGCAGATGGTCACCCGACGATAGTCTTCTCGAATTCTACCAATCTAAGGCTAGGTGAACCGCGGGCTCACACCTGGACGCAAGTGTACGAAATGGTCTTGAAGGAGCTTGAGCTGTGGAAAGAGCGTTCCCAGGACGAAGGTGCGTTGCCTGGAACCTAGTTGTGTACGCGAAAGGAGGCACGTAAGCACCATGGAAAATCGTTTTACAGCAATTTTCGAGCGTGATGGGGATTGGTGGGTAGCTTATGTCGAAGAGTTGCCAGGTGCTAACACTCAGGGCGAGACTCTGGAGGAAGCGCGAGAAAACCTGAAAGAAGCTGTGGCCATGGTACTTGAGGCTAACAGAGAATTAGCCGAGCGGGGACTTTCAGGTAAAGATGTTATAAGAGAGGAACTTATCGTAAGTGCATGAAACGACGCCAGCTAATCAAGCACCTTACGTCGAATGGCTGCCAGCTACTACGTGAAGGGGCTAAACATTCCATCTATTTTGAACCGGCAAGTGGGAAAACCTCATCAGTTCCCAGGCACGCCGAGATAGCGGATATCCTGGCTCGTAAGATTTGTAGAGATCTGGGCATACCTGAGCTATAAGCCCTTCTTACATATATAATTAGGCCTAATACTTGTCTATGTACCTGTCACAACTACTGCCATCACCAGCACAAAATCGTATACCCCATGCACGATTGCTGATGTAGTGGTGTTGGTCCTGGCCCTTATCACACCCAGCGCAAGTCCTATCAGGAAGACGCTCAATAGAGCATCCGGCCCGTACTGGAAAGCATGAAACGCCGTAAACACCAGGTTGGATGCGAACAAGCCAATACGCGGCTGCAATAGCCCGCGCACCGCCATCTCCTCCCCAATCCCTGCTGTCACCCCTATCAGCACCGCACCTACTGGGGTCGCAAGCCCACTCATTAGATCACCAAAGACGGCCACATTCGTGACAGGCCAGCCTAATGCCTCCCAGACCCATCGCACGGCGGGGTCAAGGGCGAACGAGGCTATGACCGCAAGACCAACCCCCAACGCCACGCCCCACCCAACCTGCATGAGCGTGGGTCGCACCATCCCCAGACGCTTCAACGTAGCCTGGAAGCTCCGCGCTATAGGCCACCCCGCGGCTACAAGAGTGGCCGGTATAGTCCACACAAACTGGTACAGCAAGTCTTGTGGATGCACTCCCACATCGAAACCTTCCAGGGTCTGGTTCCCCAGAAACTCGAGCAAAGGAGGTCGTCCACTTAGCACTATGAGTGGAATGAAAGAGCCTAATGTCACCACTGTCAGGAAACAGAGCGCGATTTTATGAACGAAGTTGTCGGGGTCTATGGGCATGATGCGTGACAGCCCTGCTCGCACCGGCCTCAACAGCATCAGCACCGCCGCAAGCGCCGTTAGAGCCAGAAGCAAGAAGGTCCAGAGAAAAGCGGGACCGACGCCGGGCTTAAACGCTTGAGCCAGCTCAGTTGGTGCGAACTGGCCTGGATTCCTGGATGCTTTAAGAAGCAAGTCCCAGTCTTGAATAAACGCAAAGAGGGTGAAGCCCAGCGATATGAGCAACATCCCTATCCCCAATACCGCGAGCCACAAATAGGCGAACATGGCAGAGGCGCTATTCTTCACACCCCCGTACGCAAGGGCTGCCAGCACCGCCAGGGGCACAAACTGAGCCCCAACACTCAGGAAGCGCGATCCCTCCTTACCTCCAAGCGTAAGTACAAGCGACAATAAGACGAGGCCAAGCGCGCTCAATCCAATAATCATAAGAGCACGGTTGCCAGTAGATACCTCTGGCGGGGGAGGTTGGATACTTTCTACGCTTGAGGGGTGCACAGGATATTCGGTAGCAATGTCATGCGGGTACGCGTAGACGCCATCGCCGGAAGGGGTGGTCCCCTCCACTTCATCAGACGTATCTTCCTCTGCGCTGCTACCCGGTTCTTTATACATAAAGAGAGGTTCTCCATTTGTAGATATTTAGCTACCTCAGTATAAGGGATACCGGAACAGAGGAATAGATGCCCGCGCTAGTACTTCTTGGTGGTAATAAGATATGAGACATCCCGACTTTTCAGCAAGCGTGGTGCGCACCACTCCCCATGAAAATGGAGTTCGGTGTAACCGAACTCCATTTTCATGCTCAACTCTTACCAAGCTGCTGTGGGCGCTTCACGAGGAATGGTGGATGGGTGTGGAGAGTGTAGTTGGCTTTCGTCTCCAGGTAGGCGATTATGGTTATTCCCAACCATAACGTTCCCACGAAGTACGCGCCCCCCACGTCAGAAGGCCAGTGGTGCCCCATATAGATGCGCGACGGCCCCACTAACGTGATAATGCCCCCCAGTATGGATAGGAGAAGTGTACGAAACCATCTCGTTTTCAAATGGGTGTACACCAGGTAATAGAGGAAACCATAGAAGGTAACGTAATGCACCACATGCCCCGATGGGAAGCTAGCTTCATCGAGATCGCTGGTGACGCGCACGAGGTCCTTAGTGGGTCGAGGGCGCAGTACACGGGTCTTGATCAGGACCGTCATTACATCCCCGCTCCACGTAGACAGGGTAAAAGCACCTTCCATTCGGAAACCGGCCATCCACATAAGGGTGCTGAGCGATGCCCGCGTGCCAACGCTTATCCACCGCCACCCCAGGTTGCTCACGGCGTGCATCAGCTTGTCGTAGAGTTTGGTATTAGGGCGCTGCAAGACTCTGGTTATTCCGACATCGGCAGGGAAATACTTATATCTTTTAGCGAGGGCCGCAAGCACCCCGAACCCCGCCGTAAGCGCGCCATACCCTATCAAGAAGCGCTTTCCTCGATAGATCGCCTTGCGAGGCGCGACCGTTACCTTCTGCGCTTCTTGCTGGACGGCAGCCGTGACCTGCTGAGTGGCCTGCTTGACGGTACTGACAGCCGTCTGGGTAGCGTGGACCGTAGCCTCGATTATCGGCGCGGCTGGCTGCACAGGTGGAGGTGCCCCTTCAGCCTGACTGGGTGCCTGCTGTGTAGCCTCAGGCGAGGCAACTTCGGCAGGAACGGAGTGAACATCCAGGATAGGAGGCTGTACCTGGGTGCTCTGCGCCACGATAGCAGGCTCGGCAGACTCCTGCTCACCGCCATCCGATACCTGAGTATCGCCCTCTGTTGAAGGCGCAACGCTATCAGGCGACATATTCGATTCTTCGTTTCCCGGAGGTTCTACCTTTAAGGGATCGTCAGGCATAGAAGTCGACGTGCTCCATAACTATTATTGAATTGTCCACAGGCTGCAATAAGCGTGCCAGCAAGCTCAGGTGAATAGCTGGCACACTTTTTGCTTCTTACTAAATATGCTGATAGCATTAGCTATCGCAAAAGCCCAAAGAAATCGGCTCACAAGTACGAGGAGGTACACATCATGACCAGTTGGAATCGCGGACGTGAGAACGAGCAAGAAGGCGAAGCGAAGATGGAGTACGGCGACGCAGGTGACAAGATCGAGGGCGCCGGCCAGAAGATAGTAGGTGAAGTCGAGCAAGGTCTCGACAACCTGGGAGATACCCTCTCCGGCAAGCAGCGCGACATCCAGGGCGATGACATGGGAAACGCAGCCGACCGCGCAGGCGATTGGGTCGAAAATAGGGGCGACGACGCACGAAACGCAGTTGACCGCGCCGGCGACTGGGTGGAGAACCGCGCCGAAGACATTGATCGCAAAATAGACTAACAACGCACTAGCGTTGGGCTTCAAAGAAATCGGGCCACGATATGTGGCCCGATTTCTTTCGCCTCTGGAGTCTCACGCTTTGACTGGCAGCACCAGCTCTTTGGAGAAATCGGCCAGGGCTTCGAAGCTGCCCGTCTCAGGGTTCATCCACACGCAATCCTCGATACGGATGCCGAATTCGCCGTCGTCGGGGTAGTACAGCCCCGGCTCTATAGTAACAACTGAATTTGGCGCGAGAGTATCTTCGTTCCCCTCGAAGATGCCGAAGAAGGGGCGCTCATGCACGTTCAGCCCAATCCCATGCCCCAGGCTGTGGTAATAGCCCTGGTGCGAGCGTGGGTTGCTCCGGTGGGTGACGTGCCCGCGTGCCTCCAACAGGTCGCAGGTGCGAGCTTCATGCACGCGGCACAGATCGCCCATCTTCATCTCCGACATAAGGGTCTCGAACGTGTCCATCACGTCCCGGTACGCCTTCTCTATCTGCGGAGAGGCGTGGCCCATGCACCACGTCCGGGTGAAATCAAAGAAATAGCCGCCGCCGGCTTCGCGAGGGAAGATGTCATAGACGATGGCCTTGCCCACCGCGATGGGGTCCGCATCCTCGCCTGACGAATGCCCTACCCCCGCGTCTCGCCCGATAGAGAAGATCACTCCTTCAGGGTCTTCTATGTTCTCCTCCATCAGCCAGCGCCTGATCTCGCGCTTCACGTCGGCTACCGTGAGCGCCGACCCATCATTTTTCACAAGCACACCATTGGAGGCGCGATGCGACTGCAAGAACTCCGCGGTGTTACCCACCACGTTCATCGTTTTCTCACCCACGCGCCTGATACGCTCCACCTCCTCCGGGTCTTTCGTGGTCCAGGCGGTGTCGAAGATGGTGTCGGTGTATTCACCCACTACCTGCACCTTATCCTGGGCAGCGTTGAAGGCATTGTAGAAAACGAGTGAGCGCCCGTGCTCATTCATGCCATATAAAGAGACCTTACCCGTTATACCCATATCCTCGAATATCGCCTCGCGATACTTGATACCCGCCAGCAAGCGATTCCCTTCGGCCTCCCTGAGAAGACTACGGAAATCGTACTTACCAATATCAACTACCTGCAACCCAGACTTAGCGGCCTCGTCCCGCTCCATGAGGTTGACGAGAAGCACCGGCTCCTCCTCCCGCTTCTTGAGGAGCGTCGTCCCCTCCCCAACGGTAGCCCCATTCGCCAGGTAATACATCACCGGGTTGTTGAGTGATGCACCCGTAACAAGAAGCGCGTCAAATCCACGCTCCGACATCAAGCGGTCAAGGTCTGCTTTCACGCGTTAGCCTCCTTCGTTGGACGACGGACGACGGACGACAGACGACAGATTTCACCCCAGAGACGCAGAGACGCAGAGATCCTATAGACACCCAAAGTTAGAAATCACGCATCACGCATCACGTTTCACGTTTCACCCTATATCGTCTATCGTCTATCGTCTATCGTCTATCGTCTATCGTCCGTCGTCCGTCGTCCGTCGTCTATCGTCCGTCGTCCGTCGTCTATTTCCCGTATCTCCACAAATAATACTGCTGCCCCACGTTGCCGAACTGCACTTTGAAGCCTTCGGGCGCGGCGGGGTCATACGTCACTGTGCGGCGCTCGAAGACCTGCACCAGCACGTCACGAGGCTGCCCCGCGACGCTAACGTGTGCCCAGTACGGCTCGGAAAGAGGATAGCCCGCTATGTATATCCAATCCCACGATTGGCTCTTGAAGTAGGCGAGGAAGGCATCTGGTAGGTTGTGGCCTGTTTCGGGCACGAACGCCGCCACTTTCGCCTGAGTGCCCAGGTTGGTATCGAGGCGCACGGTGCCATCTCGTGCCAGCACAGCGTCTATGGGCTGCCCTGTGCGGTCTTGCGCTTTACCTGCGTCCATACCTGCGCCTAGTTTGTTGAACGTCGCGTAAGTAGGTGCGTCGGCGTTAGGGTCGTCACCCGCTATTATCACGTCGGCGGGTTGTCGGGCCTCGACCTGCGTGTTACCTGTGGCTATCTGCCCCGTGACTAATTCCCTTGCCAGGGAGCCTGCGGTCACAAGATACCTGGTGGGCCGCGCCGGGTTGGGGTCCTTGATTTCCATGCGTCCCTTATCGAAGTAGATCACCTGCTGCTGGCCGCCAGCTCCCTCGGCGAAAGCCTCAGTTCCAGAAAAGACCGCCGTCGGCCCCCACAGGTAAGGTCTCTTAGCCTGCCCATTGGCTACCGGCAGGTCCGGCACGCGCCACTGGAACCAGAAGCCTGGGTCGGGCAGCTTGAGGCGGGTCTTCGGCTGCCAGGTAGCGTTGAAGCCATCCAGCAACTTCTCCCCGCCCGATCCATCGCTCCTTACGAGCCACGACTCGTGCGTGAAGAGGAGTTGGCCCCCTCTCGGAGTGGTGCGCGACACCCGCATTAGCATCGTCTTCGAGTCCGCCGAGAAGAAAGGCGGGCCGTAGTCGCTTACCTCACCATCGTGACGGTCCTTGTGCGGGTGGGATAGTATCAGCTTCGGGTTGCGCCCGTCGAAGTCGGCAAGGAATAGTCGGTTGCCATCCTGCGCGGCAGAATTGATAGCGAAAGCCACCTTCTGCAATCCGGCAGACCACGATACGCCCGGCCTCGCTATCCCCCTCTGGCCTCCGGTTGTCGGTTGCTGCAAAGAGGTGGCTACTGTCACGAATTCGCCCGTAGGCATGTCGAGTATGCCATAGTTGATGCCGTCGGTCATAGCGAGGTGCCTGCCATCTGGTGCCCAACCACCCGCCACCACAAACTTGCCCGCGCCCGCACCCTTCAGCGCCTCAACCTCCACCTTCCCACCAGGGCCGTTGGCGACGTGCAATATCCGCCCAGGCCACCCGCACGCTATACGTGTGCCGTCGCCCGACCATACCATCGCCGCAGCCCCAGGAGGGAGGGATGGTATGTCCTCACCCCCCGGCACCAGCCAGGGCGTGCCCCCGGCAGCGGAGATGATGCGCAGGTTGCCGCGAGCGACAGGAGTGGCGAATTTCTCGCCCCCTACGTAAGCAATGAAGTGCCCATCGGGGGACCAGAAGGGAGGAGAATATGCGCCCCCAGCAAGGAGCTTGAGGTTCGAGCCGTCAACATTGACCGTATACAGTTGCCCCGCCTCCGTAGTGACGGCGATGCGATTCCCCTCAGGAGACCACGAGGCAAACCACACGTTGAAGCCGCTAGTAAGCTGCTTCTTGTCGGTTCCGTCCACGCGCATCACCCAGAGGTCGCGCTGGCGTTGCGGGAGGATATCTGTGACGAACGAGAGCATATCCGCAGGCGGTGCAGGCTGTGCGCCTGGCTGGCTCGAAGGCTGAGCGCTCGTAGGCGAGAAGCCGAAAAGACCTGATAACATGACCAGTGCCGCAAACAGCGTTGCGAACAGTCGTATCTTGCGAACCGGAAGAGACATGGGGCACCTCCTGGTGTCGAGGTAAGCAAAGTGCGGCCCTACAGAACCATCCAGGGATTATAACATAATAGAAGTCAGACGTAGGGGTACGGCGCGCCCCTACCTACAACGTATCTACCCCCGTCGGGCCGCCCGCATCTGCAACTCGCTCCTCACGCGCAGATGGTCCTTTATAGACGCCCTGCGCCGCGCCTTCGCGTAGAGACGCTGGCGCAACGTATTCATCCTGGGGCTTTCGCCGTCCAGCAGCACGTTCACCGTGAACTCGGTGCGGGCGGGAGATTTCGCCTCGTAGAAGAAGCGATAGATGATGTGGTTGCCCGTGAGGAAGCGGAAGCTCAATTCCTCACCTTCCTTGTAATAGAGAAGCTCCATCGGCACCGTATTTACGGTTGTAAGGGTGCCGTCCTTCCTCACCGGAGAGAGGGTCATCTTGGAGCCTGGCTTGTACGCCTTCCCCTCCCATGTCAGCGCGAGACCCTCCAGGGGCTTGCCATCAAAGTCACGCGTCCAATAAGCAGGGTCAGCCGTATACCTGAAGACCTCCTGGATGGTGGCCTCGAAGTACATGGTGTAAGAGTACAGGAGCCGCGCTCCCTGCAACGCTTTCTCTAACATCTGTTTATTTCTTTTCTTCTCATTTTGACCCTGAAAGGGTCAAAATGAGAAGAAAAATAAGAATTGTTTCTTCCTGTTGGGGGTTGTAGACGCGCTGTCAGCCCGCATCTACTTGGCCTGTAGCGGACCCTCACCTACAAGCTCATCGAGGCGGTCTATCATGCGCGTGAGGACAGCGAAGGCGCGCTCTACCGGCTCAGGGGTGTTCATGTCTATGCCCGCCATCTTCAATGCATCTATGGGGTAAACGGCATCAGCCGCCTTGAGGAAGCTGAGATAACGCTCGGCAGCGGCGTTGCCATCGCGCAGCACGCCATCGGCCAGGGCGTTGGCCGCCGAGATACCGGTGGTGTACTGGAAAACATAGAAATTGCCGAAGAGGTGCGGAAACTCGGCCCAGGTGATGCCTACGCGGTCGCGGTCAACCTCGACGCTAGGCCCGTAGGCTTCGGTGTAGAGATCGGCCATGAGAGACGACATGCCATCCGCCGTGAGACCTTCCCCGCGCTCCACTCGCTCGTGGCACTCAATCTCGAAGCGTGCCAGCGTAGGCATGATGAAGAGGTAGCGGTGGAAGTTGCTCATCGCCTCGGCCAGCACCTCAAGCTCGAAATCGGCATCCTTCTCGGTCGCCAGGAGGTTGGCGCGCATGAGCGCCTGGTTGAAGTTGGACGCGGTCTCCGCCACGAACATCGAATATCGAGCGTACACAGGAGCCTGGTGCTTCCAGGAGAGGTAGGAGTGCATGGAATGGCCCAGCTCGTGGGCCAGGGTGCTAACGTTCTCCAGGGTATCGTCGTAGCTGAGGAAGAGGAAGGGGTGCGTGCCGTGCGCGCCCGACGAAAAAGCGCCTCCACCCTTCCCCTCGTTCGGCAGCACGTCCACCCAGCGCTCTTCGTAGAGGCCTCGCTTGAGCGGATCGATATATTCGTCACCCAGCGGTGCCATCCCCTGGACCACCATCTCCATCGCCTGAGAATATGGTATCTTGCGCTCCGTGCGAATCAGGGGCACGTCAATATCATAGCCGTGCAGCTTATCGACACCGAGGCCGCGCCGCTTGATCTCCCAGTAGCGGTGCCACACTGGCAGGTGCGCTTTGAAAGTATCCAGCACGCTATAGAAGACCTGGGTCGGCACGTTATCGGCGGATAGGGCCGCTTCGAGTGCGCTTGAATAGCGGTGGGCCTTCGCGTAGAAAACGTCGCGCTTGACGCCAGTGGCGAGGCTGGCGGCAAAGGTGTTCTTCATGCCTATATACGCATCGGACATCGACTCCCACGCGGCCTGGCGCACCTTGCGCTCCTTGTTGCGTATCATCGTCAGGATGTTGCTCTGCCCTAGCTCTACCTTCTGCCCACTCTCGTCCTCTATCGTGCCGAGCTTGAGATCGGAATCGGAGAGGGCGCTGTAGATATAGTAACCGCTGTTGGTGAGGTCGGCAGCCTCGGCCAGTACCCCCTCTACCTCGGCTGAGCGGATGTGAGCGCGCTGAGTTTCAAGCTTGTCGAAGTAATGCTCATAGTCACGAAGGCCCGGCGCTTCCTCCATCCACGATTTCAGGGTATCGTGGCCGATTGCAAGTACCTCCGGCTCGACGAACGCTGCCGCCCCGCCAACCCTGCCGAAGAGGATAGTTGATTGGCTGTACCTGGCTATGGCTTCCTGGTTGTTCATATCGGGGACGTGGTGCATCATCGCCCACTGGTATATGTGGAACGCCTCAACTACCAGGGCGTCCCGCGCTTTCAGTCCGGCTAGCAAGGTCTCAGCCGATTCGCCCAGCTTCCCCTGGTAGCCCGCCAGCTTTTCTATATCCTCAAGGATGCGCTTATTTGCCTCGTTCCAATCATCGAGCGACGGGTAGACGCTGCTGGCATCCCACGTCATCTCCACGGGCACTTCGCTGCGCTTCGGTAGTGTTGTTACCATCTGAATGTCAGTTCCTTTCTAGTAGATTGCGCCATTATGTCAGCTATTGGTGGCCCGGAGACTTGTGAAGATCATAATTGTACCTCTGCAACCACATGGTAAGCACCAGGGGCTGCCTCGTTACACAACTCAATTATCCTCTGAATAGCTTGTTGAGCCTGGGCGTCACGCCTCATCGCTTCAATATCCTCCAGGCTATCCCACGGGCCGAATGAGTAGAAGAGGGTCGGGTCTGTCAGGCTCCGGATAAGAGTGCCATTGCCCGGTGTGCTGGAAAGCTGTCCAAATGCTTTGCCTAGCTCTTTCCACGCCTCTATAAACGCCTCCTCATTGCCTGGCTTTACCCTCCAAAGGGCGTGTGTATAGTACGTCTCTGCCACGAGCGTACCTCCTCGATTACGGGGAAGATTCAGCCTTTTGAAACGCCCGACCTCTACTTTCTTTCGTTCGCCAGCTTCACCGCCATCTGCGCGGCCTCGTCGAGCGTGGCGGCGGCCGGGAGGTTGGCTTCCTCAAGGATTTTGCGACCTTCCTCGGCGTTCGTGCCCACCAGGCGCACCACCATCGGCACGTCCGGCTTCATCGCATCGAGCACCTTCACGATACCCTTGGCTACCACGTCGCCTCGCGTAATGCCACCGAAGATGTTGAACATCACGGCCTTCACGTTGGGGTCGCTCAAAATGATGCGGAGGGCGGCTTCCACTTTGTCCTCACGCGCCCCACCTCCGATGTCGAGGAAATTGGCCGGCGTGCCGCCATACTCTTTGATGGTGTCCATCGTCGCCATAGCCAGTCCAGCGCCGTTCACCATGCAGCCAATATTGCCGTCGAGCTTCACGAACGATATGCCCGCCTCACGCGCCTGCCGCTCCGAATCTTCTTCCTCGGCGGGGTCGCGCATCTCCTCGGCCCACTTCTGCTTGTAGAGAGCGTTGTCGTCTATCGCCATCTTCGCGTCGAGGGCCACCAGCTTCCCATCGCCCGTAATCGCGAGCGGGTTTATCTCCACCAGCGACGCGTCATGATCAACGAGCGTCTGCACCAGGCCCCTGGCTATCTTGCCCAGGTCGCGCATATGCTCCCCCAGGCCCATGCCGAAAGCCAGTTCGCGCGCCTGGTAGTCGAGCAGGCCCATGCGCGGGTCCACATATATCTTGATGATGGCGTCGGGATTGGTCTTGGCGACATCCTCGATAGCCACCCCCCCCTCGGCGCTCCCCATAACGATAATGAGCCTGCTGGCGCGGTCCACCGTCGCCCCCAGGTAATATTCCTTCTTTATGTCGGCGGCGTCCGCCACCAGCACCCGCTTGACCACTTCGCCCTTCGGGTTCTGCTCGTTCTGGAGGAGCTTGCCCAGTATATCCTCGGCGTTCTTGCGCGCCGCGTCGGCATCTTTGGAGTACTTGACCCCGCCCGCCTTCCCACGCCCGCCCATCATCACCTGCGCCTTGATCATCACGGGGCGGCCAATGCGGCGTGCTATCTCCACAGCCTCGTCAGGCGTGTAAGCCACGTGCCCCTCGTTTACGGGCACACCATACTTGGCAAGCATCTCTTTAGCCTGGTATTCGTGCAATTTCATGTCGCCTCCGGCTCTTGCAATTATCAGCAATAGGTCCTGGCAGAATAAGGTAAGCGGGTGGATTATACCATGCGTGTGAGGATTGAACAACGCTAAGTTACCTATGACTACGACAAAAATTAACCGTTTCTGGCGATGCGCTCCCCGCACAGCCCTGCTATCATTAAATTGCTCTTACCAAAGGGTATTACAGCCAGCCGATGACCACCCTATGGAGCTTCGGAAACTGAGATTTGGCAGTTCCTAGCGCGCTATCGTGCCGCGTTCAGGGTTGATGAAAGGTCCACACGAGAGCTGGACTATAGTTTTCTAAGGAGGACGACAATGCGAGCTAAAAATGAGCTGAACGGCGTATCGGTCAAAGCTTACGCAGGCTCCACCGGTGTGTTGCTAGGTATGAACGTCACACCCCTGAGAAGAGCTGGCCTGCTCGGCTTCGCTATTGAGCGACACGCTGAAAGCACGGGTAAGACCGAATTCCTGCATAACCGTCTCAATTTCGCGGGAGTAGCGCCTACCAACCCCGAGGCAGCACAGGACGCGGCCAGGTACGGCACTCCCTCAAACAGGGCGCCTATACAGAAGTTCCGATGGTCTGACTATCGAGTCTACCCCGATAACGGTTACACATACACTATCCACCCCGTGTACGGCGCGCCCGGGCAGCTACGGGTTGAGGATGGCCCGTCGGTGACCGTGAGGACCGCAAGCACTCAGGTGGGGGAGCATCGCGTTTTATTCAACCGCGCCGCCGCCGCTAGCCAGGCATTCGCCATCAAATTTGCTGAATTCAATAAGGCAGTGAGCGAAGAGTTGAGTGCCGCGAGGAAAGAAAAGCGGAAGGCGAATATCGTTCTGCCTGACGACGTGCGTGAATGGCTTGGGCGGGATGTGCCTAAGCAGATTACCGGCTTTATTGAGCGCGCAGCCGACAAGACCTGGGCGCTCGACATCGCAATTTACGAGTACGAGCTGGCTGAGATCATCGCGGCAGTAGAGGCGGCGCATGCTCGTGGCGTAAACGTACGGGTAGTATACCATGCCAAGCCCAGAGATGAGCAGACTACAGTGAATGAAGAGAATCTGAAGAACCTCCCCCCAGGAGTAAAGCGCGCGCGTGAAACAAGCAAGATATGCCACCATAAGTTCATCGTCTTGAGCAGGATCGAGGGAGGTGAGCGCGTCCCTCAGGCGGTGCTGTGCGGCTCCACCAACTTTACGGAGAATGGAGTCTACCGGCAGGCCAACGTGGTGCACATAGCCGAGCGCCAAGACATCGCCACCCAGTATCTTGCCCTCTTCAATGTTCTCTTCAAAGGCGATAATCCCAGGGCCACGCGAAAATATATAGATGAGAGCAATCTCTTTGGAGATCCCATCCCGCTCTTCGCAGGCTTCTCCCCGCGCTCAAAGCTGCTCGACATACAGCGATTTGCGGAAGAGATAGGGAAAGCCACCCGCGACGTGATCTTCTGCACCGCTTTCGACCTCAATGACGACCTGGAACTGGCACTGTTGGGCCAGCCCAACGATGATATACTTCGCTACGGCCTCCAGAACACCCGCAGCAAGATAACGGGCTTCAAAGCCGATCAAACGCGCGACTTCGTAGCTACGGCCATGCTAACGAGTGGGCTGGAAGGATTTATCAAAGAAACCACAGCCGGGCAGCGTGGCAATATCCTGGTGCATACGAAGATTATCGTGGTCGACTTCACCTCGGACGCGCCGGTGGTAATCAGCGGCTCACACAACTTCTCAAACTCCGCTTCCGAGGGGAATGACGAGAACTTCCTGATGCTGAGAGGCGACCCCGACCTGGCCGACTGCTATGGGTGCGAGGTGTTGCGCCTGTATGACCACTACAGCTTCCGCTTCCATAACAAAGAAAAGGTGAGGACCGATAACACACCGCTAACCCTCAAAGATGACGACAGTTGGACAGCCTCATACTTCGATATGCAAGGGAACCATCTCAAAGTACTGGACCGGCTCCGCTTCGCCGGAGAGCTACAATAAGAATAGCCAAGAATAGAGGAACCGCATCGAATGCATTCAATCCGTAGGGGCGAGGCATGCCTCGCCCTGGTTAAAACAGATTCTCTATCCCGAACAGCGCCAGTTCCGTACCAGGGCGGGGCATGCCCCACCCCTACATCCCCGACACTTTCATCAAACGCAAATATCCCTCCAGCACTGCACGGCTCTTAGGGAAATTAGGCAACCCATACACTATAGGCCTTCCGCGCCTCCGAATCCCTACTAAACCTATTGAGGCAGGCAGTATAAGCATGAGAAGCAGTACGAACTCGCCCAGACCAGTGCCGAACAGGTCGAGCACAGGGCGATCAGGTTGTAAAATCAGTGAGTAGCCGAAGTCGGCGGTCACTATACCCGATCCAGCCAGGGTAAAATCCCCTATTGTTAGGTTGATGCCTTTGGTCACTATTTGCCGCTCATAGTCGGTACCATGCCATGTAAAGAAAGCCCACGTAGTCTCACTCGGGTCAAATAACCAGGCTATATAATTGATGGGCCAGGGCTTATCAATCGCCAACTCCCGCACCAGTTGTTGGTTTTCTTCAATACCCATTTGTATAAACGCAGGATCAGGGGTGCAGTAGTGACAAAATCTGGGTGGTGAATCTATTATCCCTCCCAGCCTATATACAACTAATGAATATATCACCAGCCCAGCAAGAAAGAGCGTCACCACCCCGCCCACAATACGCCTGGCAAAGTAAGCTATCATGCTCATTCCCTCCCGGCTATGCACTAACTCCCTAACCCCTACTACACCTCCTGCGTCTATATAGTTCAATAGAGCCTACGTGCGCCCCCTATGCGCCACAAACTCCAGCAAATCGCTCCTCGTAATCAGCCCCACAGGCTGCCCGCCTTCCTCCACCAGCACAGCCGAATTGTTCGCCAGCAGCGCGGGCACTACTCTCTCAACTTCCTCCGCCACGTCCACAAGCGGGAAGGGCGGGTCCATCACACCCTCTACCTTTGCGTCTATTAGCGCGGGATCGCGGAAGACGCGCTCAAGAAGGTTACGCTCCTGAATCGAGCCTATCATCTCGTGCACGTCTGCGAAGGGGCCCTGACCGTTGTTGTCACCCGCGCCTGGTCGCGTCACCGGAAGCTGCGAGATACCGTACTGTTGCAGCAGGTCTATCGCCTCGCGCACCGTCTTGTTGGAAGGCACCGTCACCATCACCGGCATCTCGCGGTTCGGCTTACCCACGAGATCGCGCACGCGGGCGCTGATCGACAGCCTATCGAGGAAGCCATTCTCTCTCATCCAGGCGTCGTTGAACAGCTTCGATAAGTACCCTCGCCCTGTGTCGGGGAATATCGTCAATATCACCTTCCCCTCGTCCATCCGCTTCGCCACCTGCAACGCCGCCCACATCGCCGTGCCCGTAGACCCCCCTACCAGGATGCCCTCCTCACGGGTGATGCGCCGCGCTACCTCGAACGAGTCGTGGTCCGTCACCATCACCCACTCATCCACCACCTTGCTGTCAAAGGTGCCAGGCATGAAGTCCTCGCCTATCCCCTCCACCTTGTACGGCCTCGCACGGTCACCCGTATAGATTGAGCCTTCGGGGTCGGCTCCCACCACCCACACGTTCGGGTTCTGCTTCTTGAGGTAGTTGCCTATGCCTGAAATAGTCCCACCCGTGCCCACACCGCACACCAGCACATCTACCTTCCCTTCAAGCTGCCGCCAAATCTCCGGCCCCGTCGTCTCGAAGTGGGTACGCGGGTTCTCCAGGTTGAAATATTGGTTCGGCTGGAACGCCCCAGGTATCTCCCGCGTCAGCCTATCCGCCGTGCTGTAATAGCTCTCAGGGCTTTCGCGGGGCACAGCGGTAGGCGTAGTAACAACCTCCGCCCCATACGCTTTGAGGAGCGCGATCTTCTCCTGCGCTACTTTGTCGGGCATGACGAACACCATCTTATAGCCCATAATCGCGGCAGCGATGGCTATACCCGTGCCCGTATTGCCTGAAGTCGGCTCGACGATAGTCCCCCCCTTCTTGAGGAGACCTTTCCGCTCGGCAGCCTCTATCATCCTGATGCCGATGCGGTCCTTCACCGAGTTGCCCGGGTTGAACATCTCCAGCTTTGCCAGCAGAGTAGGCTTCAACCCCCTGTTCAGCTTAGGCAACCGCACAATAGGCGTATTGCCGATGGTATCCAATATGCTGTCGTAGACTTCCATAGTCCTTTCCTTTCCCCTTTGAAAGTTACCTCGTTATTAGTAATTCACCCCCATGACGCGGGATAGTGAAACGTGAAACGTGATTATTGAACCGCCAAGACGCCAAGAGCGCCAAGATACCGCCAAGATTTTTGGATGAGTTGTAAAGTTGCCTATCGTCTATCGTCTATCGTCTATCGTCCGTCTTCCGTCGTCCGTCGTCTGATGGATTATAGATTGGGTACGGGTTGGCGTCAATGTTATGGAGCGCAACCTCTGCCCATCAGGCTCGTTACAGATAATACGTAATTTATCGTAATGGGAGAGTAAATATGATGAACCATAAGTCATGGATCGCCCCCTTTACCGCAACGTTCATGCTCCTGCTCGTTGGAGTTGTAGCAACGCTTGCTACCGCATCAGCGCAGCCCCTGGCAGCCCAAACGGACCCACCTGGCTGCTGGGCCGTCTATCCACAGCCCGCCGATAATAGCTACCGGGAGCTGCATGGAGTGGCAGCCCTTTCGGCCAGCGATGTGTGGGCAGTCGGCTACCAATCGGGCCTGGATAGCCCTCAGACCCTCATCACCCATTGGGACGGCAAGGCATGGAACGCCGTGCCCAGCCCAAGTGAGGGGCTGACGAGAAGCACCCTTTCGGGTGTCGCCGCCATCTCACCCACCGACGTATGGGCAGTGGGGTCCTCCGGCTTGTATGATCGAGGCGAAGTCCGCACTCTTGTGATGCACTGGGATGGGCGGGTGTGGAGCGTCATACCCAGCCCCAATGCCAGCAGCAATAATAATGAGCTAAAGGCCGTAGCCGCGGTCTCCAAAGACGACGTGTGGGCAGTAGGGAACTATACCATACCGAACGGGGCTAACAGCACCCTGAACGCACTCATACTCCACTGGGATGGCACGCGTTGGACGCAATCCCCTGCCCCCCACCTGGTCCCAATGGCCCAGCTCAATGGTGTAACAGCCATCTCTAGAGACGACGTGTGGGCCGTCGGCGGTGGCAATGAGGAAACGTTTCAGGCCCTCGCCCTACACTGGGACGGCACCGAATGGAGCGCCGTACCAACTGTAAGGTTACCCCAGGCCGGTTATCTCAATGCTGTGTCGGCGGCGGGACCTGACGATGTGTGGGCGGTCGGCATGGCATTAGGCAATCAAACGGGGAATAATCCTACTGAGACGCTCACTCTGCACTGGAATGGCAAGGAGTGGAGCCGTGTTGCAAGCCCTAACGCGGAGCGTGATGTGCGCTCCTGGAGCATCCTCAATTCAGTGGTAACTCTCCCAGGAAGGGAAGTATGGGCCTTCGGCGCTTTCAATCAGAACAAAACGCCTAGCCAGCCTCTCCTCATGCGTTGGAACGGGTCCGCCTGGAGTCTCGTCTCCAGCCCAATACGGACCTTCACTACTAACTTACTGGGGGCTACAGTAAGCGCGGATGGGAGCATCTGGACCGTAGGCTCGCGCTCCTCGCCCACGATTGGCAACCAGGAGGGACTCGCTCTCCGGCACACATCTACCCCTTGCGCCTCTACTCCAACGCCCATCGCCACGATGGCCCCGCCGGTCCCCTTACCCGGCACAAACAATGTGACTTTCCCGGAAACAGGTAAGACCCTAAGTGGCATCTTCCGTGACTACTGGAAGGCGCATGGTGGCCTCATTCAACAGGGCTTTGCCATCTCGAACCTGCTCGGCGAGGTGTCCGACCTCAACGGCAAGCCATACACGATGCAGTACTTCGAGAGGGCGGTTTTTGAATACCACCCCGAAAACCAGCCTCCATATAATGTCCTCCTCTCTCAGTTAGGCCGGTTCGAGTATCTCAAGAGATATAGCAAGCAAGGTGCGCCCAACCAGCGCCCCAACACGTCTGCCGGCTCCATCCTCTTCCCCGAAACGGGCAAGCGCCTGGGCGGCAAGTTCCTCCAGTACTGGCGAGATAACGGCGGCCTCATGCAGCAGGGTTTCCCTCTCTCAGATGAGTTCGAGGAGGTAAGCCCCCTCAACGGCAAGAGATACACCGTACAATACTTCGAGCGCGCCGTATTCGAGGCGCACCCTGAGAACCAACCCCCCTTCGACGTGCTGCTCTCTCATATCGGCAGGTTCCGCTACAACCAGCAATACAACAGCGCGGCCAGCGCCACAATCGTCGCGAGCAACATCGGCAACGCCGTAGCAGGCGGCAAGTTCATCTTCTGGGAGGACCGGGGTCTCCCTAACAACCCCATCTATGGCTTCGATAATGAGCGCGCCACGCAGGCGCTCGTGACGGAGAAGCCAGGCTACAAATTCGAGATGGCTACCGACGGCACGCACGTAACTTGGATAGCCCCTGACTACACTTTCACCCAATCCGCCACGCTCGATGGCCTACACATCGGCACCGGCGCAAGCTTCAGCATACCGATCACCAGTGGTATCAGCGTACTGGCCATCGAAAACGGGGTGCTATATTACTATTGGGACATCGAGGGCGGCATGGCTATTCACGCCCATGACATAGCCACAGGCAATAAGCGGCCCCTGGTAGTGCACCCCTTCCGCACCCTGCCGAATGGCTCGCGCACATCTGACGTATTGGTGAGCCGGGTCCTAGTAAAGGATGGGGTGCTGCTGTGGAGCGAATCGCGCTACAGGCCGGATACGCCCCCTACTGACAGCGAAACGAGCCTGCACATGCTCAAGCTCGACGGCACTATGGGCGATACGGTGCTCGCCACGGCAAGGGGCAACCTGAGGGGCTTCGATCTCTCCGGCGATAACGTGGTATGGACCTTCTCGCCCCTCGATCTCGCCGATCCACCCGACCCCAGCAACCGCGTCACCCTGTATAACATCAGGACAGGGGTGAAGAGAGCCATATCGCCTGAGGGTATCCGTGCCTCGGACCCCATCATAAGAGGCAACCTGGTCGTCTGGTCTGAGGGCACCAGCACTCTGCCGTTCATAGACCGGAAGATAGTCTATAACACCTTGATGAAGGTGTACGATATAGAGACCGGTTCTACTCATACGCTCTTCCGGCAGAACACCTTCGTGGCTCCGCTCGCCATCGTAGGCAATGCCCTCGCCTTTACACAGTATGACCGCATCAGAGATACGACGGGGCTATACCTGGTGGAACTGCCCGCCGCTGGCGCAACGCCAAAATGAGCATGGATTAGCAGCGTAGGGGTGTGGCGCGCCACACCCCTACGCAACTTTACCAGTAAGAGAAGAGCATAAAATGAAGAAGCCAGCGCGCTGTTTGCCAATGACATTGCCATGTACATTATTCCTCTTGGCTCTTGCGTTCGTGCTGTCAGGGAGTACTGCGAAAGAGACAGTCGCTGATACCCCTGCTACCGGCTGTTGGACTATCTTCCAAAGCTCTAATACGGGGCTTCAGATCAATGAAGTAAGTGCCCTGGCTGTGCTGTCGAAGGATGATTTATGGGCTGCCGGATATTACAGTCCTACCTATAACTCATACAAATCGCTTGTAATGCACTGGGATGGTAAATCATGGAGTATGGTGCCCACGCCAAATAATGAAGGTTACAGCTACAAGCTACTAGCTATAGAGGCCATTAGCTCCGATGATATTTGGGCTACAGGAAATTATCACGCGAACGATAGCCAACTAGAGCTGACCTTGATCATGCACTGGGATGGCGAAAAGTGGGCACAAGTCGAGATACCCAAACTTGGCAACCTGGGGTCGCTCAATGGAATATCTGCTGTTTCAAAAGATGATATATGGGCAGTCGGCTCGTATTACTCGTCGCATGATGCCATATCCTACAACCTGATCATGCATTGGGATGGCAATAACTGGTCGCCCCCAGACGAAATTCCTAATCCCCATCCATATTATCCCAATTATCCAGGCCCGAATTCCCTCCACGCGGTTGCCGCAATCTCACAGGACGATGTGTGGGCAATTGGCGCGACCGATGGCGGCCCCTCAGTATTGCATTGGAATGGCAAAAATTGGACGGAAGGTCCCTTCCCAAGATTGAAGCAAGGGGTAAAGTTGCAGGCTCTAGCAGCTATTGGGCCAGGGGATATATGGGTGGCTGGAGTAGACCCAGATAGTCACTTGCTAACGCTGCACTGGGATGGCAGCGTCTGGACACCAGTACCTGCTATTACACCGGGTGCTAAAATTATCACTGTTGTGGCCCTGGCGGCTGTCTCAAAGGATAATATCTGGCTAATAGGCAACGATAGCCATTCTGAGATGACCGTGATGCTCCTTATGCACTGGGATGGCAAAGCCTGGAATGCAGTCCCAAATGTCTTGCAGGATACGCGCCAGGACTTTTCCAGTGTTGTAAGTGCGGGAGCCGCAGACCCCGATGGCAGCTTATGGATGGTGGTGCCGGGCTTTTCTACGGGGGCAGCGCCGTTGCTCCTACGCCGTGATACTACTAATTGTGTAGAGGCTACTCCTGTTGCCACGCCACTGGTTCCACCCGTGATGGTACCAGGCAATGATAATCGCACCTTCCCTGAAACGGGGAAAGCCGTCTCAGGCCTCTTCCTCGATTACTGGCAAACACATGGCGGCCTGGCTCAGCAAGGCTATCCCATCTCTAGCTTGATAGGCGAGATCAGCCCGCTCGACGGTAAGACCTACACGGTGCAATATTTCGAGCGTGCCGTCTTTGAGTATCACCCGGAGAACAAATCGCCATATAACATCTTGCTCTCTCAACTGGGCGCCTTCAGGTACAAGAGTAGGCACCCTAATGGTGCGCCAGCCCAAAGGCCTAACACCTCACCAGGCTCGCGCCTATTTCCTGTAACGGGCAAGCGCTTAGGCGGCAGGTTCCTGGACTATTGGACGGCTAATGGCGGCCTGGCCCAGCAGGGCTACCCTCTCTCGGATGAATTCAGCGAGGTCAGCCCATCTGATGGCAAAACATATACGGTTCAATACTTCGAGCGCGCCGTCTTCGAAGCGCACCCTGAGAACCAGCCGCCATTTGACGTGCTGCTCAGTCTTTCGGGAAGGTTCCGCTATATCGATACCTATGAAGCTTCGTCTCCACCGGTCCCGCAGTTAATCTCTCCCTATATATTTGAAGGGCCAGCGACAAGCGAGCGTTACCTTGTCTGGCTAGATTACACCCACCGGAGCTTACCCACCATTCGTGGCTACGACCTCATGGAAAAGAGGGAGTTCTTGATCACCGACGACCCTATAGGTAAGAACCCTCCCGCGACTAACGGTAAGGTCGTCGCCTGGTCCGAATATACGGTCAATGGTCATGTGACCGTGCGAGGGTATGATCTTACAACGCAGAGCAACTTTACAATCTTAGAGCGTTCCAGCGCCAGCTATCTGGGCAACCTGGCGCTGGACGCCAATACTCTCTACTATAGAGACGCGACACTAGACCATAGGGGTCTCTTTGCACGCGACCTACAGACGGGCACCGAGCGTTTGATCGGCAAGGAAGGAGAAGGCATTAGGGCTGCTGATGGTAAGGTAGTGTGGATTGCATTTGAGCGATATTGCCCAGGTACTTTCTGCGCCCCCACTTGGAACCTACATATTCAAGCATTGGACGGCAGCGTGAAGGACACAGTAATCGCCACTGCTCCAGCTGATAACCAATTCACATCTTATGGCATCTCAGGAGACTATGTCGTGTGGGCTGAACGTAGCAAGGGGCCTTATCTCTACAATATATCTTCCGGCACCACCCGGGCAATCTCTACAGATGAAGGCGCTTTCCCCGTTATCAAAGGCAACACGGTAGTATGGGCCGACACTCGGTACAATACGACAGTCAAGGTATACAACATAGCTACGGGCCAGGTGCTGAAGCTCTATCCAAAGAACAGTGCCTGGATTACACCACTGGCGATGCTAGGGGAGAGAACCCTTGCCTACGGCATAGGTGACGACTCGTATAGGAGAGATAGCAGTAAAGCTCTCTACATCGTAAGCCTGGAGCAGGCCAGGTAACGCAGTAAAGATAGACCCCTTACTGCGCCAGGCACAATCTGTAGGGGTATGCCCTTACAGCTTCACCTCATACCCCGCGCCCTTCCACGCGTCCATCCCGCCCGCGATATTCACAGGCTCGAACCCTTCACGCTTGAGGATGCTCGCTGCTATGCTGCTGCGGTTACCTGCGCCGCACACCGTCGCTACAGGCTTGTTGCTCGGTACCTCGTCAATGTGGGAGGCAAGCTGGTGGAAGGGGATATTGATAGCCCCTTCGATGTGCCCCTCACGCCACTCAGACGGTTCGCGCACATCTAGCACGGTGTAGGGGTTGCTGCCCGCCTCTATGCGCTCGTGAAGCTCGGCAACTGGCAACTGGCGCACCGATTCAATATGGCGTCCGCTGCTGTCCCATGTCGCCATACCGCCCAGCAAATAGCCCTTGACTACCGTCTGCCCCACAGCCGCCATGCTCGATACCACACGCCCCAGGTCATCGTCCGAAGGCAACACCAGCACCACGTCCTTGTCGGGAGGTAACACCCAGGAGGCGCGTGTAGGGAACTGGTCTTTGTGCATATCTACATTGAGCGCGCCAGGTATGTGCCCCCCACCGAACGCCTCCGACGAGCGGGTGTCAAGCACGATTGCCCCATCGCGGCGCAGCATGTCAACCTCTTCTACCGAGAGGGCGCGCACGACCAGCTCTTCAGTGTAAAATGGCCCACGGTTGCGTTCGACTATGCGCTTGAAATGGGGCGGTTGCGGCGGTAACTCCCCCATCAGGCTCCCCACGAAGCTATCCTGATCGCGCACCTTGAGCGCGCCATTATACTGCCTCTCAAAGCCTATTGTGGAGCTGCCCTTCGCGCTCATACTCCTGCCGCACAGCGACCCCGAAACGTGCGCCGGGTACACCTCTACCCCATCGCCCAGGCTGAGCAGCCTATCCTGGAGCGCCCTGTAAAGGAGCGCCGCCCCCTCCTCAGCCTCTACCGCTAGATCAGGCCGGGCGACATCCCCTACGAATAGGCTATCACCAGTCAGCACCAGCCACGGCTCGTCGGCGCGGGACGTATCCGATATGCTGAGGGCGATATGCTCAGGTCTGTGCCCGGGCGTATGCAGCACTTTGATGCTCACCACACCCACATGTACAGTATCCCCGTCCTTGAGGGAGAGATGGGGGTATTCTACCCCTGCCTCTTCATGTATCGCGACCTGAGCGCCCGCCTGCGCCAGCTTGCCGTGCCCCGAGACATGGTCCGCGTGGTTATGCGTCTCAATGGCGTGCGTAATACGCAGCCCTTTGTCGGCTGCCACCCGCAGATAGTCCGACACATCCCACTGCGGGTCAACGACCACGCATTCGCCCGCATCCGTATCCCCAACAAGATACGACGCGCACCCTAAATCTTCCCTGAGGAATTGCTTGAAGTACATAGACTCGTGAAACGTGATGCGTGATGTGTGGATGCGTAATTCTTTGAAGAACCTCGACACCTCAACGGCTACGCAGGCACACTATAAAGACCTTTGCGTTCTTTGTGCTTCTTTGCGTCTTTGCGTTTAGGTAATCACGCAGTGGGCACGGCGGCGCGGGCCAGCTTGTGGCGTGGGCTTCTGCCCCGTAGAATCTGCCAAAGCCCAACGAGGGCTGCAATCCATACCCAGGCCAGCGCGGGCATGACGGGTACAATAGGTCTGTACACACTAGGTGCCTCACCTTGCGACAGCACCAGCGCCTTCTCTTTATCCACTTGGATACCCCGGCTCTCCCACTCCTGCACCAGCTTGTCGGCGTTAGGCTGGCTCTTCAGCGACATTATCTTACCTGTATACTCCATCTCTACCCCAGGCAGGAACCCTGATACCGGATCGTAGTCATTCGGGAATAGGTATTGAGGGTCGTCTGTACGAATGAAAAGCTGGCTATCGTACCCGCCTACCGGCAACCAGTAATAGGTTGTAACGAACTCTTTAGTCGTGAAGACCTGGTTGAGCGCCGGCACGCCCCACGCGTCAACATAGCTCCCTTCCAGGGTCTTCTCTTTGTCGAATAGCTGCCTGGGCGCGGTAATAGGTGTGGGCGTATCGTCCTGTAGAGCATACGAAACCGGCCCCGCGAACCATAGCATGAGCAAGCTGGTGATCAGCAACGCCGACACCCTTATCAATAGCCGCCACTTGCGGCTCTCTAATATCATCTCTCCCTGCTCCTTCTCCCCACTCGATGGCTGATGGTAGCAAGCGCCTGTCTACAGCCTACGCTCCACCAACGACGGACGACAACACCGGGACCAGTGCCCTGGCTTGCGATAAGGTTGCAGCCATCGTCACGCGCCCAATTATACCACAACGGCTCTGAAATTCGTATAAGTCCTTCGGGCGATATTACAGGCTATTTTGAGGACGAATGACGTTTACTGATAGTTCCCTCGCTGTATATAGCATAGGTCATGCTATATACAGCCAACTCCTCCCTACTTACCGTATAATAAATGCAAACCACTTCCGAGCGCGGCCCACTCCTCAACGGTATCACAAAGGAAAGTTATGGACGAGCACGAGGAACCATTTGGTTGGTGGGGCTGGCACTGGCAGCCTCCTCAGCCCCTCTCTATCATGCAGATCATAGACGCAGGGAGCACCGATACGCACCTGATGGCGCTGCTGTGGGCTATGCTGTCGCGCAGGGCGTCCGTCATAGTAGCCGCTGAGCCGCCGATGGCGGGCAAGACCACTACCCTTACCGCGCTCCTCGACCTCCTACCCCCAGATACGAAGCGCGTCTACCTGCGCGGGCACTACGAGACCTTCGACTTCGCCCGCAACCCCGAAGCCGACCCCCACAATACCTACGTCCTTGCAAACGAAATGAGCGATCACCTGGCGGTCTATCTATGGGGTTCCCGCATCTACAAGACCTTTGAGCTGATCGAAAAAGGCTACGCCATAGGCTCTACCATGCACGCCGAGACGGTAGACGACGTCATCGCCATCCTCGACTCCAATCCCTTAAATGTCCCCGCTGAATGGATAGCCCGTCTCACCCTCGTAATTAACCTCTACGTGAGCGGCACCTACGGCCCCTCCGTCCGGCGCTTCAATAGCGTACACATGCTAAAGCCTTCAGCGACGACAGACGACAGACGACGGACGACAGACGAAGAAGAAACAATCCGAAATCCGAAATCCGAAATCCGAAATCATATCGTCTCAGGGGTGGAGCTGGTGCTACTCTCCCATTGGGACAAGGCGAGCGACACCTTTATACACTGCTTCGATCAACCCGCCGTGCAAGCGAAGCTGTCCGCCTGGGCTGGCTGCACTGCCGAAGAGTGGACTATTGACGTGGCGCGGCGTAAGGCTCACCTTGACAACATGCAAGAGGAAGGGATCAGGGGCATCGCCGCAACCCGCCGGGCATTACAAGATTTCGACCGTTAGAGACAGATCACTCAGGCTGCGGGTGCCGAAGGAGGCTGTATAGCACGAAGCCCGTAGCCAGTCCAATTCCGAGAAAGATTGCCCCACCAAGCCAGAAAAAGTCAAAATCCAGGTAAACCCCATTCCCGCGCCGCCCGGCGAACCAAAGCATAACCAATAAGGTGCTGACGGCGGCCATAATGCAATTTGCCGCAATCCACCGATTTTCGTCCGGCAGATAATCGCGTAACGCAAGGTGCTGTGCCCAGCCCAATATGCCCCCCGCTATCGCTACCAGCACCGAGAGATAGAGCGTGAAGTAGATGAAGGTATTTGCCTGATCAGCTATTAGCCTCTGCAATGCCGCCACCAGCCCCACCGCGCCCATTAATCCAAGCACGCTCGCAAAGACCCAACGTCGCCAGTCGAACCTTGGGATGTGATAGTGCAACAATAACGATTGGAAGCCACTGAGTACAAAACCCACTGTTGCCGCCCATACCAGGCCAGAAGCCAGCACAGCCCAGTTATTATCCAGACCTTGCTGCGCGGCTGGGAAAAGCCGGAGCACCTGCCCGGCAGCCATCGCGCCGATAAGGGCACCTGCCCCATATCCTGCGGCGTAAATCAATACCCACAGCAGCCAGACCGTCCACAGTGCGCCTGGTGGCGCACTAATGTTCTGTATGTTATCCTTATTTTCGTACATCGTTTCAGATCATTGAGCGCGAATGGTCACTATTTGGCGAATTATATGAGCAGCATACGCGGGTGTCAACGCCGCGAGGTCAGCAACAAGTATGAGCACTTTGACTCCAATCTCTTGTGAGGTACAACTATGTCCGATACGCTGCCCGGTAAGACCGATACAATCGAGTGGCTACTCTCTGCCAAAGAGCCCTGGGTCATCTATAACACCCTGCTAGACCTGGCAGGAGCCAGCCCTGATAGCCCAGAAGCGGCAACCGCATACCAGGCGATGCAAAACCACCCCCATGTCGTCACGCTCATAGAAGCCCTCGATACATGGCCTCCCGACAAGCCGCTGGGCAAGGCATACGACCCAAAAGACAGCATCTGGAAGCTCGGCACCCTCGCGGACTTCGGATTACGCCGAGACGACCCACGCATAGCCGCCATAGCTGAGCGACTTTTCTCGGCCCAGGCTGAAGAGGGAGGCTTCCTGCACGGTGGCTTCGACCATACCAAATCGTGGCACATCCGCCCATATATCTGCATATCCCACGTCATGACCTACGCCCTTGCCCGCTTCGGCTACCTTGATGACCCTCGCCTTCTGCGCGCCTATGATCACATCCTTTCGTGGCAGCGCCTCGACGGCGGCTGGCACCCCAACAAGCTCAACCTCCCAGGCAACGAGCGCGAGGCCGAGCCTAGCTGCCCCTTCGGCACGCTCAACGTCTTGCGCGCACTCGTGGCCCACCCCGATTTGCGAGACAGCGAGCACGCCATTCACGCCGCGAACAACCTCCTTGGGTGCTGGCAGCGCCGCTCCGAACCATACCGCCCCGTAGGGTTCGGTATCGGCGCGACCTGGGACAAAATACAATACCCCTTCGTCCAATACCAGCTCCTCAAGACGGCTGACACTCTTTCGCAGGTCCCCTCTATACGCACCGACCCTCGCTTCAAGGAGATAATAGCCCATATCGAGAGCAAGAGAGACGCGAATGGACATTGGACGCCTGAGGGGACCAACAAGCCCTATGCCGACTTCGACTTCGGCCAAAAGAAAGAGCCTTCTCCCTGGATAACGTTCCTTGCCCTGCGTACCATCGCTCGCACCAAAGAATGGTATGGTAGAATATCGCTATAAGATGTGGGGTAGTGGACTTCAGCCGCAAGGGAGGTAAATATGGCTATACAACAACCTATAGAATTAGAAGGAACATGGGAAGAAATAGCTGCTCATGCAAAAGAGCTTGAAGGGCGTAGAGTACGCTTGAGCGTGCTTGCGAACCAGGAAGAACCGTCTAAGGATGACGATTTTTCGACGGCTAGTTCTCTACTTAAGTTTGCAGGTACATGGGAAGGGGATGACTTCGAGGAGTGCTTGCAGGCTGTATATGATGCCCGTGGAAAGATAATGCTCTAAATGGGCACCTAATTGCTAATAGAAAGGAAACCATCAATGGTATCTCACCAATTCCAGGTATGGCTTGAATGGGACCAAGAAGATAGCGTTTGGGTAACTTATGTGCCTACGCTGAATTACCTGTCTACTTTCGGTGAGACGAGGGAAGAAGCCCTGGCTAACACTCAGGAAGCGATCATAGGTTACTTGGAGGCGGCAGCTAAGGAAGGCATCCCTATAGAGAGTAGCGCCACCGAAGCAGAATTAGTTAAGGTTGAGGTCGCCGTCTAATGCCCCGCTTGCCTCGTGCGAGCGGCAAGGAAGTATTACAGGCGCTCCAACGTGAAGGGTTCCAACTCTCGCACGTTCGGGGAAGCCACCACTATCTGAAACAGCCTGGCGTAACTGCCCTTGTAGTCGTTCCGATACATGGGAACCAACCACTCCCCACAGGTCCACTACGCTCTATCCTCAAGCAAGCAGGCTTGACCACCGAAGACCTGATAAGGCTCCTGGAAAGCTAAACCCTGCTTGACCCCTCTCCCCCAAACCCGTATATTATCACCAGAGGGCAAACCTCGATCACGCATCACGTATCACGCATCACCCTCAGATTTCTCCGCGTCTCTGCGGTGAATAGAAAATCCGCAATCACTGGAAGGACTATTTTTCATGCCTCGACCAACCCCTAAACCGCGCACCCTCGGCGAGTTGCGCCAGAGCGAATACCAGGCGCTACCCGTCAAAGAGGAGATGCGCAAGAACCTCATCCGCAAGCTCCGCGACAACCAGCCTCTGTTCCCAGGTATCGTCGGCTACGACGACACCGTCATCCCCCAAATCGAAAACGCCATCCTCTCCGGCCAGGACATCATCTTCCTGGGCGAGCGTGGCCAGGCCAAGACCCGCCTCGCCCGCTCCCTAATCAACCTCCTCGACGAAGAAATACCTATCGTCAAAGGGAGCGAGGTCAACGACGACCCCTACAACCCCATCAGCGCCGAGGGGAAGCGCCTCCTGGCCGAGCACGATGACCTCATGGAGATCGAGTGGCTTCCCCGCGAGAACCGCTACGGCGAGAAGCTCGCCACCCCCGACATCACAGTAGCCGACCTCATCGGTGACGTGGACCCCATCAAAGTGGCCGAGGGACGCTATCTCTCCGACGAGCTTACCATTCACTATGGCCTCCTCCCACGCACGAACCGGGGCGTCTTCTGCATCAATGAGTTGCCTGACTTGGCCGAGCGCGTGCAGGTGGGCCTCCTCAACGTCCTCGAAGAGCGCGACGTACAGATACGCGGCTACAAGGTCCGCCTCCCCCTCGATATTTACCTGGTGGCATCCGCTAACCCGGAGGACTACACCAATCGTGGACGTATCATCACCCCGCTCAAGGATCGCGCAGGCTCCCAGATAAAGACCCATTACCCCACCACCCTCGACCACGAGATGGACATCATGGAGCAGGAGCGCCTCGACTTCGCCACCCCAGGCTTCGAGATCGAGGTGCCACAGTACATGAAGGAAATCGTGGCTGAGATGACCCACCTTGCCCGCCGCCACCCCGACATCTCCCAGAGGTCCGGCGTGTCGGTGCGCGTATCCATCTCCAACTTCGAGAACCTTATCAGTAACGCCCTCAAGCGCGCCATCAAGCTGAGCGAGCATGGAGTCGTACCGCGCATATCGGACATGCCTGCGCTCATAGCCTCCACCGTGGGCAAGATCGAGATCGAGTCGGTGGGCGACACCCGCGAGGACAAGCTGGTGGAGAAGCTGGTGCAGGGCGCGGTGCTGGCTGCCTGGAACCGCCGCTTCTCGGTAGGCGACTTCGATGATGTAGTGACCCGCTTCCACAACGGCCTCAGCATAGAGGTATCCGACACCCTCCCCTCAATGGAATACGTCCACCAGGCCTCCGACCTCAAGGGCCTCCGCACCGCCATCACCAAGCTGGAAGCCCAGGGCAACCCCGCCGCCGTAGCCGCCGCCGTCGAATTCGTCCTGGAGGGCTTGCACCTCAATCGAAGGTTGAACAAGGACAGGTCGGCGGGGACGACTCGGTATCGGCGATGACGGAGGTTTGAGTTTTGAGTTCTAAAAGTATGTTTCAAAATCTGGTGAAAGGGCGGTTCGCGAACTGCCCTTCCCTGAGGAATCATAGGTTTGAAATAACCCCCTAATCAGATAGTCAAGAAGGAAGCAGCAAATGTCATCAAAATTCGGCTTCGAGTCGGCAACCGACAGAAAGGCTAGGCTTCGGCAGATGCTTCTTGATAGAACTCAGAAGATAGATAGAGACATCTGTGAGGTAATGGAGGATTGGTGCAGGGTACAAGGCTGGGAAGACATTCAGGTTATTGGTATACGCGAGCCCTTTATTGATCTTTACCTCAAAGGGGAGATGGGGGGCATGGTAGCGGCGTGGTCCCTCAAAGGAAGTGGACGATATTGGCCGGAGGAAATCACGTATTGGGATTACGATCCGGCCACCAGGAGAGAGTTCGCAGCAATGCCTCAGAAAGAGAGAGAACAACTGGAGAAGGAACACCTGAGTAACTTCACACGTATTTATGATGTAAAACTCGGCTTATTCGTTCGCCCCGATATGTCAGAGAGTATTACTGTAGAGTGGTCAGACAATATTAAGTATTTCGATGAGGTTAACGCTTTATACACAGTGCTGGCAAACACGCTTGGGGTGGCTGTATACTTCAATACAAAACGGTATCTTGAGAAGATATGCGGGGATTGCGAGGGTAGTGGTTACAGGAAGTGCCCTGATTGTTTAGGTCGCGGTGTTAGCTGGGAGCAACCATCCTCAGTTCGCAGAACCAGATGTAGCTCTTGTAATGGAAATGGGAGGCGAGAGTGTGAAGAATGTGAACGAACAGGAAAGAAAGTTGGCCCGGAGGAGCAAATGTACGTCTGTAATCCACAGAGCGAACCTGCATCGGGTTTGTAACTTCGAGTGCCAATACCAGCAACGAGATGGTCGCTTACTTGGAGCCTAGCAGCACAGCCCATCGCTCTCTGTGCGAAGTGCTGGGATACAATAGCAACCCTTGCTTCGGTCTGCTTTCCATGCTCAATTGGTTCCCTAACTCAAAATTCGTATGCGCGTTCAGCACCTCACCCTCGACGAATTCCGCAACTACTCCCACCTGGACGTGAGCCTACCAGGAGGCGTAATCGTCCTGCAAGGCGACAACGCCTCCGGCAAGACCTCCCTCCTTGAGGCAGTCTACCTCCTCGCCACCACCCGCTCCTCACGCGCCACGTCCGACCTTGAGCTTATCAACTTCGCCGCGCCCAACGACTTGGGCTCGCCACCATTTGCGCGGGTGACGGCTCAGGTCGAACGGGAGCGTTCCCCCCTAGCGGTAGAGATACTGGTGGTGCGAGATGAGGAGCCTGTCGGCCCGGGTGGTTTAGCAGGCTCGGTGCAGGCCCGCAAGCGCATCAAGGTCAACGGCGTAGCCCGCCGCGCTATAGACCTCGTGGGCCAGGTAAACGTGGTTCTATTCACCCCGCAGGACGTGGACCTCGTAACAGGCCCGCCCTCCCTGCGCCGCCGCTACATGGACGTTACGGTGTCGCAGATGGACCACCGCTATGTCCGCCTCCTCGCACAGTACATGAAGGTGCTCGCGCAACGCAACTCCCTCCTGAAGTCGTTGAGGGAGCAGGGGCGCAACCCTAACTCGCGTGACGTGGCCGAGGAGATTGCCTACTGGGACGACGAGCTTGTGAAGCACGGCTCCTACGTCGTCCTCCGCCGCGAGGTATTCGCCACCCGCCTCTCCAGCCGGGCCGAAGCCACCCACCATCTCCTGGCGGGCACCGAGGCCTCTAACGGTAAGGGAGACACTCGCCAGATGCTGCGCGAGCGCCGCCCCACCGCCGAGCTACGCCTCAACCTCGCATACGACTCGCACGTCGCACCCAACGCTCGCCAGGCCCTCATGCCCGACCTCCTCTCACAGATAGAGGCTGAGACCGCCCTCTCCGACCTGGGTGGGGACGAGTACACGGCATCCCTGGACGCCGCAGCTCTGCGTGGCCGCATCCCCCACCTCGAGACGCACATCGCCAAAATCGCTGAGGAATTCAGGGAGCAGCTTGTGGAATCGAGGACCCATGAGATACGTCGAGGCGTATCTCTCCTCGGCCCGCACCGTGACGATCTCCTCTTCAAGCTGGGCGACCTCCCCCTCAGCGCCTACGGCTCGCGCGGGCAGCAGCGCACCGCAGTGCTCGCCCTCAAGCTAGGCGAAGTAGACCTCATGACCGCCGAGACAGGCGACACCCCCATCCTCCTCCTGGACGACATCATGTCCGAGCTGGACGCCCGCCGGCGCGGCTTTCTCCTCACCACGATAGGCAAGCAGCAGTTCCAGGCGCTCATCACCACCGCCGACCTCTCTGGCTTCGACCCCGCCTTCTTGGAGCGGAGCACAATATTCGAGGTGAGGAATGGGGAGTTGATAGGCGTAGGCTTAGCACCCTAGCTGCTGCGGAATTAAGTATTATGTTACAGCGTGGCTCTACTTGAAGCTAATCATGTAGAGTTCTAAATGCTGGTTTTCCAGGTCTGGGTCTAAGGCACAGCAAGCAAGATACGCAATCGTGTTCTGGTCCACTATCGCCCGTACGTAAAGGTCCTTGTCAGATGTGAGCAGCGTAGTCTTGACCTCGCTCGTTATGTCATATGTGACCACAGACCACTGCGTTGCGCCAGGTGCTTCAGGTGTGCCGGCCCAGGCAACCAGGTTGCCGGAGATTAGTGGATTATCAGTTCCATCGTAGCCCCCAACGTTTGGCGTCAGGGTCTTAGTCTGGCCGCTCTGTAAATCTGTCAGGTGTACAGGAGTATTCGCACTTTGACAATCCAGGGTCCAAACCACCTTGCTACCAGACACGTCTGACCCTTCGACACACCCATCCTCATCAGCCAGGATGACCTCTGTGCCATCGGCTTGCAGAGCGTGTAGCTTTGCGTGAGGAAGCTTGAAGCGTCCCGGCCCTGGAGGATAATAGCTCACTTCGGGCCAAACAAGAATACCATCACCTGCGACCGGACCCCGATTCTGAGTATCCACTCCTTCCTTCGCTATGATGCGGTCGTCGCCGGTAGCAAGGTCGATTGCATGGAGGCCTTCATTGGGATATAGGCCCACGTAATAAACTATGTTGGTATCGGCAGCGAACATGGGTAACGCTTCGGGGCTTTTGCCGTAAAACTCCGGCACCTGTATAAAGGCAATCGTTTCTTGCTGCCTGGTGGCTGGGTCATAACGCTGGACTTTGAGCTTATAATCTTCCCCTGGAGCGAGCAGCCAGGTCACCAGCTTGCCATTACTGGTAAGAGCGCCGTTATAGCCGGCGCTCACCAGGAACTCCTTTTGCGTGTCTGGATCATAACCATAAATTGAATGCTCGCCATTGCGGTTATCCATCCAAAATAGCTGGCCGTTAGCTGCCACCACCGACCCCAATACCGTACCTGAGATCAAACGAGGCCCAGTCGCCACCTCGTGTCTATTCTTCGCCTGGGGCTGCTCGCCAGAAATATCCTGGCGACTTCTACCGCCACTCCCTAGCCATACAGTTGTGAATAGTATCAATAGCCCGGCTATGCTTACTGTTGCCGGCATCCATTCCCCTTCTCCAAATCTGGACTTACGCATTTTGGTGGCCCCTCCTACATCTAAGCTAACGGTTGAGCCTACCCCAGGTTGTGGAAAAGATGTACGGAGTACTGGCAGCTAGGAACAGAGACATGAGACATTCCGAATTTTCGATGAGCGTGCTGACGCACTAACAACTCTTTGAAAAAAGGATAAAAATGCAGGGTTTGCTGAGCAAACCCTGCATTTTTATCCTTTTTTCAAACTCCCCTCCCGAGTGGGGAGGGGCAGGGGTGGGCCATAAGCTATAGTTATAGGCTAGCCGCTCTACTTTAGCGACCTGAAGCTCTCTGCTATCGCCTCGAAAACGGGTACATAGCTCTCGGATGTCGTGACGGACGCAACCATGCTCATGATGTAAACATTCTTCTTGTCCATCATGATCGCCTGAGTCACGGGACGAGTTATCGTCCGGCCGTACTGGATCGTGACTTGCATCGTATAGCTCAGGAGTAGCACATCGCCGTGCGGTGTGTGCAGAGTCTTGTTACCTATATCCTTGGATATTTTGTCACCATAAGTAGAATGCAGCATGGATATAGTTAGCTTGGCAAAGGTGTCAAGAGGCAAAGGAATCGCAACGGGCTGCTGTAGGACATTGATCGTCGCGATTTCATTAGGGTCAACATCCCGCTGGGTGAAATCAAAGGCCCAGAACTTTATCTTCGAGGCTATCGCGTTGGGGAGGAGTTTGCCAAGCTTATCTCCCAGCTCCGGGCTGGTTTCGTCTAAGCGGTCGATGATAGTCTGTACGGTTTCTTCATTTAGGTCGACCTGCGTCCAGCTATCAGGTAGCTCTACAGCAAAACTCTCATCGGGGCGCTCATAAAGGGTCCACCCTTCAGCAAGGAGATGTGGTTGCGTATCGGGCGATGGCATCCCTGTCACCGTATAAGTGGGATAGACATCGAGTGTGGGAACAGCGGCAGCTTCAGCTGTAGCAGCGGCTGTAGGTACCGCAACGGATGGGGCTGGGAGGCCGTTACTGCAACCTGACAGGCATAAGATTGCCACAAAGGCAGCGAGCATCACAAAGTTCAGGCAGGCTTGCTTTCTCAACATATTCTCCATACTGCGGCTGATGGCAACGTAACTGGTAACGCTCCACAACCGTGCCGGAGATCATGTTTCGCAGACACGCAACTTCGACCGTGAGGCATGCATTACCGGTAAATATGATACCGCCTCGTAGCAATACGCTGAATGGGTATTAGGTACCATTCAGGGGAGCCGAATGTACCTTCAATGCCAACTACAAAACAGCGCCCACCACACCCGAAAGCCCCTCCGTTACGACTCCCAGCACGTCACGCGACATCTCCTCTGCTGACCGCATTCTCGACCCACGACTCCATTGGACCGCCGAGCCGAATATGGCCCAGCTTATGGCCTGGGCAGCGGTTTCAAGCCTCTCCGAGCGTGCCTCCGAGGACCGCTTCTGTCGCAGCCACGTCAGGAGCATCCCATATAGCTCCTGCTGCATTGCCGTCTCGAACATAGGCTCAAACTGCATATCAGACCATCTACAGGTGCTATAGAAGCTGCCAAGAAAATCGAACACCGACAGGATCAGCACGCGCAAGTTCTCTACGGTCAAAGTAGATACATCTGCAACTTTGCGTGACAATTCCTGCTGAAACTCCTCACGTATCCAGCTATGCATCAAGGCGTACTTGTCCTCAAAGTGTGCATAGAAGGTGGCGCGGTTTACCGTCGCCCGCTCCGCGATGTCTTGCACGGAGATAGAGCCGATGCTTTTCTCCTTCAGTAATTCAGCGAACGCTCTCAGCAGCAGCTGGCGGGTCCGCTTCACTCGTGGGTCGCTTGCATTTAGCTGTGTTGCAGGTGCGGCAGTAGCCATAACTTCTCCAATCATCTCTATTCGCAACACTTTTCGTGAAATGTTGCCTAAGCAACGCAAGTAATGATCTGCGGGTTGACTTCGACAATAAGATAGTGTACAATCATACGTGTGTAGTATACACGATAAATGTACAATAAACAACAGTTGTATTAATAAGGAATAAAGATACCATGACAACCCAAGAATCGACCCAACTAGCTTCAACTTCAATTCACCCCGACACCCAGCTTGGCATCGTAGCCCTCACGGTGAAGGACCTGGCGCGCTCCAGGGACTTTTACCAGGATGTGCTGGGCTTCGAGGTGCTGCAAGAAGGCAAGGGAGAGGCCATGCTCGGAGCGGGCGGAGCGCCTTTGCTCTCGCTACACGAGGAGCCAGATGCTGGACCTGCGCCTACTAACGTAACTGGCCTCACAGGTCTATACCACTTTGCTATACTTGTGCCCACACGCGCCGACCTCGCCAGGTCACTCCTGCACCTGGTGGAGAGCGGCTACCCACTGGGCGGCGCTTCGGACCACCTGGTTAGCGAGGCGCTCTATCTATCCGACCCCGACAACAACGGCATCGAAATCTACCGAGACCGCCCGCGAGACCAGTGGCCGAGCAAGAACGGCCAGCTACAGATGGCCTCCGACCCGCTCGATCTGCGCGCTCTGATAGCCGAGGCCCAAGCCGATACACGACCCTGGGAAGGTCTGGCGGCAGGCACCCGCCTGGGCCACATGCACCTTCAGGTAGCAGACATACCGCAGGCGCGCGACTTCTACCACGGAGCGCTTGGCTTTGACGTTATATTCGACCTGGAGCGTATGGGCGCGCTCTTCGTAAGCGCAGGCGGCTATCACCATCATTTGGGCCTGAACACCTGGCACAGCCGTGGCGGTCGCCCGGCCCCTGAGGGTAGCGCGGGCCTGCGATACTTCACAGTCCACCTGCCAGATGAAGAAGCACTTGCCCAGGTCCTGGCTCGTCTCGATGCGGCAGGCGTGCCCTACCAGCAAGAGAGCGGTGGCGTGGTCGTAGATGACCCCTGGCGCAACAGCATCTTGCTGATTACCGGCGCAACTCTGCCTAGCTAACCGTCGAGTTGCCAACTCGCAAGTAGGGACGTGGCGATGCCACGTCCCTACTTTCCTATACAGAAGTTCCGGAATATCTCGTCCAGCAGGTCGTCCCCTACCGTCTCGCCCGTAATCTCCCCTAGCGTGTTCAGCGCGCCGTGCAGGTCTACCGCCACCATCGCGGCGGGAGCGCTTTCCGCTATAGACCCCAGCGCCGACTGAACATGCTCCTCGGCACGACGCAGCGCGTCAAGGTGGCGCACACTCGTAACGGCAGCTTCGCCAGGCGCGGGTACAGCTTTGCCGCTCAACACCAGCGAGGCCAGCTTCTCCTCCAGCTTATCTGTGCCGCCTTCCAACACAGCCGACGCACTCACCATCTCAACATCCCCAAGCATCCCTGCCAGCTTATGGGTATCAAGCAGAGTCGGCAGGTCTGTCTTATTTAGCACCGCCAGGCACATAGGAACTATTCTCTCCCTGATTTCTCCTACCAACTGCATATCTTCCAGGGTCAAAAGTTGTGAGCTATCAAAGACCAACAATACAAGATCAGCCTCGGAGAGGGCACGCCGGGTGCGGTCCATACCTATGCGTTCGATTGGGTCGTAGGTATCGACTTCGCGCCGCAGCCCTGCCGTATCGGTCAGCACAAGCGGCACCCCACGCACATTCGCTACCTCTTCCAGGGTGTCACGGGTGGTGCCAGGTATGGGCGTGACGATAGCTCGCTCTGTCCTGAGGAGCGCGTTCAACAGGCTCGACTTGCCTACATTGGGCCTCCCCACAATCGCGGTCCGTACACCCCGGCGTAGCACTATCCCGGTGCTGGCACTCGCTATCAGCGCACGGATGTCCCCAAGCGCGGCCTGCAAGTCGGGAGATACGTCGGCAGGAGGCACGTCATCCTCAGGGAAGTCAATCGTCGCTTCCAGGTGAGCCAGCGCATGAAGCAATCTCGCCCGCACTCCCTTCACGCGGCTCGATAACCCACCTCCAAGCTGCTCCACCGCCATCCGCAGACCTTCACCCGTGCGCGCCTGCACGACATCCAGCACTGCCTCAGCCTGCGCCAGGTCAAGCCGCCCGTTGAGGAACGCCCTGAGCGTAAACTCCCCCGGCTGCGCGAGCCTCGCCCCCTCTCGCAGGCACAGCGACAACACCTTCTGCAAAGGCACAACTCCCCCATGACAATCTATCTCTACCACATCCTCCCTCGTGTAAGAATGTGGAGCGCGCATCAGCGCCGCCAGCGCCTCATCCACCCGCTCGCCGGTCTGGGGGTCGCATACATACCCAAACACCAACCTGTGCGACTCCCACCCTTCTGCTGCCCCAGCTCGTACCGAAGCAGGCACGAATAGATGGGATAGTATAGCCTCCGCATCCGGCCCACTCAATCTCACCGTGCCTATTCCCCCCTCCCCTTGAGGAGTGGCTATAGCAACAATAGTGTCTGCGTACATAAGAATTCTGATTTGCTGAATACCCTAATTTAGAACTCAAAATTGAGAATTCAAAACTTCCCGAGCGGGTATCGCCGAGGTGCCCACCCCTCCTATGGCGTGGGCGGCAGCAGCGTGGGCGAAGCGCGTTGCTAGGAGGAGATCTCCCGTCTCGCTATAGCGTACCATGAGGGCTGCGGCGAACACGTCTCCCGCGCCGGTAGGGTCTACACTTTGCGCCTGGTGTGCAGGCACACGTGAGTAGTGCCTCCCTTCAACGTAAACTAACGCGTCTCCACCTCCCTGTGTTATCACCACAACAGAAGCAAGCCCGGCGTAATGGTCGATGAGCCTCTCATCGTGCCCCAGGTCTTCCACGCTGAGTATGAGCAAAGCGCCAGGCGGTAAATCGTGGAGCGCGTTCGGGACAGGCCATGCCGAGTGAGTTACCCGCCCGCCCTGGCCCCAGCTCCGCATCCACCCTTGCGGCGTAACGCCAAGCAGGCAGCCGGGAAACATAGCAGGCAAATCAGAGGGCAACTCTTGCGCGACAGGCCCCAGATGGACGATAGGCGCGGCACGCCACAACTCCGGCACGTCATCGTAGGAGAGAGAAGCAGCCTGCGCCGTCAAGACCTGCGCGCGATTCCCAGCCTCATCATAGCTGTTCTGAAAAGTTGTAGTGGCAGGCGAATGCTTGACGTGGACCCAGACACCTTCATCGAGCAGCACAGCCAACAGGTGCTCGTCTTCGGGCGCACAATAGGTAACCACCGCCGCCTGCAACCCAAGCCTCTGCGCAGTGAGCGCCGAATAGGTGGCAGTCCCCCCGGCAACACCCCGGCCATCTGCCATAACATCCTTAGAGATGTGGCCGATGGCAAGGTAGTCAAGCATTGCGAGATGATGGAAAACAGACGATAGACGATAGACGATAGACGAAGGAGTAGGAAAATATAAACCAGTATCCTATAACCTCTGCGTCCTCTGCGTCTCTGCGGTGAAATTATTTTCTGTCGTCCGTCGTCCGTCGTCTATTTAGGCAGCACCACCACCCGGCGCTCCGGCTCGACCCCAGTCGATTCGGTGGTGACGGCCTCGTGGTCCTGGAGGGTCATGTGGACGATGCGGCGCTCGTAGGGGGACATTGCCTCCAATGGGATAGCTTGCTTGCGCGTCTGCACCTGTTCCGCCGTGCGGCGTGCCAGGTTCATCAAGGCCAGCTTGCGGCGCAACCTGTACCCCTCCACGTCTACGATTACTCGCGCCCAGAAGTCTACCTGGCGACCCAGGATAAGGTTCATAAGGAGTTGCAACGCCTCGAGGGTCTCTCCTCGGCGGCCTATCACTATGCTCTGGTCCCGCTCGTTCAGCCCCTCTACGTTCAACACGACCGAGTCGCTATCATCGGTGAAGGCTGCATCCCCTTCATCGGACGGATAGCGGCGCGCTATCCTGCCCCGGATACGCATCTCCAGGAGTATCTTCTGTAGTACCTCTGCGGCGATAGGAGCAATGGCATCCTGGGGCGTGGCGCTTTCGCTCTGCGTATCCTCCGTCGGCATCAAAGAGCTATCGATCTGGATTTCGCCAGGCAAACCTTCCTCTATCGGCGCGGGACGAGGGCCACCTGGCCTGGCACCATAGCGGCTACCTCCGTATGGTGGGCGCGATTGGCGGTCACCACCCCGGTCGCCCCGATTGCCGCGATCACCACCGTAACCTCTATCGCGGTCCCTATCGCCCCTCTCTCCACGGTCCCGGTCTCGGGGCGCGCCGCCACCATAAGGGGGCCTTCCCGCCCTGGGCGAGGCTTCCTCTTGCAAGCGAGAGCCTGGCAAATCAGGCGCTATCACTCGGACCAATACCTCATCGCCGCCAGGATCGGTTGCCAGTACCTCTACCTTTACCTGGTCGCGCGTGCGGCCCAATTGCTCCAGAGCCAGCCTGACTGCATCCTCAACGGTGCGAGCCTGTATATCCACCTGTCGCAAAACTACGTTCCTCCCTCTTTCGTAGACGATAGACGATGGACGATTGCATTAAACACTACACCTAATTGCCCATCTTCTTTGTCTTATTGCTCTTTGTACTTAACTGTCAACCTATAATCCAACGTCTATCGTCTATCGTCTATCGTCCGTCGTCCGTCGTCCGTCGTCCGTTATCGCTTATTCTTCCTCTTGCGCGGCAACTGCGCGGGGGCTTTGGCGCCATTTCCTTTATGAGGCATATCACTGGAGCCATTGTCGCTGACCACCGCCAGTGTATCCGAGCTAAATTTAGGTGCCACCCCTGTGGCAGTTGTGGCGGTAGCCCTCAATTGGCGTGCGTGGGCGCTGCTCGCTCCTGACGAGCGGCTGCGTGAGGAGCCATTGCTCTTCAGGCTGGCAACAGTCGGAGCGTCCGACGTTACCCCAGCGCGTGCCTCTGCCGCAGTCTGGCCCTGCGCGGCCTTCTGGGCCTCTTGAGCTTCCAGCGCTCTCTCCATCATCTTAGCCATAACACCCTTCTTTTGCTTTTGCGCTCTGCTCGCGATTTCCTCCGGGTGGAGAGGCTTAGGCGGCTCGATAGGCTTGCGCGGCAAGAAGCCGAGGCCAGGCAGGTCCGGGAGCGACCCAAACCCTGTAATGAAGTACTGCTGTACCGCGCCGAAGAGGCTTGAGAAGGCCCAGTAGATGACCGTGCCCGCCGGGAAGCCAAGCGAGATAAGGACAATGTAAATCGGCATGAACTGCATTATGTTCTGCATCATGCGCTGCTGTGGGTCCATCGGGTTATTCGGGTCGCGGCGAGGCATCGCCATGCGACTCTGGATGAACTGGAAGAAGCCTGACAGCACAGGCCAGATAAAGAGCGGGTCAGCGGTAGCCAGGCTGTGTACCCACAGGAAGGGGCGGTTGAAGTTGGCGACACTGTTTATCCAGGCATCGTTCCAACCATTGTTTACCCAAGCGGCTCCACTATGGACCCAATCTGGATTCCACAGGATGCTGCGCAGGTGCAGGATATAGTTATCGGCCTGCTTCGCTATTTCCTCTGCAGTCCCATGGAACTGTGGGAGTGTTGCGCTGAGTGCGCCATACAAGCCGATAAATATGGGCAACTGTATGAGCATCGGGAGACAGCCTGCCGCCGGGTTGATACCGTAGTCCCGGTACAGCTTCATCGTCTCTTCTTGCACCTTTTGCCGGTCCTTGCCGTACTTCCTCTGCACCTCCTTGATGAGAGGCTGTATCTGTTGCATATGCTTTGAGGAGCGCAACGCCTTCATAGTGAGAGGCACCGTGAGGAACCTCATCAAGATGGTGAAAACGATGATAGCAACGCCCGGACTGCCGATGACCGAGTTAATAGCTACCAGGATGTTAAGTAGCGTGTTTGAGAAGCCGGACCAAATTGCGCCTAAGAAGTCCAAGATATTTACACCTCTGATTCTGACTTGAGGGACTGATCGGAGTTACGAGATTTGCGCGGCGGCACGGGGTCGAGACCGCCCTTGCTCCAGGGGTTGCAACGCATGACGCGCCAGAAAGCCATCGCGCTCCCCTTGATAGCACCGTGAACCTCTATAGCCTCATACCCGTAGTGCGAGCACGTGGGATAAAAGCGGCACGTGCCTTCGGGCATCGCCTTTGCGAGGGTGCGCTGATAGAGGCGTATGAGCCACAGCAGGGGTCTTCTCATTCAGTTTGCGGTTGCTTTTGAGCTTGTGAATTAGAGCGGGGTGCTCCAGGATCAGCCAATATTATCACATCACCGGAGGGATTCTTGACCCCCTCCATTATACGCGATTGTGCCCCCTCAGTTTCAATTCCCTCTGGAGCGTACATCCTGGCCCTGCGCAAAAGATCGTCCACCGCCGCGATCACCGCATCTACCTTCTTATCGGCTATCCCCGCACGAGCAATCCATACGAGGTCCCAACCCGGTTTCAAGAGAGGCAAGCGCAGCCTCACGGCCTCCCGCATCAATCGCCGCGCCCGGTTGCGCTCAACCGATTTGCCAACTTTCTTCCCGGCGACGAAGCCAAAGCGGTTAGCTCCAACATCGTTGCGCGCCGCGTTTAGCACCACTAACCCCGTCGCCCAGGTACGCCCGTTGCGCCTGACCCGTTCAAACTGGTCGTTGCTCTTCAGGGTCTCCATCACGAAATTTTGAATTTTGAATTCTAAATTATGAGTTCGTTTCCATGCTTCATAATTTAGAATTCAAAATTCAAAATTCAAAATTCCGCTAGACTCCCTTTGGCTGGTCGCTGATCGTCAGCCGCCAGCGGCCCTTGGCGCGGCGTGCCGAGATTACTTTGCGACCACCTTTGGTCCTCATGCGAGCCAGGAATCCATGCTCGCGCTTGCGTGGGATACGCTTCGGTTGGTAAGTACGTTTAACCATCCTCTTTTATATCTCTCCTATTACCTCTATTTACACGGCACAATACGCCAATTTATGCAGCCATTATACGTTATGGGTAGTTGAGTGTCAAATTAGTTATGAGCACTTGACAGGATTTCTCTCTAAGCGTAGACTTGCAAACACAACTCAGAACTATTATTACCTATTGGATTTGATAACTGGGGAGGTCACTTTCGCTATGGATAGTGACACACCATACGTGCAGGCTACCAGAGATACAGGCAGCGGACCTGCCGCGACCAGGCCCACGCGGCGTCGCTTCTTGAAGGGCGGACTATTCGCGTTATTGCTCCCTTTACTAAGCGGCTGCACTGAAATACTCACAGGACTTGGGAACGCGGCGCTCATGGCCTTCTATCCCAAGAAGCTCAGCCCTTTCGGCAGCAAGATTACGTTGCCCGGCACTATCGCCGATTACCCATTAGACAGCGTGACCGTCGTCCGCGAAGGGAAATTCTACCTCTCCCACGTGCCCGATGGCCTCCTCGCGCTCTATTGGAAGTGCACGCACCTCGGCTGCACCGTGCCCTGGAAGCCGAGCGAGAAGTTCGAGGGGGATTATGGCGTATTTCATTGCCCTTGCCACGGCTCTACCTACCTGCGCACAGGGCAGAACGTAGCCGGACCCACCCAACGTCCCCTTGACATCATGGCTATAGAGCTATCAGGCAATAACATCATCGTAGACACAGGCAATATAACCAAACGCACCCGCTACGATCCCGAGCAAGCAACCAAAGTCTAACTCAACCAGACTTTGAACCTCGAACCTTGAACCTTGAACTAACAAAAGAGGAGGAAGATTATGGGTTATATCGAAGACAATCTGGTGCCTGGCGAGGAAGTAGTCACTAGAACGCACCTCCACTGGATCATATTGATCAAGCCTGTGCTCCTCACCGCGGCTGTAATGGCGGTGATTGGGATTATAGTATCTATATGGCAGAATAATTCATGGTTCTGGCTCCCATTGCTGGTAATCGTAGGTGCGCTCGTAGCAGGTTTGATCGGGTATTGGGTGGTACAAAGCTCCGAATTCGCCCTCACCGACAAACGCGTCCTTATAAAGGTAGGCATAATCGAGCGCAAATCGGTAGAGCTGATACTCAATAAGATTGAAGCCATACGTGTAGACCAGAGCATACCCGGCAGGATGCTCAACTTCGGCAGCCTCGACATCACAGGCACCGGCGGCACGCGTGAGATATTCGCCAACATAGCTCGTCCAGTCGAGTTCCGCAACCGCGTGCAGGCCCAAATCGCCCAAGGAGATAGCTACCGGCAGGGCGGACAGGGCATGGCAGCCGAGCAAGCGTAGTCAAGCTTAGTTCCAGACAAGAAAGTCAGGGACAAGTGGCGACAAGGGGTACGCAAGTCCTACCCACTACATACTACTAAAGTCCGATTGCATTACGGTCAGATTGGAGGTATTATGGTGTCGTAAGATATAAATCTAAGGCGATACCATAATGACACGATGCGTTGCTCCTTCACACGGGGCGGGGGCGGTCCGGAAACGGGCCGCTCTTTCGTTAAGTGCGGAATACGGAGTGCGGATTATGTAGGGGCGTGATTTATCGCGCCCTTCGGCTCAATATCGCCTCCCAACCCCTGGCCCCAGCTACCAGTTACCCTCTTAGCATTGTATAATGGCGGCGATGAGCTTTATGCAGTAGGTTGGACACGGTATGAATGTAGTAATCCGCGAAGCGAGACCAGACGATGCCGAAGGGATGATCACCTATATGCAGATCATCTCATCAGAGCCGAACAATTATATCCTCTGGGAGTCAGGCGAGTTCAGCGTTACGGTTGAGAACGAGCGAAAAATGCTGGAGAGCGCAGCCGCTTCCGATAATTCCATCTTCGTCGTAGCCGACGCGGGCGGCCAGATCGTGGGAATCGCCAATTGCGCCGGTGGTACGCGCAGGGCCACCCGCCACAGCGCTTTGATAGGTATCAGCCTTCACCCTGACTACCGCGATCAGGGCATAGGGACCCGCATGATGCGCTATATCATCTCCTGGGCAAGAGAAACAGGCATTATCAGACGCCTCGATCTTCACGTCTTTACGTATAACGCCCGCGCCATCCACCTCTATGAAAAGCTAGGCTTCGTCCTGGAGGGCATCCGCCGCAAAGCATACCTTAAAGATGGTAAATATGTAGACAGCATGGCGATGGCACTTTTGCTGGATGAAACGTGAAACGTGAAACGTGATGCGTGAGATAATGATGAGCGATCCAAAACTCAAAACTCGAAACTCAAAACTCAAAATCGCCATAGACGCTATGGGAGGCGACCACGCTCCTGAGGAGATAGTCAAGGGGGCTATTGATGCTGCTCGCGAATACGGTATTGAAATCGTGCTGGTCGGGCAGCCGGACGCCATTCGCGCCGAGCTTGCGAAGAGCGATACCGCCGGGCTGAGCCTCCCCATCGAGCCTGCCGCCTCCGTTATCCCGATGGACGAGCACTCCCCCTCCACCGCGTGGCGTCGCCAGCGCGACTCCTCTCTCACAATCGCTTTGCAAATGCTCGCGGATGGCAAGGTAGATGCCGTGGTTTCGGCAGGGAACACAGGCGCGGTGGTTGCGGGCGGCACATTCATCGTGAAGCGCGTCGAGGGAATAGACCGGCCCGCGCTAGGCATTCCCTTCCCCGCGATGGGCAACATAGGCAAGGTCTTCCTCTGCGACGTGGGCGCGACCCCCGATGCCAAGCCTGAGTACCTGGTGCAGTGGGCGCGCATGGCCGCCGTCTACATGGAGTGCGTGATGGATGTGCCCAACCCCCGCGTAGGCCTCGTCTCAAATGGAGAGGAGGAGGTAAAAGGCTCTGAGCTGGTGCGCGAGACCTTCCCCCTACTGCAAAAGAGTGGTCTGAACTTCATCGGCAACGTCGAGGGGCGCGATATACCGAACGGCGTCGCGGACGTGGTAGTCACCGACGGCTTCACCGGCAACGTCATCCTCAAGACCACCGAGGGCGTAGCCAAGATGATATTCGACCTCCTCCGCTCCGAGCTTAAATCATCTCTCAAGACCAAGCTCCTCGCAGCCGGATTGCGCTCCAACTTCCGCCACATAGGCAACCGCCTCGACTACGCTGAATACGGTGGCTCCCTGGTCATGGGAGTGAACGGCATCCTGATCAAGCCGCATGGCCGCTCCAACGCCAAAGCGATCAAGAACGCCATCCGCGTCGCCAAAACCGCAGTAGAGCAAGACATCATGAGCATATTCCGCGAGCTAGGGGCTGGCGTGATACGTGATGCGTGATGCGTGATGCGCGATATGTGAACCGCCAAGATCGTCAAGATTTTTATGGATTAGTTGTCTATCGTCCGTCGTCCGTCGTCCGTCGTCTGTCGTCCGTCGTCCGTCATCACGTTTCCCGCATCACGTTTCACGTCGTAACGTCGTGTTGTACTCTTATAGTGGTATACTTATAGGAGCACAACATGGGGGTTATGATTTGGAAAAGAAGGTAATATTGTCTCTTATCGGCATCCGTTCATGCACCGTTCGGGGTGTAATTTTCGCGGTAGCTGCCTTATTGGTTATGTTAGCGGCGGGGTGCGGCGACGGCGGGACAAGCGTTGTGCCCGTCTCAACTACCGCACCAACCTCTGCCGCGCCCAGCGAGCCGGCAAAAGCGGTCCTTGCCACCTCCGAGATGGTGGTAGGTGATGAGCGCTTCGTGCTGGGCCTCCTCGACCCCAAGACGGGCCAGCCGATCAACTACGTCCCGGATGTCAACATCCAGTTCTTCAAGGTAAACGACGACGGCACCGCCACCAAGACGAGCGACGCCACTCCCATTTATCGCAGCGAAAACCTCCCGGCGGGCGTGTATGTATCACGCACCACATTCACCGAGCCAGGCAAGTGGGGCGCTATCGTCACCATCAAGCCCCAGGGACGTGAGTCTTACCAGCAGAAGCTCGATTTCGAGGTGCTTCAGCACGGCACCGTGCCCATCGTAGGCGACCCCGCCCCTCCTAGCAAGAACCAGACGGTCCGCGACCCCGACATCAAGAGCATCGGCGAGATTTGCTCCGCCCAGCCCCCCGACGACATGCACGACCTGACGATAGCGGACGCGATAAAGTCGGGCAAGCCCACGGTCATTCTCATCGCGGCCCCTGGCTTCTGCCCCAGCTTCACCTGCGGGCCGGACCTGGAGATGGTACAGAAGCTCAAGCAGAAGTACGGCGACAAGGCCAACTTCATCCACATCGAAGCGCCCAACACGATACAGAACCACACCCACACCGGCCCCGTAGACCCCAACCACCACCAGGAGCCGGGCCACCAGGGCGTTGACAAGCCCCAGGTGAAGACCGCCGAGGAGTGGGGCCTCAAGAGCGAACCGTGGCTATTCTTCGTGGACAAAGACGGCAAGATAGCCGACCGCTTCGAAGGGGGCCTCACCTACGACGAAGTTGAACCTCGGCTGGCGAAGGTCGTGCAGTAAAGGGGCCTGCTACTACATCATATCCCCTACTTCGTCCGCTCACAATAACCCCTCCCCCGTGCGAGGGAGATAAAGATGTGCAGCCCCGCGACTATGTGTGCAGCGAACGCTCGTAGGGCGGGGGTTGGCATGTCGGTTGCTTTATTACGAATCATAGACATCGGGTATGGCGTACACTTGCAGCCAGTGTATCCTACTCGATGTATTCTTTTTCTATGCCTGTGTGGCCTCACGCCTCACAACTGCTTCGGCTTCATTTCATGACGAATAGGTAAGATACCATACGAATAGATAGGTGCCATGAAACAGGACGCGCTTGCATCTAGGGCGATACGTCGGCTCAGGGGGTTACGGGCCGTACCTGGAGCCGTGCCTCCAGTAGGGTTGGTGTTGCTCGGCATGCTATCGGTGCAGGTAGGGGCGGCGTTCGCCAAGGGGCTCTTCCCGGTTTTGGGGCCTTATGGAACCGTTTTCCTGAGGCTGGCTTTGGCCACGCTGATTCTAATGGTAATCTGGCGGCCGCGGGTACGCGGGCACAGAAGACGCGACTATCTTCTTGTATTACTCTTTGGACTGATCTTTGCGGCTATGAATACGAGCTTTTATGCGTCCCTCGACCGTCTGCCTCTAGGGGTCGCAGTGACGGTGGAGTTTGTAGGGCCATTGGGCGTAGCCGTATTCGGCTCCCGGAGGCTGCTTGACCTGCTGTGGGCGGTACTGGCTGCGGGGGGTATCGTGTTGCTCACTCCGTTGAGCGGCGTGCAGATCGACCTCCTGGGGCTCGCTCTCGCTCTTGCGGCGGGGCTTTGCTGGGCTGCATATATACTGATCAGCGTGCGGGTGGGTGGGTCCTTCCCAGGCGGGACCGGGCTCGCGCTCGGTACGGCGGTGGGTGCGCTGCTGGTAGCACCCCTCGGCATCTGGCAGGGAGGCCAACACCTGCTCGACTGGTGGCTGCTGGCGACGGGCGCGGCAGTGGCGCTGCTGTCGTCAGTGATACCTTATTCCTTCGAGTTGGAAGCGCTCAGGAAGCTGCCCGCAAGAGTGTTCGGCGTGTTGATGAGCATCGAGCCGGCAATCGCGGCCCTAGTGGGGTTCATCGTGCTTGCCGAGGCACTGGGCGTGCGGGAGTTGCTGGCTCTTGGGCTAATTACCGTAGCCAGCATAGGCGCTACCAGATTCAGGGCGGGAAACTAGGGAAGAGTTGGCTGTAGCTTGCAGATAGAGACTAGGGGACGTAATCGAAGTTGAGGGTCACGCGGGTCTTGCCGGAGTCGAGAAGCTGCGCATTGAACCTGTTTATTGCATAGTAGCCCCTGCTGGAGAAGGTGCAAGGCAAGGAGCAAGTCTCAACTTGCGCAAGCTGGGGGTATTGCAGTATATTGGGTCCTTAGCACTCTTTTGCACTATCAGCAGCAGGAATAGGAGTCTGATATGGCAGAACATAGTGGAATGTCTAAAGCAGAGGAGCAGAGTGCCACGCGCCGGAGGGCCGAGGGCGATAGCCCGGCACAGCATGGGGCTGAGGCAAGCTACTTGACCACGCTCCTGCGACACGCCAATCTGCGTGGACGCGGGAGCAGCGGGACCCGCGCACAGGCCCTACTGAATATGCAGCGCACGCATGGCAACCGTGCCGTGCAGCGTGCCCTTAGCACAAGAGGCTCCGGTCAAATTGCTGTCCAACGCGATGACTATAGTCCCTCTCTCCCACCTTTCCTTATGGGCCCAGCAACGATGGGGTTTGATTACCTCCTACACTCTCTTGGCCCGTCGAGCCTCCCGCCGATGAGAGACCCTGCACAGCCCACTGTATCCGAAATGGTGCAAGAGCAGATAGCCAGGGCTCAAGGCGCGAAAGCCTTCCACGAGGGACAGCAGGCTAAGCAGCACGACCAGGCGATAGATGACGCACAGAGGGCCGTCACAGGGCTGCCGCCCGATTGGTTTACGTGGGGGAAAGACCCTCCAGGCCCGTTGGAGCAGCCCCAATATGAGGATGTATCCCCGGCCCTGAATCCGTGGGAGCTCCAGGAGCTACAAAGGGAGAATGAATTCCTGGAGGCACGAAGATAATGGCAACTCGCGAGATCGGTCGGCCTCAACCGCCAGGCACCGCCTCTGCTATCTCTGCTATACTTAGGACATGACGATCAAGAGATTGGACCACGTCAGCGTCGTCGTCGACGACCTTGCAGCCGCTATCGCTTTTTTCACCACGCTCGGCATGACGCTCGAAGGCGAGGCGCCGGTCGAGGGCCCGTCGGTGGACCGCGTCAACGGGCTCGAAGGTGTCCAGGTCGACATCGCCATGATGCGGACCCCAGATGGGCACGGGCGCCTTGAGCTGACGAAGTTTCGCAATCCAAAACTGGTCGAGATCGAACCGGCGATCGCACCGCCGAACACGCTGGGCCTGCGGAGCGTCATGTTTACAGTCGAAAGCGTCGACGACACTGTCGCTCGCCTGCGCGCCAACGGCGCCGAGCTCGTCGGCGAGGTGGTCCAGTACGAGGAGATTTACAGACTCTGCTACATGCGAGGCCCTGCGGGCATCATCGTCGCGCTGGCCGAGGAACTCTTCTGAAGCGTCCACCCGTTCACCCCCTTCGGCTTCGGAGAAACCGGTGGCGCCCTAGACGCTAGGCGCTCCCTAGGCGCTCTTTCGACTCGATCCCATGGCTCCCATGGCTCGCAACGCAACCATCCTGCTTTCTCGTCTACTTGCGCCCAGGTTTTGTCAGGCGCACTTAGACGCCGGGCGTGGTGCCTAAAGAGAGTAAATGCCGCCTGGGAAGAGGGGGTGATATGGAGCGGACGAAGTAGAGGGCACGATGTAGTAGCAACCCCTAATCCCCACCCCTTGAACTTCTAACTTCTAACTTCTACCCCAACCCAATTAACCCCTTCTGGCGATACATTCCACAGACCTTTTATGGTATAATCCCGAAGACGTTTGGGACGGTGCCCAATTATCATCCAAACGCTCACACCCTGACTGCGGCATAGAGGCGAACAGGGGGACCCCATACTCAGCACAAGAGGCAAGAAGGAAGCGAAGGCGCAGCACAAAAAACAGGGTAGCTATATGTCGGACGATGCAGCCCGTAAGCACGACCACGAGAAGACGGAGTTCCCACTCCTACCCCTCAAGAACGTAGTCGTATTCCCTCGTACCATAGTCAACCTCACCATCGGGCGCTCCCGCTCTATCCAGGCGCTCAACGGCGCTGTAGACGGCGACCGCTGCCTGGTAGTGGTCGCCCAGCGTGCGGGCGAGCGCGACGAGCCTCTCCCCGACGACCTCCACCCCATCGGCACCCTCGTAGAAGTGCGGCAGGTCCGCCGCCAGGCCGACTCCACCTTACAGGTAGAAGTCGAAGCCCTGCGCCGCGTCCGCCTCGGCGAGATCTCTCAGGAAGAGCCGCACCTCCGCGTGCAGGTTGAGCACATCACCGAGAAGCTCACCCCCGGCCCTGAGACCGAGATACTGATGCGCCAGCTGGTCGAGCTTTTCGAGCAGTACGCGACCCTCAACAACAAAGTCCCCGCCGACGCACCCGACCACATACGCTCAGCTCGCCAACCCGGCTACATGGCAGACCTCCTCGCCGCCCACCTCCTCTTCGACGTGCAGGAGCGCCAGCGCGTCCTCGAGATGATCGGGCAGCTTGAGCGGTTGCAGCACATGGCGGGGGTGCTCGCCAACAACGTCGAGATACTGCAAACCGACCAGCGCATCCGCGACAAGGTACGCGCCTCTATAGACAAGAACCAGCGCGAGTTCTACCTGCGCGAGCAGATCAAAGCCATCCACGATGAGCTTTCGGGCGAGGGTGGCAACGAGATAGCCGAGCTTCGCGAGCGCATCCAGGCCAAAGGCTTCCCGGAGGAGACCCTGCAGCGCCTCCTCAAAGAGGTCAACCGCCTGGAAAGGATGCCCTCCATCTCCCCGGAGAGCACGGTCCTGCGCAACTATATAGATTGGGCGCTCACCCTCCCCTGGACCGAGCGCACCGATGACCGCATAGACCTCCCCCTCGCCGAGCAAATCCTCGAAGAGGACCATTACGGCCTCTCCAACGTCAAAGAGCGCATCCTCGACTTCCTCGCCGTGCGGCAACTCACCCTGCGGCGGCAAGTGCTGGCGGACGAAGCACGAAGGACGAAGGACGAAGAGCCTGCCCTGGTAGCAAAAGGACGAAAGACGAAAGACGAAAGACGAAAGGAAGCAGGAGTCAGGATTCAGGACACAGAGCAATCCAAAATCCAAAATCCAAAATCCAAAATCGAAGAGGAGCCGTCGTCCGTCGCCCGTCGTCCGTCGTCTGCGCAGCACCAGCACCAGGGCTCAATCCTCTGCTTCGTCGGCCCTCCTGGGGTGGGCAAGACCTCGCTGGGTCAATCAATCGCCAGGGCGATGAACCGCAAGTTCGTGCGCCTCTCGCTAGGTGGCGTCCATGACGAGTCGGAAATAAGAGGACATCGACGCACCTACGTAGGCGCGATGCCGGGGCGCATTACCCAGGCGATGCGCACCGCAGGCACATGCAACCCTGTGGTGCTCATGGACGAGGTGGACAAGATGACCTCCGATATGCGTGGCGACCCGGCTGCCGCGCTCCTGGAGGTGCTCGACCCCGCCCAGAATCACGCCTTCATAGATCACTACATGGACCTGCCATATGACCTCTCGAACGTCCTTTTCATCGCCACCGCCAACACCCTCCACGCCATACCGAGAGCGTTGCGCGACCGCATGGAAGTAATCGAGATTGGGGGCTACACCGAGGAAGAGAAAGTACAAATTGCCCGCCGCCACCTGCTTCTCAAGCAGACCGAGGCGCACGGGCTGGAGCCGGGATTCCTGGAAGTACCTGACCGGATGTTGCGCGCCATCATACGCACCTATACCCGCGAGGCTGGGGTGCGAGAGTTGGAGCGCAAGCTGGCGATGGTATGCCGCAAGGCGGCGCGTAAGGTGGTGCAGGGTCGCACCACGCGGGTGAGGCTCAGCCCTCACAATTTGGAAGAGTTCCTGGGGCAACCGCGCTACCGCTACGACGTAGAGAGCCGCCAGGACCAGGTGGGCGTGGCGGTAGGGTTGGCCTGGACGGAGCACGGTGGCGAGCTGCTGCCGGTAGAGGTGGCCCTCATGCCAGGGCGCGGCGTGTTGACCATCACCGGACGCCTGGGTGACGTGATGCAGGAGTCGGCGCGAGCCGCTCTCACCTTCGCCAAGTCGAGGGCCGCACAACTGAATATCAACCTGGAAATCCTCGACAAGAGCGACCTGCACATCCACCTCCCCGAAGGGGCTATACCCAAGGACGGTCCCTCGGCGGGCATCACGATGGCAGCGGCCCTCATATCGGCCATAACGCGCCGCATGGTGCGCAGCGACTTTGGCATGACGGGCGAGATAACACTTACCGGCAGGGTGCTGGCGATTGGTGGCCTCAAGGAAAAGGCGCTGGCCGCCCATCGTGGCGGTCTGAAGCGCATAATCGCACCCCTACAAAACAAGCCCGATTGGTATGAGCTTCCCCCCACCGTCCGCCGCGAGTTGGAGTTCCACTGGGTGGAGAGCATGGACCAGGTGATTGCGTTGGCCTTGCTCCCCGAAGAAGCGCAGCAACCCGCTGTAGTGGTCATTCCCACCCATGACGGCAACATCCAGCCCCCCACCTCCGATGATATGCAAGACACCGTGCTGAACGACCCGAACCACATGCCCGCTCACCTGACCGGCGCAGAAACGTGAAATATGAACCTATAAATCCTTGGCGCTCTTGGCTCCCTTTGCGTCTTGGCGTTTAATATTCAGGCATCACGTTTCACGTTTCACGTTTCAAAACCCCATAGACAGCCTCGCATTTTAGAGACCACATAAACGCAAGATTGACACAAACAGGCTCGCCACGCACGGGAAGGTTCCCGGCATTTGCGCGCGCCTTCGACCCAGAGAGGCAAGAACAACATTATGATTAGACGACCATATTCGCGTGGCGGAGGTGCCAGGCGAACCCCAAACACAGGTAGAACCTGGAGAGAGTCCGGGCCGGACGTTGTAGAGGCCGACCGCGAGGCGGCCCGCACCCGCACCCTTGACGGCATGAAGTGGATCAAGATGGACCTCCATATCCACACCCCCGCCTCGTCAGACTACCGCGATCCAGGCATTTCCTACCTGGATATACTCAAGAAGGCTGAGGAGAAGGGCCTCGACATCATGGCCTTCGCCGACCATAACAGCGTAGGCGGCTACGCGGCCATGCACCGCGAAATCGAAACCCTCACCCTCCTCGAACGCCTGGGCCGCATGACTGACACTGAGCGCATTACCCTCAACGAGTACCGGCGGCTCCTCGGTAAGATCGTGGTCCTCCCGGCCTTCGAGTTCACCGCCACCTTCGGCTTCCATATACTTGGCGTATTCCCCGAGAACACCTCCATTCGCAAGCTGGAGTACCTCCTGCTCAACCTGAACGTGCCCGAAGAGAAGATGGTCATGGGCGCGCCCGACGCGGGTTCCACCTCAGACGTGCTGGCCGCATACGCCGCCATATCGGCTGCGGGGGGATTGGCTATTGCCGCCCACGCCAATTCTTCCAACGGCGTAGCGATGCAGGGCTTCCCTTTCGGCGGCCAGACCAAGATCGCCTACACCCAGGACCACAACCTCGTCGCCCTCGAAGTCACCGACCTCGAAGGCACGGGCAGGCGCAACACGGCCTCATTCTACAACGGCTCGAAAACGGAGTACCCGCGCCGGATGCACTGCATCCAGGGGTCCGACGCACATTCCGTTGAGACCGAGCAATCGGACAGCAACAACAAGCGCCTGGGCGTGGGAGCACGCATCACCGAGATACTGGCAAGGGATGCCTCGTTCGCCTCGCTCAAAGAGGTGCTGACCAGCACCGACTTCACACGAACCCGGCCTCACCGCGCCAACTGGCTGTGGGACCTGGTGGAGGCCGCCCGCATCCAGGGGCCGAACATCGCCCAGTCGTTCCACGAGCGCGCCCTCACCCACACCAGCCGCACCCGCCCCATCCTGCATGATGTGGTCGCCTTCGCCAACACCACCGGCGGCACCGTCTACGTGGGAGCCAATCCCGATACCCGCATACCCCTGCACGGTCTTGACCGCACCGAGGACGACGTGCGCCTCCTCAAGCAGGACATCCAGCAGACGATTTACCCCGCTGCAGATGTAGAGTTCGACGTGCGCGAAAACGGGCCGCGCGGCATTATCGTCATCAACGTACCGAAGGGAAGCGACCAGCCTTATATATTCACCCCCACAGGCCAGATATACATCCGCGAGCGCGCCAACACCCGCCTAGCCAGCCGCGATGAGATTGTCAACCTGGTACTGTCATCCGCTGGAGTGAAGGGGCCGAAGCCCACCACCGCCTCAGCAGGCGAGCCTATGTCTCCCACCCAACTCATCGAGCGAGCAGTCCCGGTGCCCACGCAACCGGCACAGGCCCGAACCCGCCCCTGGCGTGAGGAGCGTAGAGAACCACAGCAACCTACTCCACAGCCTCCACAGCCGACAACCCAAACATCGGCCTCAAATCCAAAATCCGAAATGGCTGTCCGCACAAATCCGAAACCTGTCCCCGCCCACCTTGCCAACCTCCCCCCTGAGAAAATAAAGGGGCGCATCCAGCCAATGCTCTCCCCCGGCGATATAATCTCCGCCTCGGAAGGTGCCGAGATGGAGGAGATCGTGGCGGGAGGCGGTTGGCCGCAGCTAGGCGCGGCCCATGAGGAAGAGGGAGATTACAGCGCCCTCGTCGCCGTGGGCATGTCAGTCGCTTCCACACCATCTGAAGCAACAACAGACGCCGACATCACGCAACCTACCGAGGTCGCAAGCGAGCCGGAGCAGTTCAAGCCCAAGCGCTCCACGCGTGGACGCCCCCGCAAGGGTGCCAAAGCCGAGGCCGAAACTGTACCCGAGCCTGAGACGCTCACTCCTCAGTCCGCAGCCCTCGACACTCCTATGGAGGCCACTGTATCAGCCGAGCACCTGACACGCGAAGAGATAGTCACTGAGGCCGCCGAAACCGTAGAAGCCAAGCCAAAGCGAGGCAGACGACGCTCCCAGCGCGACAAGCAGATGGAGATAGAAGCTCCCACCGCCGCCTCCGCCGAAAGCGAAGCCGGTGCCGAGGCTATCCTGGTTGCAGCCGAAATCGAACCAGGGCCTCAGATGCCGGGCGAAGTGGCGGACGACGGACGACGGACGACGGACGACGGAGCACAGCCAGCGGACACTCAGCAGCCAGCACCCAAGAAGGGTCGCTCCCGCCGCAAGACCTCCGCCCAGGAAACAGGCGAACAGCAGCCAGCAACTGCCGAACCTCAAGCAGAAGCTCCTACGCCCCAACCAGAAGAAACCACCACCAAACCTAAACGCGCCACCAGCAAGAAATCTAAAGGTGAGAGCACAAAATCCAAAAATCAAGGTCCAAAATCCAAAATCCAACCTCCCCCTGATCCGCCCAGGACGGGCGTCGAGATCATCGAGGTAGAGCCGCGCAACGGCGTCAATTACCACACCATGCAGGACCTGCGCAACTTCCAGAAGGTGCACAACGTCACCCGCAAGTCGGCGCGTCGGCTATGGCACTACGCAATCGTGCAGCACGATCATGGCGCGCCCGCCCTCTCCGAAGTGCTGTGGCACGCCGAAGCGCCCATCGGCCTGTGGCGGCAGTCGGCGCGTGCAGGAGCTACCCGTTACGACCTCGTCAGCCGCCAGACCGACGGCTCACTCCGCATCTTCTACGGCGTCACCTCCGATGGCCTCCATGCCGAATGGGTCGAGCTAATCAAGCAAGCTGAAGAAGCAGGCTATCAAGGCCCGGAGCCAGCCGAGGGACAATAGGGCGCATCCTGTAGGGGCATGGCGCGCCATGCCCCTACGATCCAAACACCTTCGATAGGCATTCTTGCCTACCCAAACAAGCGCTAAGAAATAGGCAAAAGTGCAGAAGACAGGGCCGCTAGCGCCTGTATAGTGGCCGTGTGTTTGCTATGAATGGACACGGTTGTCTGATTTATACTAACAGGACTTTCGGTTGTGACGCTCAAACCAAGGTTCAATTAGGCGTAAACTAGGCATTGCAAGCGAAAGTCCTAACTAAGGGTCTAGATTGTCAGCTTGTCTCAAGTGATTCTTCAATTGCTTAGTGATTAGAGTGATACCCGCTCTATTGGACATGGAACCAACACCAACGGGTCCCCTTTCCCAAGTAAGTGGAACTCTTCCACTGCCTGGTAATTGAATTTCACAGCGTGTAAGGGGTTCAAGACTTTGTGCGAACGCTTCAGCAGTATATTGGCGACCATGATTCAAATCACATCGATGCTTCACAACATCGAAAACGCTCATGATTAATTCTATGCCCATAGGTCGCGTCAGCATATAATTCGTGTTGTCGCCCCAGGCATCAGGCCAAACTTGTCGAACGCCTACTAGATACTCCTTGATAACCTGAGCTCTGTCTGCTACAGTTTGCCCGTAGGTATAGAGACTGCCACCTCCCTCAACATAAGGAGCCAAACACATCTTCATATGCTTATTCGTTACCCACATGCCCTTCTCATCACTACGTAGTCGTATTTTCCCTTGCAGAGGCGAATCCGGATCCTTCGCTAAACGCTCTACAATATCCATGGTTGTCATCTCTTCCGGCGGAAGGGCTTTGATTTGGTAATAACTCTGTAACAAGTGAACATCATCTACCTTTACCTGCTTGCTATTTATGTCAGCGAATATTCGCGTTCTTATAGTCTCGCTCGCATTGTGTAGAGCAACGACGGGAAGATCGAATTGGATACTATCGCTGTAGCTAAATCCTCCAAGCCGATGTTGTCCATCAAGGATGTACGCAAATTTGCCCTGATCTGATGGAAAGCTAATGACTACTTCATCAGGATTTCCTGTATTAGAGATCGTTACCTCATCTGTAAGGCTTACGACTATTGCGTTAGGAAGAAGAGAGGTAGGCTGCTTAATATATTCTCCAACTTCCTTTGCCCTTGGTGTATTCAATACACGCTGTACCTCTTGCGGATTATCCTTGGTACGAGGCGTTACATAGCATACCTGTCTCAGTATCCCAGAGTTCATAGGGAAAAGATAGAGCTTGTAGCCCTTCTGCTTTAACACATGCGCAGTTACTTTAAATCCAGACACGACTGACCTCCTTCTAACTTATCTGACTTCCTGAGATTGCATTTTGCACACAGAAATTGAAGATTGCTTCTCTTTGTGTGACCTCCCTTGGAGGAGGGAAACTTGTGATCTACATGCAACTTGACTTCAGGGGGTTCCTTATCACATCGGGCACATACTAGAGGTACAGTCCATAGCAGTTTTAGATACTCGCCATAGTCCAATGGTTCCCTAAAATGCCGTTCCAATCTATTCTTTACGGCATAAAACAGGAAGTCAAGATCATGATCAGACCATTGGCGGTTTGTCTTTAGTACCAATAAATCCCTAAATTGCTTAAGCGCATCTGGCCTGGAGAAGAAAGCCGTCCCTTCTTGAATAGCTTGGAGATTTGCGAGACCCTCAATAAGCTGTTGTTCCAGTGCCCAACCTACAAAGTCTAAGTAAGAGTCTTTATCAATCCCAAGTACCTCTAATAAGAGCCCAACTCTATATCCACTGCTATGTTTCTTACCAACCATCGTTAAGAAGCCTCATCTGGGAAACTACAGAATTACCTGGCATCTTTGCATACGAAGATTATACAGTTGGTACTATGTCTGTCAAGAGCCAGTTGTCCGTTATTGCTTTTGTAAAAAGGAAAAATACTAAAAATACTATGGAATAGGAATCTTTACGTGCTGAAACAAATCAATACCCTTGACGCACCTTCCTACAATATGGTATAAGTCCTTCAACAATCGCATACCAAACAGACTACGAACAGAGCAAGTAAGCCTGAAAGCGAGGCCACAGAGAGCCGGAGGTGGTGGGAACCGGTGCAGGCGCAGAGGCTAAATGGGTCTGGGAGTCGCGCACCGAAAGGGTACGAGTAGGCTGCGCCGGAACGCTCCACCGTTACATCGGAGCAGGGTATCGGCAGACGGTTTGCGAACAAACCGACTAGGTACTCATAGAGAAGCGGCACATCTGTGCTGAATCAGGGTGGCACCGCGGGCAAGCCCCGTCCCTAGTATTGGGACGAGGGCGTTTCTTTTTAACCTGAAAGTTCAAGGTTCAAGGTTCAACCTCCCAAAACTTTGCGTCCATTGCGTCTTTGCGTTTCAATCGTCATCTGTCATCTGTCATCTGTCATCTGTCGTCCGTCGTCCGTCGTCTATCGTCTATCGTCTATCGTCATAGGAGGAATAACATGGCAAGTGCAGTTGCAACCAAAAAACGCATCCTTACCGGAGACCGTCCCACCGGCGCGCTACACCTGGGGCATTACGTCGGCACGCTCGCTAACCGCGTGCGCCTGCAACACGAGTACGACTCTTATATCGAAATTGCAGATGTGCAGGCCCTTACAGACAACTTCGACAACCCCCAGAAGGTGCGCGACAACGTCACCGAAGTTGTCAAAGACTACCTCGCCGTCGGCCTCGACCCCAACGTCATCACCATATTCGTGCAGTCCCTCGTGCCCCAGATAGCCGAGCTGACCGTCTTCTTCTCCAACCTCATCTCCATCTCCCGCCTACAGCGCAACCCCACAATCAAGGAGGAGATACGCGATAAGGGGATGGATGCCGACTCCGTCACATTCGGCTTCCTCGGCTATCCCGTCTCCCAGGCCGCCGACATCATGATAGTCAACGCCAACCTCGTGCCCGTAGGCGAGGACCAGGCCCCCGTAGTTGAAGTGACGCGGGACATCGTCGTTCGCTTCAACAACGTCTACGGTGAGACCCTCAATGTGCCGGAGATAATGATCGGCCAGGTCGCCCGCCTCCCCGGCACGGACGGCAAGGAAAAGATGGGAAAGAGCGCTGGCAACGCCATCTTCCTGGGCGACGACCCCAAGACGGTCGAGCGCAAGGTGATGAGCATGTACACCGACCCTACCCGCCTCCGAGCCACCGACCCCGGCCACGTCGAAGGCAACCCCGTCTTCACCTACCACGACGCCTTCAACCCCGACAAAGAGGAGGTCGAAGAGATGAAGCGCCTCTATCGCATCGGTGGCATAGGTGACGTGGCGGTAAAGCGCGCCCTCATCAAAGCCCTCAACGCCTTCCTCGACCCCATCCGCGAGCGCCGCGCCGAGTACGAAGGCAAGCCGGAGATGATACGCGAGATCATCATGGAAGGCACGCGCAAAGTCCGCAAAGTAGGCGACGAGACCATGAGCCTGGTCCGCCACGCTATGAAGATTGACTACTTCCCCGGAACTGACCTGGAAGGATAGGGGTCGGTGATTAGGGTCGCGGACCGGTAGATTAACCTCCGACCCCGACCCCTAATCCCTAATCCCCGACCCCCAAGCATGGTAAAATGCCCACATGACCACTAATTCCGCACTCCGCACTCCGCATTCCGCACTCAAAGAGTTGCCGCCTCTCATGCCACAGTTCTTACAGAAACGCAGGGCAGGGATTGCCGCCCCACGCGTCATATCTGAGCAACTTGGCATCGAGATTCCATTGCTTTTCACCCTGCTGCAAATCAACATTACACAGGGGAGCTACGGTGGTCGTCCACTCACCTCGGCGGAGTTGCGGTCCCGTACGCGCCACCTGTATAGCACCAGAGACCACCTATCAGCCCCTATTGCCGTCCTAAAGGAGAAAGGTCTGCTTCAAGAGGACGCAGAAGGCTGCATCACCCTCACACCCCAGGCGGTTGAGGCTGTAGAGGCGGTCCACACGGCAGGCAAAGCACACGTCGCCAATCTGCAACCTCTCCCCTCCAACGAGCTAGAGGCGCTGACTCATCAATTCGAAAGGGCAGTGGAAGCAGTGCTGAACGACCCTGTGCTCTCACCCCGTCCAGGCAGCCACCTGGCAGGCAGCCTTTCCCTCCATACATCTGGACCTGATGCTCCCATGATGGTCCGCCTGGAGCAGGCCATATACGACCTCTGGCTCGCCCGCGACGATGCACATATCAAGGCCTGGCGAGACGCAGACATGGAAGGCCCGCCCATGCAGATGCTGACCGTCCTCTGGCTGGGCGAAGCAAGCACCGTTAGCGGGCTAACCGAGCTACTGCATGAAAATCAGGCTCCAGAAGACGTTGAAAACAGCCTAGCCTACCTATTCGACAAAGACTACGTCGAGCGCGACGGCGACGACCTGAAGCAAACACCCGCAGGCGTGCTCGCGCGAGAAGACATCGAGCGCGACACCGACCTCGTCTACTTCGCCTCCTGGCCGCACACGCCGGAAGAGGCTGAATGGATGCGCGACAAGCTGCGCGAGCTTATAGACAATATCCCAGCAGCCGGTAGCAGATAATCGACAGCCGGACTTTGGACGTTAGACTTTGTACCCTGGACCTTACCTCGACCTTCTACGCCACGTATTTGGCACCCGCGTAGGACTTGAGAGGTACGAGATAGCCAACCAGCGCCATGACTACGTCGTCCTACTTGCTGAGCTGTCAAATCCAGCCCGAAGGGTAGTAATCAAGCTGGCAGGCCCGGACGCTCTCTACTCGTGCCCATTCGACCGCACTGCTACCTTGCACAGCCTCGTGCGCTCTGGCACTTCTGTGCCTATACCGGAGGTGATATCTGTAGATACCACATACCGCCTCTGGCCCTGGCGCTACATGATCAAAGCGCATGCGCCCGGCATCGAATGGGCTGCTGCCCTCCCCCAGATGGACAACGAGGCGAGGGAAGGTGCATACCGTCAGATGGGAAGTGCCGTTGCCGAGTTGCACACAATTTCGTTCGACGCGTTCGGTGAGTTAGGAGATGACGGTCTACCCCATATTCAAATGCCATACCTGGAAGCGCTTACCGAAAGAGCAACACAGCGCATCAAGGACGCACATCAAGCCAATAAATTCATCAAGCTGTTGCAAGACCGTGCCTCTTTATTCGAAGAGATCAATCAACCCTCTCTGTGCCATGACGACCTGCACAAACACAACATCATCTTCAACTACGAGGGTGGAGAATGGAAACTTTCGGCGATTCTCGACTTCGACAGCGCATATTCAGGGCATCACGAGTCCGATCTTTCGCGCCTGGACTTCTGGCATGGTATGATAGGGCCAGGCTTCTGGGAAGCATATACCGAGGTCCACCCCATATCGCCCATGTACCAGGAGAGACGCCTCATCCACCAACTCCTCTGGTGCCTGGAATACGCCGCCCCTACCCCGGAGCATATAGAAGACACCCGCCGCGTCTACGCCCAACTAAACCTCAACCCTGACTAATAGTCGAAAGTCCAAAGCCCAAGGTCCAAAGTAGTCAGTAACCGGTTGTTATTCAATAATCACGCATCACGCATCACGGTTCACTCTATCGTCTATCGTCTATCGTCCAACATGCAAGACCTAATCGTACAAAGCTGGACCGAGCTACATGAGCGCCTCTACGAAGGCTCGTGGAGTGAGCGCCTGGGCAGGTTTCGTTCGAGCTACGCCTTCCGAGGGATGCAGGATGCCCGGTTCGACCTCACCACCAGCCTGGTACGCCTCGGCGGTGACTACCCCAGGCACGAGGACGACCTCCTACGTAACTTCCGTAAGTATGCCTACGATAAGGGTGAGGCGATGGGCACCTCCATCTGGAACTGGCTCGCCCTCGCCCAGCACCACGGCCTCCCAACCCGCCTCTTAGACTGGACTTATTCCCCTTATGTCGCCCTCCACTTCGTCACAGCCGAATTGGAGATGTACGACCGTGACGGCATAGTGTGGTGCGTCGATTACTCGCAGAGTAACAAGCTGTTACCTGACCGGTTGAGAGTAATCCTTGAGAGGGACGAGACCAACATATTCACAGCCGAGACCCTTCAAGAAGCCGCTCCCACCCTAGAGGCATTCGACTCTCTTTCCCAGTCAAACTTCGTAATCTTCCTGGAGCCACCCTCCCTCGACGCCCGTATCGTCAACCAGTACGCCCTCTTCTCCCTCATGTCCACCCCGACCGAACACCTCGACGGCTGGCTCGCTGAGCGCCCGCACCTCTATCGCAGGCTCATCATCCCAGCCGCTCTCAAGTGGGAGATACGCGACAAGCTGGACCAGGCCAACATAACCGAGCGCGTGCTATTCCCCGGACTGGACGGCCTGAGCAGTTGGCTCAGACGCTACTACAGCCCACGCGGCTAGATTAGCTCTCCGTCAGAATGTTTTTATTTTCATCAATCAAAATCATCTGCGATGATTTTGATTGATGAAAATATAATGGTGGTTATATCTGCACCAGCATAAGCAGTCCAGTCGGACTCGCAAACTCAAATCCCTCTTGGTCAGGGTCCGTGAATAAATAAGTATGGCCTCGGAACTCCGCACGGTGGCCGGGGCCGATTTGCAGCTTCTCCCCTCCCTCCACCAGATAGAGGCCGATGTTGAGCAGCGTGTCATACACCTCGTCAGCGGCTGAGCGGTCAGTAATGTATATGCCTAGCTCAGGGAGCGCCATCTGCTCCATCCCATAGGTACGCATCAGGTATCTTTGCGGCTCATCCTCCGTCTCCTCTCCTATCCCGAACGTGACTACTCCCACCCACAACTGCAAAGGTGGGATCTCATCAGAACGCGGAGGCAGGTAATTGACCAGCAGCTCCAGCGGCTGGGCGAGAGAGGCGCGTTCGTTCAAAATGCCAAGCCCACCTTGCGAGAGGAGCGCGGTAGCTACCTGGTATGTCGCCATCAGCTGCTCTACAGGACCGGTTGTTCCTTCCATGTACAGCACGCGTATCGCCGCCCTGTGACTCATAAGGGTATGACGCTGCTCCTCCGGCATTGGAGAGACCCCCACCGTGCGTGCCAGCACCTCTTCACGCACCGGCGCGTCGAACGCGACCAGCACGATCTGATGCCCATCAAACCGCACCACCCCGGCCACCATCGGCTTGTCCGGTCCAAGCGCGCCGCCCCACTCAACCTCGCATGGTCCAACCAACCTCTGCAATATACCTCGCAAGCGCGCTGCATCGAGAGGCGGCAGGGTATTGTACAGCACCGTGCAGGCCTGCTTCACGGCTACGCGACCACGATTTCCATTGCTCATACTATCGCCTCGTCCGAAGTCTCCTCCAAGCTGTAAATGCCATCACTCGCTCTAGCTCCTGGGGGTAGAGCTTATACCAGTCTAACCAGGCGTCTCGCTATGCGCCGCGGCGACAGGCTTCGACTCGGGAGACCCTTTCTGGCGCAGGAAGATGGAGAGCACAATCAGGCTGCCCACAGCCAGGAACTCGCTCTGCCAGTTCTGAAACGACTCGAACCAGAAGCGGGACGTGGCGAAATAACCGAAGAACGACACGCCCTCCTCGCCGTGCTCCATTTGCTCCTGGTTGAATTCGCGCATCCCTCCGTATGCGTGGAGCAGGAAGGACATCAAGAATAGGAAGACCAGTGATATAGCCAGAGAGTTTTCGTATAGCTTCAGTATCATTCCACCCTTCTTGACGGGCCAGGGAGTATCTTTCCTCTTTTCCGCCTTGCGAGGGTCCTCATCAACCGCCTCCATAGGCTTATCCGGGTCCTTCGACTCCGAAGAACCCTTCTGGAACAGGAAGGCCGTAAGCACAACGTAAGCCGCCATTTGCAGGAACTCACTCTCCCAGTTCTCGAACACGGCCTCAATATAATGGCCCGTCCCCAGGTACTCGCCAAACCCGACTTCAGATTGCTGGTGCGCCTGCTGGTCCTCGTTATATTCCATAAACCCCGTCACCGTCTGGGCGGACAAAAAGATAAAGAAAAGCGCAAACATCGCGATGGAAAGACCATTATTGCGCAAGAACTGTTTCATTACACCCTCCTTTTGCAGCCAATCGGAGCTATGGTTATCCGAGCTATCCCCATAACGGCAGAGAACAAATCTTGTTATGCCATGCGTAGTAACATGAGGACTTGCCAGGAGCTATCAGAAGCCCTCCCAAAGATAGCCGAACGGCCCCGTAGGGGTGTGCCGTCGGCACACCCCTACACGCAGCGAATCGATTCTCGGTACAGCTTCTAGTTAGCACGCAGTCAGAGAAAGCAAACGCAATGCCACGAGGTAAATAACGAGCACCTCATGCGTCTGTCACTCTGCCAGTGCTGAGGAGGGCATATTAGAGAGAGGGTACAGGCTCAGGGACCGGCTTGATGGGTAGACAAGGTAGACCGTGCCTCCGGAATGCTCAAGCCACAGGCGCTCCAGCTCGGCCCTCTTGTACGTGCGCTGCACTTCGGCATTACTCCCCGCGGCAGGGTCATTGATTATAGGGTTGCCATTCGGGTCGAACCCCACCAGCACAGCCAGGTGCCCGCCACTGGAGGGGATTGGCGCGCCCGTCAGCTCCCCCTTGCCCCAGCCGAGGCTGATAACTACCGGCACGCCCGCCGCTATCCACGGCTCAGCCTGCGCCAGATTGGCGAAGCGTACCACGTACCCCTCAAGCCCCTGGGTGGCAACATATGCCGTGTTGAACGGCCAGTTCCCGTGGCCGTCATAGGCCCAATCGTACACTCCACTCACAGAGGCGCGTACTCTCCCCTCACACGGCGCGCCATCCGCTTTCCAGTAGGAGAGAAGCATCGAAATCGAGGTAGGGCTGCACCATATCTCGCCCCCGTCTTTGTAGACCATCTGTGAGCACTCCGGGACCTGCACGCTCTTACCCCACAGGGCGGGCTGGCCGGGCGCGAGCGTCGTAGGACGCGCAGGCGTGGTCGAGATAGCCACAGCAGCGCTAACCAACGCAGGAAGTGCCTGGCTATTGACGCTGAAGAGGCGTATCTTCACCTGGAATGCATCAGCAGTTACGCCCTTGCCCGCAGCCCCCAGCACCAGCGTATCGGTTGATACCGAGCCATCTTCGTCTCGCTGCCCATCAACTGAGTGGCGCTCCACAACCGAGTTGTCGGATGCCCATACTCCCATGTTGTACCATTTCGTCCATCGGCCACCCGTGCGGGCGCGAAGCTGCGTCTCTACCCACGTGCCGGGAGGCGTCTCCGCGTTCCATGACGCTATAGCCTGGGTAAAAGGGAAGGATGCGACCGTAACGGGGCTGACCGCCTCCCCAACCATGAACCTGCCGCCATTGTAGAAGTTGCGGCCATTGTACCCCTGGGCTGGATATGGGTCGGTAGCGGACTGCGCCGTTGCTGGGTCCAACCGGAGCGCACCCTTCGCGTCGAGAGCTACGCCTGCACGCTCCCACACGCGAAACTGCCCGCCGGCAGCGCGCCACCGCGTAAGCGAACTCTTATAAGGCTCAGGCGGAGCACCCCCCGCCGCTTCGACGCTCAGCATTAGAGGCATAAAGCAAACCAGGAGGGCGAGAGACAATCGAGTAGGGAATCGTAGCTTCATAGCGAACATGGTAACAAAATCCTACATGATACCCACCCGTTTGCACAAGAGGAGACTACCTTTGGCCGGGGCAAACGCATCAAAACTCAGCAAGAGGCAGCCCCGGAGGGGCGAAAGAGAGTAGCCCTATGGCGTGAGCCTGGGGAGATTAGCCAGTATTAGATCATAGCCCCGGAGGGGCGTAAGAAATCAAGAACAATCCCGCATCTTCTTATTTTCTTACGCCCTTCCGGGGCTATTTGTGTGGGGCGGAGCAATCCCCAGGCTAACGCACGGGGCTACCGTCTACAGCCCCTCCGGGGCTGGCGTATATTCCCAGTTAGATGCGTTTGCCCTATGCCTTCGGCGTTGACACTGTCACGCCAGGGCTGTAGGATGATAATAAGCGACAGTATTCCCTGTAATCTTGCGCGTCGTACCGTTTGTTCTCAATAGTAGGAGGATAATGAGCGGATCATGCAAGACAAGATCACGATAAGGGGAGCGCGTCTTCACAATCTGAAGAATGTCACCCTTAGTATTCCCAAAAACAAGCTGGTCGTACTGACCGGGCTGTCCGGCTCAGGCAAATCGACCCTGGCATTTGACACCCTGCGCCAGGAAGCGCTACGCCAATACCTTGAATCTGTCGGTATGGTGACGTACTGGCAGAAGCCAAGCGTAGAGCGTATCGAAGGGCTATCCCCTGCGATCAGCATCGACCAGCATCTGGCCAATCACAGCCCACGCTCCACGGTTGGCACCGTCACGGAAGTCTTCACCTACCTGCGCATCCTCTTCGCCCGGATCGGCCAGCAGCCCTGCCCCTCCTGCGGCCAGGATGTGCCACCGTCGCACAACGTTAGTGGGCTGACGACCGACGACGGACGACCGACGACGGACGACCGGTCTAACTACACACAACTGATGGATGACGATACAGGCGACCTCGGCCAAGCCGCCGAAGAGACCTATCCCTGCCCGCACTGCGGTGGAGCCGTACCTGAGCTGGGGATGGCCCATTTTTCCTTCAACAAGCCGGAGGGCGCGTGCCCGACCTGCACCGGGCTGGGCGTCGTGTACGCGGCTAACCTCTCCTTGCTAATCGACCCAACGCGCAGCATCCCCGGCGGTGGCGTTGTTCGATGGGTCTCGCAGGAAATCACACGACATCTAGAAACGCTGCAACTGGCCGCCAAACACTTTGGGTTTGCTTTCGACCCTGCCATGCCCATCGGAGAATTCACGGATGCGCAACGAGACCTGCTACTGTACGGCGTCCACAGCCGCGAGTTCAAGCGCCACTACCCCAATATCGAGCCACCGGAGAGGGTTAACCAGGGGCGATTTGAGGGCGTCGTCTCCGCCATGATGCGCCGCTACCAGGAGCATGCGCAAGACGCGGACTATCGAGAGCGGCTCGAACAACTGATGGTGACGCAAACCTGCCCCGATTGCAATGGCAATCGCCTGCGCCCGGAGAGCAGGCGGGTGACGATTGACGGGCTGAGCATTATCGACGTATCAGGGATGCCATTTACGGCTCTGCAAACGTGGGTAGAACGGCTGCCAGAAGTCGTGCCCATAAGCGAGAGGGACATCATCCAGCCAATAATCGATGACCTGAGTGAGCGCATCCGCCGCCTGGTGGACGTGGGGGCGGGCTATTTGACTATGGAGCGCTCCTCCCCTACCCTGTCGATGGGCGAGGCCCAACGCTTGAAGCTGGCCGCCCTCCTCGGTTCCGACCTGACAGGCATAATGTACGTCCTCGATGAACCGACAGTTGGCCTGCACCCACGCGATACGAGCCGGATGATCGATGTGCTGCGCCAGCTGCGTGACCTGGGTAATACCGTTCTGGTCGTCGAGCACGACCTGGAAATGATCCGCGCTGCGGACCACGTAGTCGATGTCGGCCCCGGTGCAGGTCAACATGGTGGGCGCATCGTCGCGGCGGGACCGCCCGAGGAAATCGCGGCTGCCACGTCGTCAATCACGGGCGATTACCTTGCGGGCCGAGTCGCCATGCCAGGCTCCCGGCTGCGGCCCGGCAACGGAAAACACCTCATCATTCGCGGCGCACGCGAGCATAATCTGAAGAATATCACCGTCCATATACCGTTAGGGACCCTCACCGCCGTTACGGGGGTCTCCGGCTCCGGCAAATCGTCGTTGATGCTCGACATCCTCGACCGTGCGGCCCGGCAGCGCTTCAACAATGCGACTGAAGTCCCCGGCGAGCACGACTCCATCGAAGGGTGGGAACATCTCGATAAGATCATCTCGGTCGATCAGGCGTCAATCGGGCGCTCGTCCCGTTCCAACGCGGCGACCTATACCGATGCCTTTACGCCAATCCGCCAGCTCTTCGCTGAAACGCCAGAGGCGCGCCAGCGCCACCTGACACCCGGACACTTTTCGTTCAACGTTCCCGGCGGGCACTGCGAGCGCTGCAAGGGTGCCGGAACACTGATGGTGAATATGCATTTTCTCCCGGATGTCCCGGTGCGCTGCCCGGTATGCCAGGGACGGCGTTTCAAATCGGAGGTGCTCGCCGTTCGCTATCGCGGCTACGACATCGCCGGGGTGCTCGATCTGACGATTGAGGAGGCGCTTGCGCTGTTCCAGGATGTACCGGCGGTAGCCGCGCGCCTATCGCTCATGTCCGAGGTCGGTTTAGGGTACCTGCAACTGGGGCAGCCTGCCAATACCCTCTCCGGCGGCGAAGCTCAACGTATCAAGCTAGCCAAAGAGCTGGCGCGCCGGACGGGCTCTGCTTCGCATTCAGGCCGGACACTTTACCTGCTGGACGAGCCAACCACCGGCCTGCACCCCGCCGACGTCGCCTGCCTCCTCGACCTGTTGCAGCGATTGGTCGATGGTGGCAACACCGTCGTGGTCATCGAACACCAGGTGGACGTGATGCGGGCCGCCGATTGGATTATCGACCTGGGGCCGGAAGGTGGTGAGGCCGGAGGGTACATCGTCGCCGAGGGGACGCCGGAGGATATCGCCGAGGCTGCCCAATCCTTTACGGGGAGGTTCTTGAGTAGGGCACTTGAAGGCGCTGCCATCTAGTTAGAGGACTAAGACCGGAGGTTCTGATCTTTGCTCAGCCCAGAGGCGCTAAGAGCGCGGAGATTCGGTGAGGGTTTTTGGGCCGAGGAGGTGAGTTGACGTAGAGGTTGAGTTGGTTTTTCAATAGTGGTGGAGGTTTGGATCTGTGGGAATTGATTTTGAGATGGCTATGGCCGTATTTCTAAAGGACGATATTAAGCCGGAGGTACTTGCCGCATTTCAATTTATGGTAAGTCAGAATGGCAATGCCAAGGAAGAGCCACCACCTAATCCTTTTCCAAAGGAAGATTTCCTGGGATATTACAACAACGAAATATTGGTCCGTTGGTTTAGCTCCTATGAGCCATCAACTAATCATCCCGAATCAATCAGCGGTTTACGACTTCGCGATCCCGAAGGGTATCTCTACGGTGGTGGGGCTACAGAATTTCCAGGCGAATATGGTGCTATATTACGCAAGGTCTATAGGTACAACCTTCCTGCAAATCAAGGTCTGCACCAGTCTACGCCTGGATGGTGAGCTTTAGGATCGCAAGCGACGTGGATTTTTTTGGAGAGTGTATAGAGTTTGCCAATTCTCTGGCTGGATACAGTGCAACAGACGGTTTTGTTGGATACTTCCGCTTTGTACACGATGATACGCCAACTTTGTTGCATTGCCGGAATGGTGAATTGTTTGCCTATGCCGTCCCTTGGGATCCTATACAATTGAAGAGTTTAAGGCGAGAGTGAAAGCTGTGGGGTGTAAGGAAGTTCGTTCACATCAGAGCGCGGAGGTTCGCCGAGGGGACGCCAGAAGCAATTGCCCCGGTTGCCTAATCCTTTACGGGGAGGTTCCTGAAGCGGGCGCTTGAAGGTGCCGCTAGTTGAAGCGCCATCTTGGTTAGAACCTGACCTCCCATAAGTCTCTCTTAACATGGGAGGTCTACTTGTACACTTCCATGCACTACTATAGAATAATCGAATGGGCGACATCTTCTTTTACGGCGGGCTATCGGTAACGGGCTTTGTAGCGGGGCTGCTTGGCGCGCTTCTCGGCCTGGGAGGCGGGGTCTTCGTCGTTCCCGCCCTGATCCTGATCTTCAATCTCCCTAACCTCACAGCTATCGGTACGAGCAACGTAGCGGTCGTGGCAACGTCAACCGCCGGGGCCTCTTCTTACGTGCGTAACCGCCTCGCGAACATCCGCCTGGCCCTGGTCCTCCTCATCTCGACCACTATCGCCGCGCTGATAAGCTCCCTCGTCGCCTCCTACCTCCCAGCTCCCCTGCTGAGCGGGCTGTTCGCTGTCGTGCTCATCTACACGGCGGTCACCATGCTCAGGAGCGGCAAAAAGGGAGACGCCGCTCCACCCACACCCCGAATCCGGGAAGAAGGGCATGGAGAGTTAGACCTGGACGGTAGTTACCACGACGCCGCGACGGGTAAGACCACGCGCTACCGCCCACGCAACGTGCGCTCAGGCATGGGCATCAGCGCACTGGCAGGTGTGGTCGCGGGACTGCTGGGCGTCGGCGGCGGGATCATACAAATGCCTGTGATGAACCTCCTCATGGGCGTCCCCTTCAAAGTGGCGACCGGCACGAGCAACTTCATGATAGGTGTGACCGCCACCAGCGCTGCGTTCGTGCGCTACGCCCACGGCGACATCAACCCCCTGATCGCCGTCCCAACGGCCCTCTGTGTATTTCTCGGGGCCAGGGTCGGGGCATGGCTCGTCCCACGCACCCCTACCGCCCGGCTCAGGCGAATTTTCGGCTGGGTAGCGATAATCATAGCCGCGCTGATGGTGCTTCAAGCCTTCGGCATCTATAAGCGATGAACAACGAAGAAACATACCGGACAGGCGCAGACGCGGATGCGCAGACCTACAAGTGGGCTGGGCTCACTCTCACTGTGGGTATGTACTCCAGCTTTGGCGCGATGGTAGCCGGGCTGGCGTGGTGGCTCCTCACGGGCGCGCCGGGTGGAGAGAGCGTCGCGGGGCAAGGTATAGCCCTCGACAAGCTATGGGGCGAGCTTATGGCCCTGCACCCCCTCGCCCTGCTCAACCTCGGCGTATTGCTCCTGCTGGCGACCCCAGGCGTCACCCTCCTGGCGCAGATAGCCACCTATGCCGCCGCCCGCAACTGGCGCTTCGCAGGCATAGCCTCGCTAGTAGGAGTCCTCCTCCTGCTCAGCTTGGCCCTCTCGCTGCGTTGGATTGTGCTCTTCTGAGTAATGAGTAATGAACAATTTCACTCATTTGCCCAGGCTAAGTAGTTTGCTAGTGATATGTAGGTAACGATGCCGGCTATACCTCCAGCAAGCGATATCTGGAGGATAGTAAAATCATGTATTGCTCCGGCCAATATTGGTGCTATGGTATGCGCTAGAGCGGAGCTTAGAGCGAACCCCAAGAGATATGCCAGCGCGCTCACAATAGGCCATATCCAAGCTCTTCCGGTAAGAGAGCGCAGCACCAACCATTGTCCTAACCCTATCTCCAGCCCAGTTATGAGGCCAACAATCGCGTAAATTACTAATTCGTCCAGATAGCCTGTGGAGAAATCACTCCTACTGCCAAAGATGCTTTCACTCGTGGAGTACAAGACATTGAACAAGGGGTAAATTGTCGCCCCCTTAAGTGTCCAACCCAGCGCTGTTGCCCACACCCAACCCTTAGCAGAAGGTACTTTGTTCCTCAACGCGAGTCTCTGACCCATGCCGCCTATAAGCCCAGCGATGCCTCCAGTAAGAATTCCTAATGCAGCCATTCCTAGGCTACTATCTACTATTATGAGTGTCTCAGACAAAAGGAGAAAGGCCACTTCCGCCGCTAAAGTAGAGAGAATCCACCACAATTTTGATGAGTGTGCGGCGAACAACCGTCCATACTTGGGAGGCTTCGGCTTTTCAGACTCGACATGGGTGTTCGTTGGGAGCAAAGAACTCATCAGTCACTACGCACTACCTCGCGCATCGGCGGACGCTCCAGCGGGCCGAGGGCGCGTACCTCAAACACATCTTCCTGGGCGGAGCTTGTACTTGAAGCGTTGTTACCTTCCAACTCCTTCTGTAAGCGCATCTCAGTACGCGTAGCGTACTCGCGAGTGTTCATATCGGGAAGTCGCTTCTCAAGGGCCTGCAACACATCGATAGCGCTACGCACACTTGGCTGGGGTTCGGGAGTGAGACGAGCATGGCGCAGTTCCACCTGCGCAATCGCCCGCGTGCCATATTCAACGGCAACCGACAAGAGCAACCCGATCTCGTGGTTCTCCCCGGCGAAAGCGGGAATAGAGAGCATCGCTTCGCGCCTCCCCGCCATCTCCCTGCTAAAAGGCGCTATCACCCCTGACAATGGCGGATAAAGCACCTGCAAAAGCGTATGGGGAGGCAACGCCGCCACATCACCCGCGCTCAGAGCGTCAAGGTCGGAGGGCTTGAGCGCCTGCACCTTGATGCGCCCGGCCAATATCCCTACCTCCCTTTCCCGCCTGCGCAACATCGTCCCGCCCCAGTTTATGACCGATAGAAGCCCGCTAGACCCTTCCTCTCCCTCCTCTTTCCGTTTGTCACTGCCGGACTGCGGAGTTTCAAATGCCTTGACAAGCTGTATCGTAGGGGCCCGTAGCAGCGGCCCTGCCAGCGACATAGCAGTGGTAGGGTGAAAACGCCTGGCTTTAGGGTCGAGCCACACGCATACGTCACCCCGCAACACCGACAGGCTCTTCCACCAACTCTCACCCCGCCCGTACAGGCTCCCCTGCCCCGGCAATAACTCCTCCGCCGAGTATACCTCCACCCCCAACGAGCGCGCCATCTCGATAGTCCCGTCGGTAGAGCCTGCGTCCACTACCACGATCTGGTCAGCAATAGGGTGCATCTCGTGCAAGACGCGCTTTAGACCTGTGAGCATCGAGTACGTCTGCTTCTCATCATTAGATGTGAGGAGGCCAATGCTGATAGATAATCCGCTCGCCCACTTGAGCTTCAAGAACTCCTCAGGGTCCTTGAACTCGTCGCCATGATATGTATTCTCAACGAACCATCGCTCAAAAGGCATGTCGTGAGGACCGCTCCTGGAGCGCCCTGAGCGTGAAGCAGAACCGCGTGCCTTCCGGGCGTAGCTCGCCATGTCTACGTGCCCCGCTGCCCGCAACACTAACAGAGGCAGCCCCTTCTTCCTGGCTACGGAGAGGGAGATAGGGCGTGTCGATTTTTGGCCCCTCGCACCCGGCCCCCGGCCCACTGGAGAGGACATAGCCATGCCCATGATTACCAGGTCGTCGCCATGTATCTCCTGGGTGAGCGCAGCCGCAGGGTCGCCGCCGATAGTAAGGATGCTCTCGACCGGCACCGACGCCGACTCCTGCGCCACCTGCAAATGCTCATTGAAGAGGATGTACGGTTCTTCGCCGAGCGTCTCCACATCCCTTGTCTTCCCCTCCACCGTCTCACCTTCGGTATCCAGCATCGTAGGGACGTTGTGCGTAACCGTCAGGGGCAGGTTCAGGCTCTCCGCGAGGGTCAAAGCCAGCTTGAGAGCGCGTTCGGCGGACGGCCCGCCGCGCACGGGCAGCAACACGCGTTTCGCATCCCGCCACCCTTCGGGCCGGACTAGCACGACATCATACGGGGGGTCCTGTAGCGCGGCATCTAGAGTGCCGCCAAAGATGTGCCGCCTGGGGTGCTTTGCGTAACCCTTCCAGTAGAAGAGCACCAGGCCCGCCTGCTCGTCACAGGCCGCCTCGTGCACCGCCCCCGACACGCTACGCGCTACCTTCACAAGGCGGTCCACGCGCACCCGACGCCCGCTTGACTCTACTTCGCCCGGCAGAAAATCAAGGAGCGCTCTATAAGAGCGCGCCATATCGAGGCCGGTGGTAAGTGGTTGGTCGCCAGGCACCTCGACCACGCCCAGCACAACCACGCGGGGCTGCAAAGCGCCCTGCTCGCCCAGCGGCGCGGCCCCAGCAGCGAGCGTAGCCGCCAGATCAATCATCCCCTCCGCCACGCCGAGGTTCAACATCGGAACCAGTACCGTCGCCGGAGATAGACTTAGAGGCACGGCATCACTCGCCGCGCCCGGCAGCCCCTCTTCCACCATACTCTTCATAATATCAGGTCCTCGTCGCTGAGTACCCGGTAGGCTGCAAACGGACGAAAGACGAAAGACGAAGGACGAACGAAAGTGTTCATTCCTCGACCAGCCTCTTTACTTATCAACACACGGACCTATTCGTCCTTCGTCCTTCGTCTTTCGTCCGTCTTACCACCTACTAATCACTCAATCGTCTCGTATCAAACGCCAGCTTCTTCGTACCTGCGGCGCTCATCTGGCCCCTCGTCTCCATGAGCTGCGCTTCTTGCTCGGCTGCTTCGGCAAGGTCGGTCTCCCCCATGTTGAGCAGGCGGGTCGCCACTGCACGCAAGTTGCGCGTTGCGCCCTCCACGTCTCCCATAAGGCTGGCATTGAGAGCACGAGTTTGTAGCTTGAAAGTGGTCGCCTTCTCAACTATGTTCATCACCCTGGGGTTGCCCGGGGAGCGGCCTACGCCTGGGGCGAAGCTCACTGTCAGATCGAGCGCTTCATCGCTCTTTCCGGTAGATTGGTCCCCTGTCTCATACTGAAGCAAAAGCCGCGCCAGGCGGTACTGTCCTGCTTTGCGTGGTGGCACCACTACCTCAAAGAGTAGTGTCTGCCCGCTACCCGACTGTATCTCCCCTATAGGCAGGGTGACTGCACTCTCACCCGCACTCGACCCATTGCTTTGCGGCTCGCCTGAGGGCCATAGCTTCGATATGAGTGGAGAGACCCTGTAGACCGCCCGCACCGATACTCCGCCTGCCGGATTGAACGACACGCGCAGGTTCCTCGACGTGGTAGCCTGCATCGTCTTCAGGGTTCCCTCGAACGCCTGCGAGATCTCTTCGGGCTTCGCTATGTAGTCCGAGAGCCCTCCACTTTCTGCGGCCATCGCATCCAGAAGCTCGATGCTCCAATCTTCCTCAGCGCCGACACCGAGGGCTGTGATAGGTATACCCGCCCCGCCCGCCTGGGCTGCTAGCTGCTTGCACTTGTCGCTGTCGCCCCAGGTCTGACCGTCGGTCAGGACGACGATGCGCGATATAGCTCCGGGCTTGCGCCCCTTCATCGCCTCGTCCAGCCCGACCAGCAGGCCCTTACTCATAGCGGTGCCGCCCGCCTCACGTATAGCGTCAATCTTCTCGCGTAGCGCCTTGCGGTCACTCACGGGCGTGCTCGGCACGAGGGGGTGCACTTCGTCGTCAAAGAGAGTGATCGCAAGGTTGTCCTGTGGGCTGAGGTGGTCTATCACCCACCCCACCGCTCGCTTGAGGTTTTGCAGCTTGGCCCCCGACATTGAGCCGGAGGTATCCAACACCAGGCTCAAGTTGAGAGGCGCGATCCCACTCACTCCCGCCGCAGGCTTAACTCCATTCCCACCTACCTCATCACTTATGTCAACTACAAGGTACGCCAGGCTAGGCTCGTTCAGAGCGGGAAGTGGGTCATGGCTCCACGTCGCCTGGAGGTTCAATTTACCGGACATTGGGTTGCTCCCTTACGGAGAAGGCTGACTATTACAGCTTCCCGAAATAGTGGCTACTGGGGGTTCAAAATGGAGTTCAAGGGCTTCACTCAGATTACGAAGCGCCTCAGTTTCACTCTTACCCTGGCTGGCAACGTCAACTTCCACGCATTGAGCTACAAACCACTCACCCTCTTGCCACACACTCGCGGTAAAGGTCTGCTTCATAAACTGTACTTGCCTCTCCACCAAGCAATACGCACTACCCGCCCACCACGTTTCACCCAGAGAGTATCCAGGAACTGTAACTCTTAGCCTGTCATTCTGAGCGAAGCGAAGAATCTAGAAATCTCTGGGCATGTGCTGCGGTAAAAATCCTAGATTCTTCGCTTCGCTCAGAATGACATTCATACATCTACACCTTGACTTATACTTTTCGAACACCCTATCAAACTCTATATCGTCTATCGTCTATCGTCTATCGTCTATCGTCTATCGTCTATCGTCCTTCACCCCATCACCCTCACCACCACCACGCTGATGTTATCCTCGCCACTGTTGCGATTCGCTTCGTCTACCAGAGCCTTGCACGCGGCATGCGGGTCCATCTCCTCCCTGCCAACTATGGCGGCTATGTCAGGATCGCGCACAAAGTCCCACAGGCCATCTGAGCAGAGGAGCAGGCTGTCGCCCGGCTGCAACCGGTGGCTGAAGACATCCACCTCATCCTCGCTGATGCGGGCGTCTCCCAGGGCACGGTATATTTCGTTGCGTCGGGGGTGCGTATAAATCTCATCGCGGGTAATTTGCCCCGCCTCCACCAGTTGGGCTACCAGTGAGTGGTCCTTCGTGATGGGCGAAATCTGCCCGGCGTGCCACACGTACGCCCGGCTATCGCCAACGTTTGCTACCGTAAGCTGGTTCCCAATCACCAGCGCGGCTACCAGCGTCGTGCCGAGATCGGAGTGCCGCTCGCGGGCCAGCTCGGAGATGCGCCGGTTAGCCTCCAGCACCGCCTGCCTGAGCAGGGTCATGCAGCTCGCCGGATCGTGCGCTACCGGGTCGCCCGACACCATCGAGCCGAGGAGGGAGGAGTTTATTACCGCTCCAACCGTGCGCGCCGCTATAGAAGATGCCACCTCTCCGCTCTGGTGCCCGCCCATACCGTCGGCTATCACGTATAAGCCGACCGGCAAATTGCCCTCATGCTCCAACGAGGTAGCTTCAAGGGTCATCACGCTGTCTTCGTTTATCTGGCGCACGCGCCCTACGTCGGAGGCGCGCCCTGACCACAGCAGCAGGTCCGTCTGGGGCTTGCTCGCCTCGTACAGCGCCTTCAGCGCCCTGGCGAAGTCCTCAGCGGTTGGATAGACTCCCTCCTTCGCCTCGGTAAGCACCACCGCCGGGTTCATAGCGTTCGGCAGCGGACCCGTCATAACCTTCGACCCCTGCTCCCTGGAACCGGCGGCTCCTCCGTTGTCGTTCATATCTCGCACAGCCATGTACAGGCGCTCAAGCTCTGTGGCGAGGTTGCGTATATCCGCGACCTGGGCCGATTGGCGCTCCTGCTCGTCACCCTTATCGGACGGCAGGCAGCCTGTCGGGTCAAGCAACAGGATACGGTCGCCAGGCTGCACGAGCAGGTTGTCAAGCGTCAGCGGGCACCCCACTATACCTTGCGAATGGAGTTGGGCCAGCACTTCCGCCGCCTGTGCCATCCAGGTTAGCACCTGCTCCTCCCCAAGCGCGTCCAACTTCGTGTTCTCTGAAGCGGAGAGCCACGAGGAGAGAATCTGCCCAGCATCCTCCTCCCATATTACGTACACGGTCCCCTCTTCGCCCGGTTGAAGCGTATCGTACACGTGCGACACACCTGGCACGTTGTTCCCCAGGATTGCCGGGTGTACAGGGATGGGTGGCGCATCTTCACCGCCAATATCCGAGGTAATAAAGAACTCCTGGAGGCGATAATGCCGCCCCGCAAGCTCAGCTCCACACTCCGCGCAGTAGGTATCTCCCGGCAGCGAATTGCCCGTGCCGCACGCCCAGCACCGCCTGTAGCCCTGCGTATCGAGCACGCGATAGGTGTTCGCCTCCGGGGAGCTATTGAGTAGCGACACCACCTGGTATCGCTCCCCCACCATCGTATCCGTTTCGAGAGTCGGAGGTGCGGTCTCAATTACTGCGTCGGCCTCATGCAGAGGCGTCGTGCTGAGGCTGCGAGGTGGGGTATCTACGCCAAGCGGTTCCGTAGTCTCTTCGATATTATCTGCAACGTCTGCCGGGTCCAGTTCACTGGCTACTTGCTGCTCAACATCAGCGTCTATCGGTTGCTCTGCGGTATCGGGGATAGCTTCTGAAGCAGTAGCAGTTTCAGAGGCGTTGTCCCCCTCGCTGATATCTGAAGGTTGGTCTGAGGGTTGTGCGGAAAGTTCGTCCGGCAGTTGTGTGACTTGCTCTTTTTGAGGCATAAGGTAAGGACCTCGCCCACTCACCCACGCTCATGCCTGGGCGAGAATAGGGGCAGTGAAGATAGGCTAACTATAGCACAAGCCCTGAGGATGGGCAAACAACTTGAAGCCTGTTCAGCCTATGTGCATCGCTCGGCAGGGGCCAATGTACGTCTCTTTACCTTTGCGCCCGATAGAGATGCACTACCCTCAGGAACTCTCCGCCTGTGACAATACCAAATAAAAATGAAGGTAACCAACCGGCCAGTAAGGAAATCAACCAGACACTGGGCAGCTCCAGGCTCGAGTTAATCATGAGGGACAAAATGGCCCAGAACACCCCAATGTATATAGGTAGGATTGCGACAATTCCGGCCAGTACATTGCGACTTACCCAGCGGGTAGGTGCATCGAGGTATAGCTCAAGTACGCGACGCTGGGCATAGCCTACTAATGCACCAAACAAAGCCGCAATGCTAAGAACCAGCAAGGGCAAGCAGCAGAGCATCCCTGAGAAGAGCAAGGGGGCGCTTACCTGGTTATATAGCAGGATCGCGCCTGTACCAAGACCGCTGCCGACAGCAGTAGCGAGCACCCAGGGTCGTATGATGGGTACTCCCATGTACTTCCACAAGACCACACCTTGAGCAAGCCCCACCACCGCGCCGGTAACCAGTACAGATAGAATGGCCCGGACCCAGAGGGAAGGCAGATCATTACTTATCGGGCTGGCAAGAATTATCAGTCCAACAAGATACGATCCAGCCACGTGACTGACCCCTGTCGCCCCTACCCATAGCAGCCACGGTCTCCACTCCATCTTCACTTTTTCCCGCTGCTGAAATTGCGATTGGACGTCGAGATAGCCCATGACTCACTTCCTTTGAGAATTAGAACGACCCTCGCAAATGATCCCAATCATACCACACCACGCAGCAGCTATTATTCGGCCCGTGTTATTCCCGCTTGACCCCCAACCGCGCACAGAGTACAATGCCACCCATGAAGGTCATCGTGCAGATACCCTGCTACAATGAAGAGGCCACGCTGCCCCTCGTCATGCGCGATATGCCCCTCTCGATCCCAGGAGTGGACGTGCTGGAGACCCTTATCATTGACGACGGCTCCTCTGACCGCACCGTCGAAGTTGCCCACCAGTTAGGCGTAACTCACGTCGTGCGCCACAATGGCAACAAAGGATTGGCGGCTGCTTTCCAGACCGGCATAGATGCCTGCCTGCGCCTAGGCGCGGACATCATAGTCAATACCGACGGCGACAACCAGTACCCACAGTCGATGATCCCCGACCTCGTAGCCCCCATACTGCGCGGCGAGGCTGACATGGTGGTGGGCGACCGCCAGGTGCGCAAGATCGAGCACTTCTCTCCAATGAAGAAGCTATTGCAAGGGTTGGGTAGCTGGGTCGTGCGCCAGGCCTCCGGCACCTCCGTGCCCGACGCACCAAGCGGCTTCCGCGCTATCTCCCAGGACGCCGCCATGCGCCTCAACGTAATCACGAAGTACACCTACACGATAGAGACCATCGTGCAGGCGGGCAAGAAGAACATCAAAATCGCCAGCATCCCCATCACCACCAACAAGGTGACACGCCCCTCCCGCCTTATCAAGGGCATCTGGGACTATCTTAAAAAGTCAACAGCCACCATCGTCCGCATCTACGCTCTCTACGAGCCGCTGAAGGTCTTCTTCTACATTGGTCTCATCCTGATGCTCATCGCAGGCTATGGCATAGTGAGTCTCACTCTCCACTATTTCTTCCAGGAAGGGATGAACTTCCGTCAGACCTTCGATCGCCACCTCCCGACCGCAGTACTCACCCTGCTCGCCCTCGTCTTCGGCTTCCAGATATGGTTAATCGGCCTCCTCGCCGATCTCATTGCGTCAAGCCGCCGCCTCACCGAAGAGACCCTTTACAGGATAAAGCGCCTCGAGCTAGACCTCACCCGCGAGCGAAAGCCACTTCCTATCCAGGACACTCCACCGCCCTCAAGCGAGAATCTTCCAGCCAAAGACGGAAATATTCACCGCAGAGACGCAGAGAGCGCAGAGATTTATGAGATTCGAGATTCAATTAAAGACCCTATATAGGATTTTGTCTCCGTATTCTATACTCAATGCAAGATCGTTCGTCGTCACGCATCACCCCAAAAAACCTCTGCGTCCTCTGCGTCTCTGCGGTGAATATCGTCCGTCGTCCGTCGTCCGCTGTCCGTCGTCTATGTTATAATGCTGGCCCAAACCTTGCAGTGAGCACCGGGCAAGCAGGCTGCCTTTTATGCAATTTTTATTTTCGTACACTAATTTGCCCTTTTCCTATTGTATACCCCGAAAGATTGTGATATAATGTACAATGTAGAGTGCATAGCGATGGAGCAGCACCTACCACCGGGAGGGAGCGATGACGCACTTGACATGGTTAGCGCAGGCCGCCACCCAGACCGCCGCCCAGGCGGCTCAGGTCCAGGACCCCGTTGGGCAAAGCCAGTCTAACTGGCTGATCATCGCCATCTTCTTCCAGATGGTGATAGGCGTGGGAGTAGGCATGATGCTCCTCCCCTTCCTCTTCGCTCCCAAGAAGCCCAACAAAATCAAGGAAGTCCCCTACGAGTCGGGCATGCCCCCCATCGGCTCTGCCCAGCAGCGTTACACCATCCGCTACTACGTCATCGCCATGCTCTTCGTCATTTTCGACATCGAGGCGGTCTTCTTCTATCCCTGGGCTGTGGCCTTCAACGCCATCGGCTGGTACGGCCTGATCGAGATGGTGCTATTCATAATCTTATTGTTAGTGGCGTACGTATACGCCTGGCGGAAAGGAGCACTGGATTGGGTCTCATAGTCAACAAATTCCGCCCCAACGTGGTCACGACCACGGCGGACTTCCTATTCAACTGGGCGCACAGGTACTCGATGTGGCCCCTCATCCTGGGGACCGCCTGCTGCGCTATCGAAATGATGGCTGTCGGTATCTCCCGCTTCGACATGCTGGAGCGATTCGGTATGCTCTACCGCTTCTCCCCGCGCCAGAGCGACGTGATGCTGGTGTGCGGCACCGTCACCAAGAAATTCGCGCCCGTGATGCGCACCGTCTGGGACCAGATGTCCGAGCCGAAGTGGTGCATCGCCGTCGGCAACTGCGCGTCCGCGGGCGGCCCCTTCCCCACCTACGCCGTCGTGCAGGGTATCGATGAAGTGGTCCCAGTAGACATCTACATCCCCGGCTGCCCCCCCAACCCCGAAGCCATCTTCTACGGCATCCTGAAGCTCCAGGAGATAGTGCAACAGCAAACCATCGCCCGCACAGGTCCCAAGCCGGAGAAGAAGCGCGCCGCCGCTAGCGAATAGACCACAAACGCAAAGACGCAAAGGCGACAAAGGGCGCAAAGTTCTTTAGGGTTCATCGCAGAAGAGCAAAGGTTTACGAGATTGAGGCTTGAAGTTACGTCTACGGTTCGGGTAAAGAAGCAGACTCTACCTGTCATTCCGAACGCAGTGAGGAATCTAGAAATCTATCCACCTGCCAAGCTCGGAGATTCCTCACTGCGTTCGGAATGACAATCAAAAGGTTACAGTCCCTGGATACATAACCAGGCACACCAACAAGACAAGTAATTACGCTTCAATCATCGCCAACTAGTTACCGAGGTAAGGATAATGGCCGACTACGTACCATTCAGAGGCAAATACGTCCCACCTCCAGGCGGAGTGGACCCGGAGGAGAATGTCGCGGTCCAGCAGTTGCGTGCCGCCATGCCGGACGCCATCGAGGCTGTCAGTTCCTTCCGCGACCAGGTAACTATACGCGTCTACAAGGAGCGCATCGTGGATGTCTGCTTCTTCCTGCGCGACACACTCGGCCTTGAGTTCGACTTCATGACCGACCTCACAGCCGTGGACTACCCCGCCCGCCCGCAACGCTTCGACGTGGTCTACCACCTCTACAGCATGACCCAGAACCACCAGCTACGCGTCAAAGCCGCCGTCGCTGAGGATGAGGAGATTGATAGCGTGTACCCTGTCTGGAAAACAGCCAACTGGCAAGAGCGTGAGTGCTTCGACATGTTCGGTATCGTCTTCAGGGACCACCCCGACTTGCGCCGCATCCTCCTCCCCGAAGACTGGGAAGGCTACCCCCTCCGCAAAGATTACCCGTTAGCGGGATACGGAACGTACACTTCGTGAATTCTTAGTTTTGAATTTTGAATTCTAAATTGGCCTAGTCCAATTCAAAATTCAAAATTCAAGATTCAAAATTGGGAGCAAAGAGATGGCTATCGAAGAACGAGAGCGCGGCGTCGAAGGGCGCGAGCTGGACACCTCCGGCCAGTGGGCCACTTCAGGCGTGGACACCGGCAACCAGATAGTCGAGGCCGGAGAGACAGGTCTCGACTCGCCCCGCCATGCGGTTGTGGCCGAAGGCGACCAGATGGTGCTCAACCTCGGACCGCAGCACCCATCGACGCATGGCGTGCTACGCATCCTCCTTGAGCTAGAGGGTGAAGTAGCTACCAAAGTCGTGCCCGACCTCGGCTACCTGCATCGCGGCATCGAGAAGATAGGCGAGTACCGTATGTACAACCAGTTCGTCCCCTGGACCGACCGCACAGACTACGTAGCCGCCTTTACCGGCAATTACGCATTCGTCAAAACGGTAGAGGAGATGATGGGCGTGGAGATACCGGAGCGCGCCCAATACCTCCGTGTGATATTCTCGGAGCTACAGCGCATCGCCTCCCACCTCCTGGGCCTCGCCACCCACGTCATGGACCTGGGGGCCATTACATTCTTCCTCTTCGCGATGCGAGAGCGCGAGCTTATTCTCGACCTGTTCGAAATGCAGACTGGAGCACGCCTTACCTACAACTCGATGCGCGTCGGCGGTTTTCCCAAGGACACCCCGCCAGGCTTCCGTGAGAAGCTGGAAGCCTTCCTTGATATCATGCCCAAGCGCTTCCAGGAGTACGACAAGCTCCTTGCCGAGAACCCCATCTTCCTGCGCCGCGTCAAGGGTGTTGGCGTTATTTCTGCCGAGGATGCCATCCAGTGGGGCCTCACCGGACCGAGCCTGCGTGGCTCCGGCGTGGCGTACGACGTTCGCAAGGCGCGCCCCTACGCCGTCTACGACCGCATGGACTTCGAAGTGCCCGTGGGCACGCACGGCGACGTGTATGACCGCTTCCTGGTGCGCATGGAAGAGATGCGCCAGTGCATCAAAATCATCCGCCAGGCGCTCGACCAGCTGCCAGACGGCCCCGTTATGACCCCCGACTTGCGGGTAGCCCTCCCCGGCAAAGAGGCCACCATGACCTCTATCGAAGCGATGCAGCGCCACTTCATCCTGGTGATACACGGCTTCCGCCCGCCCGTAGGCGAATATTACTCTTCCGTAGAGTCCCCCAAAGGCGAGCTGGGCTGGTACATCGTATCCAATGGAGAGAACCACCCCTACCGCGCCCGCAACCGCGCCCCCTCCTTCGTCAACCTCCAGGCGCTCCCCGTCATGAGCGAAGGCGCGCTGATTGCTGATATAGTGGCGAACATAGGCTCGATTGACATCGTGGTAGGCGAAGTAGACCGCTAATCTTTTCTTTTTCTTCTTCAATTTTCGGTCAGCAGTGCTGACCGAAAATTGAAGAAGAAAAACTATATGGAGAGGCCCATGGACAGTAGTGGAGACAACATGCACGGCAACCTGAGCGGCGTTCGCAGTGGCGACCTCGCGCCATACGAGGAGCACGCACCCATCATGCCACTTGCTGACAGCAGCGCCATCTCCCCCGCACGCGCCCTCCCCCGCGAGGAGATAAGCGCCATCATTGCCCGCTACCGCCATGTCGACCCCTCCGAGGCGATGATACCCGTCCTCCAGGAGATGCAGGTCAAGTTCGGCTACATTACCCAGGACGCCGCCCAGCAGATGGCCGAGGAGCTTGGTCTTGCCGCCTCTGACGTGTACGGCGTCATCACCTTCTACTCCTTCTTCCGCTACACTCCCCGCGCCGGGCACGTCATCATGTCGTGTGAGGGCACGGGCTGTTACGTCCTGGGAGCCGCCAAAGTACGCGAGGCCATCGAGAACCGCCTGGACGTTGGCCCCGGCGAGACCAGCACCGACGGCCATTTCACCTTCGAGCCGCAGTCTATATGCCTGGGCGCGTGCGACCTCGGCCCCCTGGTAGATATAGACGGCACATTCTATAGCCATGTCACCCCCGAAAAGATGAGCGACATCCTCACCCAGTGGTACGAAGCAGGCGACGACATGCCTGTGGGAGATAACATGACAGGCGGCCACCGCCCCCATTATGAAGATGGACACGGCTTCGGCCCCACCGTTGACGAGTTATACTCCGACTACGACGTGGCACGCTTCATGCCCACAGGCAGCAGTGGCCCCTTAAGTAGCGCCCAGGCTCCCGCAGGTGTAGTCGAGGCGACACACAACATGCCACCTACGCCGCAACCCGGAGGCGCAGCAGGGTCGGAGAGCAACAGCTAGGCCTTCAATAATCTTTGTGTCCTTCGTGCCTTCGTGTTCTTTGTGATTAAATAGTCACGCGTCACCAGTTCAGGAGTAGCAGATGAGCGAAGTAGCGCACTATTACCCGATGGACGTGCGGGGTCGCACCCAGATCACCCGCGAGCAGTTCGAGGCGCGCCAGCAAGCTGCCCGCAAGCGGTGGCAGGCCACCATGACCCAGGCCGACGTGCCCGTCATCATCGTGCCGTGGGGGTCATCTTCGGTGGCACACGGCGCTGCTAACACTTTCGAGGCGATACGCGAGTGGGTTTCTGAGAACAACGTACGCGCCATCGTGCGCCGCGCAGGGCCGATGGGCACCCATTACCTCGAGCCGCAGGTAGACATCGTTATGCCAGGCAGCCCCCGCGTCTCCTATGCTCACGTCACCGCCGATAAAGTGCCCGACCTCCTCGATAGCGTCATCAGGCGGAGCGACCTGCGCCCCGACCTCGCCACCTGCATCTATGGCACCGACGAATGGGACGGCGCGGAGCTTGGCATACGCGGCATACCCGTCGCCCGCGAGCTTGATTTCTGGAAGCTCCAGCAGCGCGTCGTAGGCCGCAACCTCGGCTACATAGACCCGGAGTCGATAGATGACTACATTGCTCGCGGCGGCTACGAGGCCCTCAAGCGCGTCCTCTCCGGCATGAACCCCGACGAGGTAATACAGATGATGAGCGACGCCGGACTGCGCGGTCGTGGGGGCGCAGGCTTTCCGGCAGGCACCAAGTGGGCCGGTGGCCGCAAGGCCCGCAAGACCCCCAAGTACGTCATCTGCAACTCCCACGAGGGAGAGCCGAACGTCTTCAAGGACCGCCTCCTCCACGAGGGCGACCCCCACCAAATCTTAGAGGGGTTGATAATTGAGTGCTTCGCGGTTGGCACCCCCTGGGGCTACTTCTACGTTGGCGACGAATATCCCCTTGCCATCCACCGCACCAAAGTGGCCGTGGAACAGGCATACGCCGCCGGCCTCCTCGGCGAGAACATCCTGGGTTCTGGCTTCACCTGCCACGTAGACGTGCAGATGGGTGGTGGCGCGTACATCTCCGGTGAGGCGTCCGCCCTCATGTTTGGCATCGAGGGGAAGCGCGCCATGCCCCGCACCAAGCCTCCGCGCTCGGTAGAAGCGGGCCTATTCAACCTCCCCACCGTCGTGAATAACACCGAGACTATATCGTGTGTGCCCCAAATCGTCCTCAACGGCCCGCAGTGGTTCTCCGCTATCGGCACAGAGAAGAGCAAGGGCACAAAGCTATTCACCCTCATGGGCTCGGTGGCGCAGGTGGGCGTGTATGAATTGCCCCTCGGGCGCACCATGCGCGAGCTTGTCTACACCTGTGGCGGCGGCCTCCTCGATGGTCGACCCTTCAAGGCTATCCAGACGGGCGGACCCTCCGGCGGCTGCCTGGCAGAGCAGCACCTCGACCTCATCATGGACTTCGACTCCCTCGACAAGTACGGCGGCACGATGGGGTCAGGCGGCTATGTGGTATACGATGACCGCACCTGCATCGTCGACATGAGCCGCTACTTCGGACGCTTCAATCGCTTCCAGTCGTGCGGCAAATGCGTCCCCTGCCGCACCGGCACCAAGAACACCCTCGCCATCCTCGACCGCATCGCCCTCGGCGGCGGCAAGCCTGAAGACCTACCCATCCTCGACAAGTGGGGTGAGCATATCATCGAGATGTCCCTCTGCGGTCTCGGCCAGACCGCGCCCCTCCCTACCAAGTGGGGTATGCGCTACTTCGGCGAAGAGTTCGATGAGCATATCAACCAGAAATACTGCCGCACCGGCACCTGCCCGATCCACGTCAGCCAGGTCGAAGAACGATTCATCCCGGCCCGCATCGGAGAGCGCTACCGTCAGCAATTCGGTGCTATCACCCAGACCGGCAACGGCTCCTCCCGCACAGGCATAGGCGCCCCCATCAGTCCTAGCGCTCACCAGGGCGCGGCCACGCAGAGGGAGCAGCCGGATGGGGTGGGCAGGCGGTAAGCGTGATATAATCTCACAATTGCTTCAGGGGGAAGAGAGACGGCAGATGCAATATACGGTAGAAGTTGTATATGAGAAGGGGGTGTTCAGACTGGTAGAGCCACAAAGCCTCCCACTGGAGGAAGGCCAACTTGTGAGAATTATCAAGATAGAAGCCATTGACTCTTCGGAGAAGAGTAAGGAAACCAATGAGGAGATAGAAGGAGAACCTAGCTCTGCTGATGAGGGTGGCGCATAGCAGGAGCGCAAACATATCGAAAGTTAGCGTGTACAACCTGCTTGCATATGTTCTTGTGAAGGTTGTACGTGTCTGAAGGGGCATGCGATGTCCGCTATCGAACAAGCCAAACAAGGGGAAAATGCGGTATATTGGGACGGCACGTTTAGCCCCCTGACCCCATCCGAAGAGCGAATAGAGGAAGGGCAACATGCCAGACTTACGATTGAGGATGCCGAGGATACTCCTTTAAGTACGCTTCACCTGCTGACGCACATCTATGATGGTCTACCAGAGGAGCAAATTAGAGAGATAGAAGAGATCATCCTGGATCGCCGCAGTTTCTTTGGTGATAGAGAACTTCAGTGGTAGAACCTCAAGCCCTGCTGGACAGTGATATTCTGTCCTCAGTTCTCCGAGATGATCCTAGAGTCGTATCACGGGCCGAAGAATATGTATTGACAAATGGTCAACTCCAATTCTCACTTATTAGTAGATTCGAGATACTGCGAGGGCTAAAAGCAAAAGGGGCGAGATTCCAGTTAGTTGTATTCGAGCGGTTTTGCCGAAAGCATCAAGTACTGCCTATCACTGATGAGATCATTGTGCAAGCGTCTGACATTTATGCGGACCTGCGACGACATGGAGCCATAATCGGGGATGCAGATATCTTGATTGCCGCAACCGCCCTCGTGCATGGAATGGCACTTGCAACAAACAACGAGCGACACTTTTCACGCATCAACGATTTGCAAATACAAAACTGGCTGAAATAGAGCAAGAGTGCATACTAAACCCAGGAGCACCCAATGGCAGACGCCAAAGAGATCACAGTCGACATAGACGGCATCAAAGTCAAAGTCCCCGACGGCACCTACGTGTGGGACGCCTGCCGCAAAATAGGCATCGAGATACCCAACTTCTGCTACATACCTGGCCTGCGCGCATTCGGCGCTTGCCGTATGTGCGTCGTTGAGGTCTCCGGACGCAAGGGGTTCGACCTCGTCACCTCCTGCTCAACCCCCGCCACCGACGGCATGGAGGTCCACACCATCAACGAGCGCATCTGGCAGCAGCGCAACATGGTGATGGAGGGCCTAGACACCGACCACCCGATTGACTGCCCCATCTGCGAGGCCAACGGCGATTGCCGCCTCCAGGACTACGGCTACGAATACGCCGTCACCGGCACCGACCTGCGCCGCCCCAAGATAGTCCGCCCTGCCGAGCGCCTCTCCCCTGCCGTTGACCTTGACCGTGACCGTTGCGTCTTCTGCGGGCGATGCGTGCGCGAGTGCGACGAAGTCATAGGCGCGACCGCCCTAGCCTTCGTTGAGCGCGGTGTCGAGTCCCTCATTGATGCTCCCTTTGGACGCTCCCTCCTTGAGACCCCATGCGTCTCCTGCGGTCAATGCATCGAGCTATGCCCGGTGGGCGCGCTCTCCAGCCGCCTCTACGACCGCCAGCAGCTTGAGCACCACTGGTGGCAGCGCAAGACCGAGACCACCTGCACCTACTGCTCCGTCGGCTGCACCATCAAACTCGGCACCACCCGCAACAAGGTCTACGAGGTCCGCTCCGACGACCAGCTTGGCCTCAACGATGGCCGCACCTGCGTCAAGGGCCGCTTCGGTATGGACGTGATAAGCTCCAACAACCGCCTAAGCACACCCCTTGTCCGCCGCGAAGGCAAGCTGGTGCAGGCGACGTGGAGTGAAGCCCTCGACATGGTCGCTTCCAAACTGCACCAACACAAAGGTGCCCTGGGCGTGGTAGCCTCTCCCAAGCTGACTAATGAAGAGAATTACCTTCTCCAAAAGGTATCCCGACTGGGCCTCGCCACCAACAATATTGACTACGCAGGCCGCGCCACCGAGTCCGTATCCCTTCAAGTCCTCCAGGACATGTTGGGTTATGCCGCCCCGACGAACAACCTCATAGACACTCGCCAGAAAGCAGGCTGCGTCCTCACCATAGGCGACAGCATCTACGAGACCCACCCCGTATACGCCTACCAGCTACAGCGCATGGTGCGCCTGATGAACAAGACCGCTATCGTCATCAGCCCTCGCTTCACCAAGATGTGCGAGTGGGCCACCATCTGGCTCGCTCCGCACGCGGGCACCGAAGACCTCGTAGTAAACGCGATGGCCCGTGTCATACTCGACGCTGGTCTCGTCCAGGGCGACCTCCTCAATGAGCGCACCGAAAACAGCGGCGAATACCTCCACTCCTTGCGCGCAAGCGAATTCTCTCTTGAAGAAGCCAGCCGCGTGACAGGCGTGCTCGCCAAGGATATAGTGACGGCGGCCTACCTGTACGCCACAGGCGGCCAGAACCCCGGCCCCAACAAGCTATCTCGCCCGACCCACCCTAGCAACATCCCCTCTAACGGGCATAACGCCCCCCACACATCAGGCGGGCGCAGGGACGCTTCGGGCGATATACCTTCCAACCTGGCAGACCACCAGGTAGAGAGGCCGGAAGGCGGCTTCCCACCCTCCACTATAGTCTTCTCAGCCTCTGGCCCCTATACACTCACGCCCCGCACCGTCGCTGCTCTCACCAACATGGCCCTCGTCACAGGCAATATCGGTCGCGCAGGAGCGGGTGTGAACCCCCTGGTTGCCGACAGCAACTGCATGGGCGCGAACGACATGGGCGCGCAGCCCGGCTACTTCCCAGGCTATCGCCCCGTCAACGCTGACAACGCCCGTGAGATGGAAGAGCTTTGGACGGTAAGCATGGATACCGCCGCTCCCGAAATCCCCTCCGAAACAGGTCTTAGCCTCCCCGCGATGCTCGCAGCCGTCGACGCTGGCGACCTCAAGGCGATGTGGGTCGTCGGCTCCAACCCCGTCCTCAGCCTGGACGAAGCAGACAGCAATCGCATACGCGCCGCCCTCCAGAAACTCGATTTCCTGGTGGTGCAGGATATATTTATGAATGAGACGGGCGAGTTGGCTGATGTCATCCTGCCCGCCTCTTCATACGCCGAGAAAGAGGGCACCTTCACCAACGCCGAGCGTCGCGTACAGCGCGTCCGCCAGGCCATCGAACCTGTGGGCGCATCCAGGCCCGACCTGCAAATAATCGCCCAGATCGGCCAGCGCCTGGGTGTAGACCTCCCCGCCACCTCCCCGAAAGAGGTACTGGAAGAGATCGCCCGCATCGTGCCCCAGTACGGTGGCATGACCTTCGCCCGCCTCGACATGACCGAGTTCATAGACGATGCGATACCGATGCCCGCCGCCGTCTCGTTCAAGCAGTTGAAGGTCAAGAGCCTCATGTGGCCCTGCAAAGACCGGCTCGACCCCGGCACCCCTATCCTCTACACGGACGGCTTCGCCACCGAGAGCGGCAAGGCCCGCATGTGGTCAGCTAAAGCGTTGCAGCCGGAGACCCGGCGCATACCTCCCACATGGGAAGCTGACATCCTCCACGCAACCGTCGGCTTCCCGCTCTACCCGTTCGGCACGGGCACCCTCAGCCGCCACAGCTACGGCCTCAGCGAGGTCGAGCCACACCCGCGCCTCCACATCAACACCCGCGATGCGGAGCGTATGGGCATAAGCGACCAGGCAGCCATTTCAGTCACCCTCGCAGATGAAGGTAACCTTGAGCCAATCTATGCGGTATCGCTCGTGATGGACAGCGTGCCGCAAGGTCGGGCCTTCCTGGCGATTCGCCTCGTACAGGCTGGCACTAACCTTGCAGTCCGCCAGATGCGGCAAACTATCTCAGCCGACACCACAGGCGATCACAAGTCCATACCGATCAAGGTGCAGCCCCTCCCCAACGCCCCCGACCTGCGCGAACTGCAACCGATAGCCACAAACAACCTGCTCGACCCAACGATGCAACCCCTGTAGGGGAATTATGAATTGTAAATTCTAAATTTTGAATTGCGGGGATTCGAGTGAAAGGGAATTTGATAAGGGAGAAGTCGTTTGATTTCGCGCTACAAATCGTAAGGCTTTACCAGAGAATGCGCAACAGCCACGAATATGTACTTTCCAAGCAATTACTGAGATGTGGGACCAGCATAGGCGCAAATATAGAGGAGTCGAGCGCAGCACAAAGCCGTAGCGATTTCATATCGAAGCTGTCTATCGCCTCAAAGGAAGCCAGAGAGACCAGATATTGGTTACGTTTGATCCAGAAATCGAAGCTGGTGGACATCGATCTCACTGATGAACTGGACAAAGTCGAGGAATTGATACGGCTCTTAACCGCCATTGTGAAGACATCTGGGGAGAAACAATAGCCGATTTTGAAGATTGAATGCAAATCTCGCAATTCAAAATTCAAAATTCAAAATTCAAAATTCGGAGTATCCGCGATGGATTGGGTATACATCCTCATAAAGCTCATCATAGCCTTCATCTTGATGAACCTCGCGCTCACGATTGTGGCCTTCCTGGTCTACTTTGAGCGCAAGGTGGCTGCCCACATGCAGGCCCGCCAGGGTCCCAACCGCGCGGGGCCACTTGGCCTCCTACAGAGCTTCGCCGACCTCCTCAAGATGCTCACGAAGGAGAACACCATCCCGAAGGGCGCGGACAAGTGGGTTTTCTACCTCGCCCCCGTCGTCGCCACCTTCACTTCCCTCGGCGCACTCGCCATCATACCTTTCGGCCCCGCCGCCAACCAGCCCGGCTACATAGACTTCTTCGGACGACCCACCGACTGGTTTGTCGCTAACGTAAACGTGGGCGCGCTAATGATCCTGGCCCTCTCGTCCCTCGGCGTGTACGGCATCATCATGGCGGGTTGGGGGTCCAACAGCAAGTATTCGCTCCTGGGTGGGCTGCGCTCCTCCGCGCAGGTCATCAGCTACGAAATCACCCTCGGCATCTCCCTGGTCGGAGTCTTCCTCCTCGCGGGCACGTTGGACCTTACAGGCATCATCAACGCGCAGCACCCCGACCCCGGCATCCACCCCGCCATCACCCCCGGCGTCTGGTTCGTCCTCCTCCAGCCCGTGGCCTTCATGGTCTTCCTCACCTCGATGATCGCTGAAACCAACCGCACCCCCTTCGACCTCCCCGAAGCGGAGTCGGAGCTTGTGGGCGGCTACCACACCGAGTACAGCGGCATACGCTTCGGCCTCTTCTTCTTGAGCGAGTACATCGCGATGGTCATCGTCTCGGCAATGGCGACGATATGTTTCCTGGGCGGCTGGCTCTCCCCCTTCGATGCGCTCTTGAGAGGCACCGACATACCCTTCATTTCGGGCCTGCTAGGCTCCGGCATCCACTGGTTCATCCTCAAGCTCTCTCTCTTCATCTTCGTCTACTACTGGCTGCGCTGGACCCTCCCGCGCTTCAGGTACGATCAGCTCATGGGCCTATGCTGGAAGGTCTTCTTACCACTCATCCTGGCGAACATTCTCATAATCGCCGTGCTCAGGCTCATATTCTTCCCGCCAGGCACGGCAGTCACAGAGTACAACCCGCTCTACTGGTGGATAATCGCCGCCCTTGAAATAGTCCTCTTCATCATCGCGCTCTTCGGCTTCTCCCGCACTGCCGGTGCAAGCTGGTTCGGCAAAGCCGAGCGCGCCGTCCTCGTAGACCGCCAGCTAATCCTCGTCCGCAACGTCCAGGGCGGCCGCGGCACAATCGAGGGCGAGGCCAAGCCCGTGGATGCGTGAAACGTGATATTACCGTTCTTCATCGCAAAGAACACAAAGACACTAAGAACACAAAGATTCATTAATGGTTTAAGGTGGAGGTTGGGTGTGCATAGAAGCTTAATAGAAGACCTCGTCACGGCGAGATAAACCCATAAAATCTTTGTGGCCTTTGCGCCTTTGTGTTCTTTGTGATTAAATATCTACGCTCCAACTAACAAAAGGAGTAACGAATGGAATTAGTCAACCAGGTAGCAGGCTTCTTCGTGACGCTGCGACAGTTCTTCAAGCCGACGGTCACGGTGGAGTACCCAGACGTGATGCGTGAGCTTTCGCCGCGCTTCAGGGGAGCCGTGGGCCTACTGCCCCACCCTGAGACGGGGCGCGAGAAGTGCGTAGGGTGCGGCCTCTGCCCACAGGTCTGCCCCGTTGACTGCATCAACATCGGCGTCATCGAGGACGATGCCCCAGGCGCGGACCACATGGACGAATGGCACCCGTTCGAGCATTACTACCTCAAAGGCCTCGACCCGACGGATGCGCGGTCCAAGAAGATACGCTATTATTACGAAATCAACGAGACCCGCTGCCTCTACTGCGGCCTCTGCGTCGAGGTCTGCCCCGTCGAAGCCATAATCATGAGCCACCACTTCGAGATGGCAACCACCAACCGAGGCGAGACCATTTACGACAAGTACAAGCTAATGGACCTCGGCAAGACCTACATGGCTGAGCTAAACGTCCGCCTCGATAAGCAAGCCCGCGCCGCAGGCCTGGCCGGCATCAACGACATGGCGGGCGCGATGCCGGCGGTAGGTGCAACCACCCGCCCCGCCCAACTAGGCCGCCCGGCAGGCCCCGAACAGCCCGGCCACGGCGCGGAAGCCTATAGTGAGGAATCAGGACAAACGTAATGTTTAGAGAACGTTTGGGAAAGAGTAACTTTTAAGTCTGCATTCTGAGAGGGTATCCAAGAACCGTACCCATTAGCCTGTCATTCTGAGCAAAGCGAAGAATCTAAAGATGTTGACCTGTGATAGGCTTCGCCCAGTGATGAGTTCTCAGAATGACAGGGCAAGCAATACGCAGCAAGGACGGAGCGTATGAACATTGAGGTTTTCGGGGTAACTGTAGCGCTCCCCAGCCTGGGGCAGATAGTCTTCCTCAACTCGGCGGGGCTGGGCATATTGGCCTCGGTGATGATGGTCACGCGCAAGAACGCGGTCCATTCCGCGCTGTGGCTCATACTGGTCTTCTTCAACCTGGCGATTATGTACGTCATGCTGGGGGCCGAGTTCCTGGCCGCATTGCAGGTGCTCGTCTACACGGGCGCTATCCTGGTCCTTTTCCTCTTCGTAATCATGCTCTTAGGCCTCCGCGAAGGCCCCAAGTTGAGTGGTCTCCATGCTGCTCAGGTGTGGGCAGCATGGCCCGTCGGCCTCCTTCTGGCCGTAGAACTGGCGCTCATCATCCTGTTCAGCTCCCAGCCCCAGCAGGCAGCTATAGGCGACACCCTGGGCGGCACCACTAGCACATACAGCACAACCGAAATAGCCAGGCTAGGAGGCAACGTACAGGCCCTCGGCCAGACGCTCTACACCCAGTTCCTCTTCCCATTTGAAGTCGCCTCCCTCATCCTCCTCCTTGCAGTAATCGGTGCGATAGTGCTGGCCCGCAAGGAAGAGCCAGCCGAGGTGGAGGATATGCACGCCTCCATAGGCATCTCACTGGCCCGCAGGACGGGAGCAAACCTGCCGCAGGATGAGCAGGTAGAGAAGAAACTCCTCCCCGCCCTCGGCTCGAAGTACACCAGTTACAAGAGCGACAGCATGACCGAAGTGCCCACAGTAGAGCAACCGAGTGGCGTAGGCGCAGGCACCACCTCAGGCGTGGAGGTCGAGACGAAGTAATTTTGAATTCTAAATTTTGAATTCTGAATTAGATACCTCAATTCAAAATTTAGAATTCAAAACTCAAAATTTGGTAAGGAGCGGTTATGTATTCAATACTGGCACAATCGCAGGAACCATCTACCGTCTCAGGCACGACGGGCGTGCCTATGGCGTGGTTCCTAGCTGTGAGCGCCATACTCTTTAGCATCGGTCTGATCGGCGTCCTCACCCGGCGCAACGTGCTGGTCATCTTCATGTCCGCCGAGTTGATGATGAATGCCGTCAACCTATCTCTAATCACCTTCGGCGCGCAGCTAAACTCGATGGCAGGTCAGAACTTCGTGGTCTTCGTCGTCACCGTAGCAGCCGCCGAAGCCGCAGTCGGCCTCGCCATAATCATCTCCCTCGTCCGCCAGAAAGCCACAGTAGATACCACTGATATGGAGATTATGAAGGAGTAAGTAGCAAGCATTTCACGAAGCACCCTTATCCGTGTCATTCCGAACGAAGTGAGGAATCTCCGAGCTTGGATGTATGGATAGAGTTTTAGATCCTTCGCTTCGCTCAGAATGACAGGGAAAGAAGTACAGTTCGACAGAGATTATCGGTTGCCGACTACCGGAGGAGTAAATGCCTCACGTACTACTAAATACTCTATACAACATCGCGGCGCAGGCCGAGGAGCATGCGGCAGAGGCTGCGACCAGGCCGGAAGCCTACGTGCTAAATGTCGTATGGCTCCTGCTCGCCTTCCCGCTGCTTGCCTTCCTCATCAACGGCTTATTCGGACGCAGGCTGAAGAAAGCCACAGGTCCAATCGCTTCTGCCCTCGTCGGCCTCACCTTCCTCCTCTCGGTAGCCATCCTCTTCGAGTTCATATTCGTCCGCACCCAGGGTCAGCCTTTCGAGTACGACCTTTACACCTGGATACCCTCCGGCGATTTCACCGTAAACGTCGCGTTCCTCATCGACCCGCTCACCGTAATCATGCTCCTTGTAGTCACCTCCGTCGGCACGCTCGTCCACATCTACTCCATCGAGTATATGGCCGACGACCCCGATATCGCCCGCTTCTTCACCTACCTCCCGCTCTTCGTCTTCAGCATGTTGGTGCTCGTGCTGTCGAATAACTTCCTCCTCCTTTTCGTGGGGTGGGAGGCGGTAGGTCTCTGCTCATACCTTCTAATCGGCTTCTGGTATGCCAAGAAATCTGCCAGCGATGCCGCCAAGAAAGCCTTCATCGTCAACCGTATAGGGGACTTCGGCTTCGCGCTCGGCATCATGATGATTTTCGTCAACTTCTTCACCATCGCCCCCGACCTGAAGTACACCAGCGTCTTCGAGATAATCGAGCACAACCCGGAGATGGTGCTGGGCAACCTGACCATCATCTGCCTCCTCCTCTTCGCGGGCGCGATGGGCAAGAGCGCGCAGTTCCCCCTCCACGTCTGGCTCCCCGACGCCATGGAAGGTCCCACCCCCGTCAGCGCCCTCATACATGCCGCTACGATGGTCACGGCGGGCATCTACATGGTCGCCCGCCTCAACCCGATGTTCTCCCTCGCGCCTGACGCCCTAGCCGTCGTCGCCATCATAGGTACGGTAACCGCCGTGCTCGGCGCGACGATAGCCCTCGCCAGCAACGACATCAAGCGCGTGGTCGCCTACTCCACAGTATCCCAGCTAGGCTACATGTTCGCGGGCCTCGGCATAGGCGCGTGGGCCTCCGCCATCTTCCACCTCATGACCCACGCCTTCTTCAAGGGCCTCCTCTTCCTCGGCTCCGGCTCGGTCATCCACGGTATGCACGGCGAGCAGGACATCCGCAAGATGGGCCAGCTCCGCAATAAAATGCCGGTCACATTCTGGACTTTCCTGATAGCAGCCCTGGCAAACGCAGGCGTGATACCGTTCGCGGGCTTCTGGTCCAAAGATGAAATCATCGGAGGCGCGTTCCTGCGCAACCACTGGGTGGTCGGCACCATGCTCATGGCGGCGGCCTTCCTCACCGCCCTCTATATGTTCAGGCTGGTCTTCGTCGTCTTCTACGGCAAGAACAACGTGCCCAAAGACGTTCACCCGCACGAGTCGAAGCCTCTCATGACGATACCTCTCATCCTGCTGGCTATAGGTGCAGCCTTCGGCGGCCTCGTTGGCGTATTCCCCGACGGACCTGATGCGGGTATATTCCACCGCTTCCTTGAGCCAGTCTTTGAGCCTGCGCTCCACGCCTCCGGCGCGATCCACCCCGACGCGGGATTCACCGTGCCCACCATGCTGATCATGCTCATCTCGACGATGACCGCGATAGCAGGCATATTCGCCGCCTTCCTGGTTTACTTCCGCCAGACCACCCTTCCAGGCACGATGGCGCAGGGGATGCCCTGGCTCTACAACGCTCTCCTCCACAAGTGGTACTTCGATGAGCTTTACCAGAGAGTGCTCGTAGATGGAGGCAAGTCCCTCGCCTATCGTTTCTGGCGCTTCGACCAGCGAGTAGTTGACGGAGCTGTAAATGGCGTTGCGGGCCTCGTCCGAGGCTCCGGCGGCAAGCTGCGCCGCGTCCAAACCGGCTTCGTGCAAGGCTACGCCCTGGCTATAGGTGTAGGCGTTCTGGCTCTTGTGACGTACCTGTTTATCATCCTGCCAAAATGAAAACCACCCAGCCCGCGCAGGAGGGCTTGGTATGCGTAGCCCGCGGATTTATCCGCCGGGCGGGGTCCAAAAACTAACCCGGAGGATTGAGTGTTCGACATACAAGACAACACACTAGGCTTCCCCATCTTATCCCTTATCGTCTACGTCCCCGTGCTGACGGCGATAGCCTTGCTATTCCTAAAAGAGAAGGGCGTTATCCAGAAAGTCGCCATGGCAGGCGCGCTCATTACCTTCGTCCTCTCTATAATCGCCCTCGTCGCCTACCTCACCACCAACGCATCTTCTCGCGGAGGTGTCGCCAGCTTCCAGCTTCAAGAGAACTTCACCTGGCTCTCCACCACCGACGCCACAGGCGCACCAGTCGGCGGAGGTCTCAATATAGGTTACCACATGGGCGTAGACACCATCAGCATCCTCCTTGTGGTGCTGACCACTCTCCTCACCCCCATCTCCCTCTGGGTCTCCTGGGAGCCTATCCAGAAGCGCGTCAAAGAGTATTACATCGTCTTCCTCCTCCTCGAAGCAGGTATGCTCGGCGTGTTCGTCTCGCTCGACTTCTTCGTCTTCTATATCTTCTGGGAAGTGATGCTCGTACCGATGGCCCTCATCATTGGCGTCTGGGGATCGTCCAACCGCGTCTACGCAGCAGTAAAGTTCTTTCTATATACGCTTGCAGGCTCCCTACTCATGCTGGTCGCGATTATCGCGCTCTACCTCCAGCACAGCACGCTCGATATACTGCGACTCATGGAGCTAGGCCCTGGCGACCCCCGCGACTTCCAGAACTGGGTCTTCCTGGCGTTCGCTGCCGCCTTCGCTATCAAAGTCCCTATGTTCCCCTTCCACACGTGGCTCCCCGACGCGCACGTTGAGGCCCCCACCGCAGGCTCGATTATCCTCGCGGGCGTCCTACTCAAGATGGGCGCGTATGGCTTCATCCGCTTCGCCATGCCTATCACCCCGGCGGGCGCGGCTACATTCGCCGACATCATGATCGGCCTCTCCGTCATCGCCATCATCTATGGCGCGCTCGTCTCACTCGTCCAACCCGACCTCAAGAAGCTGATAGCCTACTCCTCCGTAAGCCACATGGGCTTCGTGACCCTCGGCCTCTTCACGGGGGTGCTGATGAACCGCGCCCCCGGCTTGCAAGAGCGAGGCCAGGCTTCGGTCAACCTCGCCACCCAGGGCGTGGACGGCGCGATAATCGTCATCCTCTCCCACGGCCTACTCACGGGCGGCCTATTCCTCTGCGTGGGCGTTATCTATAACCGCCTGCATAGTCGTCAGATCGCTGATATGGGCGGCATCACCAAGCCGATGCCCTTGTTCGGCACCATGTTCATGTTCATGATGCTTGGCTCGGTAGGTCTCCCCGGCCTGAGCGGCTTTATCGGGGAATTCCTCGCCATGCAAGGAGCCTTCCGCGCCGATTGGCTGGTGGGCACTATCACTGCCGCAGTAGTCATCTTCGCTGCGTGGTACTTGTTCTGGATGTTCCAGCGAGTCATGTTCGGCAAGACCGTCGCTGAGGCCAAACGCTTCCCCGACCTCAACCTTGCCGAGGGCGTATCATTAGGCGTTCTCGCCGCAGGCGCGATCGTGATGGGCGTCTTCCCCGGCCCCATCCTCGAAATGATCGCCCCTGCCAGCCAGCACTTAATCGCGACCGTCACCGCGCAGATACCCAACGCGGCCTCATTCACCCACATATTCTTCAGGTGAGGCCTTATCTAAACACAGAGACACAAAGAAGAACACAAAGGTTGGTGGGATCCTCCACAAAGAGACATAGCGTCTGGAAGTACTGGGTAAATATGATGCAAAGAATATTTGTAGACTTCAATACGATGGGCAGGAATCAGGAGGGCAGGGTTCTCATCAATATTAATGCAGAGCAAAACATGAATAAAACCTTCCAGCCAGGGATGCGGGTTCTACTTTTCGAAGGAGAGACAGATGTTCTCGAAGTTGAAGGTGTCTTAGAGTTGGACGCACAATACAACTGCTGGTGGGCGAGACCAGATTGGTCTACTCGACGTGACTATTCAGTTGAGGCTAATGGCTGATGGATGCAGACTTGGGCTATATGAACTTGACAGATTATCAGAAATGCTTTTCTAAGCGTAAAACAACACAAAGCCAACTGCCCTACAAATATTTACACTAACAACTACCTTGAGCTTTGAACTTAGAGGAACGAGTATGCTAAATTATGATGCGCTGAACATGAACTTGGAGACTATCCTGCCCGAATTGATCGTGCTAGTAACGTCTCTCGTCCTTATCTTTTACGACCTATTCACGCGGGGCCGCGATGCCAAGAGCCAGACCCTCGCAGGTATCAGCATCGTGGGCTACGTCGCCGCGCTGGCCGTCTGCATCGGCTACTTCAACGGGTGGATAGGGACAGCGGGTATAGACCAGGAGCAAGCTTTCGGCGGCATGGTCGTGGTAGACAATCTCGGCTTCTTCTTCAAGATGCTCTCCCTCGGCACGGCTATCATCGCCGTTCTCTTCTCCACCCAATTCATACGTGAGCGCGGCATGGCCCTGGGCGAATATTACTCGGTCGTTGCCCTCGCCACCCTCGGCATGATGTTCACCTCCGCCGCGGTTGACCTCACCTCTCTATTCGTCGGCATCGAGTTGATGTCCATCTCGATCTACATCCTCACAGGCTTCGCCCGCACCGACAAGCTCTCCAACGAAGCGGCCCTCAAATACTTCCTTCTCGGCATCTTCTCCACCGCCATCCTCGTCTACGGTATGGCCTGGCTCTACGGCTCCACCGGCCACACCAACCTGCGCGCTATCGGCCAGGTCATCTCCGAAATAGAGAGCACGACAGGCGCGGCCAACAGTGGCTGGGTGATGCTCGCCATTCTCCTCCTCATAGCTGGCCTCGGCTTCAAGATAGCCGCCGTCCCCTTCCACATGTGGACCCCCGACGCCTACCAGGGCGCGCCCACGCCTGTCACAGCCTTCATGTCGGTCGGACCCAAAGTCGCGGGCTTCGCCGCTACAATACGCATCATGACCGAAGCCCTCGGCCCCGCCTGGCAGACCTGGGTGCCCGTTATCGTCGTCCTCAGCATCCTGACGATGACCCTCGGCAACGTCGTCGGCGTGATGCAACGCTCTGTCAAGCGTATGCTCGCCTATTCCTCCATCGCCCACACCGGCTACGTTCTTGTTGGCCTCGCGGCGTACACGTCGGCCAGCGAGCAACAGCAGCTAGCCATCTCCTCGATGCTCTTCTACCTCTTCTCTTATATGTTCATGAACATGGGAGCGTTCGGCATCGTGGTATGGGTGCAGCGCAACGGCCTCACCGACGGGATTGAGAGCTTCCGCGGGCTATCGTCGTGGGCACCTGCCCAGGCCGGGCTGATGATGTTCTTCCTCCTCTCCCTGATGGGTATACCCCCCACCATCGGCTTCCTCGGCAAATATTACGTCTTCTACGCCGCTATCAAGGCCGACCTGGTATGGCTCGCCGTTATAGGCGTGCTCAATAGCGCGATTGCTGCATTCTACTATCTGCGCATCATCTGGTTCATGTACTTCGAGGAGCCACGCGCCGCCCGCGAGCCGCGCCCTTCCCCCGCCATCCACTGGACCCTCGTCGCCTCCGCTATCGCCGTCATCCTCTTCTTCATCGTCTCATGGCCCATCCTCGATGCGGCACGCAGCTCCCTCCCCACGATAATCTCGACGGTGCAGGTAGGCGGGGGCAGGTAACGAGCGTCATTCTCGCCTGGACAAACGTCACGCGTATACAGATTTCTGCCCAGCATAACCCGAAAGAGGTCCCCTATGGGCGATAGCCATACGGTCCCTGGCGCGCCCTTACGCCTGGCAGAGCTTGTGGCTGCCTTCTCTCTCGCCACAGACATAGGCACGGGCGTGCCTGTTGAGACGATGCTGAGCGTGGCCCTCATGTCTGTTCACCTCGGTGAAGCGCATGGCCTGGGTGACGCGGAGCTTGTCACTACCTATTATCTGCCCCTGCTGGCCCTCACAGGCTGCACGGCCACCGCCCCACTCTCCGCCGAGATGCTAGGCGATGAGACGGACCCAGATGTCGTGGGTGAATGGTTGAACACCGACTTCGGCAAACCCGGCGAAGCCATGGGCTTCATATTTCGCAACATCGGCAAAGACAAGCCTCCACTCAGCCGTGTCGCCTTCATTTTCTCATTGCTGTCAGGCGGTCTCGTCGCATCGGGCAAAGCTCACTGCGAGGTGGCCCGCCGCATCTCGGAACGGTTAGGCTTCGGCCAGGATGTGCAAGACAGTATCTGGCACGTCAACGAAAGATGGGATGGGCGTGGCGCGCCCAATAAGGTGAAAGGCGAAGCCCTCACCCTCCCCGCTCGCATTCTCCACCTCTCTTTGGATATCGTATACGCATACCAGAGCGCAGGGCACGACGCCGCGCTTGCTATGGCCAAGCACAAAATAGGGACCAAATATGACCCTGCCCTTGTAGAGACCTTCCTGCGCAACGCAGATCAGTTGCTCCCTCTGCTGGATAGCGGATCGATCTGGGACGCCACCCTCAAGGCCGAACCGGGGTCACAGCCCTACATAACCGAGGACCGGCTTGATACGGCAGCCAAAGCTATCGCCGACTTTGCCGATCTGAAAACACCCTTTATGGTAGGCCACTCGACCCATCTAGCCGAGCTTGCCACCGCCGCCGCTAAACGCTGTGGGCTGCCCGCATCCGATATAGTAACGGTCCGGCGGGCGGCGCTCGTGCATGACGTGGGCAGAGTGGGCATAACCGCTCGCATCTGGGGCAAGTCAAGCGCCCTCACCGAAAGCGAGTGGGAGCGCGTCCGCCTCTACCCTTACTACACCGAGCGGGTGCTTGCCCGGCCAAAGGCGCTGGCTCCACTGGGAACACTGGCTGCGCTGCACCGCGAGCGCCTCGATGGGTCCGGCTACCACAGAGGGTTTCCCGCGACTCTCCTCACAGCGTCCGCGCGGATATTAGCCGCAGCCGACGCTTACCAGGCCATGACCGAGCCGCGCCCCTATCGCCCCGCACTCGACCCCGACGCTGCCGCCGAACAGCTTCGCAAAGAGGTACGCTCCGGGCATATAGATAGTGAAGCCGCCAACGCGGTCTTGGCCGTAGCGGGCCACCACGTAGCAGCCTCCCGTATAGAACGTCCCGCTGGCCTCAGCGACCGTGAAATAGAGGTATTGCGCTTGCTGGCACGCGGCCTCCCGGTGAAGGATATAGCTGAGGCCCTCGTGGTCTCAAAGAAGACCCTGGACAATCACGTGCAGCATATCTACAACAAGATAGGCGTCTCCACCCGCGCCGCGGCCACCTTCTTCGCCATGGAGCACAACCTCGTTTAGAAGTACTAACAAAAGCTCTGTAGGGACGTGCCGTCGGCACGTCCCTACCTCCTTACCCAGAACACTCCGTTAGGAATCCTTAGTAAGAATGAGTAAATTTCCCTATGCAGCCCTTCTCGGGCGGCAATAGAATGAGGGCGTTGGCGATAACCCAACAATAACCAATTCTATAACCGCCCTAAGGAGGCAAATACAATGTCCGCAACATCCGCAACACCATCCAGACAAGAAGTTCTGTCCGTAGTGCGCCGCTTCGTTGATACGGCCAACAGTGGGGACCTGCAAGCGTCAATCGCCACGCACTCCACCGACACCGTGGTCCATTTCCCCGGCCTTCCCCTCATGACCTTCGAAGCCTGGAAGCCCTTTGTGCTCTCGTACTTCAGCGCCTTCCCCGACCTTCGCATCAATGTCAACTGGGAGGACGCCATCATCGAAGGGAACAGGCTCGCGAGTCCATATACTATGACCGGCACCCACCTGGGGGACTTGATGGGCATCCCTGCTACCGGCAGAAAAATATCGGTCTTTGGCATCAATATCTTCTACATCCGCGACGGCAAGATAGTCGAAGAGTGGGACTTGAATGACGGCGTTGGCCTGCTGCAACAGCTTGGCGTCATCCCCGCCCCCGATGCACTTCCTGTAGGCTAGACCCTGCATCTCTTACACACCAGAATCGGTCCTGCATGCAGGACCGATTCTGGTGTGTAATGCACCGCTCTCTCTTCGATAGGGTTGTCCCGATATCCCCTTTGGCGTACAATAATCCCAAAGGTAACGCTGATGGCGATAGTAAGGAGTAGATGGTAAGGAGTATAGGAGCATGGAGTTTCAACGTATCACGATAAATCCCAAACAGATGGGTGGTGTGCCCTGTATTCGTGGCATGAGGTTTCCTGTCGCGACTGTACTAGGTATGTTAGCCGATGGGATGACAGAGGATCAGATTCTCTCCGACTTTCCTGACTTAGAGAAAGAAGATATTCGTGAAGCTTTATGGTATGCAGCTGAAGCCGTTCAGTTCCGTGAATTGCCCCTTATAACTACTTGATCCCTGGGCTTTGAAGTTTCTCATTGATCATCCCTTGTCACCTCGTCTGGCTCATGAGTTGCGCCAGGCTGGGCACGATGCAATCCATGTACGTGAGCACGGTTTACATGTAGTTGAGGATGAGATTATCTTCGACCGTGCCTACAAAGAAGGGCGCATTATTGTTTCTGCCGACACTGATTTTGGGGAGATACTGTCGGTTCTAGGTGCAACAAAACCATCAGTAATACTTTTCCGAAGAGGCACGCAACGGTATTGGACTGTTCAGTTAGCCCTCCTGTTGGCGAATTTAGATTCATTACGAGAGTCGCTTGAGCAAGGATGCATAGTCGTCTTTACTCTAACACACATACGAATCCGTCGACTCCCAATAATACGTGGCGGTAACGGGTACAAGCCAATAACACCTGAGCACACATTATCATGAACTGTCCCCAATGCGGCGCGGACACCCACCCAGGCCAGAAGTTCTGTGCCAGATGCGGCTCTCCATTAGCAGCTACTACGACTGCACCCGCCTCCACAGTAGCAGATGCCATACCTCCCTTGCCTATTCCGGCTCAACTTCCTGTGCCATACTCCCAGGAGACGCCCAACCCCCAAACACCAATCACCGGACCCGTCTATCCACAGGCTGCTCCACCCTTCATTCCGACCTCTATAGCTCCCATACGTGCTCGCAGCCGTAATCGCGTCCTGCTCGTCATAGCCGCAGCCCTGACGCTCCTCGCCATACCTGCCGTAGTCATGGCGCTCCTCCTTGCCTCGAAGGGGCCGTCAAACGCTTCAAGTGCACTCCTTACTCCCACAGCTGTACCCACAACCGATGCCGCCCTCTCCACCACACCCCAGGCCACATCCTCGGTCACAGCCGTTGTCTTAGACGCAGAAGCCGAAGCCACCCTCAACCGCGCAGCCGAGGCGATGCGCGATGTGAAGACCCTGAGCTACAGTAGCGAAGTCGGCTTCTTCGGTGTCGATTCGAACAGGCCAGACATCACAGATACCCAACCACTCAACCTCACCCTGAGCGGCGACGTCTCACTCCCAGATAGTTTCACTCTCAACTCCAATATCCCCCAGCTAGGCCAGTACGTCACAATCGCCGGAGACACCTGGAAGCGCCAAAGCATAAATGATCCGTGGGCACCACAAGACACCAGCAGCTCAAGCCTCGGCATCGTCAATCCTCTCACCTTCTCTTCATACCTCTATTACCACGAACCGGGCACAGTCCAGCTCATAAGCACCGACACGCAGAGGGGCAAGACCCTGCACCGCGTCCGCTTCGCGGTAGACACCAGGCGCATGGCCGCCGACACCGACGATAGCTCCACACGCCAAATCTTCAGCACCAGCCGCATCAACGTAGACATCTGGGTCAACGACGCCGACTCTCTTCTTGACCACATGACTCTATCGGTCGATATGGAAAGCGGCGCGGGCGTCATACTGCGCACAACTTTCTCAAACTACAATGGCAACGTAGTCATAGAGCCGCCGCAATAACAGAGGTAGCGACCCAAGGAGGTCTACCATGATTGCACTCGCTATTCGCAGGTCCTGGTTGCCCTATACTGCCGTATTCATCCTCCCCTTTCTCAGCCTGGGTGGGATAACTTCCGCTCCTGCGCAATCTGACACGCCCCAGGCTAACTGCAACCAGACCTCCACAGGCTATGTGCCGCTAAATGACCTGGGCTATGGCACGTACCAGGGATATGAAGGTGGCCTCTATCCCTTCGGCGAAAACCACCCCCCGCTCGACTACAAGTGGATTGGGCGCGCTCACGCCCGCCTCGTCGTGCCCCTCGACGCCAACGGCCAGCCCGACACCACCAATGGCAGGATCGTGCTCCTATCGGTCGGCATGTCCAACACCACCCAGGAGTTCTCGACCTTCAAGAGTATGGCCGACGCCGATGCGCAGAAGAATCCCAAGCTCACCATAGTGGACGGCGCGCAGGGTGGACAGGACGCCCAGGCAATCAGGAACCCCAACGCCCCCTTCTGGACGATAATAGACCAGCGCTTAGCCAACGTGGGCGTCACCCCCAACCAGGTGCAGACTGCCTGGCTCAAAGAGGCCATCGCCGGAGAGAACCGCCCCTTCCCCGCCGACGCACAGGGCCTGCGCGACGCCCTCCGCGACATAGTCGGCATCATGCAGGCGCGCTATCCCAACCTCCAGATCATCTACCTTGCGAGCCGCATCTACGCCGGGTACGCAAGCACGGCCCTCAACCCTGAGCCATACGCCTACCAGAGCGGCTTCGCCGTCAAGTGGCTCATCGAAGAGCACACGGTCGGCGACCCACCGGGAGCATGGCTCGCCTGGGGTCCCTATCTATGGGCCGATGGTCTCAAGCCCCGCAGCGACGGCCTTATTTGGCAGTGCAGCGATTTCGCGGAAGACGGCACCCACCCCGCGACGGGCGGGCGCACAAAGGTAGCCAACATGCTGCTGAACTTCCTCAAAACCGAGGAGACGGCGCGAGGCTGGTTCCTCCGCCCAAGCGCCAGGTAATCGCCCCGCCTCTCACCCTTGCTGGAGCACGAAAAAGAGGTTCCGGCCTAGCCGGAACCTCTTTTTCGTGCTTTCAACGATTATTGGACTTCTAAGCCTTATGCCGCCAGGCTACCAGGTTCTCTATGAGGACGGCCACGGCGAACAAGATAGCGGGCCAAATCAATTGCCCGGCTACCTGACCTATTAGTTCGCCGGTGTTACCGAGCAGAACCTTGAAGCCATCCACTGGCGGGAGGCTCGTGAGTATGAAGATGCCTCTTATACACGCCGATATCAACACGAATAACAAGGCAAGCCACGCTATAATCCTTATCAGCATGACCGCCATGCGCTCAGCCGGATTCAGGGGAATACCTGGACTTACCCCGAATAGGTTGCCGCCACCGCCCCTCTGCGGGGGCATTTGCTGCGGGTAGCCCATCGGCGGGCCTTGCTGTGGGTATCCACCGGACGGTTGTTGTCCTGGTGGTGGAGCTTGATACATGATTTGTCCTCCTCTTTCACCTTTTCTTGATATTAATCGTCTTTCCTACAAAACCAACTGACACGCGATTTCGTCGTCTGTCGTCCGTCGTCCGTCTTTCGTCCTTCGTCCAACGCCCCATACTGGCTTTGTCACTAAGACCTGTTGTTCCGCATCGTCGCCAGGCTCTCCACTATAGACGCCAGCGCAAGCAGGGTAACTGCGGCGATAGCGCCACCGGCAAACTCTGCCAGGTAGTTGAGGAACGCTCTCCAGATAAGGCCGAAGCTGCCGCCGGAGTTCATTAGCGCATCGATACCCCCGCCGCATACACGTATGATAAGCAAGAGCAGAGCTATCCACGCGACGAGCCTGATCAGCATTACCGTGAATCGCTCAAGCGAGTTCAGCTGGACGTCCGGGTTGACAAGATAGGGGTTACCTTTCCCCATGTTCGCCATACTCTTCATGTCCGGCATGGAAGGCCCCTGGCGCTGAGGAGGTGGCTGCTGGTAGCTTTGCTGAGGGGGTGGTTGCTGCTGGTAGCCTTGCTGCGGAGGGGGTTGCCCCTGCGGTGGCTGCGATCCTGCTGGCCGGTCATCTGTGTTCATACGGTCCTCCTTGTCTAGCTTAACTTCGCGACTTGATATAGGTAACCCCGGCGCACAAAGCAATAAGGGCAACTCTGTGCTTCCAGGTCCGCATTTTACGAGTGAGGCAAGTATAAATCAGCCCTACGCGTCTGTCAACCGTGTAAACGGCAATTTATCGACAAATTGCTGCCTCCCCGGGTGTTACCCCGACTCGTATATCTTCTTGGAGGCCAATTATCACCATGCAAGAACTCGTATACTATTCAGATAGCAGCACAAAAATCACCGGCGAATATGCCAGGCTCGGAGGCAAGAGCTACAGGCTGGCCGACCTCACGTCGGTAAGCGTTTCGGCTACGCAGACCGACCGCGCTCGCAACGTGCCCTCTTTCCTCATTGTAGTGGGATCACTGCTGATGTTCTCTGTCACAAATTTGCAACGTTTCTTCCCCGTCGCCCTGGAGGATATGATACCTGCCACCAGCGTGCTGGGTATGCTCATAGCCCTCGCCGGCCTCACGGTACTGATAATGCAGATGGTCATGAAGACTGACCACATCTTCATACTTTCTATCAATGGCACCTTCGGTAGTGCTTGCCCCTTCGCCTCCGATGACGAAGAATATGTCCGCAAGATAGCACAGGCATTAAATTTGGCTATCAAAGATCGCCGCAGTGCCACCAGCTCCGACGCCGACCTGAGGGAGAGCAAAGAGACAAACAATACCGGCGACGTTCACCTCGGCATGGCTGCTTTCGCTGATACAAGTTCATAACTACTCATAGTTGAAATATTGACATTTCTAAAAAGGGTGGAAAAAAGAGGACTCGGTTGCGCCGAGTCCTCTTTTTTCCACCCTTTTCAACGCTTGTTCTATGGTACTCACGCTTATTGGAAATTCAGGGCATCTCATATTATTGTAACATTTCAACCTCCGGCAACTCGTAGAACAAATATTCGAATATTATGTGCAAAACCTGGTAAAATCACCTCGAATCGGGTATAATAAGGTAGGCAAGTCGCCCCTGACCGCGCGATAAGAAACTTTCATAATAATCTGCTAATTACTATCTTTTAACCTCTTATTCGTAACCCTAAAAAGGACCCACAACAGATGGAAATAGGCACAATTCGACCCGTAAATCTCGACAGCGAGATGCGCTCAGCCTACCTCGATTATGCCATGAGCGTAATCGTCTCCCGCGCGCTCCCGGACGTGCGCGACGGCCTCAAGCCGGTGCAACGACGCATCCTCTACGCCATGAACGGCATGGGCTTGCGCCATAACGTCCCCTACCGCAAGAGCGCCGGTATCGTCGGCGAAGTGCTCAAAGAGTACCACCCTCATGGCGAGACCGCTGTCTACGACACCCTCGTCCGCATGGCGCAAGACTTCTCAATGCGCTACCCCCTCGTGGACGGGCAGGGAAACTACGGATGCTTCACAGGCGACACCAAAATCAAGCTGCTGGATGGTACGGAAAAATCGTTCGCTGAACTTGAGCAGCTTAGCCCTGATTCGGTCTTCTACGTCTACTCTGTCGATAAGGAAGGCCGCATTGTTGTAGGCGAAGGCCGTAACTCCCGCATAACTCGCCACAAGGCGCGCCTGTTCGAAGTAACACTGGACACCGGAGAGACGATACGTTGCACCCCCGACCACAGATTTATGCTCCGCGACGGAACGTATAAAGAGGCCCAATACCTCACACCCAATGATAGTCTCATGCCGGGCTACTTTGATACAGCCCCCGTCAAAGAGCGCTTGAACAGCTATCTGCGCGTGCTTCAACCCGCTACCGGACAGTATGAGTTTGTGCATCGCTTGTCGGATGAGTTCAATGTGCAGCGTGGATTGGCGCGTAAAGTTAAAGGTCCTTTCGTCCGGCACCACAGGAACTTCAATCGCTTCGACAACACTCCCAGCAACATAGAGCGCATGACTTTCTTGGAGCACCTACACCTTCACGCTGAGCAGTTAGGAACACTTTGGAAAGATGAGTCATTCAGGGCCGTGCAGCGTCAGGGAGTGCAGCGTTACTATGATCAACACCCTGAAGTGCGCCGTAGGCTAAGGCGTCAATTTGCCTTGCGAAATCAGGATGAGACGTTTCGCCGTGAGAATGGCCCACGCGTCTCCGCATCGCTAAAGAAACGCTATCAGGACGACGTAGAAGCACGCGCCGAAATGTCTAGGCGAATGAAGACGTTGTGGTCAGACCCTGACTATCGAGCAAAGATGAGTATAGCCCTGTCCGGTATTTCAAAGCGCCCGTTGTCCCCAGAAGAGAGAGCGCGCGTAGCCCAGATTATCTCAGAAAAAAGTCGTGCTATGTGGGGAGATGAATCCAAGCGTGCTGAGATCATAGAAGCTATTGTGCGTGCTATGGCCTCCCCTGAATTGCGTGCTAAGTTAAGTGCTTCTTCACGGCGCTTATGGCAGGATCCGACTTACCGTGCTAAGTACCGAAAGGACCATTTCTCCCACATGGCCTCCACTTTGTGGGAAGACCCGGCGACCCGTGAACAGCACCGTGAGAAGATTGCCCGCCAATGGGAAGACAGTGATTTCCGTGAGGCGCAGAGTGAAGGCGTCAAACGCAGCAATGCACGTCGCTTAGCTGACAATCCGCAAATGATGCGCGAAATGGCAGCCAAGGCAGTTAAGCAAAGAATAGCACGTTATGTCTCGCGCTTACTACACCAAGCAACTGATACGTCAATCACGCCGGACGTATATGAAGAGCGACGTGACGCTAATTGGATACCTAGGCTAGAAACCGCAATCAGTTCCTTCGGTAGCTTTGAAGATGTCATCGAAGCAGGCAGGACATATAACCATCGTATCATCTCTGTGCGTTGGCTGGATGAATATGAGGATGTATACGATATTACCGTAGATGAGCATCACAACTTCTTACTTGCAAGTGGTGTGTTCGTGCACAATTCGGTAGACGGCGATCCTGCGGCGGCTATGCGATATACGGAAGCACGTATGCGCGAAATCGCCGAAGAGCTTCTCCTCGACATAGACAAAGATACCGTTGACTTCGTGCCCAACTACGACGAAAAGGCGATGGAGCCTACCGTCCTCCCCGCTCGCGTCCCCCATATGCTCCTCAACGGGGCCACAGGCATCGCGGTTGGTATGGCAACCAACATCCCGCCACACAACCTGGCCGAGCTTACCGACGCCATCACATTCCTCATCGACAACCCCGATGCCGCCGTGGAAGACCTGATGAAGTTCATCCCAGGTCCCGACTTCCCCACAGGGGGCGTCATCCTGGGCAACGAAGGCATCCTGGAGGCTTACGCCACCGGCAGGGGCCGCGTCGTCATGCGCGCCAAAGCCTACGTCGAGGAGAGCCGAGCGGGACGCTACAGCATTATCGTCACAGAGCTACCCTTCCAGGTCAATAAGGCCCACCTGCATGAGAAGATCGCCGAGCTTATGCACGATGACCGCCTCCCAGGTGCAGGCGTCGTCCGCGACGAATCTGACCGCAACGGTATGCGCCTCGTCATCGAGCTAAAACGCGACGCCCAGCCCAAGAAGATACTCAACCTCCTCTTCAAATACACCGCCATGCAGTCCACCTTCGGGGTGAATATGGTCGCCCTCGTGAACGGCAACGAGCCACGCACGATTACCCTCAAGCGCGCCCTGCAATACCATCTCGATTGGCGCTACGAGGTCATCACCCGGCGCACCCGCCACCTCCTCAAGAAGGCCCAGGAGCGCGCCCACATCCTCGAAGGTCTCAAAATCGCCCTCGACAACCTCGACGCGGTAATCACCACTATACGCCAGAGCCGCACCACCGACAGCGCCAAGAGCAACCTGCGCGAGAAATTCAAGTTCTCCGCCGCCCAGGCCCAGGCCATCCTGGAGCTACGCCTGTCACGCCTTGCCGCCCTCGAGCGCAAGAAGATAGAGGATGAGTACATAGCCGTCATTAAAGAGATAGGCTACCTCGAAGACTTACTCGCCCGCCCGCAGAAGATATACGGCCTTATCAAGGCCGACCTCAAGGAGCTACGCGAGAAGTATGGCGATGAGCGCCGCACCCGTATCGTCGAGTCGACCAGCACTGAGTTCAGTGAAGACGATCTCATCCCTGACCTACAGGTGCTGGTCAGCATCACCGATCGGGGCTACATCAAGCGCCTCCCCCACGACACCTACAAGCGCCAGCACCGGGGGGGTCGCGGCATCATCGGCATGGTCACACGTGACATGGACGCCGTACAGCACATGATCACCTGCAACACCCTCGACAACCTCCTCTTCTTCACGAACAAGGGTAAAGTCTACCAGCTAAAGGCCCACGAGGTGCCCGACGCCGCACGCCAGTCGAAGGGCCTTCCCCTTGTCAACCTCGTCTCGCTTGAGCCGCAGGAGCAGGTCACAGGTCTCATCGCCGTACGTGACTTCCAGAACGACGGTTCTTACCTGGTCCTCGCTACCAAGCAGGGGAAGATCAAGAAGACCCCCCTCAAGGATTACAGCTCGGTACGCTCTACAGGCATCATCGCCATCAACCTCGAAGAAGGGGACGAGCTGGCCTCCTCCCGACTGTCACACGGCGACGGCGATGTGGTAGTCATCACTCGCAAGGGCCAGGGTATCCGCTTCTCTGAGAAGCAGGCGCGCCCGATGGGACGCGCCACAGCGGGCGTAGCCGCGATACGCCTCGCTAAGGGCGACGAAGTAGTGAGCATGGACGTGGTGCGCGCCGACACCAAAGCCTCTCTGCTGGTCGTTACCGGCAAGGGTATGGGCAAGCGTACTCCCATCGCCAGCTTCCCTCGCCAGGGTAGAGCGGGAGGTGGCGTGCGCGCCATCACTCTCATCCCTAAAGGTGGAGATGTGTGCATAGCCCGCGTGGTCTACGGTGCCGATGACCTGGTAGTCATCTCGACGCAGGGCCAGGTGATACGCGTCTTCGCCGACAGCATCCCCCACAAAGGCCGCCCCGCCCAGGGCGTCGCCGTGATGAACATGCGCGACAACGATGAGGTAGCCTCTATAGCTCTCGTCCCACGCACCGACCAGTCGGGCAAGATGATGGGCGATAGCGAGCTGGAAGTCCTCACCGAAGAGGAAGCTTTGCTGGAAGAGTGAGTTTCATGTAAACAAAAATCAGGAGCGCGATGCGCTCCTGATTCTTTGCTTCTACGCTTCTGCGATCAGGGGGCGCCGAGGCCGGAGCCGATCCTTGAGAAGGTGCTGTTCACTTGGCCGCCGAGGAAGGTCAGGATTACGATAACCACTATGGCAATCAGGACGAGAATGAGTGCATACTCTACCAGGCCCTGGCCCTTCTTCTTTAGCTGCTCGATCTTAGCGCGCATTGTATTTCTCCTTTGTCCGAGTTTCGGATTATCTATTAGCGGATAATTGCTGCTGACGCGATAGGTGCATCAGATTTCATAAGCATATTACCCTCAAACCCACGCCACTCATATAGCCCACCAGTCCTACTTTAGGCCTCCTTGAACTACAACAAAGTCCTATCCATTACTAGTACTTAATGCATACTACTTTATAAAATGAGAAGTCTGAAAAGCATCAAAAATAAGGTTTTGGCTCAGCCAAAACCTTATTTTTGATGCTTTTCTCAGTGTAAAAGAGCAAAGGACCGAAGTGATTCTTTGCCTTTCGTCTTTCTTCGTCTTTAGTCCTTACTGGGGCGAACCAGGAACGATCGCCATGCCAGGCGCGGTAAAGGTGGGATCGAAGGTGAACACCTCCGTCACCCCGGTGTACTGTATCACCGAGTAATTCACGCAGTCGGTGAACGTCCATTGCGGCTGCTCATCGTCCACGAACACCTTCCACGCCCTATCGAAGATCACGCTGTCCACCATAAAGAGGCGCACCAACGCCGACCTCGATACCACCTGGTGGAATGCCTGTGCCGAGTGCAGAGACCCGAACACCTTGAGCGCGGTATACACCTGGTCCAGCACGTAATCTGTCGTTATCAATTGCACCGCCTGGTGGCGCAGGTCCTCCCATAGCTGGCGCGCGGCTTCATGGTTGGGATCGTCAGCGTTGTACAGGGCCAACCACCCGCTCGTATTGACGAAAATCAGGCGGCGCATTAGCTCTCCCCCTCTTTCGTCGCCTGGACCCTGACTGCATCAAGATTGTAGCGATTCAGCTTGCCGTAAGACGCGCTGAGGCCGGGCAACTGCCAGATCGGATCGTCAGGCTGCGGGACAAGCTGCCCCTGCTCCGGCACTTCCGGTATATTCTCGAAGTATTCCACCACAGCCTCGCGCACCACCGCGCTCAGAGGTACCCCAAGTTCCTGTCCCCTCTCTACAAGCCGGGCATACATCCCCTTTTCCATATAGAGATGAACGTCAATCGAATAACCACTCACAAAAATCCCTCCTATCAGAATAAGCACCCCAGTATAACACAATAGCCCCTCATTCCCCCATGAAGCGAGGAGAAGCTTCTTTAGCTTACGATTAGTACCCTGCGCAGCAATATTCGTAAGATAAGTCAGAGGGTGTGTAACAATGAGTGCAAAAAGAGTGTCATTCCGAACGAAGTGAGGAATCCAGGTCTCTATCTACCTGGCAAGCTCGGAGATTCCTCACTCCGTTCGGAATGACAGGGAAAAGAGTGCTTCGCTATGGCATGCTCCTCAGCCTCCGTCGTCGTTGTTACATACCCTCTCACTATTCGGAACTTCCCTCAACCGATAGACAACTCCCCCCGTTAAGTATTAAGATATACCCCAAGCTAGCTGACATCACGAACCATCACGTTTCACGCATCACGCATCACGCATCACCCAATGTACATACAACCACCCGGCTCCGTATCCGGCCAACACGAATACAGGCAGCCTCCTCCACCTAACAATCTACCCCTCCAGCTCACCTCGCTAATAGGTCGTGAGCACGAGGTCGCTCTTGCACGGCAGCTTCTCCAACGTACCGATGTACGCCTCCTCACCCTCACAGGCCCCGGCGGCGTCGGCAAGACCCGCCTCGCCCTCCACGTTGCCGAAGACCTCCTCTGGGACTTCGCGGATGGCGTCTATATCGTCGAGCTGGCCCCTATCAGCGATCCCAACCTCGTCCTCTCCGCAATCGCCCAGGCCCTCGGCCTCGGAGAAGTAGGCGACCAACCCCTCCCCACTCTCCTCAAGGCGCACTTACGCGACAAGCGTATGCTCCTTCTCCTGGACAATTTTGAGCAGGTGGTGGAGGCCGCGCCTTTAATTGCTGACCTCCTGCGCGATTGCCCCCGCGTGAAGGCCCTCGTCACCAGCCGCGCCGGTCTCCATCTGCGAGGGGAGCATGAGATGGTCGTCCCGCCCCTCGCGCTACCTTCCACCGACCAGCTATCCGACTTCGAGGCGCTTTCCCAGTGCGCGGCGGTAGCCTTGTTCGTCAACCGTGCTACCTCCACCAGCCTCGACTTCGCCCTCACCCCGCGCAACGCCGCGGCGGTGGGCGAGTTGTGCGCCCGCCTCGACGGGCTGCCTCTCGCCCTGGAGCTAGCCGCGGCCCACGTCAAAGCCCTCTCCCCACAGGCCATGCTCACGCGCCTGGAGAAGCGCCTCCCTCTCCTCGTAGGGGGTGCTCGCGACCTCCCCGCACGCCACCAGGCCCTCCGCAGCACCATGGAGTGGAGCTACGACCTCCTCACTGAAGACGAGCGCACACTGTTCCGCCTCATCTCCATCTTCGTCGTGGGCTTCACCCTCGAATCCGCCGAAGCCCTGTGGGACAATTCTGAATTCTCAATTTTGAATTTTGAATTGACTAGCACAGAAGCCCAAGAATTCAAAATTCAAAATTCAAAATTTACCGTTCTCGAGGGCATAAGCGCGCTCATCGACAAGAGCCTCATACGTCGCATTGACCAGCCAGACGGCGAGGTGCGCTTCACCATGCTTGAGACCATCCGAGAATACGGACTTGAGCAGCTGGCCGCGCACGCAGAGCTAGAAGAAGTTCGCCAAAGGCACGCCAACCACTACCTGGTGATGGCCGAAACCATTGAGCCAGAACTCGCAGGCCCCACCCAGGGCATCCTCATGGAGCGCATGGAGCGCGAGCATGACAATCTACGTGCCGCCCTCACCTGGGCTATCGAGCGTGCAGAGGGCGAGATAGGGATGAGGCTCGGCAACGCCCTCTGGTGGTTCTGGCGCGTGCGAGGCTTCCTGAGCGAGGGTCGTCGCTGGCTTGATGCCGTGCTAGCCCTCCCACTACCACTCGGCGAGGAGCGTTTCAAGCTCCTCCGCACAGCTGTGCTGAACGGCGCGGGCGTGATCGCTTACGAGCAGAGCGACTACGCGCCTGCCATCCGCCGCCACGAGGAGAGCCTGGCCCTCGCCACGCAGCTTGGCTGCAAAGGAGGCATCGCTGCATCTCTCAACAACCTCGGCCTCATCGCCCGTGCCCAGGGCGACTACGAGCGCGCCCGCAAGCTATACGAGGAGAGCCTGGCGCTGCGCCGTGAGCTAGGCGACAGGTGGAGCATCGGCATCAACCTGGAGAACCTGGGCGTGGTCGCGGGCGAGCAAGGCGATTATGGACCCGCCCAGGCTCTACTTGAGGAAGGGCTATCTATACGCCGAGAGTTCGGTGACAGGCGAGGCATAGGTCTTTGCCTCAACTCCCTCGGCGACGTCATGCGCTTGCAGGGCGACTACGAGCGCGCCCGCACCCTGCACGCCGAGGCGCTCACTCTCCACCGCGAAGTGGCTAACAAATGGGGCATAGCCGATGCTCTCTCCGGATTGGCTGAAATAGCTCAGCACGACGGCGACTACGCTCTAGCCCGCCAGCACTACGTCGACAGCCTGACTATCAGGCAGGAGTTAGGCGACAGGCCCGGCATCGCGGACGGCCTGGAAGGTCTGGCAGGGGTCTACTCCTCCGCACAGGATACTCTTCAAGCTGCCCGCCTCTTTGGAGCCGCACAAGCGCTACGCGACGCCGCGGGCGCGCCCAGGCCGCCATCAAAACAGGCCCCTTACGAGCGCAACCTGGCAGCCGCCCGCACTGCTATCGGAGACACCCATTTCGAGGCGAGCTGGCAAGAGGGTCTCTTGACGACCCCTGCCCAGGCCCTGGTTTGCCAGGAATCTCCACGCGAGCCTGCGCAGCCCCCCGCTCCTACAACATCGAGCGCACCGCCACCGCCTCGACCCACCATGTCCCAGGACGACTTCACCGCCGCAACCTATGATTTACTGCGCAACTACCCCCGCGCCTACGCCCTTCAAAACAACCCTCTCCTCAACTCGCGCATCACCACCGAGCGTGCAGGTACGGGCGCATCAAATACGCAGAAGGTCACCACCCTCCAAACTCTCCTCCGCGAGGCCGCAGATACCCTACAGGCGGCCCCACGTGACCTCAAGCTCTATCGAGCCATCTACCACACCTACCTCAGCCCTGCCCCCACCCAGGAGCAAGCGTCCGAGCTTCTAGACCTCCCCTTCAGCACCTACCGCCGCCACCTCAAAGAAGGCATGGCGCGCGTAGCCGAGGTCTTATGGCAGTGGGAGCAAGCTGGGGTGTAGG